>NZ_BDBP01000031.1 GCF_001613045.1 Nocardia lijiangensis NBRC 108240 | reverse complement strand
GCCGTCGTCGGGGCCGCCGTCGTTCCCGCCGCCGCCGTTGTCGTCCCCGCCGCCGAACACGCCGAGCACCGCGTCCAGCCACCGTGCCGCGGGCTCGTCGTAGTCGGGTTCGCAGTCCACCCGTGGCAGCAGCCGGACGGCGCCGCGTTCGGCCAGCTTCTCGTCCAGCTTGCGGCCGTGCCCGCAGAAGTCGTCGTAGGAGGAGTCGCCGAGCGCGAGGACGGCGTAGCGCAGGCCGGTCAGCCGGGTCGCGCTGTCGGTGAGCCCGGCCCAGAAATCCGTGCCGTTGTCCGGCGGACCGCCGTCGCCGAAGGTGCTGCTGATGAACAGGGCGTCACCGGTCAGCGCGCTCGGATCGAACGAGTCCATCTCGAACAGCCGTGGCGTGAAGCCGGACTCGGCCAGCCGCTCGGCCGCCGCGGCGGCGAACTCCTCGGCATTGCCGGTCTGCGAGGCCCACAGCACCGTGACCGCCCGGTCCTGCGCGGCGGGGGCCGGGGTTTCGGCCGTCAGCGCGCCACGCGAGTACATGCCCGCGAGCAGGCCGTCGATCCAGAGCCTGCTGCGGGTGGACAGCGGCGCGGTCTCCGGCAGCACCGGCTGGCCGACCACCGGCAGCGAGTGCAGCGCGGCCAGGTACCCGCTGAGGTAGATCTGCTCGGTATCGGTGAGCGTCGGCGCAACGCCGCTGTCAAGTCCGAGCATCACCGCGAGCGGATGCGCGCCCGCCTGCGGCGCGGAAACCGGCTCCGCGACCGGTGTTTCGGCCTGCTTCATCGGCGCGACGCGGCGCAGCGAGACGGCGCACTGCTTGAACTCGGGCTGCAGCGACGCCGGATCGACGGCATCGTTGGTGACGGCGTTGATGGTCAGATACTCACCCTGTTCGTCGTTCCAATGGAATGGCGCGAAGCAGTCGCCCGGGCGCACCCGGTCGCTGATCTGCACCGGCAGCACGGCCCTGCCACGGCGGGAAGCGATTTCGAGCTGATCACCGGCGCGCACACCGAGCCGCTCGGCGTCCTCCGGATGCACCTCGAGGAACGGCTGCCCGGTCAGCTTGGTGAGCTTGGCGATCTTGCCGGTCTTGGTCATGGTGTGCCACTGGTGTTGCAGGCGGCCGGTGTTCAGCACGAACGGGTAGTCGTCGTCGGGCATCTCCTCCGGCGCCAGGTGTGGGCGCGGCCAGAACATCGCGCGACGGCTCGCGGTGGCGAAGGCGAGGCGCGGGCGGCGGCCCTCGTCGTCGACGAACAGATCCTGGCTGACGCCGTCGTTCAGGTAGCGGATCGGGTTGCGGCGTTTGCCCGGCTCGGCGCACGGCCACTGCATCGGGCCCTCGCGCAGCGCGTCGTAGCTCATGCCGCGCAGGTCGTAGCCCGTCGCCGGATTGGCGAAGCCCTGGATCTCGGCGAAAACCTCCGCGCTCGAGGCGTATTCGAAACCGGGGAAGCCCATGGCCGTGGCCACCTGGGCGATCAGCAGCCAGTCCGGCCGCGCATCGCCGACCGGATCCACCGAGCGCTGCAACAGGGTGACATTGCGTTCGGAGTTCACCATCACCGCGTCGGCCTCGGCCCAGAGCGTGGCGGGCAGCAGCAGGTCGGCGTAGGAGTTGGTGGCGGTCTCGGTGTAGGAGTCCTGCGCGATCACCAGCTCGGCGGCTTCGAGGCCCGCGATCACCGTCTTCCGGTTGGCCACGGAGGCCACCGGATTGGTGCAGATGATCCACGCCGCCTTGATCTCGCCCTCGGCCATGCCGCGGAACATCTCGATGGTGCCCGGCCCCGCCTCGGTGCGAATCGTGCCGGGCTGCACGCCCCACGCGGTCTCCACGAAGCTGCGGTCCGCGGGCGAGAGCAGCGAGCGCTGACCGGGGAGGCCCGGGCCCATGTAGCCCATCTCGCGCCCGCCCATGGCGTTCGGCTGCCCGGTCAGCGAGAAGGGCCCGCTGCCGGGACGGGAGATGGCGCCGGTGGCCAGGTGCAGGTTGCAGATCGCGTTGGTGTTCCAGGTGCCGTGGGTCGACTGGTTGAGTCCCATCGTCCACAGCGTCATCCACTCGCCCGCCTCGCCGATCCAGCGCGCCGCGGTGCGGATGTCCTCTTCGGCGAGTCCGGTGATCTCGGCGACCCTGGCGGGTGGGTAGTCGGCGAGGAACTCGGGCATCGCGTCCCAGCCCTCGGTGTGCTCGGCGATGAACTCCTTGTCGATGTCGCCGTTGGCGACGAGCAGGTGCAGCAGGCCGTTGAGCAGCGCGAGGTCGGTGCCGGGGCGCAGCTGGAGGAACAGGTCGGCGCGCGCGGCGGTGTCGGTGCGGCGCGGGTCGGCGACGATCAGCTTCGCGCCCGCCTTCAGCCGATCGGCCATGCGCAGGAAGAGGATCGGGTGGCAGTCGGCCATGTTCGCGCCGATGGCGAAGAACAGATCGGCGTGCTCGAAATCGTCGTAGGAGCCGGGCGGGCCGTCGGCGCCGAGCGACTGTTTGTAGCCGGTGCCCGCGCTGGCCATGCACAGCCGCGAGTTGGCCTCGAGGTGCACGGTCCGCAGGTAGCCCTTGGCCAGCTTGGTGGCCAGGTACTGCGCCTCGAGCGACATCTGCCCGGAGACGTACAGCGCGACGGCGTCGGGCCCGTGCTCGTCCAGGATCGCGCGCAGCCGATCGGCCGCCTCGCGCACGGCGGCGTCGACGGCGATCGGCGTCGGCTCCTGCCCGCGCTCGGGCCGCCGGTAGGCGGTGGTCATCCGGCCCGGCGTGCGCATCAGGTCCGCATGGGTGGCGCCCTTGGTGCAGAGCCTGCCCGCGTTCGCTGGATGCAGTTTGTCGCCGCTGACCTTGGCGATCACCGGCGCGCCCTCGGCGCCGGCCTTGGTCTCGACCGTGATGCCGCAACCCACGCCGCAGTACGAGCACGCCGTTCTGGCGGTGCCCGGCGCGGGGCTACTGGCTGCGTCCGACATGCCACCGATCATGCGGAACGCCGATTGCGCCGGATTTACCCAACGTTATCGCCAGGTGACAATTATCCTCACAGCCCCCAAGCCCGGCTGTGAGCTGTGTTTCCGGTCACATCATTGCAGCTCAGCGCGGTTGCTCGGCGGTTTCGACCGCCGTATGAATACCGAAAGGGCGGCCGGTTCGACACGGCCGCCCCCGTGCGAATCCGGGCTCAGCCGAGTTTGTAGCCCCGGTGCAGCGCAACGACCCCGCCGCTGAGATTGCGCCATTTGACCGACGACCATCCCGCCTTGGCGATCCGCATGGCCAGCTGCCGCTGGTTCGGCCAGGCACGGACCGATTCCGCCAGGTACACGTACGCGTCGGGGTTGCTGCTGACCGCCCGCGCCACCTGCGGGAGCGCCTTCATCAGGTACTCCATGTACAGGGTGCGGAACACCGGCAGGATCGGCGTCGAGAATTCGGCGACCACGAGCCTGCCGCCCGGCTTGGTGACCCGCAGCATCTCGCGCAGCGCCAGATCGGGATCCGCGACGTTGCGCAGGCCGTAGGAGATGGTCACCGCATCGAAGGAATCGTCGGCGAAGGGCAGCGCCATGGCATCACCCGCGACCATCGGCACGCCGCGGAACCGGCCCGCCGCGAGCATGCCTTGGGAGAAGTCGGCCGCCACGCACCAGGCGCCCGACTTGCCGAATTCCAGGGTGGAGACGCCGGTGCCCGCCGCCAGGTCCAGCACCCGCTCGCCGGGCCGCAGCCCGAGCGCCTTACGGGTCGCCCAGCGCCAATAGCGGTCCTGGCCCGCGGAGATGACGGTGTTGGTGAGGTCGTAGCGCCTCGCGACCCCGTCGAACATTGCTGCGACCTCGCCCGGCCGCTTGTCCAGGGAGGCTCGACCTGCATGCGTATTCGCCACGTCAACGACCTTAAGGGACCGCCTCTTACGGACCCGCGTGTGACCGATCACAGTGCCGATATTCGGCACGGACGATCGGGCTCATGCCGTATTCGAAAGGCGGAAGTCCCGGCCGGTGACGTCGGCGTAGTGCGCCATCAGTTCGTTGCACACGGCCGGCCAGGTTCGGTGCAGCACGGACTTGCGCGCGGCGTTGGCGAAACGGGTACGCAGCGCCGGGTCGCGCAGCGCGGCCACCGCACTCGGCAGCAGTTCGGTGAAACGGTCGACCGGAAGCAGATATCCGTTGCGGCAGTGCGCGATGAGATCGCGCGGCCCGCCCGCGTCGGGCCCGATGACCGGGACGCCGGAGGCCAGCGCCTCCTGCACGCCCTGGCAGAACGTCTCGTGCTCGCCCGCGTGCACCATCACATCCAGGCTCGCGTACGCCTGCGCGAGTTCGTCGCCGCCCAGCTCGCCGGTGAACACCGCGCCGGGCATGAGCCGGGCCAGCCGGTCTCGTTGCGGGCCGTCGCCCACGATCACCAGCTGGATGCCCGGGTCGTCCGCAAGCACAGCAAGTCGCTCGACGTGCTTCTCGGGGGCAAGCCGCCCCACGAATCCGACCACCAGCCGATCGTGCCCGCCGAGCCAGCTTTCGCGCAGGTCCGCGCGGTGGGCCGAGGGGGTGAACCGGGCGATGTCCACGCCGCGGCCCCACCGGTGCACCCGCGGAATGCCATGTCCGATCAGGTCTTCGGCGGCCGCGCGGGAGGGCGCCAGCGTGCGGGTCGCGCCCTCGTGGATGCGCTTGGTCCAGGCCCACGCCGCGCGGCTGGTCAGCCCGAGCCCGTAGCTCTTGGCGAAGCCGGCCACATCGGTCTGATACACCGCGACCGTCGGCAGATCCAGCCGCAGCGCCGCGCCGAGCCCGCCCGCGCCGAGCAGGAACGGGGAGGCCAGATGCACCACGTCGGCGTCGAATTCGGCGATCGCGGCGGTAATTCCGGGCTGCGGCAACCCGACCGGCAGCGAGCTGACCTTGGGCACCATCACCGCGGGCACCCGGTGCACCGCGACGCGACCGTGCGCACGTGCGGCGGCGGGCAGTCCGCGCGGTGTGTCGGGCGCGATCACCAGCGCCTCGTGTCCGTGCTGGTCCAGATGATCGAGTACCCGGAGCACCGAGTTGACGACGCCGTTCATGTTCGGCAGGAAGGACTCCGAAACGATGGCTACGCGCACACCTTCAGCGTGACCCGCGCAGCGCGCGCCGCAGCCACGCGGACATGAAGCGCGCGGAAAGTTCCGGCGAACTCCTCGCGCTGTCGCAGACAGTGCGGCCTGCGCTCAGACGTGCATCGCCCGCGGCTGCGGATCGACCAGCCGCTCCTCAGTGGCGACCGCGCCGAGCACCGCACGCAGCGTGTTCACCGCGTCGGCGCCGAATTCGCGCACGAGGCGCTGCTCCCGGTGCCGGTGGAATCGCCGGGCCGCGGCGAGCGCGGCGTTGCCGCGTTCGGTGAGGTAGAGCAGTTTGGCGCGGCCGTCGGCCGGATCCGGCCGACGTTCCACATAGCCGCGCTGCTGCATGTCGTCGACGATCTGCGCGGCGCCCTGCTTGCTGATCGCGAGCCGTTCGGCCAGCTCGCTGACATGCATCGGCCGTTTGGTCAGGCAGCGGAAGACATAGCCGTCGGAGCGGCCTGCGTCGTCGAAACCCTGCTCCGCCAAGGTCGCTCGCAATTCGATGACGAACTGTTCGTAGGCCAGGCTGAGCAGGATGCCCAGATCCGGGTCTTGCGGTGTGGATGCCATCTCGTCATGATAGACAAGCCGACTTGATCAAGTTGGCTTGTCTATTTGTCTGGAGTGTCATGCACGTCATCAAGGCTGCCGAAGCCCCGCGCTTCGAGCTTCACGGCGTCGAGTTCAGCGCGATGGCGGCCCCGAGCCGCGGCTCGGCGGACGTTTGTACCTGGCGTCTCACCGTCCCACCGCGCCGCGAGAGCGACGCGTCGCACGTATTGGACCGCGACGAGATCTTCATGGTGCTCTCCGGAGTACTGGAGATCAGCGGTCAGCGGCTCACCGCGGGCGATGTCGCCATCGTGCCCGCGGGCGCGCCGATCGCGGTCGGTAATCCGGGCGACGAACCGGCCGTGGCGCACATCGCGATCGCCGCGGGCTTTCAGGCCACCATGGCCGACGGCAGCAAGCTCAGCCCGCCGTGGGCGCAGTAGCCCGTTCCTTCGGATCGCGCCTGCCCGCGCGGGCGATCAGCCACAGCGCGGGCAGGGCGAGCGCCCACACCACCACGATCACCGAGAGCGCGGGCTGGATCGCGACCCGCACGTCGCGGCCCGCCACCCGCACCAGATCGGGATCGCTGCGGCTGTACTCGACATTGATGCGCTCGCCCGCGGTGAGATTGGTCGGATACAGCACGCCGACCTTCGGATTGTGCGTCTCGCCATCGGGCGTGACGTAGATGACCGCCGAACGCAGCCTGCCCGCCGAGAGCACCTCGCCGGTGGTCACGCCCCGGTCGGAACTGATCAGATAGTCGTTGCGCCAGGCCGCGAGCACCAGCAACGCCATGAGCACGCTGACGACCGTCGCGGCGGTGAGGACGCCGATTCTCGCCCGCCGCAGGCGGATCGTCCGCCTTACGGACTGGGTGGTTTCCGACACCGCAACAGGCTACCGATGGACTCGGCTAGCGTGTGCGCCCATGTCCCGAAAATTCAGCTTCACCGTGCCCTACACCGTCCCGGTCGAAGATCTTCACCGGGCACTCACCACCGACGACGTCTGGCGCTCCCGATTCGCGGGGGCCGAGACCGCGACCCTCGAGCTGTCGCATCCGGGCGGCGCAGGCACCGTCCGCATTCATATGACCGAAAAGGCTCGCCAGGACAAGATTCCCGGCATCGTCAGGAAGGTCCTCAAGAACGAACTGGTGCTCTCGCGCACCGACGACTGGCAGGCGCTGGACGGTGAGGTCGCCAAGGGCGCCTTCCAGGCCACCACCACGGGCATCACCACCGCGATGTCGGGCGCCTACGAACTGCGCCCCACCGCCGAAGGCTGCGAGATCGAGGTCGTTGGCTCCGTCGAGGTGAAGGTGACGCTGGTCGGCGGGGCCATCGAGCCGCTCGCCGAGCAACTGTTCCACCGGGTGCTCAACAGCGAGCGCAAATTCTTCGAGGAGTGGTTCGGCGCACAGGCGACCGCCTGACCCAATCCGCCGAATCGGGCGCCCCCGCGCGGGGCGCCCGATTCCGTCCGTGCGGCTCGTCACTGCGCGGCGAAATCCTGCGGATCGAATTCCTTGTTCTCCACGAGCACCAGCCAGTTTCCCGAGTTGTCCCGGATGATCGCCTCGGTGCCGTACGGCCGCTCGGCGGGCGGTTGGACGAACTCGACACCCTTGGCGGAGAGCTCCTCGAAGGTCTTCTGACAGTTCTCCGTCCGCAGGCCCAACGCGCCGTGCGTGCCGTTGGCCAGCGCGCGCCGGACCGCCTCGGCCATCTGCTCGTCGAGCGGCGGGCCGGGAATCATCAGCGTGACCTCCAGCTCCCGGTGATCCGGGTGTGCGACGGTCACCCAGCGGAAGCCGTTCTCGCCCATGGTGACGTCGCCGGTCTCCACGAACCCCAGCTTGTCGATGTACCACCGCTTGGCCTCGTCCTGATCGGTGACGTACACGGTGACCAGGGAAATATTCGTAATCGTCGTCATGCCCCCAGGCTATGAGCGCGACGGGCCCGGAGGCTTCTCCGAAATTGCGGTGTCGTCAGTGGCGCTTGCGGTCGGACAGGCCGTGCATGAAGACGTAGCAACCGGGAATGCGCGGCGCGCCGTCGGCGAACTTCGCCTGGTACTCCGACGGAGTGACGCCGACGAGCTGACGGAACTTCGAGCTGAACGAGCCGAGGCTGGTGTAGCCCACCAGCATGCAGACCTCGGTGACCGTCAGGTTGGTGGCGCGCAGCAGATCCTGAGCGCGCTCGATGCGGCGCTCGGCCAGATACGCGGCCGGGGTCACGCCGTACACGGCGGCGAAGGCGCGCAGGAAGTGATATTTGGAAATGCCTGCGGCGGCGGCCAATTCGTCGAGATTCAGCGGATCGGCGTAGTGCTGATCCGCGAGGTCGCGCGCCTTGCGCAGGTGCGGAAGCAGAGAGAGCGCGGGCAATCCGCGTGCTTCGCCCATGCCGGTGCTCAGGTGAAAGGAGGCAGGTCGTCGTAGCGCATGGACGCCCGGCCCGCGAGCCGCCAAGCGCGCGCGGTGATGTCCAGATCCTCGTCGGTGACCAGGTTGCCCATGATGCGGACCGCGGTGCGCTGCAAATACTTCGAGCGCATCATCGGCGGACCCCCGGTGGGCACCATGCGCGGATGGGTGGCCAGGCCCGCGATCCGGCGCGCCGCCGAGAAGGTGCGGCCGTAGCGGGCGCGCAGCAGATCCGGCCAGAGCCCGGTGAGATCGGGCGCGTCCAGCAGATCGGCGAGCATGTGCCCGCCCTCGAGGCCGTAGTCGATGCCCTCGCCGTTGAGCGGGTTCACGCAGCCCGCGGCGTCGCCGATCAGCACCCAGTTGCGGCCCGCCACATTCGACACCGCGCCGCCCATCGGCAGCAGCGCCGAAGCCACCGCGCGCAGCTCGCCCTCGAACTGCCACTCCTGGTAACGCTGCGAGGCGTAGTGGCGCAGCAGCGGTTTCAGCGCGATGTGCGAGGGCCGCTTCTCGGTGGCCAGCGAGCCGACGCCGATGTTGACCTCGCCGTTGCCCAGCGGGAACACCCAGCCGTAGCCGGGCACCAACTGGCCGTCGGCATCGCGCAATTCGAGATGCGAGGTGATCCACTGGTCCTCGCTGCGGCCGGACTTGATGTAGGCGCGCGCCGCGGTGCCGTAGGCGAAGCGGCGGTGCCAGGTGCGGCCGAGCAGTTTGCCGACGGGAGAACGCACGCCGTCGGCGACCACCAAGATGTCGCAGGCGATCTCGCGCGAGCCCTCCGCCGTCTGCACCGTCACACCGGTGACCCGGTCGCCCGCGCGGGTGACGTTCACCACTTTCGTGCCTTCCAGCATCCTGGCGCCGGACTTCACCGCGGTCTCGCGCAGCTTGTCGTCGAGTTCGGTTCGCGCGACAGCGCTTCCGTAGCTGGGGAACGAACCGCCCGGCCAGTTGAGCAGGTCTTCCCTGCCGAAGCCGGTCATGCGCAGGCCGTGATTGACCGTGTGCGCGCGCAGCCACTCGCCGAGCCCGAGGTGCTCCAGCTCCTTGGTCGCCCGCGGCGTCAGGCCGTCGCCGCAGGTCTTGTCCCTCGGGAAAACCGCAGCGTCGGTGAGAAGTACGTCGCGGCCTGCGCGCGCGGCCCAGGCGGCCGCGGCGGAACCGGCCGGACCTGCGCCGACGACGAGCACCTCGACGCGATCGGGCAGCGGGTTTCCCCTGTGGTCCTCGGCTGTGACATCCGGTGCACCCATGCGCTCAATACTTGCAGGACAGCCGGATCGGTGTCGACGGCGCACCGCTCGCCGGGTCGGCCGATCCGGCCTCGCCGAGGTATGGAAAAGTGTCTGATACACCGCATAGTGACGGTGTTCATGGGCCCCGCGGGCCGAACACGCTAGGTTCTCTACCGTGGGGTCGGACGCGGCGCTGGGAGATGAGATGAGCACATCGGCTGTTAGTGATCAGAGCACGGTGGTCGCCGGGGTCGAACTCGGTGACCCCGAGCTCGCGGCGAGCGTGCGCAACGGCCTGGAAGAGGTCGAAAAACTCCTGATCGCCGAACTCTCCGACGGCGAGGACTTCCTGCAGGACGCCGCCCTGCATCTGGCACGGGCGGGCGGCAAGCGGTTCCGTCCGCTGTTCACCATCCTCACCGGCCAGCTCGGGCCGCGCCCCGCCGATCCGGACCTGATCACCGCGGGCACCGTGGTCGAGCTCGTGCACTTGGCGACGCTGTACCACGACGACGTGATGGACGAGGCCCCGATGCGCCGCGGCGCGCCGAGCGTGAACTCGCGCTGGGGCAACAACGTCGCGATCCTGGCGGGCGACTACCTGTTCGCGCACGCCTCCCGGCTCACCTCCACGCTCGGCCCCGACGCGGTCCGCATCATCGCCGAGACCTTCGCCGAACTGGTCACCGGTCAGATGCGCGAGACCGTCGGCGCTCGCGAATCGCAGGACCCGGTCGAGCACTACCTGCGGGTCGTGTGGGAGAAGACCGGCTCGCTGATCGCCGCGGCCGGACGTTTCGGCGGCACCTTCTCCGGCGCACACCCCGAGCACATCGAGCGGCTGGCCCGCCTCGGCGACGCGGTCGGCACCGCCTTCCAGATCTCCGACGACATCATCGACATCTCCTCGGCCTCCGAACAGTCCGGCAAGACCCCTGGCACCGATCTGCGCGAAGGCGTGCACACCCTGCCGGTGCTGTACGCGCTGCGCGACGAGGGCGCCGAGGGCGACCGGCTGCGCACGCTGCTGGCCCGTCCGCTGGAAACCGACGACGAGGTCGCCGAGGCGCTGGAACTGCTCGCCCGCTCCCGCGGCATGGTGCTCGCCAAGGAGAAGCTGCAGGGCTACGCCGATCTGGCGCACGCCGAGCTGTCCGCGCTGCCGGCGGGCCCGGCCAACGACGCCCTCGAACAGCTGGTCCGCTACACCATCGAACGCGTGGGCTGAATTTTTGGCGCGCTGGCGCGCGCGTGTTCGCGGCCTTTGTGTCTCGCTTCCCAGCGGTCGAGACTCGCGACTGCGTCGCATGCGCTTCGACCGCTGGGAAGCGAGACGGCCGCGAACGGTCGCTCGTCGGGCTCGCTCCGGGGGTGGTCGGGAGGGTGTGGATGGTGGCGTTTTTTGGCGGGCTGGCGTCCCGCGAACGGTCGCTTGTCGGGCTCGCTCCGGGGGTGGTCGGGAGGGTGTGGATGGTGGCGGTTTTTGGCTCGCTGGGGCCGTGAACGGTCGTTCGTCGGGCTTGCTCCGGGGGTGGTCGGCAGGGTGTGGATGGTGGCGTCGGCGATGGTGCTGCGCCGAGTCCGGGAGCTGGTCGGAGTCGGCGATCACAGCGAGCTACCAGGAACTTTCCCCGGGAACCAATCGTTGATCTCGCATAACGAACTCGACGGACGGGGGAGTGGGCAAGGAGACGTATGCACGGGCACGGGTATGCGAACGGGTTGAAGACATTCGGTCTGATGGTCGGGCTCTCGACCATCATCGTGTTCATCGGGGCGATGTTCCGCAGCCCCACGATCCTGGTCATCGCCATCCTGCTGGCCGTTGGCATGAATGCCTGGGCCTACTTCAACAGCGACAAGCTCGCGCTGAAGGCGATGCACGCGCAACCGGTCACCGAGCTGGAGGCGCCGGTCATCTATCGGATCGTGCGGGAACTGGCGACCACCGCCAGACAGCCCATGCCGAGGCTCTACATCAGTCCCACGAATGCGCCGAACGCCTTCGCCACCGGCCGCAACCCGCGGCATGCCGCGGTCTGCTGCACCAGCGGCATCCTGCAGATCCTGGACGAGCGTGAGCTGCGCGCGGTGCTCGGCCACGAGCTCTCACACGTCTACAACCGCGACATCCTGATCTCGTCCATCGCGGGCGCGCTGGCCGCGGTCATCTCCGGCCTGGCCAACCTGGCCTTCTTCGCGTCGGCCTTCGGCGGTCGCGGCAACGGCGGTCCCAACATGCTCGGTGTGTTGCTGGTCTCGCTGCTCGGGCCGATCGCGGCCACCCTGATCAAGCTGGCCGTCTCGCGCTCCCGCGAGTACCAGGCCGACCAGTCCGGCGCCGAACTCACCGGCGACCCACTGGCGCTCGCTTCGGCGCTGCGCAAACTGGAACGCGGCGTACAGGCCGCTCCGCTGCCCGCTGAGCCGCAGCTGACCGCCCAGTCGCACCTGATGATCGCCAACCCGTTCCGTGCGGGCGAGCGGGCCGCTCGGTGGTTCTCCACGCACCCGCCGATGGCCGAGCGCATCGCCCGGCTCGAGGAGATGGCGGGCGGTCCGCGGAACTACTGAGCGGTGCGGACCACCGATCGATGCGTGCGAGCCCACCGGAGGGCGGGCGGGCTCGTTCGAAGTGCGCTCGGTTCGAATTGTCGCTCGGTTCGAATTGCGCTAGGCCGCAACGAAAGGCGTTGCGGCGCAACCTCTATCGGTAGTTGACGAACTGCAGCGCGATACCGAAATCCTCGCCCTTCAGCAGCGCGATCACGGCCTGCAGATCGTCGCGCTTCTTGCTGCTCACCCGTAGCTCGTCGCCCTGAATCTGCGCCTTCACGCCCTTCGGGCCCTCGTCGCGGATCTTCTTCGAGATCTTCTTCGCCTTCTCGGCATCGATGCCCTGCACCAGGCTGCCGGTGATCTTGTACGTCTTGCCGGACGGCACCGGCTCACCCGCGTCGAACGCCTTCAGCGAGATATCCCGCCGGATCAGCTTCTCCTTGAACACCTCGAGCGCGGCCTTCACCCGCTCCTCGGCCTCCGCCGTCAGCACGATCGATTCCTCACCGGACCACTCGATCTTCGCGCCGGTGCCGCGGAAGTCGTAGCGAGTGTTCAGCTCCTTCTCCGCCTGATGCAGAGCGTTGTCGACCTCCTGCCGCTCGACCTTGCTGACGACATCGAAAGACGAATCGGCCACACTGCGCTCCTGTTCCTGACGGTCCGACGGGCTCACGTACACCGGGTGCAACCGGTCATCGTAGTTCTACCCGGCCGCATGACCGTAGTCCCGCCGCAGGGCCGTTGGCCAGCCGGTTTGCATTCGACACCGGGGTTCGTTGTATTCTGCTCTGCGCGCCGAGAAAGCGCACGTAAGGCAGGTTGCCCGAGCGGCCAATGGGAGCAGACTGTAAATCTGTCGGTGAAAGCCTACGTAGGTTCGAATCCTACACCTGCCACTCCGCTACGAAGCGAGCCCTACATGCAGAAAGCGCATGTGGGGCTCGCTTCGTATTTCCTTGTGGGGGTGCAACCCCCACGCCCCGCCCGGCGGGGCTTCGCCCCCCGGACCCCCCTTGCAGTGGGTGCGTTTTATGGGGATGTGGCGGTGGGGGTTTGCTCGCGTTTCGAGGTGGATCCGAAAGGGTCGACCTCGCGAGGGGGTCGGCCAAACGGTCAGCCGGCGGCGTCGAGGGCTGTGGCTTGCTCGTCCTGCCGATCAAATCCGCGGGCCGGTGTCTGGGAAGAGTTCGACGAAGTCGGGTCCGGTCGTCGAGCGCATCTGAGGCGCGTTTCGTGTTCGGAGCGGGTCGCGTGGCGGGCCAGGTGCGGACGACTCGCGCTCGCTCCGCGTCGATCGCGGATGAACCGGTGGATCCGCGACCCATGTGCGGCGGCAGACCTGTCGAGATCGTCCAATCGGCGTCGGGATTTCGGGATCCGGGCTTTGCGGTGTGATCTTCGGTGCTTTCTCGCATGATGACCCTGTTTCCGGGCGCCGTGGGGTCTTGGCTGGCTGTTGGCTCGGGGTTCGGCTTCGTCGGTGCCTCTTGTGGTGTCCGGCCATCGGCTCGACGGTGCTGACGTCGGTAGTAGGTCTACGGGCGGTCAGGATCGCGCTCCGCTGCTCGCCCGGTTCGTGGAGCGTGTGGCGACCATCGCTGGGCCCGTTTTTGCTCAGTTCGGCCTCTTGTGTGGACCACGGTCTCAGCACGCGATTTCGGGGCTGTTTTTCGCGTTGAAAAATCGACTCTGACCTCGCGGTTTGGAACTGTGAGCGTTGGGTGTGTAATCTCGTTCAAGACTTCGCCGCTCCGGGGTCGAGAAGTTGGACCACGGTGCGAAAGTAGTCATGCCCCCTTAGCTCAGTCGGCAGAGCGTTTCCATGGTAAGGAAAAGGTCAACGGTTCGATTCCGTTAGGGGGCTCGCCGGATTGCCGGTGGTGACCGACTCGGCATCGCACCCATGGTCGTGGGGCTGGGCGCGCACCACTGCAATGCGACGCCGTGGCGGTGTAGCTCAGTCGGTAGAGCAAACGACTCATAATCGTTGTGTCGCCGGTTCAAGTCCGGCCATCGCTACCAAAACCGATTACGCCCATCAGGTACCGGAAAGAAGGAAAGTCGTGGCCGCGAAGTCCACCGATGTCCGGCCAAAGATCACCTTGGCCTGCGAGCAGTGCAAGCACCGCAACTACATCACCAAGAAGAACCGGCGCAACGACCCGGACCGGCTGGAGCTGAAGAAGTTCTGCCCGAACTGCGGCACGCACCGGGCGCACCGCGAATCCCGCTGATCCCACCACGCGTGATACTGCCGCGTGAAGGGCAACCGGGACGCTGATCCCGGGATCTCGGAACCGTGAAGCTGTGCAGGGCCGGACTCATGTCCGGCCCTGAGCGCTTTGTACGGGTTGGTTGCGGCGGTGAACGCTTCGTCGACCCCGGGGTTCGGGGTCAGATAGGTACAGTCCTCCCGTGACAATCAACACCGGTACAGAAGAAGCGGTCCTGGCGAGCGAGGCGGATCTCGATCCCGCCGCCCACGCCGCGGCAATGGTCGGTCATCACTATCGCGTCGACGACTACTACGAGGTCGGCCGCGAAAAGGTCCGCGAATATGCCCGCGCCGTGCAGGACTACCACCCGGTGCACTGGGACGAGGACGTCGCCGCCGAATACGGCTACGACGGTCTGCTTGCGCCCCTCACCTTCATCTCGCTGGTCGGCATCCTGGCCCAGCGCAAGCTTTTCGAGCAGATCGTCACGGGTTACGACCTGAGCCAGATCATGCAGACCGACCAGATCCTGGAATTCCACCGGCCCATCCGCGTCGGCGACCAGTTGACCTGCGACGTCTACCTGCACTCCTTCCGGCAGGCCTTCGGTGGCGACATCATCGTCACCAAGAACATCGTCACCGCGCAGAACGACGAGCTGGTGCTCACCACCTACACCACGCTCGTCGGCCGCAGCGGCGCCGACATCGACCCCAACCTCACCGACGCCGTCCGCAATGTGCTCATGCACGGCATCGGCGAGGAGGCGCCGGACCACCACCCGCGCACCGGCGCGCAGAGCGAGTCGTCCGACCCGATCACCGTCATCCCGGAGGTCGCGCCGAGCAAGCACGCGATCAATTTCGAGGACGTCTCCGTCGGCGACGAATTGCCGCCACGCGTCGTCCGCCTCACCCGCGGCGATCTGGTCAACTATGCGGGCGTCTCTGGCGACGCCAACCCGATCCACTGGAGCGACGACGTCGTCAAGCTCGTCGGCCTGGACAATGTGGTCGCGCACGGCATGCTCACGATGGGCCTCGGCGGCGGTTTCGTCACCTCCTGGCTCGGCGATCCCGGCGCGGTCAAGGAGTACAACGTCCGCTTCACCAGCCCGGTCTACGTCGGTTCCGACGAGGCGGCCGAAATCGAGTACACGGGTAAGGTGAAGTCCGTGGATCCGGAGACGCGGACCGCGGTCGTCGCCATCGTGGCGAAGTCGGCGGGCAAGAAGATCTTCGGCCGCGCGACCGCGACCGTGCAGCTGGCCTGACCTGGTCGATCGACCCTGATTGGCTATTGGCCTAGGCGGTAACGTACACTCAGGTCTCTGGGGTCACCAGCCGCTGCGCGCTGCTCTGTGGGGCTGGTTCCAGGCGGTCCGGAGGACGATCTCCGACGGACTGCCCATGGGAGCCGGCAACCGCCGAAGCAGCGCGCGTGTTGTGTGGACCAGAGTGACAACTGAATACAGACAGTGGTTGGACAACGAGTTCCATCGTCCAACCAAAGGGGCGTAGCTCAATTGGCAGAGCAGCGGTCTCCAAAACCGCAGGTTGCAGGTTCAAGTCCTGTCGCCCCTGCCCTTAAGCCAGCGACGGAGAGAGGATCGACGTGAGCGACGAGCGGGATCGCCACGGCGCGCATGCGGCCGACGAAGGCGATGGCACCGCCGCGGTGAGTCGGCCGAGCGGAAAGCGGTCCGCCCGGCGGACCCGCTCTGGCTCCACGTCGGCCGACACCGGCTCGATCGCGACGATCGACCGGACGTCGCCCAAGAAGGACAAGACTGCCGGAAAGGCCAAGCGCGCAGGGGCGGGCAATCCGTTCTCGCGTTTGATCAAGTTCCTGCGAGAGGTCATCGCGGAACTGCGCAAGGTGATCTGGCCCAACCGGAAGCAGATGGTCACCTATACGAGCGTTGTTCTGGTGTTCGTGGTCTTCATGGTCGCGTTCATCAGCGGGATGGATCTGGCGTTCGTCAAGGGTGTCGACTGGCTGTTCGGCTAGTAGTACGACGCCGACGCCGGTAGCCGATCCCGGGGGCGGACCGGCGGGAGTAATCCGCCGCGCCCGGCCCGGCACGCAGAGGATGTACGTGACGACACAGGAAGCGAGTGCCCCAGTGAGCACCCCGGAGAACGACACAAACGACGAGTTCCCGGTCGACGAAGCGGTGGTGGAGCCCGCCGACAACGAGGCGGAAGACGCCGCGGCCGTCGAAGAAGCTGTGGTCGAGGAATCCGCACCTGCTGCCCCGATCGATGCCGAGCCGGCCGACCCCGTCGCCGAGATGAAGGCAGCGCTGCGGCGCGCCCCCGGCGACTGGTACGTCATCCACTCCTACGCCGGTTACGAGAACAAGGTGAAGGCCAACCTCGAGACCCGCGTGCAGAACCTGGACCTCGAGGAGTACATCTTCCAGGTCGAGGTGCCGACCGAAGAGGTCACCGAGATCAAGAACGGCCAGCGCAAGCACGTCAACCGCAAGGTGCTGCCCGGCTACATCCTGGTCCGCATGGAGCTCAACGACGAGTCGTGGGGCGCGGTGCGCAACACCCCCGGTGTCACCGGGTTCGTCGGCGCTACCTCGCGGCCCTCGCCGCTGTCCATCGACGACGTGGTGAAGTTCCTGGTCCCCGCGGCCCAGCAGAAGAAGGCCCCCGCGGCCGCTGCCGCCGCGAGCGCCGAGAGCGCCGCCGAAGTGGCCCCCAAGCCGGTCATCGAGGTCGACTTCGAGGTCGGCGAGTCGGTCACCGTCATGGACGGCCCGTTCGCGACGCTGCCCGCCAGCATCTCCGAGGTCAATGCCGAGCAGCAGAAGCTCAAGGTGCTCGTCTCGATCTTCGGTCGCGAGACTCCGGTCGAGCTGGCGTTCACGCAGGTCGCCAAGATTTAGTCCTACCTCCGCCCTCGCCCCGGCCTCCGGGACGAGGGCGGAGTGCGTCCGACCGGCTGGCGCGAGGCCGGGCAACCGGCCCCACCCGAAGGACAAGGGCACGCCCCCCGGTAAGGTGTATGGGTTCGTGCGCGGATCCGAACAGCGTCAGCTGGATTCGTTCGCGAGCGCCGGGCCGCGTGCCCGGATGCGGGCCGAGCCCGCAACAGGCTTACGGCAACCGTAAGGACCCGAAACCAAGGAAGAAAGATGCCCCCCAAGAAGAAGAAGCTCGCCGGGATCATCAAGCTGCAGATCCAGGCCGGCGCGGCGAACCCGGCTCCGCCCGTTGGTCCCGCCCTCGGTCAGCACGGCGTCAACATCATGGAGTTCTGCAAGGCGTACAACGCCGCGACCGAGTCGCAGCGTGGCAACGTCATCCCGGTCGAGATCTCCGTTTACGAAGACCGGTCCTTCGACTTCAAGCTGAAGACCCCGCCCGCCGCCAGGCTGCTGCTCAAGGCCGCTGGTGTGCAGAAGGGCTCGGCCGAGCCGCACCGCACCAAGGTCGCCACGGTGACCATGGACCAGGTTCGTGAGATCGCCAAGACCAAGATGGAAGATCTCAACGCCAACGACCTGGATCAGGCGGCGAAGATCATCGCGGGCACCGCGCGCTCGATGGGTATCACCGTCGAAGCCTGAGCGAAGCGAAGGCTTCAGTCGAGCACAGCGGACTGACCGCTAACTCGGTGGGAGGGTCGGCCAGACCCGGAAACCACTTCTGAACCCAAAGACTTTAAGGACAGAGAATCATGGCAAAGCGAAGCAAGGCGTATCTCGCCGCGGCCGAGAAGGTCGATCGCACCAAGCTGTACTCGCCGCTGGCCGCCGCGCGCCTGGCGAAGGAGACCTCGACCACCAAGACCGACGCGACCGTCGAGGTCGCCGTTCGTCTCGGTGTCGACCCCCGCAAGGCCGACCAGATGGTCCGCGGCACCGTCAACCTGCCGCACGGCACCGGTAAGACCGCCCGCGTCATCGTGTTCGCAGTCGGCGACAAGGCCGCCGAGGCCGAGGCCGCCGGTGCGGACGCCGTCGGCGCCGAGGATCTGATCGAGCGGATCCAGGGCGGCTGGCTGGACTTCGACGCCGCGATCGCCACCCCGGACCAGATGGCCAAGGTCGGCCGCATCGCGCGTGTCCTCGGCCCGCGCGGTCTGATGCCGAACCCGAAGACGGGCACGGTCACCCCCGATGTGACCAAGGCCGTCAACGACATCAAGGGCGGCAAGATCAACTTCCGCGTCGACAAGCAGGCCAACCTGCACTTCGTGATCGGCAAGGCCTCCTTCGAGGAAGCCAAGCTGGTGGAGAACTACGGCGCCGCGCTGGACGAGATCCTGCGTGCCAAGCCGTCGACCGCCAAGGGCCGCTACGTCAAGAAGGTGACGGTCTCGACGAACACCGGACCGGGCATCCCGGTGGACCCGAACCGCACCCGCAACCTCCTCGAAGAGGACGCGTAAGCAGCACCCGAGGTCTCCGTACCTCACACCGCCGAGGGCGGGAACGCATCCGCGTTCCCGCCCTCGGCGCATTTCCGGCGGTGGTATCGGAGTAAGCCACCGGCATTGCTGGTTGCACTCCACGTGACCAGGATTCTGTTGATCTCCGGAAGCACCCGAGACGGCTCCACCAACACCGCGGCACTGCGTACCGTGCACGCCATCGCACCGGACAGTGTCGAAACTCGCTGCTACACAGGCTTGCTGGAGCTGCCGGCCTTCGTGCCAGGCGCGGATCCCGCGGCTTATCCGGCGGTCGTCGACCTGCGAAACGACCTGGCCTGGGCCGACGCCGTCTTGATCTCGACCCCCGAATACGCGGGCACACTCCCCGGCAGCCTGAAGAACCTCCTCGATTGGACCGTCGGCACGGCCGACCTGCACGAAAAGCCCACCGCCTGGCTGACGGTCGCCGCACCAGGCCGTGGCGACGGTGCGACGGCCACGCTGTCCAGCGTCCTGGGCTACGTCGGCGCCGACATAGTCACCACGGCGTGCGCCCGCCTCCCCGTCTTGTCCGCCGGTATCGGTGACGACGGACTCGTTGCCGCGCAAGGCTTTCGCGACGGTGCGCGCCAAGCTCTCGATGCACTGATGCGCCATGTCGAAAAGACTCGTACCGGCGCGGCGGGCAACTAGGTGGCTTTGGCTGAGGAGGGAGCGTTCGCGGCGCTGCTGGAGGCGGAAGTCGAGAACCGTCTGTGGGGCTGACACGCCTAACGGCCGGCCGCAGCGGTCGACTGCGACCGGCCGCTACTTTCCGAAGCGCGGTGCCTATTCCGGCTGGTCGCAGGGTGATTCGGCTGATTTGCGCCAGCCGAGGAGGACGGATTCGCCGTCTTGGGCGGCGCCCCAGGGGAGGAAGACGGCGACGATGAGCGCGCAGACCACGACCGCACCGGCGGCGACGAGTGAGGCCGCGTGGGAGCCCTGGAGGGCGGCGGATTTCATTGCGGTGATGAGGTTTTCGCGCTGGGATTCGAGGAACGCGGGGAGTTCGCGTTTGCGGAGTTCCAGCACGCTGAGGGGGCTGGCCGCGACCAGGCTTTTCTGGTTCTCGTTCATCAGGGCGCTCGGCACGCGGTCGAGCAGCGGCTCGACGCGGGTCGTGTAGTAGGAGGCCACGATCGAGCCGAGGACGGCGACGCCGAGGGTGCCGCCGATCTCGCGGGTGGTGTCGTTGACCGCCGACCCCGCGCCCGCCTCGTTCAACGGCAGCGAGGACATGATGGATTCGGTGGCCGGGCCCTGAACGATGGCCAGGCCGAGCGCCATCGACACCATCGAGGGCAGCACGTCGGTGAGGTAGCCGCTGTCCACCGTCACCTGGCCGCCGAGATACAGCCCCAACCCCGTGAGCAGCAGGCCGAACACGATCACCGGCGTGGTACCCCACCGTTGCGCGAGCAATGTGGCGACGGGCGCGCCGATGGCGACCGAGAACGCGAACGGTAATGAGGCGATACCGAATTCGAGCGGCGTGTACTCGCGCACGCCTTGGAAATATTGGGTGATCAGGAACAGGAAGCCGAACATCGAGAAATAGCCGATGGCGATCGACAAGGCGGGCATCGAGAAACGCCGATTGCGGAACAAACGCATATCCAGAATCGGTGCCGCGGTGCGCAATTCCCATGCGATGAATGCGGCGAGCAGCGCGACGCCGAGTGCGCCCGCGGTCAAGGTGGTGACCGAGAGCCAGCCGTAGCGCGGTGCCTCGATGATCGACCACACGAGCAGCGTGATGCCCGCGATGGACAGCGCGATACCGGGCAGGTCCAGCTTGCCGACGTGGGCGGATCGCGATTCCGGCACCCACAGCAGGGTGGCGATCAGCGCGGCGAGGGCCACCGGCACGTTGATCCAGAACACCGAATGCCAGCTGAAGTGCTCGAGCAGCCAGCCGCCGGAGATCGGGCCGATGGCGATCGCGAAGCCCGCCATGGCGGTCCACGCGGCGATGGCCAGCGCCCGCTCGCGGCGGTCGGTGAAGATGTTGATGATCAGCGCGAGGGTGGCGGGGAAGACGGCCGCGGCGAACACGCCCATGGCCGCACGGGCCGTGATGACCGCGCCCATCGAATCCGACAGTGCGCCACCGACGGACATGACCGCGACGCCGATCAGGCCGATGGCCATCACCTTGCGGCGGCCGTAGCGGTCGCCGAGGTTGCCGAAGGCCAGCAACAGTCCGGCGAAGGTCAGGGTGTACGCGTCGACGACCCATTGCAGGCCGCTGACACCGGTGGCCAGCTCGACACCGATCGAGGGGAGGGCCACGTTGACGATGGTGTTGTCGAGGACGACCAGCAGTTCGGCCAGGCAGATCACGGCCAAGGCGAGAAAGCGCTGGTTGCGTCGTTCCAACAACACCGGTGGATCGACTATGGAGGTTGCCATAGCTCAGCAGCTAAGCAGGTATCTGTCACTGTTGGTAACACTTGTTGGCCGCGATATCCGCCACATCGGAGGGTGAAAAGTGACGCGCGCCACAACGATTCGATCGCCGAAGGGTTCCGATTCGCACCGGAACGGGGGTCGTTTTGGCAGATGGGCGACGCGCCAGGTACTGTGGACGACAGTTATCGACGAGTTCGATCACTACCCAATCCGTTCTACCGAAGACCGTTGGTCGCCGATCCCGCATGGGTTCGGTCGAAGGTCCGGCGACATTGCCGGCGGCCCACGCAGGGAAGAACCGAGGCTGGGAGTCGATTCGAGCCTTGCGGCTCGTGTTGATCTTTCCTTTCGCGCCCCGGAACGCCTTGCGTCCGGGGCGTTCGTTTTGTCGCCGGGCTCTCGGATCGGTAGTTCGTGTACACGAACCGACATCCAGAGAGGAGGCGAAGTATGGCAAAGGCTGAGAAGGTCACCGCGGTCGAGGAGATCGCGGAACAGTTCCGGAACTCGACGGCCACCGTTGTCACGGAATACCGTGGCCTGTCGGTCGGCAAGCTCACCGAACTGCGGCGTGCGCTCGGCGCGGAGGCTACCTACTCCGTCGCCAAGAACACCCTGGTCAAGCGCGCTGCCGCCGAGGCGGGCGTGGAGGGCCTGGACGACTTGTTCGTCGGACCGACCGCTATCACCTTCATCCAGGGTGAGCCGGTCAACGCGGCCAAGGCGCTCAAGACCTTCGCCAAGGACAACAAGGCGCTCATCATCAAGGGCGGCTACATGGACGGCGCTGCGCTGTCCGTTGCCGAGGTCGAGAAGATCGCCGACCTGGAGACCCGTGAGGTCCTGCTGGCCAAGCTGGCCGGCGCCCTCAAGGGCAACCTGGCCAAGGCCGCCGGCCTCTTCAACGCTCCCGCTTCGCAGGTGGCCCGCCTGGCCGCCGCGCTGGAGGAGAAGAAGCGCGCCGAAGGCGGAGCTGCCGAGTAATACCCCTGTGCGCGGGCAGCACGCCCCCCACGGACACCAACTACCGAAAGGAAAACAACAATGGCCAACGTTGACGAACTGCTCGAGACCTTCGGCAACATGACCCTGCTCGAGCTGTCGGACTTCGTCAAGAAGTTCGAGGAGAAGTTCGAGGTCACCGCTGCTGCTCCGGTCGCCGTCGCCGCCGTCGGTGCTGCCGCTCCGGCCGAGGCCGCCGAGGAGCAGGACGAGTTCGACGTCATCCTCGAGGGTGCGGGCGACAAGAAGATCCAGGTCATCAAGGTGGTCCGCGAGATCGTCTCCGGCCTGGGCCTGAAGGAAGCCAAGGACCTGGTCGAGGGTGCCCCGAAGCCGATCCTGGAGAAGGTCGCCAAGGACGCCGCCGAGGCCGCCAAGGCGAAGCTGGAAGAGGCCGGCGCCAAGGTTTCGGTCAAGTAATTCCACGAATTACTCGAGCGGGCGGTTCCCCATTTCGGGGGGCCGCCCGTTTGCTTTTTCCGGGGGACTTTCGAGCGAGATTGTCGAAAATCGCGAGCACATTCGGCTTACTCTGGAGTCAGGTTGGGGTGTGCCCCGTCTCCCTCATGGGTTACAGTGACCGAACCCACTGTGACGTGACGCACCGCGAAGCCGAGCGCGGTTCGCCGGTGGGCTGCTCGCTGAGAAATTGTGGAGGTTGGCGTGGGCGTCGAGGTCAGGACCGAGGGTGTAACCAAGTCTTTTGGTTCGCAGCGTATTTGGCAGGATGTCAGCCTGACCTTGCCCTCCGGCGAGGTGAGCGCGCTACTCGGTCCGTCGGGTACCGGTAAATCCGTCTTCCTCAAGTCGCTGATCGGCCTGCTCCGTCCCGAGCGCGGTTCGATCTACATCGACGGCACCGACATCACGACCTGTTCGAACAAGGAGCTCTACGAGATCCGCAAGCTGTTCGGTGTGCTGTTTCAGGACGGTGCGCTTTTCGGGTCGATGAACCTGTTCGACAACGTCGCCTTCCCGCTTCGTGAGCACACGAAGAAGAGCGAGGCCGAGATCAAGAAGATCGTCATGGAGAAGCTCGAGCTCACCGGTCTGCTCGGTGCGGAGGGCAAGCTGCCCGGCGAGATCTCCGGCGGTATGCGCAAGCGCGCCGGTCTGGCTCGCGCCTTGGTGCTGGACCCGCAGATCATCCTGGTCGACGAGCCCGACTCCGGTCTGGACCCGGTCCGCACCTCGTACCTGTCGCAGCTGCTGATCGACATCAACGCCCAGATCGACGCGACGATCCTGATCGTCACCCACAACATCAACCTGGCGCGCACGGTGCCCGACAACATCGGCATGCTGTTCCGCCGCCAGCTGGTCATGTTCGGTCCGCGCGAGGTGCTGCTCACCTCGGAGGAGCCGGTGGTCAAGCAGTTCCTCAACGGCCGCATGATCGGCCCGATCGGCATGTCCGAGGAGAAGGACGAGGCGCAGATGGCGCGCGAGCAGGCGATGGTCGACGCGGGCCATCACCACGGTGGCGCCGAAGAGGTCGAGGGCATCATCCCGCAGATGAAGGCGCAGCCGGGCATGCCGGTGCGTCAGGCGGTCGCGCGTCGCAGGGCGCGCGTGCGCGAGATCATGCACACGCTGCCGCACGCCGCCCAGGTCGCGATCCGCGAATCGATGGCGGAGAACGACGACACACAAGTGATGTCGTACAACGCCCCTGCTGTCGGTAACTACGAGGGCGGTTCGTTCGACACAACCGTGCGCCACAACACAACCAACGGGTAACATACGCCCCGTGAACTCGACCCTGGCGCGGATGCGTACTCCAGTCGAGTCGGCGTTTGCCCAGGCGGGCAACGTCTTTGCGTTGTTCGTCGACGTGATGCGCAAGATGTTTCGCCGGCCGTTCCAGTGGCGGGAGTTCATCGAGCAATCCTGGTTCATCGCCAGCGTTTCGATCTTGCCGAGCGCGCTGGTGGCCATCCCGTTCGGCGCGGTCGTCGCGCTGCAGACCGGTTCGCTGATCAAACAGCTCGGCGCCGAGTCGTTCACGGGCGCCACCAGCGTGCTCGCCACCGTGCAGCAGGCTGCGCCGGTGGTGACCGCGCTGATCATCGCGGGCGCGGCCGGGTCGGCGGTGGCCGCCGATCTCGGCGCACGCACCATTCGCGAGGAGATCGACGCGATGGAGGTGCTCGGCGTCGACCCGGTGGCGCGGCTGGTGGTGCCGAGGGTGCTCGGCATGACGCTGGTCGCGGTGCTGCTCAACGGGCTGGTGTCGGTCGTCGGCATCGCGGGCGGCTATTTCTTCAACGTGTTGCTGCAGGGCGGAACACCCGGCGCGTACCTCTCGTCGTTCTCCGCACTGGCCCAACTGCCCGACCTGTGGATCGGCGAGATCAAGGCGGCGATCTTCGGCCTGCTCGCCGGGGTGATCGCCGCGTACAAGGGGCTGCATCCCAAAGGGGGGCCGAAAGGAGTCGGTGACGCGGTGAACCAGTCCGTGGTGATCACATTCCTGGTCCTCTTCTTCGTCAATCTGGTGTTGACACTGGTCTATCTGCAGGTTGTCCCGGCCAAGGGCGCCTGACCGATGGCCACCTCCTACCGCAACCCGGTCCTCGCCAAGTCGGCCCGCCGGGCGGGTCGGATCGCGCGCGGGCCGCTGAACGTGATCGACCGCGCCGGCGAGCAGATGTCGTTCTACTCGCGGGCCATCGCGTGGATTCCGCGCACCGCGGTGCACTACCGCAAGGAGGTCATGCGGCTGCTCGCCGAGGTGACCTTCGGCTCCGGCGCGCTCGCGGTGATCGGCGGGACCATCGGCGTCATCGTCTTCATGTCCGGCTCGGTCGGCGTGGTCGTCGGCCTGCAGGGCTTCAAGGCGCTCGACGCGCTGGGTAGCTCCGTCCTCACCGGCTTCCTCACCGCCTACATCAACACGCGCGAAATCGCCCCGCTGGTGGCGGCATTGGCGCTCTCGGCGACGGTGGGCTGCGGCTTCACCGCGCAATTGGGCGCCATGCGGATCTCCGAGGAGATCGACGCGCTCGAGGTGATGGCGGTGCCCGGCGTGCCGTTCCTGGTGACCACCAGGGTGATCGCCGGATTCGTCGCGGTCATCCCGCTCTACATCGTCGGCCTGCTCGGCGCCTACTTCGCGTCGCGCTCGATCAGCATCTGGTTCAACGGCCAATCGAGCGGTTCCTACGACCACTATTTCAGCCTGTTCCTGCCACCGGAGGACGTGCTCTATTCGTTCCTCAAGGTGCTGATATTCGCGTTCGTGATCATCCTGGTGCACTGCTACTACGGCTTCACCGCCACCGGCGGACCCGCGGGCGTCGGCGTCGCGGTGGGTCGCGCGGTGCGCGCCGCCATCGTGCTGGTGAACATCCTCGACTTCTTCCTCAGCCTCGCGATCTGGGGAACGACCACGACGGTGCGGGTCGCCGGATGAGGCGGGGGCTGAGGCATGAGTAGTGGCACTCAGGCGTGGCGGTCCACGGAGAAGACTCGGGTGCGGCTGCTGGGGATCGCGTTCTTCGTGATCGTCGGGCTGTTCCTGTGGACGACCGTCGCGATCTACAACAAGCAGTTCGTCCGGACCGTCGACGTGAACCTGGTGACCGACAGCGTGGGCAACGCGCTGACCAAGAACGCGGACGTGAAGGTGCGCGGGGTGATGGTCGGCGAGGTGCGGTCGAGCCGGTCCGAAGGTGGCAAGGTGACATTGGACCTGGCCATCGATCCCGGCAAGGCCCAGCAGATCCCGGTGAACGCGACCGCGCGGCTGGTGCCGAAGACGTTGTTCGGCGAGCGCTACGTGGATCTGGTGATCCCCGAGGATGCCAGCCCGCAGCACCTGACCGACGGCGTCACCCTGTATCAGGACGTCAGCGGCAACGCCATCGAGATCAGCAAACTGCTCGACGACTTGCTTCCGCTGCTGCAGGCGATCCCGCCGCAGGATCTGGCCGCCACCCTCGGCGCGCTCGCCCAGGCGCTGTCGGGTCAGGGTTTTGCGCTGGGTGAGAGCGTGGACAAGCTGGACACGATCTTCCGCGACATCAACGGCGTGCTGCCGGAACTGCAGGAGGGTCTGCGCGGCTTCGCCGAGACAGCCGCGGTGTACTCCGACGCGGCGCCGCAGCTGGTCGACGCGCTGAACAACCTGCGCACTACCAACGCCACCATCGTGCAGCGGCGCTCGGACATCGACACCCTCTACGCCACGCTGACCCCGACCTCGTCGAGCCTGGCCGACTTCTTTCTGGCCAACCACGACAACATCATCGACGTGGCCGCCGATTCGCGACCCGCGCTGGAGCAGCTGGCGGTGTACTCGCCGAGCTACGCCTGCGCGCTGGCCAACTTCGCGAAGATGAAGCCGCGCATCGACCAGCTCTTCGGCATGGGCACGGACCGGCCGGGCTCCCGGGTGACGATCGAGCTGACCAACACCCGCGGCAAGTACCTGCCCAACCAGGACGAACCGCGCTGGCTCGACACCCGCGGCCCCTGGTGCCTCCCCGAGTACCCGGTGAACATGGACCCGGGCCAGTACACCGGCGGCCCGAACAACGACGGCTCCTACGCGGTGCCCAGCCGCTACCCCGGTGACCAGGAGAGCGGCAAACTGCCGATTCCGCAGTTCGGCGTGTACGCGGCGGCGCAGGTGCCGACGCTGGCGGGCTCGCCGAGCGAGCAGCAGTCGCTCGGCGCGATCTACGGTGCGGCGCAGGGGGTTGCACCCGAAGAAGTGCCGGGCTGGGTGACCAGGATCGGGGCGCCCGCCTTCCGAGGCAGCGAGGTGAGCGTGCGATGAAGGAAAAGCTGCGCGGCCTCGGCGGGCCGCTGACCAAACTGATCGTCTTCGTGATCGTGACGTTGTTCGTCACCACGATGCTCGGTCTTTCGATCGCCAACTACACCGGCGGCGGCACGCTGTTCAAGGCGCGGTTCACCGACGTCACCTCGCTCAACCCGGGTGACGAGGTGCGCATCGCCGGCGTGCGAGTCGGCAAGGTCACCGGCGTCTCGATCGTCGACAAGCGGTGGGCCGAGGTGAAATTCGAACTCACCGACCGCGATTGGCTGCCCGCCTCCACCACCGCGACCATCCGGTACCGCAACCTGGTCGGCCAGCGCTACATCGCGCTCGAGCAGGGCACCGGCGAGCAGGGCCGCAAGCTCAACGAGGGCGGCACCATCCCGCTGGACCGGACCAGGCCCGCGCTGAACCTGACCACGCTGTTCGACGGCTTCCGTCCGCTGTTCCGCACGCTGACCGCCGAGGACGTGAACAAGCTCTCGTACGAGATCATCCAGGTCTTCCAGGGGGAGCAGGGCACCATCCACGACCTGGTGGCCAGCACCGCGAGCCTGACCAACAAGATCGCCGACAAGGATGCGGTGATCGGCGAGCTGGTGGAGAACCTGACCGCCGTGCTGGAGACGATCAACGAGCGCGACGACCAGTTCGACGAGCTCATCGTCAACACCGAAGCGCTGGTCTCCGGCCTGGCCGCCGAACGCGACACCGTCGGCCGCTCGATCAGCTCGCTGGGCAACCTGGCCACGGCGACCTCGGAACTGCTGGTTCCCACCCGGCCTTCCCTGCAGGGCACGATCGCGGGCCTGAACCAGCTCACCGGGACACTGAACGAACGCTCCGACGAGGTGAACCTGGCGCTGGCCACGCTGCCGGTGAAGATGGAAAAGCTCGGGCGGGTGGGCAGTTACGGCTCCTGGTTCCAGTTCTACCTGTGCGGCATCGACATCGTGGTCGGCCCTGGCGCGGTGGACGCGCCGCAGCTCAACCTGCCCGCGAGCCTGCCGACCATCAACCAGCCGCTGTACACCAACGCCGCGCCGCGCTGCCACGGGAAGGCCCGCTGATGGACGATCGGACCCTCCTCGGCAAGCGCAGCCCGGTCTTCCTCGGCGTGCTCGGCCTCGCCATGGTGGTGCTGGTGACGATGTCGGCGTTCTCCCTGGACCGGCTGCCGATCATCGGCGCGGGCACCAAGTACAGCGCCGAGTTCTCCGAGGCCGCGGGCCTGAAGAAGGGCAACGAGGTTCGCATCGCGGGCGTGAAGGTGGGCTCGGTCTCCGGCGTCCGCCTGGAAGGCGACCGGGTGCTCGTCGAATTCCGCACCAAGGACGCCTGGATCGGCAACGAGACCACCGCCTCCATCCAGATCAAGACGCTGCTCGGCCAGAAGTACCTGGCACTGGATCCGCGAGGTTCGCGCCCGGCCGATCCGAGCAAGCCGATTCCGTTGTCGCGCACCGTGTCTCCCTACGACGTGGTGGACGCCTTCTCGGACGCGGCAGCGAACATCGAGGAGATCGACACCGCCCAGCTGGCCACCAGCATGCGGGTGCTCGCCGAGGCGTTCGAGACAACGCCGCCGGAGATCCGCGGCTCCATCGACGGCGTCGCGCGGCTCTCGGAGACCCTGGCCAAGCGCGACGAGGAACTCAAGCGGCTGTTCAAGGCGACGCGGCAGACCACCGAGGTGCTCGCCGACCGCAACGCCGAGTTCGAACGGCTGCTCGCCTCCGGCGGACAGCTGCTCGCCGAGCTGAACATCCGTCAGCAGGCCATCCACCAGCTGCTCGTCGGCGCCAAGTCGGTGTCGGTCGAGCTGAGCGCGCTGGTCGCCGACAACTCCGAGCAGATCGGTCCGGCGCTGACCAACCTCGCCGCCGCGATCGACCTGCTGAACGCCAACCAGCAGAACATCTCCAAGACGCTGGAGCTGGCGGCCCCCTTCTACGGCCTGTACGCGAACGTGCTCGGCACCGGCCGGTGGTTCGACGCGGTGATCGTCAACCTGCTGCCGCCTGCGCTGCCGGAGATCCCCGGCTACCGGGACCCGGTACGGAACATGGGAGGTAACTGACGTGGCCGCGAGCTGGCGCAGCGATCCGCTCACCGCGTTCCGGGAATCGGGCCGGGGCACCAAGATCGGCATCGCGCTCGGCGTCGTCCTCGCGCTGGTCGCCGGGTGGGTGCTGTGGTGGGGCTTCGACCGGTTGACCACCACCAGGATCACCGCCTATTTCGACCGCTCGGTGGGCATCTACGAGGGCTCCGACGTGCGCATCCTCGGCGTGCCGGTGGGCCGGGTGGCATCGGTGGAGCCGATGGGCGACCAGGTGAAGATCGTGATGACCGTCGACCGCGGCTACGACGTGCCCGTCGACGCGCAGGCCGCGCAGATCACCCCGTCGGTCGTCTCGGACCGCTACATCCAGCTGACCCCGGTCTATCGCGGCGGCCCGAAGATGGGTCGCACCGCGACGATTCCGCGGGAACGCACCGTCACCCCCGTCGAGGTCGATCAGCTCTACAAGAGCATCGCCGAACTCAGTGACGCCCTCGGCCCGGACGGCGCCAACAAAGAGGGTGCGGTGAACGAGCTCGTGCGCACCTCGGCGGCCAATCTGGCGGGCAACGGCGAGGCGCTGGCCAACAGCATCACCCAGCTCTCCGCCGCGGCCAGGTACCTGTCCGAGGCGCGCGGCGACATCTTCGAGACCGTCAAGCATCTGCAGAGCTTCGTGAGCATGCTGGCGAAGAACGATCAGCAGGTGCGCGAATTCAACACGCAGCTGGCCGATCTCGCCGGATTTCTGGCCGGTGAGCGGCAGAACCTCGGTGAGGCGCTGCAGCTGCTCTCGGTCGCGCTCGGCGACATCGCGCGGTTCATCGACGACAACCGCGCGCTGGTCGCGGAGAACGCCGAGGCGCTGACCACCCTGACCAAGACACTGGCCGATCAGCGCGACGACCTCGCCGCCGCGCTTCCGGTGATTCCCCTCGCGCTGAGCAACCTGGTCAACATCCACAACGCCGAGTCCGGAACCCTCGACATGCGGGCCAACTTCACCGATCTGCAGGACCCGTTCGGCACGGTCTGCAGGATGCTCGACCTGTCGAAGCTGATGCCGGGCGACCCGCGTTTCGAGGCGCTCGGCCGTCAGATGCGCCCGCTGCTGGACCACTGCAAGGAGATCACCGACCAGATCACCGCGGGGGTGAAGACCCCGACGCTGATCCTGCCGTTCGGCATCCTCTCCGGTGAGAACCTGCAGCGCGACCCCGTGCCTGGCACCGTGCCCGGCACGCCGTCGAACCAGTTGCCGCCGTCGGAGCAGGGAGGTGAGCGATGACGACGACCAAGCCGATCGTCCGCGGGCTGACCGCGGCGGCGCTCGCCGTCTCGGTCGCGCTGATCAGTTCGTGCTCCGCCGACGGCATCTACAGCGTGCCGCTGCCGGGCGGCGCCGATGTCGGCCCGCATCCCATCCACGTCGACATCCACTTCGACGACGTGCTCGACCTGGTGCCGCAGTCCGCGGTGAAGGTCGAGGGTGTGCCGGTGGGGCGGGTCGAGGACATCGTGCTCGCGCAGGACGGCTGGACCGCCAGCGTGCGCACCCTGATCAACGGCTCGGTCGACCTGCCCGCCAACGCCAGGGCGGAGGTACGGCAGTCGAATCTGCTCGGCGAGAAGTTCATCGAGCTCTCCCGGCCCGCCGCGGACCCGGATCCGGCGAAGCTGGCCGACGGCGCGGTGATCCCGATCGAGAACACCCGCCACGCCACCGAGATCGAACAGGTGCTCGGCGCCATATCGCTGCTGCTCCAAGGCGGCGGTGTCGCGCAACTGAAGCCCATCGTCACGGAGCTGAACAAGACGCTGGGCGGTCGCGAGGACCGGGTGCGCTCGTTGCTGGAGCAGACCAATACCTTGATCGGCGGGCTGAACGAGCAGGTCGACGACATCACGCGCGCCATCGACGGGCTCGCCACGCTCAGCAGCCGGGTGAGCGGCCAGACCGAGCAGATCGCCAAGATCCTCGACGAATTGCCCGAGGGCATCAGGATCCTGGAAGAGCAACGGCCCGAACTGATTTCGCTGCTCACCCAGCTGGACCGGGTGGGTCAGGCCGGCTTCGACGTGCTGAACACCGCCAAGGACGACCTGATCCGCGACCTCAACTCGCTGCGGCCCACGCTGCAGGAACTCGGCCGCGCCGCGCCGGACCTGGTGACCGCGTTCCCGCTGATTCCGACCTATCCGTTCCCCGACTCCTCGCTGGAGGGCACCTTCGGCGGCCAGGTCAACACCTGGCTCTCGGTGGACCAGCAGATCGGCGTCACGCTGAGCAATCTCGGTGTCGGCAAACCGGATCCGGTGTACATCCCGCCGCCGTACGGTCCGCCGGTGAACGTGGACCCGTCCAACCCGTACTACAACGGCAACGGTCCGCGCCCCGGCTGGCCCACGGTGTCGCTGTTCCCGCTGCCGCCGACCATGGCGGTGCTGCCCGCACCCGGCGTGCCCGTGCCGAACCCGCTCGGGCCGCTGCTCGACCAGTTCGGTGTGACGCCTCCCGGCGGCGCCGAAGGAGGGGGTGAGCCGCGATGACCCGTCTCGTTCGCAACCAGCTGATCGTCTTCGTGGTGATCGCTGTGGTCGGCGTGGCCTTCGTCGGCGCCAAGTACATCCGGCTCGACCACATGCTCGGGTTCGGCCAGTACGACGTGCGCGTCGACGCGGAGCAGACCGGCGGCATCTACCCGGGAGCCGAGGTGACCTATCGGGGCGTCCCGGTCGGCCGGGTCGGCGACGTGGCGCTGACCGACGAAGGCGTCAGCATGACGCTGGTCATCGACTCCGACTCGCCGCGGATCCCGGCCTCGGCGAAGGCCGTGGTGGCGAATCGGTCGGCCATCGGCGAGCAGTACGTCGACTTGCAGCCGGACAGCGACCTCGGCCCGTACCTGAAGGACGGCTCGGTGATCGAGGGCGCGCAGCTTCCGATCTCGGTGGAGCAATTGATCTCCAGCGTCGACCACTTCACCAGGACGGTGGACCTGGAGGCGTTGAACACCACCGTCACCGAGCTGGGCAAGGCCTTCGACGGCAAGGGTGACGACCTGCGGGTCTTCCTGCAGTCGCTCAACGAGTTCACCATCACGTTCCACGAGACGCTGCCGCAGACCATCCAGCTGATCCGCGACGGCAGGGTGGTGTTCACGACGCAGGCCGAGCAGGGGGCTGCGATCCGGAGGTTCAGCGACGGCCTGGACAAGCTCACCGCGCAGCTGCGCTCCAGCGACCCCGCGGTGCGCAGGCTGATCGGCACCGGCACCGACGCGGGCGAGCAGCTCGGCGCCCTGCTCGACGAGAGCGGCGGCGCGCTCACCGAGGATCTGGCCAACCTGCGCGTGCTGTTGCAGGGCATCTCGCCCAAGTTCTACGCGCTGCGGCCGCTGCTGCAGATGCTGCCGCAGCTGTCGCTCGGCGCGTCGGCGACCGCGCCCGGCGACGGCACCAGCCACTTCGGCCTGGTGCTCGAGACCAACAACCCGCCCGCCTGCACCGTCGGCTACGAGGGCACCCAGCGCATTCTCGAGCAGATGAAGGCGCAGGACCCGGACTTCGACGACACTCGTGACGAGTTCCCGTTCAACAAGGACGCGAAATGCCTTGTGCCGTTCGGCAACCCGACCGCGGTCCGGGGCGGCGAGCGGGCCGAGTTGGCCGATCCGAGCATCGTGCAGCCCTGGGACGAGAACCCGAAGGTCGACCCGGAGAAGCTGAACCTGAACCCGATCGCCGTGCAGCTTGCCACCCTGATGGGGGTCACGCCGAAGCGGTGACCAGGAAGGATGACGTTATGGTGTGCAGTCGTGAGCTTTGACCTGTCCAAGGAATCGGCGGCCGCCGAGCCCGAGTCGGAGAGCCCGGCTGCCGCCGAGTCCTCGACAGGGGCCGGTTCGGGCCGTCTGCCGTTCGTGGTCAGCGCGGTGGCGTTCGGTGCGCTCGCCGTCGCCCTGGTCGTCGCGCTGTGGTTCGGCGGGGGCTGGGTCCGCGCGGCGTTCTTCACCGATGGCCCGCGCGCCGATGCCCGCGATTCCGCGCTGGACGCCGCGCGCCAGGCCGCGCTCAATATGACCTCGATGAACCTCGACGACGTGCCTGGTTCGCTCGCGCTGGCCAGGTCGTCGATGACCGGACCGATCCTGGAGTCGGCGACGAAGAACCAGCAGCAGTCCGAGCAGATGGCCGCGCAGGCGGCCGTCGGCATGAAGTCCAAAGTGCTCGGCGCCGCGCTGACCTCGCTGAACAGCGAGCGGGACAAGGCGACGGCACTGGTGGTACTGCAGGTGACGGAGTCGAAGCCGGACAAGTCGGTCTCCGATTACCGCTACACGTGGAGCCTGGACATGACCAAGGACGGCGACGTCTGGAAGGCCGAGCAGGTGGCCTCGCTGACCCAGCCGGTGCTGCTGGAGGGGCCCGGTCCTGGCGGGCTCGGACAGCCGGGCGCGCAGCCGCCCGCCGCTCCCGCGCCGACCGAGGGTGCCCCGGCGCAGGAGGGACCGCGATGAACAACCGCCGCCCCGTCAACCGCGTCACCCCGAAACGGCGCACCGCACAGCCCGCCGCGCGCCCCACCCGCAGGCCCAAGGTCACCTCGGCGCGTCCGACCGCGCCGCGCGATATCCCGACCGGCGACGAACGCGCGAGCCGCCCGCGCCGCAAGACCGCTCGCCGCGTACCGTCCGCCGGTTCTTGGGCGCCGGTCGCCGCTGCGATCGTCGCAGCCGTGTTGCTCGCCGGATTCGCCGTCGTCGCCGCGTTGCGGCCCGGTGTGCCCGACGAGAACCGGGCGTTCGTCGACACCAGCGCGACCGAAGAGGTGCGCGCCGCCGCCGACCACGCCCTGCGGACCATCTACGGGTACGACATCGCGACCATCGACGGCTACGAGGCCGCGGTACGCCAAGTGGTCACCGGCGCCATGCTGACCGATCTCGACAAGTTCGCCGCCACCACCGTCGACGCCATCCGGCAGGCGCAGACCAGCGCCGATGCCAAGGCCGACCCGATCGGCGTGACGATGCTCACCGAGGATCGCGCGGAGTTGCTGGTGAATCTCGTGGTGAGCGCCACCAAGGACGGCGTCGCCCAGCAGAGCGTCGCCGGGCCGGTGGTGTTGCGCATGCAGAAGGTGGACGGTCGCTGGCTGGCCAGCGGCATCGTCGACCAGTGATCTTGGTCCGCGCCGCCGTATCCCGGTGGGGGCGGGTCGGGCCGGGCACTTGACGAGCTTCGCCGGACCCGTCACGCTATTCACAACAGCGGCAGCTGTCACAAGTGGTTTCAGCCGCCCCGTGGCCCTCGACGCAGCCAGCGATCCGGGCGCCGGGCATCGCCCGAACGGGGTCGGCAAGCGGGCCGCTTGCCCATGCCGCCCGGCGTGCCGCCCCACGGCGCGCCAGCGGCGTGGAGGATCACACGGGTGGTACTTTGACACCTCCGTGTCTAGGAGTGTAGGTTTGGACTTTGCGCTGGCTGCCTCCTGTCCATACCTCGATTCGCACACGTAAGTTTCGCCCTTCCGGTGTTACTTCCGTTGTTGCCTGTTCGGGTTTCGTTCGGGTTGTGACCAGCGGAATTCGTAGCAGAAGCAAGCGACGGTCGCGGACCACCACGCGACGCGCGTGAGGTGCTGGAAGGACGCATCTTGGCAGTCTCCACCCAGACCAAGGCAGTTGCCGGTATCCCTGGAGCCCCCAAGCGGGTCTCCTTCGCGAAGATCCGTGAACCCTTGGAAGTGCCGGGTCTTCTCGATCTACAAACGGAATCGTTCTCCTGGTTGGTCGGTTCGTCGGAATGGCGCGAGCGTGCGGCCGCTCGCGGCGACGTCGGCCTCACCGGCGGACTCGAGGAGGTGCTCGAGGAGCTTTCGCCGATCGAGGACTTCTCCGGCTCCATGTCCCTGTCCTTCTCGGACCCGCGCTTCGAAGAGGTCAAGGCCTCGATCGATGAGTGCAAAGAAAAGGACATGACGTACGCGGCGCCGCTGTTCGTCACCGCCGAGTTCATCAACAACAACACCGGTGAGATCAAGAGCCAGACGGTCTTCATGGGTGATTTCCCGATGATGACCGACAAGGGCACGTTCATCATCAACGGCACCGAGCGTGTCGTCGTTTCGCAGCTGGTCCGCTCCCCGGGCGTCTACTTCGATCACAGCATCGACAAGGGCACCGAGAAGGACCTGCACAGCGTGCGCGTCATCCCGTCGCGCGGCGCGTGGCTGGAGTTCGACGTCGACAAGCGCGACACCGTCGGCGTCCGCATCGACCGCAAGCGTCGTCAGCCGGTCACCGTGCTGCTGAAGGCGCTGGGCTGGACCACCGAGGAGATCGTCGAGCGCTTCGGCTTCTCCGAGATCATGATGTCCACGCTCGAGAAGGACAACACCGCCGGTCAGGACGAGGCGCTGCTGGACATCTACCGCAAGCTGCGTCCGGGCGAGCCGCCGACCAAGGAGTCCGCGCAGACCCTGCTGGAGAACCTGTTCTTCAAGGAGAAGCGCTACGACCTGGCTCGCGTCGGTCGCTACAAGATCAACAAGAAGCTGGGCATCCACCTGAACGAGCCGGTCATCGGTTCGGTGCTGACGAAGGAAGACATCGTCAGCACCATCGAGTACCTGGTGCGCCTGCACTCCGGCGACAAGGTCATGACCGCCCCCGGCGGCGAAGAGGTGCCCGTCGAGGTCGACGACATCGACCACTTCGGCAACCGTCGCCTGCGCACCGTCGGCGAGCTGATCCAGAACCAGATCCGGGTCGGTCTCTCCCGCATGGAGCGCGTCGTCCGCGAGCGCATGACCACTCAGGACGTCGAGGCCATCACGCCGCAGACCCTGATCAACATCCGCCCGGTCGTCGCCGCGATCAAGGAGTTCTTCGGAACCTCCCAGCTGTCGCAGTTCATGGACCAGAACAACCCGCTGTCGGGTCTGACCCACAAGCGCCGCCTCTCGGCGCTTGGCCCGGGTGGTCTGTCTCGTGAGCGTGCTGGCCTGGAAGTCCGAGACGTCCACCCGTCGCACTACGGCCGCATGTGCCCGATCGAGACCCCGGAAGGCCCGAACATCGGCCTGATCGGCTCGCTGTCGGTGTACGCGCGGGTCAACCCGTTCGGCTTCATCGAGACGCCGTACCGCAAGGTCATCGAGGGCCGGGTCACCGACGAGGTCAAGTACCTCACCGCCGACGAGGAGGACCGCGAGGTCCGCGCCCAGGCGAACTCGCCGGTCGACGCCGACGGCAACTTCCTCGAGGACCGGGTGCTCGCGCGCCGCGGCAACGAGGAGATGGAGTTCGTCGCCCCGACCGAGGTGACCTACATGGACGTCTCGCCGCGCCAGATGGTGTCGGTCGCGACCGCCATGATCCCGTTCCTCGAGCACGACGACGCCAACCGTGCCCTCATGGGCGCGAACATGCAGCGTCAGGCCGTGCCGCTGATCCGTTCCGAGGCCCCGATCGTGGGCACCGGCATGGAGCTGCGCGCCGCGACCGATGCAGGCGATGTCGTGGTGAACGAGAAGGCCGGCGTGGTCGAGGAGGTCTCCGCGGACTACGTCACGGTCATGGCCGACGACGGCACCCGCAAGTCCTACCGGATGCGGAAGTTCGCTCGCTCCAACCAGGGCACCTGCTCCAACCAGCGCCCGATCGTGGACGAGGGCCAGCGGGTGGAGAAGGGCCAGGTCCTGGCCGACGGTCCGTGCACCGAGAACGGTGAGATGGCCCTCGGCAAGAACCTGCTCGTGGCGATCATGCCGTGGGAAGGCCACAACTACGAGGACGCGATCATCCTGTCGCAGCGCCTCGTGGAAGAGGACGTCCTCACCTCGATCCACATCGAAGAGCACGAGATCGACGCCCGCGACACCAAGCTGGGCGCCGAGGAGATCACCAGGGACATCCCGAACGTCTCCGACGAGGTGCTCGCCGACCTGGACGAGCGCGGCATCGTGCGCATCGGCGCCGAGGTCCGCGACGGCGACATCCTGGTCGGCAAGGTCACCCCGAAGGGTGAGACCGAGCTGACCCCGGAGGAGCGGCTGCTGCGCGCGATCTTCGGTGAGAAGGCGCGCGAGGTCCGCGACACCTCGCTGAAGGTGCCGCACGGTGAGTCCGGCAAGGTCATCGGCATCCGCGTGTTCTCGCGCGACGACGAGGACGACCTGCCCCCGGGCGTCAACGAGCTGGTCCGCGTGTACGTGGCGCAGAAGCGCAAGATCCAGGACGGCGACAAGCTCGCCGGTCGCCACGGCAACAAGGGTGTCATCGGCAAGATCCTGCCGACCGAGGACATGCCGTTCATGCCGGACGGCACCCCGGTCGACATCATCCTGAACACCCACGGTGTGCCGCGTCGTATGAACATCGGCCAGATCCTGGAAACCCACCTGGGCTGGATCGGCAAGGCCGGTTGGCAGGTCGACGGCAACCCCGAGTGGGCGGCGAACCTGCCGGAGGAGATGTTCGGCGCGCCCGCCGACTCGAACATCGCCACCCCGGTGTTCGACGGCGCCCGCGAGGAGGAGCTGACCGGTCTGCTCAGCTCGACCCTGCCGAACCGCGACGGCGAGCGCATGGTCGACGACAACGGCAAGGCCACCCTGTTCGACGGCCGCTCCGGCGAGCCGTTCCCGTACCCGGTGGCGGTGGGCTACATGTACATCCTGAAGCTGCACCACCTGGTCGACGACAAGATCCACGCGCGTTCGACCGGCCCGTACTCGATGATCACCCAGCAGCCGCTCGGTGGTAAGGCGCAGTTCGGTGGTCAGCGCTTCGGTGAGATGGAGTGCTGGGCGATGCAGGCCTACGGTGCCGCATACACCCTGCAGGAACTGCTCACCATCAAGTCCGACGACGTCGTGGGCCGCGTGAAGGTCTACGAGGCGATCGTGAAGGGCGAGAACATTCCGGAGCCGGGCATTCCGGAGTCGTTCAAGGTGCTCCTCAAGGAACTCCAGTCGCTGTGCCTCAACGTCGAGGTGCTGTCTTCGGACGGCGCCGCGATCGAGCTGCGCGAAGGCGAGGACGAGGACCTGGAGCGCGCCGCGGCGAACCTGGGCATCAACCTGTCCAGGAACGAAGCGGCCACCGTCGACGATTTGGCGAACTAGGCGTTCGGGCGCGGACGAACTCGGTTACCGACGACGTCCGCGCCCATCGCGAACAACCAACTAGTGAACTTTTGCTCGAATTCGACCCGCACAGGGGAAAGGAAGTTACGTGCTAGACGTCAACTTCTTCGATGAACTCCGGATCGGCCTTGCCACCGCCGAAGACATCCGCCAGTGGTCCTACGGTGAGGTGAAGAAGCCGGAGACCATCAACTACCGCACGCTGAAGCCGGAGAAGGACGGCCTCTTCTGCGAGAAGATCTTCGGTCCCACCCGGGACTGGGAGTGCTACTGCGGTAAGTACAAGCGTGTCCGCTTCAAGGGCATCATCTGTGAGCGCTGTGGCGTCGAGGTCACCCGCGCCAAGGTGCGCCGTGAGCGGATGGGCCACATCGAGCTGGCCGCGCCTGTCACCCACATCTGGTACTTCAAGGGCGTGCCGTCGCGCCTCGGCTACCTGCTCGACCTCGCGCCGAAGGATCTGGAAAAGATCATCTACTTCGCCGCGTACGTCATCGTCGGCGTCGACGAGGAGCTGCGTCACAACGAGCTCTCCACGCTCGAAGCCGAGATGGAGGTCGAGAAGAAGGCCGTCGCCGATCAGCGCGACGCCGACCTCGAGGCCCGCGCGCAGAAGCTGGAAGCCGACCTGGCCGAGCTGGAGGCGGAGGGCGCCAAGTCCGACGTGCGCCGCAAGGTCAAGGACGGCGGCGAGCGCGAGATGCGCCAGCTCCGTGACCGTGCCCAGCGCGAGCTGGACCGGCTCGAGGAGATCTGGACCACCTTCACCAAGCTGGCCACCAAGCAGCTCATCGTGGACGAGGTGCTCTACCGCGAGCTGACCGACCGCTACGGCGAGTACTTCACCGGCGCCATGGGTGCGGAGTCCATCCAGAAGCTGATGGAGAACTTCGACATCGAGGCCGAGGCCGAGAACCTGCGCGAGACCATTCGCAGCGGTAAGGGCCAGAAGAAGCTGCGCGCGCTCAAGCGGCTCAAGGTCGTCGCGGCCTTCCAGACCAACGGCAACTCGCCGATGGGTATGGTGCTCGACGCCGTTCCGGTGATCCCGCCGGAGCTGCGCCCGATGGTTCAGCTCGACGGTGGCCGCTTCGCCACCTCCGACCTGAACGACCTGTACCGTCGCGTGATCAACCGCAACAACCGCCTCAAGCGACTGATCGACCTCGGCGCGCCCGAGATCATCGTCAACAACGAGAAGCGGATGCTGCAGGAGTCCGTCGACGCGCTGTTCGACAACGGCCGCCGCGGCCGTCCGGTCACCGGACCGGGCAACCGTCCGCTCAAGTCGCTGTCCGATCTGCTCAAGGGCAAGCAGGGCCGCTTCCGTCAGAACCTGCTCGGTAAGCGCGTCGACTACTCGGGCCGTTCGGTCATCGTCGTCGGCCCGCAGCTGAAGCTGCACCAGTGCGGTCTGCCGAAGCTGATGGCGCTGGAGCTGTTCAAGCCGTTCGTGATGAAGCGCCTGGTCGACCTGAACCACGCGCAGAACATCAAGTCCGCCAAGCGGATGGTGGAGCGGCAGCGGCCGCAGGTGTGGGACGTCCTCGAAGAGGTCATCGCCGAACACCCCGTGCTGCTCAACCGTGCGCCCACCCTGCACCGCCTCGGCATCCAGGCCTTCGAGCCGCAGCTGGTGGAAGGCAAGGCCATCCAGCTGCACCCGCTGGTCTGTGAGGCGTTCAACGCCGACTTCGACGGTGACCAGATGGCCGTGCACCTGCCGCTGTCGGCGGAGGCGCAGGCCGAGGCACGCATCCTGATGCTGTCCTCGAACAACATCCTGTCGCCCGCGTCGGGTCGTCCGCTCGCCATGCCGCGTCTTGACATGGTGACCGGCCTGTACTACCTGACCCGTCAGGTCGACGGCGCCAAGGGCGAGTACCGGCCCGCGTCGAAGGACGAGCCGGAGTTCGGCGTGTACTCCTCGCCCGCCGAGGCGCAGATGGCCGTGGACCGCGGCGAACTGACCGTGCGCTCGCAGATCAAGGTGCGGCTCACCACCCAGCGTCCGCCGCGCGAGGTCGAGGCGGAGCTGTTCCCGGAGGGCTGGCAGCGCGGCGACGCGTGGACCACCGAGACCACGCTGGGCCGGGTGCTGTTCAACGAGCTGCTGCCCGCGGACTACCCGTACATCAACGAGCAGATGCCGAAGAAGCGGCAGGCGACGATCATCAACGATCTCGCCGAGCGCTACCCGATGATCGTGGTCGCGCAGACCGTCGACAAGCTCAAGGACTCGGGCTTCTACTGGGCCACGCGTTCGGGTGTCACCGTCTCCATGTCGGACGTTCTCGTTCCGCCGGAGAAGGCCGAGATCATGGAGCGCTACGAGGCGCAGTCGGATCAGATCGAGAAGAAGTACCAGCGTGGTGCGCTCGATCACCAGGAGCGCAACAACGCCCTGGTCAAGATCTGGCAGGAGGCGACCGAAGAGGTGGGTAAGGCGCTGCGCGCGCACTACCCGGCCGACAACCCGATCATCACGATCGTCGACTCGGGCGCCACGGGTAACTTCACCCAGACCCGTACCCTCGCCGGTATGAAGGGCCTGGTGACGAACCCGAAGGGTGAGTTCATCCCGCGGCCGATCAAGTCCTCCTTCCGTGAGGGCCTGACGGTTCTGGAGTACTTCATCAACACCCACGGTGCTCGTAAGGGTCTGGCCGACACCGCGCTTCGTACCGCCGACTCGGGCTACCTGACCCGTCGTCTGGTGGACGTCTCGCAGGACGTCATCGTGCGCGAGCACGACTGTGGCACCGAGCGCGGCATCGTCGTGCCGATCGCCGAGAAGCAGCTCGACGGCACCATCATCCGCGACGCGCACGTGGAGACCTCCGCGTACGCTCGTACGCTCGCCGCCGACGCGCACGACGCGTCCGGCAACGTGGTGGTGGGCAAGGGCGCCGACCTCGGCGACCCGGCCATCGAGGCGCTGCTCGACGCGGGCATCACCGAGGTGAAGGTCCGCTCCGTGCTGACCTGCACCACCGGCACCGGCGTGTGTGCGACCTGCTACGGCCGCTCCATGGCGACCGGCAAGCTGGTCGACATCGGCGAGGCCGTCGGTATCGTCGCCGCGCAGTCCATCGGTGAGCCCGGTACCCAGCTGACCATGCGTACCTTCCACCAGGGTGGTGTCGCGGGTGACGACATCACCGGTGGTCTGCCGCGTGTTCAGGAGCTCTTCGAGGCTCGTGTGCCGAAGGGCAAGGCGCCGATCGCCGAGGTCTCGGGTCGCGTGCGGCTCGAGGACGACGATCGCTTCTACAAGATCACCATCATCCCGGACGACGGTGGTGAAGAGGTTGTCTACGACAAGCTCTCGAAGCGTCAGCGTCTGCGCGTGTTCAAGCACGACGACGGCACCGAGCGTCTGCTCTCGGACGGTGACCACGTCGAGGTCGGCCAGCAGCTGCTGGAAGGCGCGGCGGATCCGCACGAGGTGCTGCGCGTGATGGGCCCCCGTCAGGTGCAGATCCACCTGGTCCACGAGGTCCAGGAGGTCTACCGCTCGCAGGGTGTGTCGATCCACGACAAGCACATCGAGGTCATCGTGCGCCAGATGCTGCGTCGCGTGACGATCATCGATTCGGGTGCCACGGAGTTCCTGCCCGGCTCGCTCACCGAGCGTTCCGAGTTCGAGTCCTCCAACCGTCGCGTGGTTTCCGAAGGCGGCGAGCCCGCCTCCGGCCGCCCGGTGCTGATGGGTATCACCAAGGCGTCGCTGGCCACCGACTCGTGGCTGTCGGCGGCGTCCTTCCAGGAGACCACTCGAGTCCTGACGGACGCGGCGATCAACTGCCGCTCCGACAAGCTCATCGGCCTCAAGGAAAACGTGATCATCGGCAAGCTGATCCCGGCCGGTACCGGTATCAACCGCTACCGCAACATCCAGGTGCAGCCGACCGAAGAGGCTCGTGCCGCGGCGTACGCGGTGCCGTCCTACGACGACACCTACTACAGCCCGGACAGCTTCGGCGCCACCACCGGCGCCGCAGTCCCGCTGGACGACTACGGTTTCAGCGACTACCGGTAATCGGCAGTCACCGATAGGCATTCGGCCCCCGCTCCTCCCGGAGCGGGGGCCGTTCGCATTCCGGTGCGCCTGGAACCCGCGGCAAATCGGGGCATGTCGACGGACCCGGTAGACCTCGCAGGCCGTCCATACGCTTCGCAGTGGGTGTGACCTCTGCGAGGCGTGCGGAAGCTCTGCGAGGACGTGAAGCGCGTTGGGATTTTGAATGTTGCGACCGAAAGGAGTTGGCGCAGTTAGGATGTGGCACGCCTTGGCGCTGGTTCGGTGTCGGGGCGGCCCGGACGGCTGAGTGTGCGTAAGGGGGCGCGTTCGTGGGCGGCAATGCGTTGGGGTGGAGAGTGGGGCGGCGGGGGGTCGTGCGCGGGAGAGCGGCGGGGGCGCTGGTGAGTTTGGTTGTGTCCGTGGTTTTCTGCGTGGGGGCGGCCGCGTTGTGGGAGGCGGAGCGGCAGGAGGAGAGGCCGGGTGCGGGGCCTGTGACATCGGTGATCGGGCCGCCGCCGCAGGGGATGCCCGCCGCGTTGCCGAGGGAGGTGCCGCGGCGGCCCGCGGTGCGGTTGGTGCGCGACGGTGCGCCTGGCCCGGTGGTCGGTCCGACCTACGGACCGCGTGCGCGGCTCGTGCCGATGCGTGGTCTGCGCGGCATGCCGTTCGATTTCGATGTTCCCGAGACCTGGGGGTGCGTCGGTGGCAGCAAGCGCCTGCGGGCCGATGTGGTGTGGACGTGCGCCGACGCGCGGGGTGGGAGCAAGGCAGGCGGCTGGATCGGCGTGCACTCCTGTCTCGCGCCCTGTGGCGATATCGAGCAGGCCGGTTTCCGCGCGGAACTCATCGGAGCGGAATCACGCTGGCGCGCAACCGATCCGGAGACCTCGTTCGCCGAATCCCGGGTCGACATCGACGGCGAGCCAAGAGTGCGCGTCGCGATGACCTATGCCTTCGCCGCCGAATTCGACGGCCCCGTCGACACCCTCGCCTTCGCCAGGTTGTCCGGCCCGCCCGCGACACTGGACACCCTGCTCCACTTGGTGAACGAGGTCCGTCTTCGTGCCGGCGGGTGATGGCCGGCTCGTCGTGCCGTGCGGTGAGGCGCTCGAGTGTTCGGGAACGGCCAGAGCATTTCGTCCGCCTCCGCGCCGCCGGGCAATGGCCCGGCTGGCCGTATCGTGCGCTGAGGCGATCGTGCTTCGGGAGAGGTCGGGGCGTTTCGTTCGCCCTTTGCGCCCGCTGGATGATGGCCCGGCTGGCCGTATCGTGCGCTGAGGCGATCGAGCTTCGGGAGAGGTCGGGGCGTTTCGTTCGCCCTTTGCGCCCGCTGGATGACGGCCCGGCACACGTACCGTGCGCTGATGCGCTCGAGAGTTCGGAAGCGGCGGGCGTGTATACACGCCACCCCCATTGCATGCGGTTCGCATGCATATCCCCTCGGGCGACTACCCTGAACCTCATGAACAGGACCGCCACCCCGGACCCCGCCGTCGACGGCGGACCCGCGCTGTTCCAGGTGGTTCGCTTCTGGTCCCGGCGGTGGATCAACCGCAGTTCCGCGCGCCTGCCCGAGGAGTTGCGGAACGTGCAGCACCTCCAGGTCGTCGAGGCGGTGGCCACGGCGACCGAGGCGGGCGGCGAGCCGACGGTCAGCGCCGTGGCCCACCAACTCGGCCTCGACCAGTCGGGCGCGAGTCGCATGGTGCGCGACGCCACCGCGGCGGGCTTCGTCGCCCGTTCCGAGTCCGCGGTCGACCGCCGCCGCACCGCGCTGCGTCTCACCGTCAGTGGCGAACGCCTGCTCGCCGACGCTCGCGACTGGCAGCGCGCCGTCTTCGCCGAGCTCACCGCCGACTGGTCCGCCGACGACCGCCGCCGCTTCGCCGGCTACCTCCAGCGCCTTGGCGCCGAGCTACGCGACTGAACCGTCGCTGTTAGATCACACCCAATTGCCTTGACGCTCTTCTGAATCCGCGCCGCGGCCGGTAAGTTGTCGGCGGATAAACCGGACATGGCGAACCGGACGGGCGCGACAGAAAGCACAGGATGAGGATCAGCAGAATTACCGCGACGGCGTTGCTGGCACTGGCGGCCACCGGACTCACCGCGGGCGTCGTGCACGCCGAACCCGCGGAGCCGCCCGCGCAGACCGCGCCTGCCGCCGCGGCGCTGAATCTGACCGGCGCCTTCCATGAGATCGACTACCGGGTCGCCGTCGCCGAGGACCGCCGATCCACGGTGACCACGCTGGAGGAGGGCCGCTTCGGCTTGGTCAACGACGATCGCATCGTCACCATCGCCGACCGCACCGGCAACATCGTCGCCGCCCTGCCGATGACCCTGCACATCGAGGGCCACCGCATCGATCTCACCCCGACCGTGGACGAGGAGGGCGCGCGCCTGACCCTCGCCCCCACCGCGATGTCGGAAACCCCGGTGCGCGAGATCAGTTCGCAGGAACGCTTCTTCGCCGAGGCCGAGAAGGCCATGCCGCAGATCCTCGCGGGCGCGGCCATCGGCGCGGGCATCGGCTTCCTGGTCGGATTCCCGCTGGGGCTGTTCGTCCTCGACTTCATCACGGTCCCGATCACCACCGTCGTCGGCGGCGTCATCGGCGCGTTCGCCGGGCTCTACCAGGCCGGCGGTCAGCCCGCCATCGACGCGGCCCAGGCCTACCTCACCGGCCAGCCCTGACTCACACTCCACGCTCGGTCGAGGGCGCGGGGCTGAGATCCTGCGTCCCGACGACCCGCAACAGCTCCATCTTCTCGGCGGCCTCGGTCCCCGGCCGCGGCAGGTAGACCAGCAACCGCTGGGCCGCGTTCGGGGTGAGCAGCGTTTCGCACACGGTGTCGATCAGCCCGACCACCGGATGCGCGATGCGCTTGGTGTCCGAGAGCCGCACCGCCACTTCGTGTTCGGTCCACAGTCGCTCGAATTCGGCGCTTGCGGCGCGCAGCGCCCCGATGAACTCGGTGACATCGGCGTCCCCGGCCCTGCGGGCGGCGGTGGCGCGCAGATCCGCGACGTGCTGACGGCTCAGGCGATCCCAATCCTCCTCCGGGAAGAGGTCGCGTGCGGACGGGTCGGTGAACCAGCTCCAGGCGTAGTAGCGGTCCAGGCCGCTCCGGTCCGCGCGATCGCCGACGAGCAGCGTGTGCATCCGGTTCTGGACGAGCACTTCGCCCAGGTCGGTGACCACCGCCGCTGGGATGTCGTCGAGCTTGGCGAGCATGTGCAGCAGCCCGGGGCCGACGTGCTTGTCGCCGAACGGGGGTCCGGGCGGCTGGTGTCCGCACAGGTGAAAGAGGTGGTCGCGCTCGTCGTTGCTGAATCGCAGTGCCCGCGCCAGCGCGGTCAGCACCTGAGTGGACGGACGCGGGCCCCGCGACTGCTCCAGCCGGGTGTAGTAGTCGGTGGACATCCCGGCCAGCAACGCCACCTCGTCGCGGCGCAGACCCGGCGTGCGACGGCGCACGCCCGGTGGCAGGCCGACCTCCGCGGGCGTGAGCTGTTCGCGGCGGCGGCGCAGGAAATCGGCCAGTTCGGAACGATCCACCACACCACTGTCGCGGATTTCGCCCGCGCGGGCCAGGGATCGCCGATCCCCCGATGAGCGATCTCTGCCGCGAACCTGCGCCCGCAGGTCAGAGTGGGTACATGACGAAATCCATGATCGAGAAGACCGCACTCGGCGCCACCGGACCGACGGTCGGGCGCCTCGGGCTCGGTGCCATGGGCATGTCGGGCATGTACGGCGCGGCCGACGACGCCGAGTCCATCGCCACCGTCCACGCCGCCCTCGATTCCGGCGCCGACCTCATCGACACCGGCGACTTCTACGGCGCGGGCCACAACGAGATGCTGATCGGCAGGGCCATCGCGGGCCGTCCCCGCGAGGACATCCGGCTCAGCGTGAAGTTCGGTGCGCTGCGCGGGCCGGACGGAAGCTGGGGCGGCATCGACAACCGCCCGGTCGCGCTGCGCAACTTCCTCGGCTACACGCTACAGCGCCTCGGTGTCGACTATGTCGATGTCTACCGGCCCGCGCGGCTCGATCCGGCGGTCCCGATCGAGGACACAGTCGGCGCCATCGCCGAGCTGGTGGAGGCGGGCTACGTCCGGTACATCGGCCTGTCCGAGGTCGGCGCGGAAACACTGCGCCGCGCCGCCGCGGTGCACCCGATAGCCGACCTGCAGATCGAGTACTCGCTCGTCTCGCGCGGCATCGAAGCCGAGACTCTTCCCGTCGCAAGGGAACTCGGCATCGGCATCACCGCATACGGTGTGCTGTCGCGCGGCCTGCTCAGCGATACCGTGCGCACGCGCAGCACCTTCGGCGCGGACGACTTCCGCGCACACAGCCCGCGCTTCCAGGGCGAGAACCTCACGCGCAATCTCCGTTTGGTCGACGCACTGGCGAAGATCGCCGCCGCCAAGGGCGTCTCGGTAGCGCAGCTGGCGATCGCCTGGGTGCTCACCAGGGGCTCGGACATCGTGCCGATCATCGGCGCGCGGCGCCCGCAGCGCTGGGCGGAAACGCTCGGTGCGCTCGACATCCGGCTCGACGCCGACGACTTGGCGAGCATCGAGGCGGCCGTGCCCGCGGACCAGGTCGCCGGGGAGAGGTACGCGGCCGCGCAAATGGAGATACTGGACAGCGAACGGTGAAAACCGCTGTAGGCAGCGGGTGTCCGGGCCTTCGACCTACGTCCTTCGCGGGCGGATCACGGCGGTGAATGCCGCCGCGGCAACCGGCTTTCCCGAACTGTCCGCGATCTGCACGGGCACCTCGAGCTCCACCGCGACGCGTCCCGCGATGTCCGCGCGGAGGCGCTCGACAGTGTCCGCGCCGAATTCCGACGTCGCGCGGAAGGGGCCCGCCGTGCCCTTGGCTCGCGCCAGGTATTCGATGCGGCCGTTGCGGGCGACGATGAACGTCTCGCCCATCAGGTCGACGATGCCCGAGACGGCGGCGCCCATCGCGGCGGTCTCGGCCAGGCCGAAGAGCACGGCCGCGTGCAGATCGCCGTTGTGGTTGAGGTGTTCGGGGCGATGGACACGACATTGCGCCCGGCGTCGAACTCGACGCCCTCGATTCCGGCGTATTGGATGAAGCCCAGCTTCTGGAATCCGGCCATCACCAGATCCCCCATGGTCGCGCTGTCCATCCCGAACTCCCGCCGAGGCACTTGACTGAAACGTGTTCTATTTTTAGCCGTCCGAACCCGGCTTGTCCAGAATTTCCGCGCGGGCCTTGACTCGGGTCGCGTGGGCTCGCGATACTGAACCTGATGGTTCAGTATGACTTCCTCGACGCCTCGTTCGGGGCGCTGGCGGACCCCACCCGGCGTGGGATCCTCGAGCATCTCGGTCGCGGGCCCGCGACAGTCACCGAGCTGGCCGAGCGTTTCGAGATGACCCTCACCGGCATCAAGAAGCACATCCGGCTGCTGGAGGATGCGGGCATGATCGTCACGGAGAAGCGGGGCCGGGTCAGATACTGCCGACTCGGCGAGAACGTTTTCGACCGCGAAGTGGCGTGGCTGCAGGGTTATCGGCGAATGGTGGAAGCCCGGATGGACCGTCTCGGTGAATTCCTCGAACGAACGGAGCCAGGCACATGAGCACGACAACCCGCGATGCCGATATCACCACCCCCGTCGACCGCGAGATCCACATCGAGCGGATCTTCGACGCCCCGCTGGACCGGGTGTGGGACGCCTACAGCCGGATCGAACTGCTGGTCCAGTGGTGGGCCCAGGGCAATCGATTCGACGTGGAGCGCTGGGAGTTCCGCAAGGGCGGCCACTACCGCTTCGTCGACCACTCCGAGGGCGGCCCGCACGGTTTCGAAGGGAGGTTCCGCGAGATCACCCCGAAGGAGCGGATCGTGCAGTCCTTCGAATGGGACGGCATGCCCGCCCACGTCGCCATCGACGCCACCACCTTCGTCGATCTCGGCGACGGCCGCACCAAGGTCGTCACCGTCAGCCAGTTCCACACGCCGGGGGAGCGCGACGGCATGCTGCAGGCAGGGATGTCCGAAGGGCTCAACGCCAGCTACCGGGCGTTGGACGACCTGCTCGCCAAGTCCGCCTGAGCCGGGCCCGCGGCCCCCGCGATCGAGCGGGGGCCGAACCGGGTCGAATTCCTCTTCGGCGCCGACGGAAAGTCCCGGGCCGGACCGTGATTCAGGAACGATCCATGCCGATGCGCCGCTTGCGCGGCTTCAGGTGCAGCGGAGGCAACGGCGGCGCGGGGATGCGCTGGTCGGGCGTGTGACCGGCGATGTCGGCGAATCGCTCGACACGACGGTTCTCCCAATCCTCGCGAGCCGCGACGATCTCTTCGTGGCTGCGCCCCACGAAGTTCCACCACATCACGAGCTCCTCGCCGAACGGCTCGCCGCCGATCAGCGCGAAATGCGCCCCGGTGCCGCTGGCCAGCCGCAGCTCCGCCCGGTCGGAGCCGAGGTAGAGCAGCGGTCCCGGCTTCACCTCGGTGCCTGCGGCGGTCACCTCGCCCTCGATCACCAGCAGCGCGTGCTCGAAGGCCGGGTTCAGCGGAATGGCGATCTCGGCGCCGGGATCGATCCGCACATCGGCGCCGACGATCGGGGTGTAGGCCATGGCGGGCGAGGTCAGCCCCGCGAACGAACCGATCAGCACGATGGCGCGCACACCGTCGGCCTCGTAGACCGGCAGGTCGCGATGCTGCTCGAAATGCGGGTCGACCGCGGCGCGATGGCCGGGCAGTGCGATCCACAGTTGCAGGCCGTGGCCCGCCGGGGCGTCGGCATCGGCGTATTCGGAATGCGCGATGCCGCGACCGGAGGTCATCAGGTTCAGCTGACCGGGGTTGATCTCCACATCCGAACCCACCGAATCCCGATGCCGGATGCGGCCCTCGAACGGCCAGGTCACCGTCTGAAGGCCGATGTGCGGGTGCGGGTCGATATCCGGCGGCGCGCCGGTCTTGGTGACCGTGGGGGAGCCGAAGCGATCGAGGAAGCACCAGGCGCCCACCGTCGGCAGATCCCGTTGCGGCAGCACCCGTTCCACGAAGACGCCGCGCACGCCGCCCAGCGGCACCTCGCGCGCCGGGTAGAGCTCGGTGACCGGGCCGGGGCCCGGCGCCGGTTCGCACACCGATTCCGCGGGATGCGGATCGAGATCGCTCACCGACATGCCTCTCCCGCGCTCGAAACGTGGCGCGCGTTCATCGCTGGATGCCCTTGCCGACCACGTGCGGGTCGTACTCCGGGTGCTTGTCGACGAAGGCCTTGATGAACGGGCAGTGCGCGGTGATGGTGCGCCCGCGCGCGATCACGTCGTCGAGTGCCTCCTTGGCGAGCACCGTGCCCAGGCCCTTGCCGCCGAAGGCCTTGTCGATCTCGGTGTGCACGAAGTCGGTGTCGTTGTCGCGCTCGATGTATTCGGTGAAGCCCGCCAGTTCGCCGCCGTAGTAGACCTCGTAGCGGTTCTGCTCGGCATTGCGTGCGACCTTGGTCTCCGCGAGCTCGGTCATGGCTGCCTCCTCCTTGTGCGCCCGAACCGGGTGCTTGCTCATGATCGACACGCGGTTGAACGCGCCGATCGTGGTGGCGACCCAGACGACTACCGACATCTGGTCATCGGACAAATGCTCTCGTGCCAGAGCGTACTCACGCTCGAGCGTCGCCTCATCCGGCAAAACGGCGGTGACCTCGGCGAGGGCGAGTGCGGCCCGATCTCGCGGCGAGAACGGCCCGCCCCGGCGCCAGGCGGGCAGTACCGCGATCTCCTGCTCGGTGGCGCCCGCCCGCAGCGCGGCGCGGTAGTGCACGTCCAGGCAGTGCGAGCAGCCGTTCAGCTGGGAAACCCGGAGATTGACCAGCTCGACGAGCCTGCGGTCGAGCCCGGCCGCCTCGGCCGCGGACCTGACCTCTTTCGCCGTGGCGAGCAGGGCGCGGTAGGCGACGGGTGTCTGCTTGTCGACCCACACCCGATTCTCGAGGTTCATGAGAACGGATCTTAGTCGCAATTGGTTGACATGTCACCCTATGTGAGGCGGGGCTCTCGCCCGTCAGCCTGTGCATCGCTCGGAACGAGTTGTCGCCCGGCCCGGATCTCGGGCCGGGCGACACGGGGCGTGCGACTCACTCCCGCCCGGCGGAGGTGAAAGTCATGTCCGCATACCGGCTTCCGGCCACCTGCGCCGCGATCGGCTCGAGCGTCGCGAGCTCGTCGGCGGACAGCGTGAGCGTTGCGGCGGCCACGTTCTCGGCCAGCCGCTTGCGGCTGCGGGTGCCAGGAATCGGAACCACCGGCAGCCCGTGCGCGGCCGCCCTGCTGTGCACCCAGGCCAGCGCGATCTGCGCGGGCGTCACGCCGCGGGCCTCGGCGATGGCGCGCACCGGGGCGAGCAGTTCGACGTTGCGGGCCGCGTTGTCGCCGGTGAAGCGCGGCATCGCCTTGCGGAAGTCGTTCGCGTCGGCCAGCTCTCCCGCCGCCGCGAACGATCCGGTCAGGAAGCCGCGGCCGAGCGGCGAATACGGCACGAAGGCGACGCCGAGTCCGGCGGCGGCGGGGACCGCGGTGTTCTCCACGTCCCTGGAGAACAGCGACCACTCCGACTGCACCGCGGCGATCGGATGCACCGCGTGCGCCGCGCGCAGCTCCGCGCCGGTCACCTCGGAGAGCCCGAGCGCCCGCACCTTGCCCGCCGCGACGAGTTCGGCCATGACGCCGACCGTTTCCTCGATCGGCACCCGCACATCGCGGCGGTGCATGTAGTAGAGGTCGATGACGTCGATGCCCAGCCTGCGCAGACTGGCGTCCACCGAGGCGCGGATGTATTCGGGGGAGTTGTCGATGCCGCGGTAGGTGGGGTCGTCGGCCTTGCGGACGATGCCGAACTTGGTGGCAAGCACCACCCGATCACGGTTGGCCCGCACGAAATCGGAGAGCAATTCCTCGTTGTGGCCCGAGCCGTAGACGTCGGCCGTGTCGAACAGGGTGACGCCGAGTTCCAGCGCCCGGTCCAGGGTTGCCCGCGACTCGGTGAGATCGGACTGGCCGTAGAACTCGCTCATGCCCATGCAACCCAGGCCCTGCGTTCCGACCCGGATGCCGTCGGCGCCCAGCGTGCTGGTGGGGAGCGTATCGGTGGTGGTCATGCCTTGATCCCTTCGCTGTCGTGCGTGGTGAGCGCGGCCGGCCGGATCGCGGTGGATTTGCCTTCGTAGAAGGCGATCTTGTGATCCAGCACGGCGACGGTCTGCTGCAGTTCGGCGATCTTGGCGAGTACCTCGGCGCGGGTATCGCGGAACATCGCGAGCCGCTCCGGGAAGGTGGACGCACCGGCGCGCACCAGTTCCGCGTAGCGGAGCATGTCGGCGACCGACATGCCGGTGGTGCGAAGCCTGCCGATCAGCTCGAGCCATTCCAGATCCCGGTCGCTGAACCGGCGCTTGCCTGCGTGGTCGCGGCCGATGTAATTCATCAGCCCGATCCGCTCGTACCAGCGCAGCGTGTCGCGGCTCAGGCCCGATCGCTCCGCGGCCTCGCCGATCGAGTACCTCGGCCGCTCCCGTTCGCTGTCACCGTTGTGACGGGCCGTTGCGGTCACGACTCCGCCCAGCTGACGCTCGTTCACGGAACTCGCCCCTCTCGTCGAACACGGACGACGCTAGTCACCTGGAGTGCACTCCAAGCAAGTCCGATTGTGCCAACAGCGGGAGGCGCTCGTCACTCGATGCGAAGGTCCAACGCGCGGGGCGAGGGGGATCAGTTGTACTTCGGCAATTCCTGAACGGCCCACTTGTTGCCGTCGGGATCGCTGAAGAAGGTGAACAGCCCCCAGCCCATGTCCTTGACCGGGGTGGCGTCCACGCCCGCCTCGATCAGCTGCTGGTAGGCCTTCTCGGCGCTGGAGACCACCATCTGCATGCCCTCGACGCTGCCGGGGGCCGCCTCGGTGATGCCCCGCCCGATACAGATCGAACATCCCGAGCCCGGCGGCGTCAGCTGCACGAAGCGGATGTCCTCGCTGGGCGAATGGTCGTGGTCGGCGTTGAAGCCGATGCGGGTGTAGAAATCCTTGGCCCGATCGACATCGGTGACCGGGATGGCGACGAGTTCGATTTTCCAATCCATCGGGTCAGCATCCCACCGCGCACCGACACGTGCGCCGATATCGCAGGTCCCGGGCCGTCGGGCGGAAACGGGCCTACCCTGGTGGCATGCCCAAGGAAATCGACCGTGTCCGGGCCCGATCGGCCTGGGCCACGGTCAAAGAGAGTCCCGTGATCACCGCGATCGCGGTGGCGCCGTTCGTCGTCGCGCTCGGCGTGGTCTGGTGGCTGACAAACGGATTCGTCGCGTTTCTGCTGCTGATCCTGCTCGGCGTCGGCGTTGTGGTGGGCGGCAAACTGCTGCGCTGAGCCGAGCTGCTCGGTGCGCGCGACCCGCCTCAGCGGGGGATGTGGAAGCGCACGAGTTCGCCGGTTCCCGGGTCGATATCGGCCCACGGACGGTCGAATTCGAGCACCGCCATCGCCGACGTGGGGAACTTCCTGCTCAGCTCGACGGCTTGGTTCGACGTGCGATTGGCCGCCAGTTCCCATGCGGTCCACGGCATTCCGGGTGCGTGACCGATCATCAGCAGGGTCTCGACGTCGTCGTCGCTGAGCTGGATCAGTTCGATGAGCGTCCGCGGCGAGGCCTCGTAGATGCCGCGCTCGTAGACGACCGGCGCCGTGACGCCCGTGGCGGCCAGGGTTTCCCGGGTCCGCACCGCGGTCGAGCAGCGCACCGCATCGATCGGCGGCTGGGTCGTGCGCAGCCATTCGCCCGCCAGCCCGGCCTCCCGCAGCCCGCGCGGGGCGAGCGGGCGCTCGTGATCGCCGACACCGTCCGGATAACTGGACTTGCCGTGCCGCATCAGGATGAGGGTCCGCACCATGGCAATACCGTAAGCCTCCGCCCGTCACGCGGGTGTGATAGGCACGAAGGCAGTCCGGGGAGAGGCGTACACCACTCTCGAGGCACACTGAAAGCGGCGTCACATTCCGCTATCCGCTCTCTGTGACACCGCGGCCCACCTCAAACACCAGGGTGGCACCAGCCCACGTACATTTTCGAGGATCTGCACACTATGGCCTACGTAATCACGCAGCGTTGTTGCAACGACGCCAGCTGCGTCTCCGAGTGCCCGGTCGACTGCATTCGTCCCACGCCGGACCAGCCGGAGTTCGCGACGACCGAAATGCTCTACATCGACCCGGACACCTGTATCGACTGCGGTGCCTGTGTGGACGCGTGCCCGGTGGACGCCATCTTCCCCGAGGACGATCTGACGGCCTCGCTCGCGCGATTCCGCGACATCAACGCCGCCTACTTCGAACGGCATCCGCTCGAATCCAACTTCGACCCGATCGTGACGCCGCAGCGGCCGCCGAAAGAGCTCGGCACGCTGCGCGTGGCGATCGTCGGCGCCGGGCCCGCGGCCTGCTACGCGGCCGACGAACTGTTGCGCCGCTGCGATGCCGAGGTCGAGATGTTCGACCGGCTGCCGACACCGTGGGGTCTGGTGCGCGCGGGCGTCGCCCCCGATCATCCCGGGACCAAGACGGTTTCGGGCATGTTCGAGTCCGCGTTCCGCCGCGAGACCCTGCAGTACTACCTGAACGTCGAGGTGGGCACGCACATCTCGCACGAGGAGCTGCTCGGGCACCACCACGCGGTGATCTACGCGGTCGGCGCGGCCAGCGACCGTCACATGAACATTCCCGGCGAGGAGCTGCCAGGCAGCCACTCGGCCACCGAGTTCGTCGCCTGGTACAACGGCCATCCCGATTACGCCGACCGGCAGTTCGACCTGTCCGGCGAGCGGGCCGTGATCGTCGGCAACGGCAACGTCGCACTGGACGTGGCGCGGGTGCTCACCGTCGGCCCCGACGAACTCGCCAAGACCGACATCGCCGATCACGCGCTGGACGCCTTGCGCCGCAGCAACATCCGCGAGGTCGTGGTGCTCGGCAGGCGCGGCCCGCTGCAGGCGGCCTACACCTCGCCGGAGTTCCTCGCGCTCACCCACCTGAAGGGTGTCGACGTGATCGTCGACGAGGCCGAGCTCGAACTCGACCCGGCTTCTCGCGCGCTGCTGGACGACCCGGACGTGGAGCCCTCGCTCCAGCTGAAGTACACCCTCGCCGAGGAGTACGCCGCGGGTCGTCGCGACCCGGCCAACAAGCGGATCGTGTTCCGCTACTTGGCCTCGCCGACCGCGCTCACCGGCGCCGACCACGTCGAGGGCATCGAGTTCGTGCACAACGAACTGGTCGAGGAGGGCGGTCAGCTGGTCGCGCGCGCGACCGATCGCACCGACCGGCTGGACGCCGCGCTGGTGCTGCGCTCCATCGGTTACCGCGGCGAGCCGGTCGCCGGCCTGCCGTTCGACGAGCGCCGCGCCGTGGTGCCCAACGAGCACGGCCGGGTGCTCGGTGCGGACGGCGTTCCGGTGCCCGGCGTGTACGTCAGCGGCTGGATCAAGCGCGGGCCGCGCGGGGTCATCGGCTCGAACCGCACCGACTCCGAGGAGACCGTCGAGCAGCTCATCGCCGACTTCACCACGGGCAAACTCGCCGCGCCGCAAGGCGATCGGGGTGCGCTGAAGGCGCTGATCGCGCAGCGGCAGGCCGACCTCGTCGATCGCGAGGGCTGGAAGTCCATCGATCAGGCGGAGAAGACGGCGGGCAAGGCCGCGGGCCGTCCGCGCGTCAAGTTCACCACCCGCGAGGACCTGCTCAAGGCCGCCCGCGGCTGAGTCGCCGGGCCGGTCGGGTTCCGTGCGATCCCGGCCGGCCGATCAGGCGGGCAGCGGCATGATCCGAACGACGGTCGTGGTCGTCCCGCCGACGACGAACCACAGCCGCAGCACCGGGCGTCCGTTGCGGTCACCCGGTTCGTAGCGGCTGCGCACGCTGATGTGCTGGCGCGCGAGCACCGGGGCGACGTATTCGATCACCGCCCGGTGCGGACCCGCGACGATCTTGGGGTACTCCACCAGGAACTGCTCCACCGCCTGCCAGTAACAGGCGTTGTTCACGTGGTTGTACTGGTCGATGTCGGTGGCCCGCACCGGAAACGGCAGATCGGTGTCCGATTCCGGGGGCGTCGAGTCGGTCAGGTACGGCCGCCACCGCAGCCGGTGCTCGGCCGCGGTCTTGGCCAGGTAGGACAGGCCGTCGTCGCTGATCCTGGTGGGCCGGTTGGTCGACTCGTTGATGTTGATCCAGAAGCCCTCTGTCTCGATCAGCCCGCCGTTGTCGCTGGTGATCCGCACCCGCATGTTCGTCCAGCGCGTCGACATGCTCGAACACCAGCGCAGCAGATGCACGGTGTCGGGCCAGACGATCGGGCGGATGACGTCGATGACCGTGCGGCGAACTATCCAGCTCGGATCAGACCGGTGCAGGAACGTGTGATGCAGCTGTTCCCAGGCGATATCCTGCAGGTATCTGGCGACGGCGTCGAACCTCAATCGGTCGTACGGATCCACATCGCCAGCCCGTACTGGCCACGCCGAGGCATAGCCCATGCCCTCCTGGCTCAGCGGGACGAGTGGCTGATCGAGTGACACTGGTGCTCCTCGCGCTGCACGTTGTGCCGCGTCTTCTTGCGGTGCTGTTGTGAGACGACTTTACGGGGCGTACGTCACACCCTCGCGTCGAGCCGCCTGTACTCATTGGTATGCGAACCGGCGCACCGTGTCCGGAATCGCCTGGAGACTGGGCGGCTCGCCGGATCGGCGGCGCCGCGAATCCGCTGGTGATCAGTAGCCGACGTATCCCTCTCCCCGGCTCATCGCCGCGATTCCTGGAACGTTGCTGAGGGATCCGTAGCGTTCGATGGCGTAGCGCGTTCCGGCGATGATGTTGTCGACCGGGTTCCAGATGTCGTCGTGACCGGGCAGCTTGTAAGAATTGAACGTCGGGTCGATGGTTTGCATGAGGCCCTTCGACGGGATTCCGGCCGCGGCGTTGCTGTCCCAGAGGTTGATCGCGTGCGGATTTCCGCCGGATTCCTTGTCGATGATCATCGAGATGATCGCGGCCTCGCTGTCGCTGATGTCGTATCCCTTGGCACGCAGCGCCTCGATCGCCTCTTCGATCCACTTCGCTTTGTCGCCGGTCGGCATCGGACCCGTCGGAGCGTTCGAGGAGGACGGGCTGCCGGAGTACGACGAGTCCGACGACGAACCGGAGTAACTGCTGTTCCCGCCCGACATCACGTATTGCGGCTTGCTCGGGCCCTGCGTCGCGGGTGGGGTGGTGGCGGCCGGTGTGGTGGTGGTCGAGGGCGGCGGGATGAGGTTGGTGTCGGAAAGTCCGTCGAGGGCCGATTGGAGTTTGGTGACGGCGGCGTCGACCTTGCGTTGCGCCTCGGCGGCCACGGTCTCGGCGGTCTGCAGGGCCGTGGTGATCTGGGTTTCCCAGTTGGCGGCGTCGGCGCGGATGCGGATGCGCAGGTCGTCGGCGGCTTGGCCGGTGAGGTCGCGGAGCAGTTCGTCGGTGCGGGCGGTGGCGTCGACGGTGCCGTTGTCGTTCACCGTGAAGCCGGTGATCAGTCCCATGCCCGCGGCCGGGACGGGACCGGCGCTCGCCGCCTGGTCGCGCAGCCGCAGCAGGTTGGATTTGGCTTCGGTGAGGTTGCCGACTTCGGCCTCGAAGGCGGTGGCGAGTTCGAGCAGCGCGGTGCTCACCGCGCCCGCCCGGGTCTTCTCGGTGTCCATCCGCTGGTTGGCGGCGTCGGCCGCGGCGCCGGACCACACCTTGTCGGTGCCGAGCCTGGCGGTGTCGTCGGAACCCTTGCGCACCGCCGCGTCGAGCTGCTCGGAGAGCGTGCGCGCGTTCGCGCCCGCGGTGCCGATCTGGGCGGGCTCCCAGGCGGCGACGTTCGCGATGGTGAGCGTCATGGCAGCTCGAGCGTGATCGTGCGGAGGCGGGCCGCGAAATCGTCCTCGGCGACCTCGTAGGCGCCCGCCGCGGTGCGGGTGCTCTGGGCGACCTTGTCGATCCGGTCGGCGATGCGCTTCAGGCACTGATCGGTCAGGTCGGTGGCGCGGCCCGCCGAGTTGCCGAACGTGGTGCCCTGCAGCGCCGAGACGGCCGGATTGAACCCGTTGCCGATATTCAGTCCGCGGATCAGTCCGGCCTCCCCGCCGAGATTGTTCGCGAACGTCTGCAGCGCTTGCGGATTCACTTGCAGCTGCGTCGCGGGCTGCGCACCGTCGACCATGGAAAACCCCCTTCTCCCCGACCTGAAAGTCGCGGCCAGCATAGCGTTATGTTGGTCACGGTGTCATCGACGACGACCGATGTCGTCGAATCGGACAGAGAGGTCGGCACATGCGCGCAGCCCAGGTCAGCAAGCTGGAGGGACCCGAAGCGGTCGAGATCGTCGAGATCCCCGAGCCCGCGTCGTATCCGGGCGGCGTGGTCATCGACGTGCATGCGGCGGGCGTGGCCTTTCCCGACGTGCTGATGACCCGCGGGCTCTACCAGATGAAGCCGCAGCTGCCGTTCGTGGTGGGCGGCGAGGTCGCGGGCGTGGTGCGCGAGGCGCCCGCCGGCGCGCACGTCGAGGCTGGTGATCGGGTGGTCGCGCTGACCTTGCTCGGCAACGCCATGGCCGAGGTCGCGGTGGCGCCCGCACAGATGGTGTTCGAACTGCCGGACAACATCTCGCTCGAGGCGGGCGCAGGCATCCTGTTCAACGATCTGACGGTGCACTTCTGCCTGCGCAACCGCGGCAGGCTGGCCGAAGGCGAGACAGTGCTGGTGCACGGCGCCGCGGGCGGCATCGGCACCTCGACGCTGCGCATGGCGGCGGCGCTGGGCGCGGGCCGGGTCATCGCAGTGGTGAGCACGCCGGAGAAGGCCGAGGTGGCCAAGGCCAACGGGGCCACCGACGTGGTGCTCACCGACGGCTGGCTGGCCGCGGTGAAGGAGCTGACCGGCGGCCGCGGCGTCGACATCGTGCTGGACCCGGTGGGCGGCGACCGCTTCACCGACAGCATCCGCTCGCTGGCCTCGGCCGGTCGGTTGCTGGTGGTCGGCTTCACCGCCGGCGAGATCCCGACCGTGAAGGTGAATCGCCTGTTGCTCAAGAACGTCGAGGTAACCGGCGCGGCGTGGGGCGAGTGGGTCATGACCCACCCGGGCTACCTGGCCGAACAGTGGGCCGAGGTGGAGCCGCTGCTGGCCTCCGGCAAGATCGCGCCGCCGCAGCCGGTGCTCTACCCGCTGGACCGGGCCGCCGAAGCCGTCGCCTCGCTGGACAACCGCACCGCCACCGGAAAGGTCGTCGTCACCGTGCGCTGAGCGCGGCTGTCGCTGTTCGCCTGATGACACTTTCCCACCGGGTGTTGAACCGGACCCTGTTGCAGCGCCAGCACCTACTGGAGCGCTCGTCGCTGACCGTGCCGCAGATGTGCGATCACCTCGTCGGCCTCCAGGCGCAGGACGTGCCGCCGCCGTTCGTCGGATTGTGGAGCCGCCTCGCGGATTTCGACCCCGAGGCGGTCTCGGCGGGGCTGGAGGACCGATCGCTGGTCCGAATCACGTTGATGCGCGGGACCATTCATCTGGTCACCCCGCCCGACGCGCTGCGCATCGCACCGCACATCCAGCCGGAGCTGGAGAAGATCCCGTTCCGCAAGGGCTTCAACTACGGCGCGATGGTCGGCCTCGACCCGGACGAGGTGCGGGCCCGCGGCGAGGAGGCGCTCGGCGACGAGCCGACGCCCGCCGCCGAACTCCGGGCCCGCGCCGCGGATTTGTGGCCGGACCGCGATCCCGGCGCGGTGGTGCAGACCTGGCTGTATCAACTGCCGGTGCTGCAGACGCCACCGCGCGGGAAGTGGAAGGACAGCAGCCGTCCGGTGTGGTCGCGGGTCGAGCCGTGGCTGGGCGCGCCGCTCGACCCGGCCTACCCGCTCGCGGAGCTGCTCGTCCGCTACCTGCGTGCGTTCGGCCCGGCCACGACCATGGACATGCAGACCTGGTCCAAGCTGACCGGCTTGAAGAAGGCCGTCGACGCACTCGGCGACCGGCTGCGCACCTACACCGACGAGCGCGGCCGCACCCTGTACGACCTCGCCGACGCCGAACTGGCCGACCCGGATAGGCCCGCACCGGTCCGGCTGCTCGGCTGGTACGACAACGCCGTGCTCTCGCACCAGGATCGGAGCCGGATCGTGCCGGATGGTGCGAATCCGACCCTGCGCACGTACGCGACGGCGGTGTCTCCGGTGCTGCTCGACGGTTTCGTCGCGGGGTTGTACAAGATCTTCCCGCAGGCCGGGGTCGCGCGGCTGCGGATCAGCCCGAGCCGCGCCTGGTCGGCCGCCGAGTGCGCCGAGGTGGAGGCGGAAGCCCTTGCGCTGCTTGCTTTTCTGGAAGGCGACAAGCGGCCGAGCGTGGAGATTCTCGAGGTCGGCGCGGATCTGCGGGTGTGATACGGCGCGTCAGCGCTCGGGCGACTCCCGGTACGCGGGAGCCTTGCTGCTCCCGGTCGGCGTCAGCGTGCGCAGCAGCGGCAGTGTCCGGCGCGGCACCACCGTGGACAGCACGATGACGCTGTGCGAGCGGACCACCGAACCGGTCCGGTCGATGCTGAGCAGTACCGATTGCAGCCCGGCGTGCGAGTCGGCGCCGATGCGGCACAGCACATCACCCGAACCGGTTGTCGCGTACGCCTCGAGCACGCCGGGGATGGCGTCGAGTTCGGCGGCCACCGTGTCGAGCGCGCCCTGGGCGATCTCCAGCGTGACGAAGGCCTGCACGTCGAAACCCGCTGCGGTGACGTCGATCTGCGGATCGTAGGAGGCGATCACGCCCGCCTCCTCCATGCGCCCGATGCGTGACTGCACGGTGGCTCGCGCCACTCGGGTGCGCCGGGACAGCTCCAGGATTCCCGCCTTCTGATGCTCGTGCATCGCGGTCAGGATGGCGAGGTCGAGTTCGTCCAGCTTCGCCGGGATGCGTGACATGGCGGACTCCTGTCGGGGCGCGGCGTGGCAGTGTGGCTGTCCACTTCGTACTATTCAAATTGTCCAGCATCGCGCGCGGTCTGCTAGCCGAATCCGCCACTGTGTCTACAGAAAATCGGGGCAGTTGCCTACCGGTCGGCGGCGGAGATTTGCTTGACGTATGACCATCGAGCACCTGCCGACCGACGGTGAACTGCGTGGACTCGTCGGACTCGTCGACCATGACGACAGCGTCGACCCGTTTCCCGTGATCGGCTGGGACGCCCTGGTCTGGGTCGTCGGCAACGCGACGCAGACCGCGCACTTCCTGCAGTCGGCCTTCGGGATGCGATTGGAGGCGTACTCCGGACCCGAGACCGGCAACCGCGACCACAAGGCGTTCGTGCTGCGCAGCGGCGCCGCCCGCTTCGTCGTCACCGGCGCGGTGGCTCCGGACAGCCCGCTGATCGCCCATCACGAACTGCACGGCGACGGCGTTGTCGATATCGCGCTCGAGGTGCCCGACGTGGACCGCTGCGTCGAATGGGCGCGCACCCACGGCGCCACCGTCCTGGTCGAGCCGCACGACGAGACCGACGACTGCGGCACGATCCGCACCGCGGCGCTGGCCACCTATGGCGACACCAGGCACACCCTCATCGACCGTTCCAACTACTACGGTCCGTATCGCCCGGGCTTCGTGGCCCGCGGCTCCGGATACCAGCCGCGCGAGGGCGCACCGACCAGGCTGTTCCAGGCGATCGATCACGTGGTCGGCAATGTGGAGCTCGGCATGATGGACCGCTGGGTCGAGTTCTATCGCCGCGTCATGGGTTTCACGAACATGGCCGAGTTCGTCGGCGACGACATCGCCACCGAGTACTCGGCGCTGATGAGCAAGGTCGTGGCCAACGGCAACCACCGGGTGAAGTTCCCGCTCAACGAGCCCGCCGTCGGCAAGAAGCGTTCCCAGATCGACGAGTACCTGGAGTTCTATCGCGGGCCCGGCGTCCAGCACATCGCCCTGGCCACCAGCGACATCCTGACCTGCGTCGACAACCTGCGCCGCGAGGGCGTGGAATTCCTCGACACCCCGGACACCTACTACGAGGACCCGGAATTGCGTGCGCGCATCGGCCGGGTGCGGGTGCCGGTGGCGGAGTTGCAGCGCCGGGGCATCCTGGTCGACCGCGACGAGGACGGCTACTTGTTGCAGATCTTCACCAAGCCCTTGGCCGACCGCCCCACCGTCTTCTTCGAAGTGATCGAGCGGCACGGCTCTCTCGGCTTCGGCAAGGGCAACTTCAAGGCCCTGTTCCAGGCGATCGAGCGCGAACAACACGCCCGAGGCAACCTCTAGGACCGGCGAGCCCTGTCGAGCGACGGCGACTGTCCGGTGGATTCGGTCGAACGCGGCTGCGTTCGGCACTCGCCGTCGGCGCCATGCCTTCGTGACGGCCCCTCGGTAGAGTCGTCACCATGGTGTGTTCACGAAGTGTGGTCCGGCTGGATCACTGTCGCGCGGGCACCCGGGCATCGGTGGCCGTTCTCAGGGTTTCGCTGTCGGAAGAGGTGTCGTGATTCCTTCCTGGAAGGTTCGCGTTTCGGCGATGGCGATCGCTTCGATGCTGCTGACTGCATGCGGGGGTGGGGACGGGGAGGATTCCGATCACGCGCCGCTGCGCCCACCGCCGAAGGTCGCGGCGCTGGGGCCGTTCGTCGGCGAATGCGGTCACGTCACCGACGACGAGGTGCGTGACATCGGGGGGCTCGGTCGGATATCGCAGGTGTACCGAAATGCTGTCGGCTGCAATTGGCAGTCGGCGGGCGCCAGCTCGCCCAGCGTGACGTTCGCGTCGTATCGCGGCAGCCCCATCGACCGCGAGCGGGCGTGGGTTTCGCTGCAGGGGCGTGGACCGGAGGTAATCGAGGTGGGCGGCAGGCGTGGATTCCAGGCATTGGACCCGAGCGGGCGAGTGTGTGACCTCGCCGTGCAACTGGACGACGATTTCTTCGAGTGGTCGACATTCACCGGGAACTTCTCCGAGGTGAGCGGCAACCCGTGCGACCGGATGCGGAAATTGGCCGACCTGACACTGCAGAGGCTGGGGTGATGGCCGGGTGGCGACGCCGCGTCGCGGGCGTGACCGCGGCGTTGGCCGTGACGGTCGTCGCCGCGGCGGGCTGCGGGCAGACGATCCCCGGCGTGCCCGAGCCCGTCGGGGCCAGCGAGCCTGCGAACACCAATTTCGACAAGTTGCTGCGCGAGTGCGAGGTCGTCGATCCCGACAAGATCGGTGAGATCGTCGGCGACGCCAAGATCGTTCGAGGTTCTTTCCTCGGCGCGGTGTGCATGTGGGACATCGACGACGCGCCCGGCGGAATGGCCATGGTGACGCTGAACTGGTACGAGCTCGGCACGCTGAACAACGAGAAGATCACCAACGACAAGCTGGGGTACCTCTCGGAGAGCGTGACGGTGCAGAGCAGTCGCGGGCTCCTGACCCGGCGGCCCAACGACCCGCACTCGTGCGGTATCAGCGCGAGTGCCGCCGACAGCGGTGTGGTGGGTTGGTGGATCAACTACCGGCCGGGTTCTTCGCATCCCGATCCGTGCGTCGCGGCGAAGCAATTGCTGGAGCTGACCTTGAATCTGGCCAGGTAGAACGGTACCCATCCCGACCCCACTTTGACCCTGCACGAAGGCCGCGAGTATCGTGGATCGCTGTGCCCGACAGCATGCGGGCAAGTTCGTGTGTAGGACGTAGGCCAGCGAAAGCGGCCGACCATCCCGGCATGCCCGGAATAAGGGTTCCGTCCCGCGCGCGACACGCCCGACCTCGGGACGCGAGAAACGTGGTTGGACGTGCGAGTGAATGCTCGATGAACGGCGGTACGAGCGTCGGAACCGGAGGCCGAGGGCCTGCGTGACCGCGTCGGGGCCGACGTGCACGCCCCGCCAATTGAAGACAGACACGAAGTCCAAACACCGCGTTAGACAACAAGGAAAGCCGGTCTATGCCAACCATCAACCAGCTGGTCCGCAAGGGTCGCCGTGACAAGGTCGCCAAGACCAAGACCGCGGCCCTCAAGGGGAGCCCGCAGCGTCGTGGCGTGTGCACCCGCGTGTACACCACGACCCCGAAGAAGCCGAACTCCGCGCTCCGTAAGGTCGCGCGTGTTCGCCTGACCAGCGCGGTCGAGGTCACGGCTTACATCCCCGGCGAAGGCCACAACCTCCAGGAGCACTCGATGGTGCTCGTTCGTGGCGGTCGTGTGAAGGACCTCCCCGGTGTCCGCTACAAGATCATCCGTGGCTCGCTGGACACCCAGGGTGTGAAGAACCGCAAGCAGGCCCGCAGCCGTTACGGCGCCAAGAAGGAGAAGAGCTGATATGCCGCGCAAGGGCCCCGCTCCCAAGCGTCCGTTGATCAACGACCCGGTCTACGGGTCGCCGCTGGTCACTCAGCTGGTCAACAAGATCCTGCTGGACGGCAAGAAGTCGACCGCCGAGCGCATCGTGTACGGCGCGCTCGAGCAGGCGCGCGACAAGACCGGCACCGACCCGGTCGTCACCCTCAAGCGCGCCCTCGACAACGTCAAGCCGTCGCTCGAGGTGAAGCCCCGTCGCGTCGGTGGCGCCACCTACCAGGTTCCGGTCGAGGTTCGTCCCGGCCGTGCCAACACCCTGGCGCTGCGCTGGCTGGTCAACTTCGCCCGCGCGCGTCGCGAGAAGACCATGGTCGAGCGTCTGGCCAACGAACTGCTCGACGCTAGCAACGGCCTTGGCGCTTCGGTGAAGCGTCGCGAGGACACCCACAAGATGGCCGAGTCGAACCGGGCGTTCGCGCACTACCGCTGGTGATTGCCGGCCGGCCCGTCGCTCTGTGTCGGCGCCGGGAGGCTCACGGCATGTGAGGTCAGGCCTGGAGGCGGCAGCCAGTCGCCACCGCGAAGGGCCCCGATCATGCCAAGTCGATCACAGTCGGGAGGCGGCACTTCGGTGCCCCTTCCGGCGTTGACATAGTGATGACCCGACAGGGTCTGGAACCCGAAGATCCCAACTAGCTACGAGCGGGGAAGATTTCCGTGGCACAGGACGTGCTCACCGACCTGAACAAGGTCCGAAACATCGGCATCATGGCCCACATCGATGCCGGTAAGACCACCACTACCGAACGCATCCTCTTCTACACCGGTATCACCTACAAGATCGGTGAGGTCCACGACGGCGCGGCCACGATGGACTGGATGGAGCAGGAGCAGGAGCGTGGTATCACCATCACCTCCGCGGCTACCACGTGCTTCTGGAACGAAAACCAGATCAACATCATCGACACCCCCGGGCACGTCGACTTCACCGTCGAGGTGGAGCGTTCGCTGCGCGTGCTCGACGGCGCCGTTGCGGTGTTCGACGGCAAGGAAGGCGTCGAGCCGCAGTCCGAGCAGGTGTGGCGTCAGGCCGACAAGTACGACGTGCCGCGGATCTGCTTCGTGAACAAGATGGACAAGCTCGGTGCGGACTTCTACTTCACCGTGCGGACCATCAAGGAGCGCCTCGGCGCCAAGCCCCTGGTCATCCAGCTGCCGATCGGCGCGGAGGACACCTTCGAGGGCATCGTCGACCTGGTCGAGTACAACGCCAAGGTGTGGCGTGGTGAGACCAAGCTCGGCGAGCAGTACGAGGTCACCGAGATCCCGGACGACCTGAAGGAGAAGGCCGAGCAGTACCGCCAGGAGCTGCTCGAGACCGTCGCCGAGTCGGACGAGGCGCTGCTGGAGAAGTTCTTCGGCGGCGAGGAGCTCACGATCGAGGAGATCAAGGGCGCCATCCGCAAGCTGACGGTGAACTCCGAGCTCTACCCGGTGCTCTGTGGTTCCGCGTTCAAGAACAAGGGCGTGCAGCCCATGCTCGACGCGGTCATCGACTACCTGCCCTCGCCGCTGGACGTGGAGGCCACCACCGGCCACGTGCCCGGCAAGGAAGAGGAGCTGCTGACCCGCAAGCCGAGCGCCGACGAGCCGTTCGCGGCGCTGGCGTTCAAGATCGCGGTGCACCCGTTCTTCGGCAAGCTGACCTACGTCCGCGTGTACTCCGGCAAGGTCGACTCCGGCGCCCAGGTCATCAACTCGACCAAGGGCAAGAAGGAGCGTCTGGGCAAGCTGTTCCAGATGCACTCCAACAAGGAGAACCCGGTCGGTGCGGCCTCCGCGGGTCACATCTACGCGGTCATCGGCCTCAAGGACACCACCACCGGTGACACCCTGTGCGATCCGCAGAACCAGATCGTGCTGGAGTCCATGACCTTCCCGGACCCGGTCATCGAGGTCTCCATCGAGCCGAAGACCAAGTCCGACCAGGAGAAGCTGGGCACCGCGATCCAGCGTCTCTCGGAAGAGGACCCGACCTTCTCGGTCAAGCTGGACCAGGAGACCGGCCAGACCGTCATCGGCGGCATGGGCGAGCTCCACCTCGACATCCTCGTGGACCGCATGAAGCGCGAGTTCAAGGTCGAGGCGAACGTCGGCAAGCCGCAGGTGGCCTACCGCGAGACCATCACCAAGAAGGTCGAGAAGCTCGAGTTCACCCACAAGAAGCAGACCGGTGGTTCCGGTCAGTTCGCGAAGGTGATCATCGGCCTCGAGCCGTTCGTCGGCGAGGACGGCGCGCACTACGAGTTCGAGAACAAGGTCACCGGTGGTCGCGTGCCGAGGGAATACATCCCTTCGGTCGACGCCGGTGCGCAGGACGCCATGCAGTACGGTGTGCTCGCTGGCTACCCGCTGGTCAACCTGAAGGTCACCCTGCTCGACGGTGCCTACCACGACGTCGACTCGTCGGAAATGGCATTCAAGATCGCCGGCGCGCAGGCACTGAAGGAAGCGGCCCGTAAGGCCGGTCCGGTGATCCTCGAGCCGATGATGGCTGTCGAGGTCACCACGCCCGAGGATTACATGGGCGATGTGATCGGCGACCTGAACTCCCGCCGTGGCCAGATCCAGGCCATGGAGGAACGCAGTGGTGCCCGTGTCGTCAAGGCGCTGGTTCCGCTCTCGGAGATGTTCGGTTACATCGGTGACCTGCGGTCGAAGACCCAGGGCCGGGCGAACTACTCCATGGTGTTCGATTCGTACGCGGAGGTTCCGGCCAACGTGTCGAAGGAGATCATCGCCAAGGCGACCGGCGAATAACCGCTTGGGGCCGAGTGGCACACTTGGCCCCGAGTGCCGGGCGTTTCAGTTACAACCCGATCCCCGCGTCCGCGGGGATGACCCACGCACTGCTGCAACTGCACGCAACAACAAGTCCAGGAGGGCACCAAAGTGGCGAAGGCGAAGTTCGAGCGGACGAAGCCGCACGTCAACATCGGCACCATCGGTCACGTCGACCACGGCAAGACCACGCTGACTGCAGCGATCACCAAGGTGCTGGCTGACAAGTACCCGAATCTGAACGAGAGCTTCGCGTTCGATCAGATCGACAAGGCGCCTGAGGAGAAGGCTCGTGGTATCACGATCAACATCTCCCACGTCGAGTACCAGACCGAGAAGCGCCACTACGCGCACGTCGACGCTCCGGGCCACGCCGACTACATCAAGAACATGATCACCGGTGCGGCTCAGATGGACGGCGCCATCCTCGTGGTCGCCGCCACCGACGGCCCGATGCCGCAGACCCGCGAGCACGTGCTGCTCGCCCGTCAGGTCGGCGTGCCCTACATCCTGGTCGCGCTGAACAAGTCGGACATGGTCGACGACGAGGAGATCCTCGAGCTCGTCGAGATGGAGGTCCGCGAGCTGCTGGCCGCCCAGGAGTTCGACGAGGACGCGCCGGTCGTGCGTGTCTCCGGCCTGAAGGCGCTCGAGGGCGACCCGAAGTGGACCCAGTCCGTGCTGGACCTGATGGACGCCGTCGACGAGTCGATCCCGGACCCGGTCCGTGAGACCGACAAGCCGTTCCTGATGCCGGTCGAGGACGTGTTCACGATCACCGGTCGTGGCACCGTCGTCACCGGTCGCGTCGAGCGTGGCGTGATCAACGTGAACGAGGAAGTCGAGATCGTCGGCATCAAGCCGGAGAAGACCAAGACCACGGTCACCGGTATCGAGATGTTCCGCAAGCTGCTCGACCAGGGCCAGGCGGGCGACAACGTCGGTCTGCTGGTTCGTGGTATCAAGCGCGAAGATGTCGAGCGTGGCCAGGTCATCGTGAAGCCGGGCACCACCACCCCGCACACCGATTTCGAGGGCCAGGCGTACATCCTGTCGAAGGACGAGGGTGGCCGCCACACCCCGTTCTTCAACAACTACCGCCCGCAGTTCTACTTCCGCACCACCGACGTGACCGGCGTCGTGACCCTCCCCGAGGGCACCGAGATGGTCATGCCGGGCGACAACACCGAGATGAGCGTCAAGCTCATCCAGCCGGTCGCCATGGAAGAGGGCCTGCGCTTCGCGATCCGCGAGGGTGGCCGCACCGTCGGCGCCGGCCGCGTCACCAAGATCATCAAGTGATTCCCTGAATCACCGATCTCCCAACGGCGCCGCTCCGCAAGGAGCGGCGCCGTTCGGCGTTTCGGGGTAATTCACCTGGGCGCGGTGACATCCGAGGTAGTGTGGATGTCATGAGCGCCGCCTATGACGTGGTTCCCTTCAGCGATCTGCTACACAAGCCCGCGGTCACCGCCGGGCTGCTGGACCAGGTCCGTGCGCTCCGCCTCCGGCGCAGGGATGCCGACGATCTGGCCCTGATGCGCGTATCGCAACTGGACGCCGAGGGTACGGTCGTCGATTTCACCGCACGTCTGCTGGCGGGATTGACCAGGCGTCTGGGGGCCGACGCAATGCGCGAGGTGCTACCCGACGCGGTGCCGTGGGTGACCTTCCTGCCCGCGGAGGACGTCGACCAGTTCCTCGTCGAACTGGGGGCGATCGCGCAGGGTGCGGCCGCGCTCGAAAACCTCGCACCCTTGGCGACCTTGCTCGCCCAGTGGCGGCACACCGCCGAGGTCTACGCCGATCCGGCCCTGCTGGCGTTGGTCAGCGGTGAGCCGGAGGGCGATTTTGGTCCGGTCGAGCCGCCAGGGCCCGGCGAGCCGGATCTGTGAGCCCTAAGCGCGGCGACCGCGGCCGAGTCTGCCGGGTATGCTTGGCCGGTGTCCAGGATTACGTTCGACCCGAATCAGTGCGGTGGACGGCCCTGCATCCGCGGCATGCGAATCAGGGTGAAGGACGTGCTCGAGCTCTTGGCTGCCGGTGAGACCGAGGAGTCCATCCTTGCCGACTATCCATACCTCGAGCTAGAAGATATTCGCGCCTGTCTGGCGTTCGCTGCCGCCGAGATCGATCATCCGATCTTGCGGACCGCCTCTTGAAGTTCCTTGTAGATGCGCAGCTTCCGCCCGCATTGGCGCGCGCGATGGCGAGCGAGGGGCATGACGCCGTCCATGTCTGTGATCTGGACATGGCCTCTGCTTCGGACCCAGAAGTATGGAACGAGGGATTGCGTCGTGGCGCGGCTATCGTCACGAAGGACGAGGACTTCATCCTCCTCGGCCGTATCAAGGGCGAGCTCGATGCGCCGACGATCGTCTGGATCAGGATTGGAAACTGTTCGCGGAAAGCGCTTATCGAAGCGGTTGTTCCGATTCTTCCCACGATGGTCCAGATGATCGAAGCAGGTGAGAAGGTCATCGAAGTTCGCTGATCGCCTGCCTGTGGGGGTAATTGGGTGGACGGTGGGGTGGTGGGGCGGTAGACAAGGGGCATGGTTACTTCTGGTCCGCGAGCGCGGGGGTAGGTCGGCGGCGTGTCTTGGGCGCCGGGCGGCGCCGCGCGACACGATGCTCGTGCCGTCTCCGGAGCGCACCAACTAGGCGAGCGTCGAATTTCGACGAAACTAGTTGATGGACTGGGAGATTCCCATGACGCGTGGGATGCAGACCGATCTCGGCCGGGTACGCAATATCGGCATCATGGCCCATATCGATGCGGGCAAGACGACGACCACAGAGCGAATCCTGTTCTACACCGGCGTGACTCACAAGATCGGTGAGGTGCACGACGGCAACGCGACGATGGACCGCATGGTGCAGGAGCAGGAGCACGGCATCACGATCGCCGCGGCGGCGACGACCTGCTTCTGGAAACAGCACCAGATCACCATCATCGACACGCCGGGCCACGTCGACTTCACCGTCGAGGTGGAGCGTTCGCTGCGCGTGCTCGACGGCGCCGTCGCGGTGTTCGACGCCAAAGAGGGTGTCGAGCCGCAGTCCGAGCAGGTGTGGCGTCAGGCCGACAAGTACGGCGTGCCGCGGATCTGCTTCGTGAACAAGATGGACAAGCTCGGTGCGGACTTCTACTTCACCGTGCGAACCATCGCGGAGCGCCTCGGCGCGCAGCCGCTCGTCGTGCAGCTGCCGATCGGCGTGGCGGAAACCTTTACCGGTGTCATCGACCTGGTCGAGCGGAAAGCGCTGGTGTGGCAACGCGATACGGATCTCGGCGCGCGCTACACCGTCGCCGACATCCCGGCCGAGCTGCGCGAGCGAGCCGAGCGCGAGCGCGAGAAACTGCTGGAGACCCTCGCCGACACCGACGAGGAACTGCTCGCGCAGTATGTCGCCGGTGCACCGACGATCGCGCAGATCAAGGCCGCCATCCGGCGGTCCACGGTCGCCTCGAAGCTCTACCCGGTGCTGTGCGGTTCGGCGTTCCGGAACAAGGGCGTGCAGCCGATGCTCGACGCGATCGTCGACTATCTGCCCTCGCCCCTGGACGGCGGCGGCATCGACGGTCACCTGCCCGGCGACGAGGATGCCGTAGTGCATCGCGAAGCCCGGGTCGACGCGCCGTTCGCGGCGCTGGCGTTCAAGGTCGCGGCGCACCCGTACTTCGGCAAGCTCATCTACTTGCGGGTGTACTCCGGTCGCGCCGAAACCGGCACCGCCGTGGTCAATTCGACGAAGGGAGGAAAGGAGCGGCTGGGCAAGCTCTTTCAGATGCACTCGAACATCGAGCGCCCGATCGTGGCGGCATCGGCCGGTCAGATCTGTGCGGTGATCGGGCTGAAGGACACCGCGACCGGCGATACCCTTTGCGACCCGCTCGACCAGATCGTGCTGGAGTCGATGACGTTCCCCGATCCCGTGCTCCAGGTCTCGATCGAGCCGCGCACCAGGTCCGATCAGGAGAAGCTGAGCACGGCGATCCAGCGCCTGGCGGAGGAGGATCCGACGTTCTCGGTGCGAGTCGAGGCGGAGACCGGGCAGACCGTCATCAGCGGCATGGGCGAGCTGCACCTGGAGATCCTGCTCGACCGGATGCGGCGCGAGTTCGGGGTCGCGGCGAATATCGGCGTGCCGCAGGTGGCCTACCGCGAGACCGTCACCGCCGCAGTGGACCGGTTCGAGCACACCCACCGCAAACAGGTGGGTGGGCGCGGCCAGTTCGCGAAGGTGGTGCTGGCGGTGGAGCCGTTCGCGGCCGACGACGGCGCGAGCTACGAATTCGAGAGCCGGGTGACCGGCGGGCGGGTGCCGAAGGAGTATCTGCCCGCAGTGGATGCCGGGGCGCAGGACGCGCTGCGCAGCGGCGTGCTCGCCGGGTATCCGGTGCTCGGCGTGCGTGTGGTGCTGCTCGATGGTGCCGCGCACGTGCAGGATTCGTCCGAGGTGGCGTTCCGTACTGCCGCCGCGCAGGCGGTTCGGGCGGCGCTGGTTCGTGCCAGGCCCGCGCTGCTCGAGCCGGTCATGGCGGTTGAGGTCGTCACCCCGGAGGAGTACCTCGGCGAGGTCATCGGTGATCTGAACGCGCGACGCGGGCGGGTCCAGGCCGTGGCGGAGCGCGGCGGCGCCCGTGTGGTGCGGGCGCTGGTTCCGCTGACGGAGATGTTCGGCTACATCGGTGACCTGCGATCGAGGACGCAGGGCCGGGCGAATTACGCCATGGTCCTGGATTCCTACGCCGAGGTGCCCGCGGCGCTCGCGAACGGGATCATCGCCGGGCAGATCGGCCGGTGACCGGCGAACGGCGTCGTTCCGTAGAGGACGGCGCCGTTCGCGTGCGATCCCGGGACGACCTGTCGCGGTCGTCCTGAATCGCGCCGAGTCGAGAACTCGCGCACCGGATTCGCGCTGTCTTGCCGACGCGGAGGCGGATGTTCGCGCTTCTGTCGGAGCGTGCCTATACGGTCGACATGTCGAGTCGTCGCCGCCAACGGAGGGAATCATGAGCAGGTCCGCACACACCGATCTCGATATCGTCGAGGGTGCGCTGGAGCACGGAATGCCCTATCTCGCCCTGGGTTCCGGTCGGCCGCTGGTGTTCCTGCGCTGGTTCACCCCCGATCACGCCAACCCGACGGGGTGGATGCGCGAGTCCGAGATCAAGACCCTCACGCCGCTGGCCAGGCACTTCCGGGTGTACGCGGTGAACAGAGCGCCCGGCATGGCCGCGGGCATCACGATGGCCGATATCGCGACCCAGCACGCCGAGGCACTGCGCGCCGAATTCGGCACGCCCGTGGACGTTCTCGGCATTTCCTCCGGTGGATCGCTGGGGCTGCAACTGGCCGCCGACCATCCCGGTGTCGTCCGGAAGCTGGTCATCGGAGCCTCGGGCTTTCGTCTGGAGGAGAAGGCGCGCGCCGCGCAGCTGAACTACGCCGAGGCAGCCGCCGATGGCCGCAGAGCGCTGCACTACATGATTCCCGCGCCCACCACGGTCACCGGCCGCCTCACCAAAGGCGTGATGTGGCTCCTCGATCCGCTCGCGCGCCCGAAGAACCCGTCCGACACCCTCGCCTTCGTGCGCGCCGAGGACGCCTTCGACCTCTCGGCCCGCCTCGGCGAAATCACCGCCCCCACACTCGTCGTCGGCGGCGAACACGACGAGTTCTACTCCACGGCAACCTTCCGCCGCACCGCCGACGGCATCCCCGACTCCCGCCTGATCATCTACCCCGGCGCCTCCCACATGGGCTCCGTCAAACACCCCCGCTTCGCCCCCGACCTCATCGAATTCCTCTCGGAGCCGGACGAATAACCCCCGCCTAGCCGAGCTGGGTCATGCCGGCGGCGACGACCTGGGCGACGTTGAAGACTTCGTCGGCGGTGGGGAGGGGGATGCCGTCGAGGGCGTGGAGGCGGTCGGTGCTGGCGATGGCGAACATGGCCGAGACCCAGGCGGCGGCGCAGGCGCGGAGGGTGCCGGGGCGGACGGGGGCGGGCGCGCTGGCTTGGAGTACGCGGGCGGTCACGTCGAGGAGTTGGTCACGCAGGTGGCGGAGTTGGCGGCGCACGTCGGGATGGGTGTCGGCCTCGCGCCACATGATCACCCGCAGCACCGAGGAGTGGTGGTCGCGCAGGTTCAGCGCGGCATCGAGATTGATCAGGCTGGTGGCGGGATCGCCAGGGGCGACCACGGCGCCGATATCATCGATCGGGTGTGTGGGCACGCGTTCGGCCATGAGCGCGGAGAGGATCGAGTCCTTGGTGGGGAAGTAGTAGAAGACGAGCCCTTTCGGCACGTCGGCCGCCGCGGCGATGGCCGCCGTCGCGGTGGCGTCGAATCCTTGTGCCGCGAAGAGGCTTTCGGCGGCGTCCAGGATGAGTTGCCGGGCGTCGCCGTCGATCTTGGCGCTGCGGCGGCGCCCGGTCCGGGTGGTGGCGGCCGGTCGCCGAGCTGAGCGGCGACCGGGTGTTGGCATCTGCATCAGCGGTGCGTCCTCATAGCCGTCCGGCCGTGGGCCGGATCGCGGTACCGGATTCGCACGTCATGCCTCAGTGGTGCGGGGCCATTCCTCCGGTGGTCCGTTGCATGCGTCCCGTTACCGCGGGCAGCGCCGCGATCGCGACGACCACGGTGACCACGCCGACGACCCATGCGGTCCAGGATGCACCGCGGAACTCGGTGAAGTCCATCGCCCATGGCGAGATGAACAGCAGCGCACCGAACAGCGCCATCGCGTAGTCGGCCATCGCCATGGCGGGCCGGGCCATCTGGGCCAGGCCGGTGAGAGCGATCAGGACGCCGAGGACGATGAGCGTCCACATGGCCCTGTCGTTCGTGTCCACCCAGATGGGGGACAGCGCGGTGAAGACGCCGAGTATGACGGCGAGCAGGTCTTGCGCGCGACTCTCGGTGAACATGGTGTGCCTCCTCGGCTCGAAATATGTCCTGACCTCGGTATAGTCCTGATTGACCGCCCGATCAATACCGTTATGGAAACGATTGCGCGGCGATCGTCGACCCGCCTGGAAGTGACCGCCGACACAGGAAAACTTGACCAAGCAGACGCTAGGGTGAGGGTCGTGTCAACGGAGGAAGGGGTTGTCGCATGACTGCGCCGATCGTGATCGTGGGGGCCGGACTCGCCGGGCTGCGCACCGCGGAGGAACTGCGCCGCGCCGGCTACACCGGCGAGTTGGTGCTGATCGGCGACGAGTCGCGGCTGCCCTACGATCGCCCACCGCTGTCGAAGCAATTCGTCCGCGGCGAGACCGACGACACCACGCTGCGCCCGGCGGAATTCTTCGACGAGAAGCAGATCGATCTGCGGCTGTCCACCACGGCCACCGCGCTGGACACCGCGGCGCGCCGCGTCACCCTGGCCGACGGCGACACCCTCGGCTACGACCACCTCGTCATCGCGACCGGCCTGCGCCCGCGCCGCCTGCCCGGCCTGCCCGAGCTGCAGGGCGTGCACGTGCTGCGCGGGCACGCGGACGCCGTCGCGCTGCGCGACGAATTGCGCGGCGCGGCAAGGGCGCTCGTGGTCGGCGCGGGCTTCATCGGCTGCGAGCTTGCGGCCAGTTTCCGCGCGAGCGGCGTCGAGGTGGCGCTCATCGAACCCCAGCCGACGCCGCTGGCCTCGGTGCTCGGCGAGCAGGTCGGGGCGCTGGTCGCCCGCATGCACCGCGCCGAGGGCGTCGACCTGCGCTGCGGTACCGGACTCGACACCTTCCTCGCCGACGAGGCGGGCCGGGTACGCGGCGCCGTGCTCTCCGACGGCAGCGAGGTGCGCGCCGACCTGGCGGTGATCGGCGTCGGGTCGCGCCCGGTGACCGAATGGCTGACCGACTCCGGAATCGCGCTCGCCGAACCCGCCGCGGGCGGCGGCGTGCTCGCCGACGAAGTGGGCCGGACCTCCGCAGACGGGGTGTGGGCGGTCGGCGACGTCGCCGCGTGGCGGCACGAGACCGGTGCGCGCAAGCGGGTCGAACACTGGACCAACGCGGGCGAACAGGCCAAGTTGCTGGCCTGCGCCCTCCTGGGCGCGGAGCCCCCGACCGCGGCGCGGGTCCCGTACTTCTGGAGCGACCAGTACGACGTGAAGATCCAGGCCCTCGGCACCCCGGGCGCCGCCGACGAGGTCACCGTGGTCGCCGACGACGGCCGCAAGTTCCTCGCCTACTACGCCAAGGACGGCGTCCTCACCGGTGTCGTCGGCGCGGGGATGACGGCCCAGGTCATGAAGGCGCGCGCGAAGATCGCCGCCGCCGCGCCGGTCGCCGACCTGCTCGCTTCCACCTGAGCCGGTCCGGCGCCGTTCGGGCCGGGAGGTACGCCTGTAATACGGTGGTCGATGTGATCGTCGCGCTCATCGACTCGGGGCTGGGTTTGCTGCCCACGGCCGCTTGGCTGCGCAAGCTGCGGCCGGACGTGGATCTGCTGCTGCAACTCGATCCGGACGGTGCTCCGTGGGGCCCCAAACCCGAGCGGTGGACCGTCGACCGGGTGGTCGGCGCGGCCCGCACGTCCATCGAGTCGGGCGCCGAGGTGATCGTGCTGCCCTGCAACACGGCCAGCGTCACCGCGCTCGAACAGGTGCGTGAGGACGTCGGGCTCGGCGTGCCGGTGATCGGCACCGTGCCCGCCATCAAGCCGGCGGCCGCGGCCTGCCGCTCGGTCGCGGTGTGGGCGACGGCGGCGACGACCGCGAGCAAGTACCAGGCCGATCTCATCGCGGCGTTCGGTGGCGACGCGAAGGTGGTGGGCGTGGCCTGCCACGGCCTAGCCGACGCGATCGACCGCGGCGATCTGGTCGCGGCCCGCGATTCCATCGCACGCGCCGCCGAGCAGACGCCCGACGACGTCGAAGGCGTGGTGCTCGGCTGCACGCACTATCCGCTGGTCATCGATGCCATCGTGGCCGCGCTGCCGGTCGGAGTTCGCCTGTTCGACAGCGCGCAAGCCGTTGCCGCGCAGACCATTCGGCGGATGGACGCGCTCGGGAGGCCGACCACCGGCAACGGTGTGGTTCGCGTACTGAACAGCGGACGGCCCGGCGCCCTGCCCGCCAGCGCCGCGGCCTTCGAGTCGGGACGCATTCTCGGCGCGCAGGTCTGATCGTCGACGGCGAATCCTCGGCCGATTTCCGGTCGGAAGTTGCTCGTGTTGAATGGGCGTGCCCGTAACGATGCCGGGCCGCGCCGAGGATGGGAGCTGTCGATGATCGCAACAGTGCCGACCGCGGCGGATGTCCGGCGGGCCCTCGCCGAGGTCGCCGACAGCGCCGACGCGAGGCATCTGCAGCGATTCTTCAAGACCGGACCCGGGGAGTACGGCGAGGGCGATGTGTTCGTCGGTGTGCGCGTCCCGATGACCCGCGCGATCGCCAAACGCTTCGCCGCACTCGAGCTCGACGAGATCGATCGGCTGCTCGACAGTCCGGTGCACGAAGAGCGGCTCGCGGGTCTGGTGATCCTGAACGCCCGCTTCGCCAAGGCGGCCAAGCCGCGCACGCTCGACGTGGCGGCGCAGGAGGAGATGGTGCGGCGGTACCTGGACGCCGTGCGCCGCGGCCGGGTGAACAACTGGGACCTGGTCGACGTCTCCGCAGAGAACGTCCTCGGACCGTGGTTGCTCGACCGGCCGCGGGTTCTGCTCTTCGAACTGGCCGCGGCGGACTCGCTGTGGGAGCGCCGCGTCGCCCTGCTGACCACCTTCGCGTTCATCAAGGCGGGCGACGCGAGCACGACGTTCCAGCTCTGCGCACAACTCCTGACCGACCGCCGCGACCTCATCCAGAAGGCGGTCGGCTGGATGCTGCGCGAGGTCGGCAAGCGCGTCGACCGCGGCCTGCTGACCGGCTTCCTGGACGAGCACGCAGCAGCGATGGGCCGCACCGCGCTCAGCTACGCCACCGAACACCTCGACGCCGCCGAGCGCAGCGCCTACCGTTCGGCGCGCTGAGCGCCGAACGGACCTGCGTGCCGAGCGTCGCTCAGAACTGGATGCGCAGCCGATCGGTGACCGGCCGGGCCTGGCAGCCCAGGATGTACCCGTTCTCGATGTCCTCCGGATCGAGGATCTCGGAGTTCTCCATCTCGACCTTGCCCTCGAGCACCGTGCAGGCGCAGGAGCCGCACTCGCCTTCCTGGCAGGAGTAGGGCACGTCGAGTCCCTTGGCGAGCATGATGTCGACCAGCGTCTGCTTGCGCGGCCAGCTCAGCTCGTGGACCTCGCCGTCGAGTTCCACCTCGACGGTCGCCGCGTCGGCGGCCTCCTCGTCGCTCACCTCGACCGGCGCCTGGTCGGCGAACGGGTCGCCGGCAAGGGAATTGAACACCTCGGCGTGCGTGCGCGACCGCGGGACGCCGAGCCGGCCGAGCGCGTCGTGCACCCGGTCCATGAACGGCTTCGGGCCGCACATGAAGGCCTCGTAGCCGGTGTAGGGCGCGACGAGGGTGGCCAGCGTGTCGGCGGTCGGCAGGCCGAGCAGCGGTTCCAGCCAGTGGATCACGACGAGCCGCTGCTGGTGCTTGTCCACGAGTTCGCGCAGTTCGTTCGCGAAGATCACGGTCTCCGCGTCGCGGTTGGCGTAGACGAGCACGATCTTGCCGGTGCCGCGGGCCAGCGCGGACTTCAGGATGGACATCACCGGTGTGATGCCGCTGCCCGCGCCGAACAGCAGCAGATCCTCGTCGAGGTTCTTCAGGGTGAAGACGCCGGAGGGCGGCAGCACCTCGATCTGGTCGCCCGCTTTCACGTTGTCGCACACCCAGTTCGAGCCGTAGCCGCCCTCGGTGCGCTTCACGGTGACCTTGGGCTGGTCGTCGGTGTGCGGCGAGCTGGCCAGCGAGTAGCAGCGGGCCACCGAGCCGGTGCGGTCGCTGGGGATGCGCAGCGTGAGGAACTGGCCCGGCTTGTACTCGAACTTCTCGCGCAGCTCGTCGGGGACGTCGAAGACCAGCGAGTTGGTGTCGGCCGTCTCGGCGATGACCGCGGCAACGCGCAGCACGACCGAGCGTGAGCCGTGGGGAACTTCGACGGTTGTCATGACGTCCTCTCGAATCCGGCATCGTCGGCGACCGCGGGAACAACGGCCGGCGACAAAACTAGAACGTGTTTCAGTTTCATCGTACGTCGCGGTCCGGCTGGTGGACAAGCTGGGCCTCCAGACCGGCGATCAGCACCTCCATGCCGAAGTCGTAGGCGTACTTGCCGCGCAGGTCCGAGATGTACCTGGTGGCCCGCTCCACCGACTCGGGCAGCGCGACCTCCGACAGTGGGGACCGGTCGCGTGGGTTCACCCGGCTGCGGCCGAACAGGTAGGTGTGGATCGTCGCGTAGGCGGCGAGCACATTGCGGTCGGAGAATCCGGCCTCGAACAGGATCTCCATGATGGCCGCGATCAGGTCGAGCTGTTTGCCCAGCATCTGCTCGATGAGCACGTCGCCGAGCCCGGGGTGCTTGCGCAGTTTCTCATCGATCTGATCGATGAGCTCGCGCAGGCGCTGCTGCCACGGCCCGGATTCCGGCGGTGGCTTGCGCACTCCGGTCAGCGCGGCGCTGGCGACGAGGTCGAGCAGCTCGCGCTTGTCGGCCACGTAGTAGTACGGCGCCATGGGGGAGACCCCGAGTTCGCGGGAAAGTCGCCGCATGGACAGCTTTTCCACGCCATCCGCGCGAACCACCCGCAGCGCGGCCTCCACGATCTCGGACTCCGACAGAGTGTTTCCGCCCCCATTCGCCTGCATTCGTCCGACTCCCATGCCACCTCTACTGCCGCGGGCATGTGCCGCCCGTCACGTTCTGTTCAGCTGCGCTACACCCGAAGTCTAGAGCGCCGCGGTTTTGGCCGGTGGCGGTGCGGGCGGTGGTCGCGTACCGCGCAGGTGCGGCGTGAGGGAGCGGCGACTGCCGGTGGCGGCCGAAGTATGGGTCTCGACGATTGGAACGTGTTTCACTTTTGCGGCGCTTGTCGCTAAGGTGTGACAGGGACTACACGGGTAGGCCCGGTCCGTCGTCACACTCGGAGGTTCTCATGCCGCACAAGTTCATCGCACCGAGCGACACCGACGCCGCGGAGCTCGTCGAGGAGACCCTCATCGAAGAGGTGTCCATCGACGGCATGTGCGGCGTCTACTGACGGGCGGGAGCGCGGCATGCTCGATCTCGATACCCGATGGCAGCTGCATCCGAGGGTGGCGCTGCGTCCCGAGCCCTTCGGTGCGCTGCTCTACCACTTCGGCACGCGCAAGCTCTCGTTCCTGAAGAGTCCACGCATCGTCGAGATCGTGCGATCACTGCCGGAACACGCGTCGGCGCGCTCGGCCCTGCACGCCGCCGGTGTCGCCGACGAGGGCGCCGCGCCGTACGTGCGGGCGCTCGCGCAATTGGCCGAAGGTGACATGATCATCGGCGCGCCGGATCTCGTATCCGGCGCCGCGGGTGCCAAGCCCGCGCCGGCGCAGCCCGTCCGACCTGATGCGGGGGTGGTCCCGCGGTCGGACGGCGCTGCGTCCGTCGACACCGCGACCACGGCCGCCGTGGCCGAACCCGGTGCGCGGCAGGCCGATCGCGCGGTGCGATTGATCGACCGATTCGAAACCGGGCTCGCCGCGCCGATCTGTCTCACCTGGGAACTCACCTACGCCTGCAATCTGTCCTGCGTGCACTGTCTTTCGTCCTCGGGACGCCGCGATCCGCGCGAACTGAGCACCGAGCAGTGCAAGGCGCTGATCGACGAGTTCGAGCGCATGCAGGTGTTCTACGTGAACATCGGCGGCGGCGAACCCACTGTGCGCCCGGACTTCTGGGAGCTGGTCGACTACGCGACCGCGCACCACGTGGGAGTCAAGTTCTCCACCAACGGGGTTCGCATCACCCCGGAGGTCGCGGCCCGGTTGGCGGCGAGCGACTACGTGGACGTGCAGATCTCGCTGGACGGCGCGGACGCGGCGGTCAACGACGCGGTGCGCGGGCCCGGCTCCTACGACATGGCGATCCGGGCGCTGGAGAACCTGGCGGCCGCCGGTTTCCGCGACGCGAAGCTTTCGGTGGTGGCGACCCGGCACAACATCGCGCAGCTCGACGAGTTCCGCGCCATCGCCGAAAGGTACGGCGCGACACTGCGACTCACCCGGCTGCGGCCCTCCGGCCGCGGTGCGGACGTGTGGGACGAGCTGCACCCCACCCCGGACCAGCAGCGGGTGCTCTACGACTGGCTGCTGCGCAACGGCGAGGGCGTGCTGACCGGCGACTCGTTCTTCCACCTCTCGGCCTTCGGGCAGGCACTGCCCGGCCTGAACATGTGCGGTGCGGGTCGCGTGGTCTGCCTGGTCGATCCGGTGGGCGACGTGTACGCCTGCCCGTTCGCCATCCACGACCGCTTCCTGGCCGGAAACGTGGTGTCCGACGGCGGTTTCCGTAACGTCTGGCAGACCTCCGAGCTGTTCTCCGAGCTGCGCACACCCAGCGGCGGCGGCGCCTGCTCGGGGTGCGCGCACTACGACGCCTGCCGTGGCGGCTGCATGGCGGCGAAGTTCTTCACCGGGCTGCCCGCCGACGGGCCGGACCCGGAGTGCGTGCAGGGCTACGGCGAGGCCGCGCTGGCCGACACCGGACGGACCATTCCGCGCTCTTCGGTGGACCACTCGCGCCGGGCGACGCCGCGGCGGGCCGCGGCGCGAAAGCCGGGGCCGATCCCGCTCACCCTGTCCGCGCGGCCCGCGCGGGCCTGCGACGAGAGTCCGTTGACATGATCACCCGCCGGTTGCCAGCCGTGCGCTGCCAGCCGGCGGACGCAGGCTTTCGAGGAGTGCCCTCGAGGAATAGCCGTCGCGTTGCCAGAGGGCGCGATCGAGTTGCTGGCAACTTCACCGCAACACACCGCGGGATGAGTTGGGTACGGTCATGGGCCGATTCGCGCGGAATTCCTTCCTTTTTTGCGGACCGATGATGCCCGCGCGCGAATCTCCGCCTAGCATGCCAGGAATGCGCCATGATCGCCTGCCCGACGGCTTCGGGATACGGATCGATCCACGGGTACGCGCATACTCCGGGGGACGCATCCTGATCGGGGGCTCACCCGCCAGGTTGCTACGACTTGCCCCGGAGGCCGCCGAGATGATCGGCGACGGGTACCTCGAGGTCACCGGACCCAAGTCCGCGGTTGTTGCCAGACGGCTGCTCGACTCCGGAGTGGCCAATCCGCGGCCGCGGCTGCTGCCTTCGCCCGACGCCGTGACCGTCATCGTGCCGCTGCACAACAACGCCGACGGCCTCGCCCGGCTGCTCGCCGCGTTGCGCGGGCACAACGTGATCGTCGTGGACGACGGCTCCGACCAACCGGTGCGGATCCCCGAATCCCGGGGCACTCGCTGCCGCGTCACCGTGCTGCGCCACGACGACCGGCAGGGCCCCGCGGCGGCCCGCAATGCCGGCCTGCGGGCGGCGACAAGCGAATTCGTCGCGTTCCTGGATTCCGATGTGGTGCCGCGCAGCGGCTGGCTCGAGGTCATGCTCGGGCACTTCAGCGATCCCGAGGTCGCGCTCGTCGCGCCGCGCATCGTGGCGCTGGATCCGGAGTCCAACGCGCTGGCCCGCTACGAGCACACTCGCTCCTCGCTCGACCTGGGCAGGAGAGAGGCGGCCGTGCAATCGCGCGGCCTGGTCTCGTATGTGCCGAGCGCCGCGCTGCTGGTGCGGCGGCAGGCGTTGCTCGCCGAGGGCGGCTTCGACGAGTCCATGCGGGTCGCCGAGGACGTCGACCTGTGCTGGCGGCTGGAACAGGCGGGCTGGCGGCTGCGCTACGAGCCCGCCGCGCACGTGGCGCACGATCACCGCGTCTCGTTCGCGTCCTGGTTCGGGCGAAAGATGTTCTATGGCACCGGCGCCGCACCGCTCGGTGAGCGGCACGGCGAGGGCATGGTCTCGCCGCTGTCGGTGCCGCCGTGGACGGTGGTTGCCGCGGTGCTGTTCGCGACGATGTCGAAGTGGGGCCTGCTCGGTGGCATCATCACCCTCGCAACGGCGCTGGCCCGGCTGCGGCGGGTGTTCACCGCACTGGACAACCCGACGCGCATCGCGGCCATCTACCTTTCCCGCGGGTTCTTCTCCGGGCTGTGGCGGTTGGCGTCGGCGATGTGCAGGCACTACTGGCCGGTGACGCTGCTCGCGATGGTGGCCTCGCGGCGCATCCGGCGGATCGCGGTGACCATGGCGGTGGCCGACGGCCTCGCCGACTGGTTCACGCACCGCGACGCGGGCGGGCTCGACCCGTTTCGCTACCTGGCCTACAAGCGTCTCGACGATATCGCCTACGGCACCGGGCTCTGGCTCGGCGCTTTCCGGGCGCGCAGCGTCGAGGCGCTCAAACCCACGGCGCCGCCGCGGTGAAATCCACCGCGCCACCGCGCTGATCGTTGTTTGCCGGGCCGACGGCCCGCCCGTCGGATGAGCTGGTTCCTATGGTCGACACCCTGATCGTCGGTGGCGGCACCGCGGGCTGCGTGCTCGCAGCCAGGCTGAGCGAACGGCCGGACCACACCGTGCGCCTGCTGGAGGCGGGCCAGGTGTGGTCCGCCGCCGCCGAGATGCCCGCGGCGCTGCGCGATGCCACGCGGCTGCCGATCGGGCCGGAAGCGCGGTGGCTGTGGCGGTATCCCGCGACCCTCGCGGCGAGCTCGGACGAGCACCCTGCGGTCGAGGGGAACCTGGTGCGCGGAAAGGGGATCGGCGGCTCCAGCACGGTCAACGGCAGCTATTTCGTGCGCGCGCCCGCCGCCGACTTCGCGGCGTGGAGTGCCGCGCTCGGCGGCACGGCGGACTGGTCCTTCGAGGCCGTGCTGCCCGCCTACCGCAGGCTGGAGGACGATCGCGACTACGGTGACGGGCCCGGCCACGGCCGCGGCGGCCCGATCCCGGTGCGCCGCACGGCCGATCCGACGCCGGTGAGCCGCGCGTTCGCCGCGGCCGCGCGCGCCGCGGATTTCGCCGAGGTGCCCGATCTCAACGCGCCGCAGGGAGCTGGCCCCGCCGAGGGTGTGGGGCCGGTGCCGTGCAATGTCGACGGTGGTGCGCGCGTCGGCACGGCCTCGGCCTATCTGCTGCCCGCGCTGGGGCGGCCCAACCTGACCGTGCAAGGCGGAGTCCTGGTATCGCGCATCCGTTTCCGCGGTACGCGCGCGATCGGTATCGACTACCGGCGCGGCGAGACGAGCGGCACGATCTCGGCCGATCGGATCGTGCTGTGCGCGGGCGCGGTGGAGTCGGCGGCGCTGCTGCTGCGCTCCGGGGTCGGGCCGCCGGACGAGCTGGCGGCACTCGGCATACCGGTCGTGTGGCCCGCGCCCGTCGGCGCCCGGTTCGACGACCACCCCGAGATCGGCCTCGAATACCTGCTCGACATCCCGACGCCCGCCGCGGTGCCGCTGGAGTACGTGCTCAGCCTCGATGACATCGAAATCCGGCCGTACACAGTGCCGTTCGCCTGGGACCGGCATCGCCTCGGCGTCGCGCTGATGCGTCCCGAGTCCGCGGGCGTGCTACAGCTGCGCGGCGCCGATCCGCTCACGCCGCCGCGGATCGAGCACCGCTATCTGGCGGGCGCCGCCGATCGCGGGCGCCTGCGGGATGCTGTCGCGCTGGCGATCGAGGTGCTGCATCGAATACCGGGGGCGTATCCGTGCCACCCGCCGCCGGCGTCCGGTCACGATGCCTGGCTGCGCGCGAATCTCGCGACCTCTCAGCATCTCTCGGGCACCTGCCGGATGGGCGCCGCGGAGGACGAGCGGGCGGTGGTCGACGCGCGGTGCGCGGTGCACGGAGTGAGCGGACTGTCCGTGGTGGATCTGTCCGTAGTTCCGGTGCCGCTGAGCAGGGGGCCGCAGGCCACGACGGTGATGCTCGCCGAACGCGCTGCGGGCTGGCTCACATCGTGAAGTGAAAGACGGATGGGTCACAAAATGAGGAGGTCCGCCATGGATGTGACCTGGCGGACAAACGAGAACATCCGCCCTTCCCCCTGAATACGCGCCGGTACAGTTTGTGGCGGAAAGAAAGGCAAATGGTCAGCAATCTTGCAGGTGGGCGGTCCCCACGGCACGGCGTCGAACCTGGCACGCAACTCGGCGCACTCGAAGCCTATGCCGCACAAGCACATGGATATCTTAGCGCGGGTGGTGAACAGCTCTCGCAGCTAGCTGGTTTACTGCGTCCACTCGTGCTGGAATCCTGGCTGCGCAGCCTGCGAACCGGTGTCGATCCCATGGACGTGCTGAGCGAGCGCGGCCTGCGCGGCGCGGATTTGCAACGTTATCGGGACGCTCATCCCATGGCGGGCCTGATGCCGTTGATCGATAAATTACTTGTCGAGGACGCGGCACGCACGGGCCTGATCGTCGCGATCGCCGATCAATTCGGGCGGGTTCTTTCGGTGCACGGCAAACCCGAACAGGTCACGGCCGCAGCCGAGATCGGCTTGCGCGCGGGCGACGATTTGAGTGAGCGCCGGGTCGGCACCAATGCGGTCGGCCTGGTGGTCCGCACCGGCCGCGCCGCCTGGATTCATGGACCCGAGCACTTCTTGCACCGCATGCATCAGATCACCGGAGCCGCTGCGCCCGTGCACGATCCGGACGGCAGGCTGGTCGGCGTCCTGGTGATAGCCGGTGGCGTTCGGGTGGCGAAGCCGGAGATCCTCGCGCTGGTGAAGGCGACGGCCACGGCCGCGGAAATGGATCTGGTGCTCAGTGCGATGCGCTCGAGCCAGCGTGGCGGGCGGGGACGAGATCGGCAGGAGCCCATGGCGACCGCCGAATCGCGCGGGCTCGGCCTCGACGTGCTCGGTCTCGGGCAGCCGCAGCTGACCATCGCGGGCGATCGAGTCCCGTTGTCGCAGCGGCACGCCGAGATACTGCTGCTGTTGGCCGAGCATGCGGAGGGACTCGGCGCGGACCATCTCGCGCTGCTGCTCGACGACACCGATCTGGACAACGGCACCATCCGCGCCGCCATGTCCCGGCTGCGGTCGGTGGTCGGTCCGACCGTGTTCGGTTCGCGCCCATACAAGCTGCGCGTCCATGTCGCAACCGATGTCGAGGCATTGCGGGCGGCGCTCGACTCCGGTGATGTCGATTCTGCATTACGGCTCTATGCCGGTCCGGTGCTGCCGCGTTCCACCGCGCCGGGAATTATCGATATTCGTGACGAACTGCGCGTCCGGTTGCGCACCGCCGTGCTCGGTTCCCATGATGCCGCGGTGTTGCGGCGGTGGACCGCCGGTGCGGAAGGTCGCGACGACGCCGCGGCGTGGGCCGCGTACCGGGCGGCAGTAGATCGCGATTCTCCGCTATATGCGCAGATCGAGGCCAAGATTCGGGTGCTCGATCGGCGCCTCGGCGCCGATGCAACGCGGATGCAACGTTTCGGCTCATAGTCTGCACATCTGAAAGTGCGGTAGCTCACATAGCGACACCGATTGTGGTCGCGCGCACAATTCTGCTCGGAGTTAACTGCCTCCCGGGAACGACATGGACAACCGTCCAGGTTTTTTTATCGAAACGTGTTCCTTTTTATTACCCAACCGCCTAATGTTCGCAATGCGCGGGTGATCCGTGTGATGTAGGAAACACCTCCGGGGCGTGGACCGAGTCCCCGGTAGCGGAGTTGGAGGAACGATCAAGAGTTAGGCACGGCGGCTCCGGCCGCCGATCTCGTCTCACCAATTGTTGGATCTCGCGCGGGTGACGTCGTCACCGTCCGCGCTCTCGCCGAATCGCCTGTGGTGGCACTCATGCCGCTTTATTTGCGCTGCCCAAAAGACTTCGGCCAGCTGTTGTTTCGCCAAACGAGGAGGCTCTGGTGCACGGTACGGAGTTGGGTGGGTTCAGCGCGCGGCCGAACGGGAACGCAGCGAGCCGAACACCGTCCCCCCAGTCGTTTCCCCTCGCTCCCGCGCAGCTCGGACTCTGGTACGCGCAGCTGCTCGAGCCCGAGACCCCGATCAATGTCGCGCAGTACGTCGATGTGCACGGCGAACTGGATGCCGCTCTGCTGCAGGAGGTTACGCGCGAGGCGGCACTCGAGTACGGATCGACGATGGTGCGCCTCGGCGAGGAAGGCGGCACGCCGTATCAGTGCGTCGACCCCGCCCTGCCCTTCGAGACTCCGCTCATCGACTTCCGCTCGCACGCCGATCCGGTGGCCGCTGCCACCGAGTGGATGCGCGCCGATGCCTGCGCCCCAGTGGATCTCGTGCGCGACCGGCTGTTCGGGGGCGCGGTGCTGCGGGTCGCCGAACGCCGTTACTTCTGGTACCTGCGCGCCCACCACATCGTGCTCGACGGCTACGGCGCGCTGAACAACACCATGCGCTCGGCCGAGCTCTACACCGCGCGCGTGCTCGGCACCGAACCGGAGGCGATCCGGCCGGGCAGCATGGAGTCGCTGGTCGAAGGCGAGCTCGCCTACCGCGAGAGCGGGCGCTACCAGACCGACCGCGCCCACTGGGCCGAACGGGTGGCCGGGCTGGACAGCGTGACCAGCCTTGACCCGCGCACCGCGCCGCGCGCGGCGAGCAATCTGATCGCCGGACGCGGCCTGCCCGACGAGCTGGTGGCACGGATGAACATCGTTGCCGAGAGCCAGGATTCGACGATCGCGGTGGTGCTGCTCGCCGCCTTCGCCTGCTACCTCGGCCGCCTGACCGACCGCGACGACGTGGTGCTGAGCCTGCCGGTCACCGCGCGCACCACCGCCGCGATGCGGCGCTCGGCGGGCATGCTCTCCAATATCGTGCCGCTGCGCCTGTCGCTGGCGGAGGCCACTTGGGGCGACCTGCTGCGCGCCACCCGCGTACAGGTCGCGGGCGCGCTGCGGCACCAGCGATACCGGCACGAGGACATCCGCCGCGACGCCGAACACGACGGCCGACCGGCCCGGCGCGCCCTGTTCGGCCCGCTGGCCAACATCATGCTGTTCCGCAGCGACCTGACGCTCGGCACCACGACGGGCCGGTACCACGTGCTGTCCACCGGGCCGGTGGAGGACCTGAGCCTGAACGTCTACTACGGCGAGCGCGACCGCGTGCACGTCGATTTCGAGGCGAACCCGAATCTCTACGCCGCCGACGTTCTTTCCCGCCATCACGCCCGCTTCGTGCAGTACCTGGAGCGGCTGGTATCCACCGACCTGGACACGCCGCTGGCCGCGGTCGACGTCGCGACCGAACTCGAAATCGAAGTCAGCACCCGGATCTGGAACGCCACCGGCTGCGATGTCGAGGCGTTGGTCGCGGCCCGTGCGCCGGGCGCGCACTCCGTTCCGACGCTGGTGTCGATGTTCGAGGCGCAGGTGGCCCGGACCCCGGACGCGGTCGCACTGCGCTTCGCGGGCGTGCCGGAGGCCACGCTGACCTATCGTCAGCTGGCCGCGCGGGTGAACCTGTTGGCCAGGCAGCTGATCGAGCGCGGCGTCGGACCGGAAAGCCTGGTCGCCCTGCACCTGCGGCGCTCGCCCGACCTGGTCGTCGCGATGTACGCGGTGCTCACCGCGGGCGCGGCCTACGTGCCGCTGGACCCGGACCATCCGGCCGAGCGCACCGCGCACATCCTGGCCACCGCCCGCCCCGCCTGCGTCCTCGCCGCCGCGGACCTCGCGGTCGACGCGCCGGTGGTGCGCTTGGATCGTCTGGACCCAGCCGGGTATTCGGAGGGTCCGGTCTGGGAGCGTGAGCGCAGCGCGGCACTGCGGCAGGACCACCCCGCGTATGTGATCTTCACCTCCGGCTCCACCGGCAAGCCCAAGGGCGTGGTGGTGACCCACGAGGCCATCGTGAACCGGCTGGTGTGGATGCAGGAGACCTACCGGCTGACCGACACCGACGTGGTGTTGCAGAAGACACCGGCGACGTTCGACGTGTCGGTGTGGGAGTTCTTCTGGCCCTTGCAGATCGGCGCCACGCTGGTGCTCGCGCAGCCCGACGGGCACCGCGACCCGGCCTACCTGCGCACAGTCATCGCCGAATACGGCGTGACCACCGCGCATTTCGTGCCATCCATGCTGGAAGCCTTTCTGGCGCACCAGGACATTGCGCGTACCTCCACGCTGCGCGCGGTCTTCGCTTCCGGTGAGTCGCTGCCCGCCTCGCTGGCCCAGCGGCTACGGGTGCTGACCGGCGCCCGGCTGCACAACCTGTACGGTCCCACCGAAGCCGCGGTGGACGTCACCTTCCACGAGGTGACCGATACCGATACCCTCTCGGTGCCGATCGGTGCGCCGGTGTTCAACACGCGGCTCTATGTGCTCGACTCTCGGCTGCGGCCGGTACCGGTCGGGGCTCCGGGTGAGCTGTATCTGTCGGGGGTACAGCTCGCCCGGGGTTATGCGGCCAGGCCCGGTCTGACGGCCGAGCGTTTCCTGGCCGACCCGTTCGCCGGTCCGGATGGGCCCGCCGCGCCGGGCGACCGGATGTACCGCACCGGCGACCTGGTGCGCTGGACCACCAACGGTGAACTGGAATACCTGGGCCGCACCGATTTCCAGGTGAAGCTGCGCGGCCTGCGTATCGAGCTCGGCGAGATCGAAGCGGTGCTCGGCACGGTCGACTCGGTGGTGCGCGCCGTGGTCGTGGTGCGCGACGACGCGGGCGCGGGCGAGCAGTTGGTGGCCTACGCGGTGGAGTCCGAGCCGGGCACCGTGCGCCCCGAGCAGCTGCGGGCCGCGGCGGCCGCCGCGCTGCCCGGCTATATGGTGCCCGCGGCCTACGTGGTGCTCGACGCCCTTCCGGTCAACGCGTCGGGCAAATTGGACCGTGGCGCGCTGCCCGCGCCGCGGCTGCGCAGCGCCGAATACCGCGCGCCGGTGACCGCCGTGGAGCAGGCGGTCGCCCGCGTGTTCGGCGAGGTGCTCGGCCGCGTGGCGGTCGGCCGCGACGACGACTTCTTCGCACTCGGCGGCAACAGCCTGGTGGCCACGCAGGTCGCCGCCCGGCTGGCCGCCGACCTGGGCTGCTCGCTCGGAGTTCGCGAATTGTTCACCGCCACCACGGTGTCCGATCTCGCCGGACTGATCGAGCGGGCGGGCGGAACCGGCGGCGCGTCCGCGCCCCGCCTGCTGCGGGTGGTTCCGCGGCCGCCGCTGGTTCCGCTTTCTCTCGCGCAGCAGCGCATCTGGTTCCTGAACCGATTCGAACGCTCCGCGGCCGACTACAACATGCCGTTCGTGGTGCGGCTGCGCGGCGAGGTGGACGCGGCCGCGCTGCGGCTGGCGATCGGCGACGTGGTGGCGCGGCACGAGGTGCTGCGCACCGTGTTCCCCGCCGTGCTCGACGACCACCACGTCCCGGCGCAGCAGATCGTGCTGCCCGCCGACGAGGTCGCGGTGCTCGGGGCGGCCGAGCCGATCGGCGCGGCGGAGCTGGACGCGGCGCTGGCCGCGTTCGCCGCCACCGGATTCGACCTGGAGCGGGAGATCCCGCTGCGCGCGCGGCTGTACGCCGTGGACGCCGACGGCTACGCCTTGGCGCTGGTGCTGCATCACATTGCGGCGGACGGACTCTCGCTGCGCGTGCTGGCCCGCGACGTGATGACGGCGTACCCGGCGCGCCTGGCGGGCGGCGCGCCGGACTGGGCGCCGCTCGCGGTGCAGTACGCCGATTACAGCCTGTGGCAGCGGGAGTCGCTCGGCGGAGCGTCGGATCCGGACGCGCCGCTGGCTCGTCAGCTGGCGTACTGGACCGAGACGTTGGCCGACGCGCCCGATCTGCTGGAGCTGCCCGCCGACCGGCCGCGCCCGGCGATCGCCACCGGGCGCGGCGCGGTGTACCGCTTCGAGCTGCCCGCCGCGGTGGCCGAGCGCGTCACCGCGACCGCGCGGGCCAACGGCCTGTCCGGCTTCATGGTCCTGCACGCCGCGCTCGCGGTGCTGCTCGCGCGGCTGTCGGGCGGCGGCGACATCGTGATCGGCACCCCGGTGGCCGGGCGCGGCGAGCGCGAACTCGACGACATGATCGGCATGTTCGTCAACACCCTCGTGCTGCGCACCCGGGTCGATGCCGCGGCGACCGGCGCCGAGCTGCTCGCCGCGGTGCGCGCGGCCGATCTCGCCGCGTTCGGCCACGCGCAGGTTCCGTTCGAGCAGTTGGTCGAGGCGCTGAACCCGCCGCGCTCGCAGGCCAGACATCCGCTCTTTCAGGTGTTGCTCTCGGTAGACAACTCTGCCGACATCGAATTCGTACTCCCCGGTATGTCGGTGCACACCGGTACCCTGGACACCGGGGTGACCAAGTTCGATCTCCAGCTCACGGTCACCGCAGGCTTCGCCGGTGCCGGACTCGGGGAAGGTTCGGCACCGGCGGGGGTCCAGGCCGAATTCACCTACGCCACAGATCTCTTCGATGAAGCCACCATCGCCGACTTCGCGCGGTGGTACCTGCGCGTTCTCGACGCGCTGACGAGCGACACGGAAACGGCCGTCGGCGATCTGCCGCTGCTGGGCACCGCCGAATTGCGCTGGGCGATCGAACTGGGCCGCGCCGCGGAGCCGGATTCGTCCGTGGAGCCGGCCTTCTCGGTGAAGCAGGGTTCGGTCGCGGAGCTGGATTCGTCGGCGGAACAAAACTTGCCGGAGCTGGGCTCGTCGGTCGAGCTGGACTCCGCACTCGCGACGCTCGCCGCCGAGGAAACCGTGCTCGCGGCGTTCGAAGCGCAGGTCCGCCGCACTCCCGACGCCGTCGCCGTGATCGACGGCGAGAGCACGCTGACCTACGCGGAATTCGCGGCGCGGGTGCACCAGCTGGCCCGGCGACTGATCGATGCCGGGGTCGGCCCCGAGACGCTGGTCGTGCTCGGCATGCGGCGCAGCGCCGAATTCGTGCTGGCCGCTTACGCCGTGCTGGCCGCGGGTGGCGGGTACGTCCCGGTCGATCCGGATCAGCCCGCGGCGCGGCTCGCCCACGTGCTGTCCTCCACCCGTCCGGCCTGCCTGCTGACCCGGTCCGCCGACGGATGGGCGGTGGCGTCGGACGAAACGCCGCCGGTCATCGAGGTGGACGCGGCCGGCCTGTCGGCATACTCGGACGCTCCGGTGCTCGACGACGAACGCCCGCGCCCGCTGCGCACCGCCAACACCGCGTACGTGATCTTCACCTCGGGCTCCACCGGCCGTCCGAAAGGCGTTGCGGTGCAGCACGGCTCGGTCGCGAACCAGGTGCGCTGGATCGTCGGCGAATACGGTGTCGGCCCCGCCGACGTCGTGCTGTTCAAGACTCCCGCGACCTTCGACGTCTCGGTCTGGGAGCTGTTCGCGCCGTTGACGAGCGGCGCGCGCCTGGTGGTCGCGGCGCACGATGGTCATCGCGACAGCGCCTACCTCGCGGCGACCATCGCGACGCACGGCGTCACGATGACCTCGTTCGTGCCCTCGATGCTCACGGTGTTCGCTGCTGCCGCGCCCGCCGCGTCGATCGCCTCCCTGCGCACCGTCCTCGTCGCGGGCGAGGCGATGACCGGCGAAGCCGCCGCGGACTTCGCCGCCGTGAGCCACGCCGAACTGCACAATCTGTACGGGCCAACCGAATTCACGGTGCACGCCACGCACGCGCCGGTGACGGCGACCCCGGGCCCGACACCGATCGGGCGGCCGGTGCGCGCAGGCCGGGTGCTCGTGCTCGACGGCCGGCTGCGCCCGGTGCCGGAAACGGTGGTCGGCGAGCTGTATCTGTCCGGGGTGCAGGTCGCGCGCGGCTATCACGGCCGCGCGGAGCTCAGCGCCGACCGGTTCGTCGCCGATCCGTACGGTCCGGCGGGTTCGCGTATGTACCGCACCGGCGATCTGGTGCGGCGCAACCGGGACGGACAGCTGGAATACCTGGGGCGCAGCGACTTCCAGGTGAAGCTGCGCGGCCAGCGCATCGAGCTCGGCGAGATCGAGGCGGCGCTGCTCGCCGCCGATGTGCGCGCCGCCGCGGTGCGGGTTTTCGCCCACCCGGCCGGTGAGCTGCTGGTGGCCTACGTGGTGACCGACCTCCCCGAGGCGGAGGTGGCCGCGGTGCTGGTGGAGAGGCTGCGCGCGACACTGCCGTCCTACATGGTGCCCGCCGCCTATGTCGCGCTGGCGGCCATGCCGCTGACCAGCTCGGGCAAGCTGGACCGCAAGGCACTGCCCGATCCGGTCTTGGCGGCCAAGGAATTCCGCGCTCCGGTCACCGCGGCCGAACGCGCGGTGGCCGAGGTGTTCGCCGAGGTGCTCGGGCTCGACCGGGTGGGCCTCGACGACGACTTCTTCGCCGTCGGCGGAAACTCGTTGGTGGCCACGCGGATAGCCGCTCGGCTGGCCGCACGCGTGCAAGTCGACGTGCCGGTCCGGCTGCTCTTCGAACACCCGACGGTGGTCGCGCTCGCCGCGGCGCTCGCCGACGCGGGGTCCGCCCGCACCCGCCACCCGCTGGTCGCCGCCGAGCGCCCCGCGGTCGTTCCGCTCTCCTACGCGCAGCAGCGCATGTGGTTCCTGAACCAGTTCGACGCGGCGTCCACGGCGAACAACCTGACCGCCGCGTTCCGGCTCACCGGTCCGCTGGACCGCACGGCGCTGGCCGCCGCCGTCGCCGCCGTCGTCGCCAGGCACGAGACGCTGCGCACCAGGTACCCCGCCGTCGACGGCCTGGCACACCAAGAGGTGCTCCCCGCGGACCAGGGCCCGGTTCTGGAGATCGTCGACGAGACCGACGACGTGCTCGACCGGGTACGCGCCCTCGCCGCGCTGCCTTTCGCGGTGACCCAGGCACCGCCGGTGCGCCTGACGCTGCTGGGTCTCCGCGACGACGAGCACGTGCTCGTGGTGTCGCTGCACCACATCGCCGCGGACGGCTGGTCCATCGCGCCGTTCACGCGGGACCTGCTGCGCGCCTACGCGTCTCGGCGCGACGGAGTCGCACCGGACTGGTCACCGCTTCCGGTGCAGTACGCCGACTACACGCTGTGGCAGCGCCGGATCCTCGGCTCCGAGGACGATCCCGACTCGCTGATGGCCGAGCAGTTGCGGTTCTGGTCCGCCGAATTGGCCGATCTGCCCGACCTGCTCGCACTGCCCGCCGACCGGCCCCGCTCCGCCGCGGCTTCCGGTCACGGTGCGCGGCACGCCTTCGGCATTCCCGCCGCGACCCATCGACACCTGCGCGAGATCGCCGAGGCCGCGCACGCCTCGCTGTTCATGGTGCTGCACGCGGCCTTCGCGGCGACGCTGGCGAAGCTGTCCGGTCAGCGCGACATCGCGATCGGCACCCCGGTCGCGGGCCGCGGCGACCAGGCGCTCGACGAGCTGGTCGGCATGTTCGTCAACACCCTGGTGCTGCGCGCCGACGTGCGCCAGGAACGCACCTTCGCCGAGCTGGTCGCGGCCGTGCGCGACGGTGACCTGCGCGCGTTCGCCCATGCCGACGTGCCGTTCGAGCGGCTGGTCGAGGCGCTCGACCCCGAGCGTTCGGCGGCCAGGCACCCGCTGTTCCAGGTGATGCTGGACTTCCAGAACACCGCGAGCGCGACGGCCGAATTGGCAGGCCTGCGCGTCGCCGAACTCGACATCGACACGCACACCGCCAAATTCGATCTCCAGCTCACCCTCGCCGAGACAGCCGACGGCATCGACGCCGTCTTCGAGTACGCGACCGACCTGTTCGACGCCGGCACCGTCGCCGCGTTCGCGGCCCGGCTCCAGCGCGTGCTCGACGCGGTCTGCGCCGATCCCGCCGTGCTCGTCGGCGACATCGATACGCTCTCGGCCGCCGAGCGCACCCAGGTGCTCGGTACATGGAACGCCACCGCGCGCGCCCTCGATCCCGCGGCGACGCTGGTGTCGCTGTTCGAGGCGCAGGTGCGGCGGACCCCGGACGCCGTGGCGGTGACCTTCGAGGGCGAGTCGCTCGCCCACCCGTCACCCGACCACCACCCCTCAACGAGTCGCTACGCGACGCTGACCTATAGCGAGTTCGCGGGACGGGTCAACCGGTTGGCGCGGCTGCTGGTATCCATCGGCGTGCGTCCCGAGAGCACCGTGGCGATCGGCATGCGGCGTTCGGTGGACCTGGTCGTCGCCATGTACGCGGTGCTGACGGCGGGCGGCGCCTACGTCCCGGTGGACCCGGACCACCCCGCCGAGCGGATCGAGCACGTGCTGCGCGCAGCGCGGCCGGTGTGCGTGCTCAGCCGCACCGACGACGGACTGGATCTCCCGTCGGCCGAGCGCGGCGCCCGGGTGTGGGCGGTGCTGGATGTCGACCAGTTCGACACCACCGACTACTCGGACGCCCCGCTCACCGACGCGGACCGGCTCGGTGCCCCGGCTCCGGGCAACGCGGCCTACGTGCTGTTCACCTCGGGGTCCACCGGCAAGCCCAAGGGTGTGGCGGTGTCGCACGCCGCGATCGTCAACCGGCTGCTGTGGATGCAGTCCGAATACGGGCTCACCGCCGAGGACGTCGTCGTGCAGAAGACGCCCGCGACCTTCGATGTCTCGGTGTGGGAGTTCTTCTGGCCGTTGCAGATCGGCGCCCGCCTCGCGGTGGCGCGCCCGGACGGGCACCGCGACCCGCGCTATCTCGCCGAGCTGATCGGCCGGGAGCGGGTGACGGTGGCGCACTTCGTGCCTTCGATGCTGGCCGTGTTCGTCGCGGAACCCGCGGTGGCGCAGTGTGACTCGCTGCGCATGGTGTTCGCCTCCGGCGAGGCGCTGGTGCCTGGGCCCGCGCAGCGGCTGCGCGCGCTGACCGGCGCGCGGTTGCACAACCTGTACGGCCCGACCGAGGCGGCCGTGGACGTCACCTACCACGAGGTGGTCGACACCGACACCGACAGCGTGCCGATCGGCGTCCCGGTGGCCAACACCCGGGTGTACGTGCTGGATTCGCGCCTGCGGCCGGTGCCGGTCGGCGTGCCCGGCGAGCTATATCTCTCCGGCGCGCAGCTCGCGCGCGGCTACGTGCGGCGGCCGGATCTCACCGCGGATCGGTTCGTGGCCAATCCGTTCGCCAGCGCCGAGCGCATGTACCGCACCGGCGATCTCGTCAGATGGGTGCCTGCATCGCGAAGCGATTCGATGGGGGGCGGTGGCCGGGCGACGGGTGGGCCGAAGCACGGTGAACTGGAGTACCTGGGCCGCACCGATTTCCAGGTGAAGCTACGCGGGCTGCGCATCGAACTCGGCGAGATCGAGACCGCGCTGACCGCGCTGCCGGAGATCGACCAGGCTGTCGTCGTGGTGCGCGACGGCACGCAGCTCGTCGCCTACCTGATCGCCGCGGCGGAGTCGACTATCGACCTGGACTCGGTGAAAATGGCTCTGTCGCAGCGCATCCCGGCGTACATGGTGCCCTCGGCGTTCGTGTCGATGGACGAGTTCCCGCTCAACGCCTCCGGCAAGCTGGATCGCAGGGCGCTGCCCGCGCCGGTGTTCGAGGCGGCGGCATTCCGCGCCCCGGTGACGCCCGTGCAGCAGATCGTCGCGCGCGTGTTCGCCGATGTGCTCGGCGTGCCGCGCGTCGGACTCGACGACGACTTCTTCGCGCTCGGCGGCAATTCGCTCACCGCCACCCGGGTGGCGGCCCGGCTCGGTGCCGCGCTGGACGCCGAGCTGCCGGTCCGGCTGCTCTTCGACGCACCCACCGTGCTGACCATGGCGACGCGGTCCGAAACGTTCCGCGGCCGGGGCGGGCGTCCTGCCCCGGCTCGCCGCCCGCGTCCGGAGCGCTTGCCGCTGTCGCCCGCGCAACAGCGCATCTGGTTCCTGAACCGCTTCCTCGCCGACGCCGACGGACCGGGCGACGCGGTGGACAACATCCCCGTCGCGCTCCGGCTCGGCGGCGACCTCGACGTCCCCGCGCTCGCCGCGGCGCTCGGCGACGTCGTCGCCAGGCACGAGGCGCTGCGCACCGTGTACCCGGCCGGACCCGACGGCGCCGAGCAAGTGGTCCTGCCCGTGCCGCAGCACGCCCCCGCGCTGCCTCCGGAGCGGGTCGCGGAGTCGGCGCTGCCCGAACGCCTCGCCGCCTGCGCCGCGGTCACTTTCGACATCACCGAAGAGACACCGTTGCGCGCGCACCTGTTCGCGCTCACCGGAACCGGGTCGGTGGAGCACGTGCTCCTGGTTGTGCTGCACCATATTTCGGCCGACGGTTTCTCCCTCGGTCCGCTGGCCGCCGACCTCATGGCCGCCTATGCCGCCCGCCGCGGCGGCAGCGCGCCGGACTGGCGCCCGCTGCCCGTCCAGTACGCCGACTACACCCTGTGGCAGGCCGAAATCCTTGGCGCCGCCGACGATCCCGAATCCCGTGCGCACCGTCAGCTGGAGTTCTGGCGGCGCACACTCGACGGCCTGCCCGAACAGCTGGAGCTGCCCACCGACCGGCCGCGCCCGGCGGCGTCCACCCACCGCGGCGCGACGCACCGGCTGCGCATCGATTCCGACCTGCACAGCGAGCTGCGCGAACTGGCACGCAAGCGAGAGACCACACTGTTCAGCACCGTGCACGCGGCGCTCGCCGTGCTGCTCGCCCGGCTGTCGGGCAGCGCGGACATCGCCATCGGCACCCCGGTGGCCGGACGCGGCGAAGCCGAACTCGACGGCCTGGTCGGCATGTTCGTCAACACCTTGGTGCTACGCAGCCGCATCGACCCGCGTTCCCGGTTCGAGACCGTCCTCGACGAGGCACGGTCCTGTGACCTGGACGCGCTCGCGCACGCCGACCTGCCCTTCGAGCGGCTGGTCGAGCTGGTCGCGCCGCACCGGGCGCGCAACCGGCACCCGCTGTTCCAGGTGGCGCTCACCATGCAGAACTTCACCGTGCCCGCGCTGGAGCTGGCCGGACTTCGGGTGCGTCCGGTCGAACTGGACGCGGTCGGTGCCGAATTCGATCTCCAGTTCACTGTGGTGGCCGCCGACGACGCGGACGGCCGCGCCGACGGCATCGATATCGAGATCACCTACGCCATCGACCTTTTCGACCCCGACACGGTCGCGGTGCTGGCCCGCCGGTTCACCCAGGTGCTCGCCGCGGTGGCCGCGGACGCGACGGTGGTGGTCGGCGACATCCAGCTGCTCTCCGCGGAGGAGCAGCGGCGCGCGCTGGTCGAATGGGCGAGCACCGGACCCGATCTGGCGTCCGCCGACGAGACGCTGGTGGACCGCTTCCGCCGTGCGGCTGCGCTCGATCCGGCGGCCGTCGCGGTGCGCGCGGGCGACGACGTCCTGACCTACCGCGAGCTGACGGACAAGGCCAACCGGCTGGCCCGGCGACTGATCGCCGCGGGCGTCGGGCCGGAAACCCTGGTGGCGGTGGCGCTGCCGCGTTCGGTCGAGCTGATCGTCGCGCTGCTCGCGGTGCTGGAAGCGGGCGGCGGCTACCTGCCGATCGATCCCAACTACCCCGCCGATCGCATCGAGTACATGATCGACGACGCGCGCCCGATCTGCGCCGTCACCTCGGCCGCGACCGGCCTGCCGCGCGACTGGTTCGGCGGCCCGGTGCTGGACGTGGCGGCCGATCTCGCGTCCGTGAGCGCGGAGCCGCTGACCGACGCCGACCGGCGGGCCCCGCTGCATCCGGCGCACACCGCGTACGTCATCTACACCTCCGGCTCCACCGGCAGGCCGAAGGGCGTCGTCGTCCCGCACCGCAACGTGCTCCGGCTGCTCGACAACACCAGGCGCCACTTCGAGTTCGGGCCCGCGGACGTGTGGACCATGTTCCACTCCTACGCCTTCGACTTCTCGGTGTGGGAGCTGTGGGGCGCGCTGCTGTACGGCGGCGAACTGGTGGTGGTGGACTACTTCACCTCGCGCTCGCCCGAGCAGTTCCGTCGCTTGCTCATCGAGCGCGGGGTGACGGTGCTGAACCAGACGCCGTCGGCCTTCTATCAGCTCATCGCGGCCGACGCCGCGGCAGAGCCCGCCGAATTCGCGCTGCGCCAGGTGATTTTCGGCGGTGAGGCGCTGGAGCCGCAGCGGCTGGCCGGGTGGTTCGCGCGCTATCCGGACGGCCCGCGTCTGGTGAACATGTACGGCATCACCGAGACCACGGTGCACGTCTCGTACCGTCCGATCGAGCCGGGCACGGGTTCCGCGAGCCTGATCGGCGGCGCGATTCCCGGGCTCACGGTGCGGGTGCTCGACGCGCGGCTGCGGCCGGTGCCGGTGGGGGTGCCGGGCGAGATCTACGTCTCCGGCGGTCAGCTCGCCCGCGGCTACCTGGGCCGGGCGGCGCTCACCGCGAGCCGGTTCGTCGCCGATCCCTACGCGACCGACGGTTCGCCCGCCTACCGCTCGGGAGATCTGGCGCGCTGGACCGCCGACGGCGACCTGGAGTACCTCGGCCGCGCCGACCAGCAGGTGAACCTGCGTGGATTCCGTATCGAGCTCGGCGAGATCGAGGCGGCCGTGCTGGACACCGGCGCGGTCCGGGAGGCCGCGGTGGTGGTGCGGACCGATCTGACGGATGCGGCGCGCATCGTCGCCTACGTCGTCGCCGACGGCTCGGTCGACACGGCCGCGCTGCGTACGGAGCTGGCGCGGACGCTGCCCGAGCACATGGTGCCCGCCGCGGTCGTCACGCTGGATCGAATCCCGTTGACGGTCAACGGCAAACTCGATCGCGCCGCGCTGCCCGCGCCGGTCTTCGCGGCGACGACCTACCGCAAGCCGGGCACGGTCGTCGAGGAGATCGTCGCCGGGGTGTACGCCGAGGTGCTGGGTCTTTCGGCCGCGGGCCAGGTCGGGGCCGACGACGACTTCTTCGCGCTGGGCGGCAGTTCGCTGCTGGCCGCCAAGGCCGCCGCCCGGATCGGGGCGGCGCTCGGCAGGCCGGTCGG
>NZ_BDBP01000030.1 GCF_001613045.1 Nocardia lijiangensis NBRC 108240 | reverse complement strand
ACATCGGCGTCCAGCGCGATCGGATCCACGCCGGGGGTGGCGAAGGCGACCGTGCCGAGCGCGGTGCCCTCGGCGAGCCCGGGCAGCCAGCGCTCGGCCGCCGCGGAATCCGGAAGCGACTGGAGCAGAACGGGGATCGCGGCGGCCGTCTCGACAAGCGGTCCCGGCGCGGCGGACCGGCCGATTTCCACGAACGCGACGACGAGGTCGATCGGCTCCGCGCCGACACCGCCGTACGCTTCGTCGACCGCGAGGCCGAGCACGCCCGCGCCTGCCAGCTGCTGGATCAGCGTGCGGCCTGGCAGCGAGTCGTCCTTCGCCCAGGCCCGCACCGCGGCGGGCGTGCGCCCGGCGTCCAGCAGCTTGCGCACGCTCGCGGCGAAATCGATCTGTTCCGGACTCAGCGCGAATCTCATCGGCCGTTCCCTCTCGGTAGGCCGAGGATGCGCTCGGCGATGATGTTGCGCTGGATCTCGTTGGTGCCCGCGTAGATCGGGCCGGACAGCGAGAACAGGTAGCCGTCGGTCCACGGTCCGGACCGCTCGGCGGCCGCACCGAGCACATCCAGCGCGGTCTCGTGCATGGCGATGTCGAGTTCGGACCAGAACACCTTGGTGATCGAGGATTCCGCGCCGAGCTTGCCGCCCTCGTTCAACCGGGTGACGGTGCCGAAGGTGTGCAGGCGGTAGGCCTCGCTGCCGATCCACGCGTCGACCACGGCGTCGCGCTGGGCGGTGTTGGTGCGGTCGCCGCTGTCCAGCCACAGGTCGACGAGCCGTCGCGCGGTCGCGCTGAACCGGCCCGGACTGCGCAGCGAGAGACCGCGCTCGTTGCTCGAGGTGCTCATGGCCACCCGCCAGCCCTCGCCCGGCGCGCCGATCACGTCGCGGTCCGGCACGAAGACGTCGTCGAGGAAGATCTCGGCGAAGCCGGGTTCACCGTCGAGCTGCGGGATCGGCCGCACCGAGACACCGTCGGCGGTGAGCGGGAACATCACGTACGTGAGGCCCTTGTGCCGCTCCGCCTCCGGATCGCTGCGGAACAGGCCGAAGGCCCAGTCCGCGAACGCCGCCCGCGAGCTCCACGTCTTCTGCCCGCTGAGCAGCCAGCCGCCCTCGGTGCGCCGCGCGGTCGACCGGATGCCCGCCAGGTCGCTGCCCGCCTCGGGCTCCGACCAGGCCTGCGCCCAGATGTCGTCGGCGCGCGCCATGCGCGGCATGATGCGGTCGAGCTGCTCGGGGGTGCCGTGCTCGAACAACGTCGGCGCCAGCAGGAAGATGCCGTTCTGGCTGACCCGCCCCGGCGCACCGGCGGCGTAGTACTCCTGCTCGAAAAGCACCCATTCCAGCAGCGAGGCGTCGCGCCCGCCGTACTCCTCCGGCCAGGCGACGACCGACAGCCGCGCGTCGGCCAGTTTGCGCTCCCAGTCGCGGTGCGCCTCGAACCCGGCCTTCGTGTCCATCGAAGGCAGTGGTGCCGAGGGTTTCTCGGCGGCCAGGAATTCGCGGACCTCCCGCTGGAATTCCTGGGTCGCCTGGTCCAGATCCAGATCCACTACGTCGTCCCGTTCTGTTCGGCCGTGCTCGCACTGGCCTTCATCGTCTTGGCATTCATGCCCCCCAGTGAGTCCGCGCCGACCTCGGCGTTGTGCGCGTGCGCGAAGTGGTGCAAACCGAAGACCGAGTCCATGCCGGTGCGCATGCCCATCAGGTCCTCGGCCTGGTTGACCGCCTTCTTGGTGAGCGCGAGGCCGAAACGCGGCATGGTTCCGATCTTCTCGGCCAGCGCCATGGTCTCGGCCTCCAGCTCGGCGCGCGGGACCACCCGGTTGACCATCCCCCATTCCTTGGCCTGCGCCGCACCGAAGCGGTCGCCGGTGAACAGGAACTCCTTGGCCGCGCGCGGTCCCATCACCCACGGGTGCGCGAAGTACTCCACGCCCGGAATGCCCATGCGCACCACGGGATCGGAGAAGAACGTGTCGTCGGAGGCGACGATCAGATCGCACACCCAGGCCAGCATGAGCCCGCCCGCGATGCAGGCGCCCTGCACCATGGCGATGGTCGGCTTGGGGATCTCTCGCCAGCGGCGGCACATGCCGAGGTACACCTCGGACTCCCTGGCGAACCGTTGATCGCCGCCCTGCTTGTCGACGTGGTCCCACCACAGCGTGGCCTTGTTCTCGTAGCGCACGTGGTGGTCGCGGCCGGGCGTGCCGATGTCGTGTCCGGCGCTGAAGTGTTTGCCGTTGCCCGCCAACACGATCACGCCGACCTCGTCGTCCTCGACGGCGCGTTGGAAGGCGGCGTCGAGCGCGTAGGTCATCACCGAGTTCTGCGCGTTGCGGTAGTCGGGCCGGTTCATCGTGACGATCGCGACCCGGCCGCGCCGCTCGTAGGTGACGACCTCACCTTCGTCCGGCACCGAGCCGTGCTGTGGTTCGTCTGAGCGCTCCGCAGCGGGTTGGTCTGGCATTACGACTTCTCCTCACGTAGTTGACGCTTGAGCACTTTCCCGGCGGCGCTGTAGGGCAGCTGGTCGCGGAATTCGACGAAGCGCGGCACCTTGAAATTGGCCAGCACAGTGGTGGCGTGGGCGAGCACCTGGTCCTCGGTCAGCGGCGAGCCGGGCTTGCGCACCACGTAGGCCTTGCCCACCTCGCCCATCCTGGTGTCGGGCACGCCGACGACCGCCGACTCGGCCACGCCGTCGAGCCGGGCCAGCGCCTGCTCGATCTCGGCCGGATAGACGTTGAAGCCGCCGGAGATGTACATGTCCTTGAGCCGGTCCGTGATCCGGAGGTAGCCGCGCTCGTCGAGCGTGCCGATGTCGCCGGTGTGCAGCCAGCCCTCGGCGTCGATGGTTTCGGCGGTGCTCTGCGGATCGTCCAGGTAGCCGAGCATGACGTTGGGGCCGCGCAGCAGCACCTCGCCCGCGTCGCTGAGCGTCAGCTCGAAGCCGGCGATCGGCCTGCCGCAGGTGGTTGCGATGGTCTCGGCGTCGTCGTCGGCGCGGCACATGGTGCCGAACCCGGCCGCCTCCGACAGGCCGTAACCCGTGATGACGACGGCGAATTCGAGCTCGGAACGCATCCGCTCGACGAGGACGACCGGCACGGTCGCGGCGCCGGTGACGGCCACCCGCAGGGTGCTCAGGTCGTAGGAGTCGCGGTCAGGGAAATCCAGGATCGTCTGGTAGATCGTCGGCGGGCCGGGCAGCACGGTGATCTTCTCCTGGCCGACCAGCCGCATCGTCTGCGGCACGTCGAAGGTGGCCTGCGGAACGATCGTCGCGCCGGTGACCAGGCAGGCGAGGATGCCCGCCTTGTAGCCGAAGTTGTGGAAGAACGGGCTGACGACGAGGTAGCGGTCGTCGCTGTTCAGCGTGGTGCACTCGGCCCACGCGCGCACCACCGACAGCGCCTGCCGGTGCGCGACGAGCGTGCCCTTGCTGCGGCCGGTGGTGCCGGAGGTGAACAGGATGTCGGAGATGTCCTCGGCGTCCACCGCGGCGGCGCGCTTCTCGGCGTCCTCGACCGGGACGGTCTCGGCGATCACCGCGAGATCGGACCAGTTCAGCACGGCCGCGTCGGTGCTCGTCGTCTCGCCGCCCGGCTCCACGGGAATCACCACGATGGTGGGAATGGCCAATTCGGGCGCGGCTGCCCGCAATTCCGCCAGGCGGTCGCGGCCGAGGAAGGCGCCCGCGATGAACAGCGCCTTCGCGTCGACCCTGGACAGCACGTCCGCGGCCTCGTCGGCGACGTAGCGAGTGTTCAGCGGCACCAGCGCCGCGCCCGCGTAGTGGGCGGCCAGCGCGGCGATCACCCAGTGCTGGGTGTTCGGCGCCCACATGGCCACCCGGTCGCCGGACTGCACGCCGCGTGCGATCAGCGCACGCGCCGTCTGCTGGACCGCGGCCAGCAGCTGGGTCCAGTCGAGACGGGCGTCGCCGTCGGCCAGTGCGGGGGCGGCACCGAACGTCCGCGCGGCATCGTGCAGGGCCATCGGTGTCGTTTGTGCAGGGGTTGTCACGGGTGTTCCTCACCGTTCACGCGAGTACTTATGCATGCACTCTACAAAGCAAGTGCTTGGTAGGTTATCCTACCGGCGTGGTTGCGATCCAGACCTCAGATTCCGACACTGCCGCACAGGACGCGCGGTTTTCCGCCGAAGTGCGGGAATGGCTGGCCGAGAATCTCAACGGAGAATTCCGCGAACTGCGCGGACTAGGCGGTCCAGGCCGCGAGCACGAGGCGTTCGACGAGCGCCTGGCCTGGGACCGGCACCTGGCCGCGTCCGGGTGGACCTGCCTGGGCTGGCCCAAGGAGTACGGCGGTCGCGAGGCCACCGTGCGCCAGCAGGTGATCTTCCATGAGGAGTACGCCAAGGCCAACGCGCCCGCGCGGGTCTCGCACGTGGGGGAGGAGCTGCTCGGCCCGACCGTGCTGGCCTTCGGCACCCAGGCGCAGAAGGACCGTTTCTTGCCCGGCATCCGCAACGTCACCGAGCTGTGGTGCCAGGGCTATTCGGAACCGGGCGCTGGCTCGGACCTGGCCGCCATCAGCACCGCCGCGCACCTCGACGGCGACGAGTGGTCCATCAACGGCCAGAAGATCTGGACCTCGCTGGCCCACGTGGCCGACTGGTGCTTCGTGGTCGCCCGCACCGAGAAGGGCTCCTCCCGCCACAAGGGCCTGTCCTACCTGCTGGTTCCCATGAAGCAGCCGGGTATCGAGGTGCGCCCGATCATCCAGCTCACCGGAACCTCGGAATTCAACGAGGTCTTCTTCGACGACGCCCGCACCGCCGCCGACCTGGTCGTCGGCGCGCCGGGCGACGGCTGGCGCATCGCGATGGGCACGCTGACCTTCGAGCGCGGCATCTCCACCCTCGGCCAGCAGATCCGCTTCGCCAGGGAACTCGCCGACGTCGAGGCGCTGGCCCGCCGCGTCGGCGCGGCCGACGACCCGCTCATCGCCGACCGGATCGACCGGGCTTGGGTGGGTCTGCGGGTGCTGCGCGCGCACGCCCTGCGCACCATGGAAGGCACCGGCGTGGACGATGGCGGACAGGCCTCGGTCGCCAAGCTGCTCTGGGCCAACTGGCACCGCGGTCTCGGCGAACTCGCCATGGCCGTGCTCGGCGCGCGCGGCTTGGTGGCCGACGAGGACGACGATCTCAACGAATGGCAGCGGCTGTATCTGTTCACCCGCGCCGACACCATCTACGGAGGTTCGAACGAAGTGCAGCGCAACATCATCTCCGAGCGCGTGCTCGGCTTGCCGCGCGAGGCCCGGCCGTGACGGCGCGGCCCCTGTCGGTCGCCCCTGAGCCCGTCGGCGGGCACGGCCTGCTGACCGGACGCGTCGCCGTCGTCACCGCGGCCGCCGGGACCGGTATCGGATCGGCCACCGCGCGCAGGCTGCTCGCCGAGGGCGCCGACGTGGTCGTCTCCGATTGGCACGAGCGCAGGCTGGCCGAGACCGAGGTCGAGCTGAAGGGCGAGTTCCCGGAGCGCCGGGTCGCCGCGATCGCCTGCGACGTGCAGAGCACCGAGCAGGTCGACGCGCTGGTTCGCGGCGCGGCGGAGGCGCTCGGCCGCATCGACATCATGGTCAACAACGCGGGCCTCGGCGGTGAGACGCCGGTCGTCGACATGACCGACGAGCAGTGGGACCGCGTCCTGGACATCACGCTCAACGGCACCTTCCGCTGCACCCGCGCCGCGCTGGCCTACTTCCGTTCGGCGGGCCACGGCGGCGTCATCGTGAACAACGCCAGCGTCCTCGGCTGGCGCGCGCAGTACGGCCAGGCGCACTACGCCGCGGCCAAGGCCGGTGTGATGGCGCTGACCAGGTGCAGCGCGGTCGAGGCCGCCGAACTCGGCGTGCGGATCAATGCCGTCGCGCCGAGCATCGCGCGGCACGCGTTCCTCGACAAGGTCAGTTCCACCGAGCTGTTGGACCAGCTCTCCCGGCAGGAGGCGTTCGGCCGCGCGGCGGAGCCTTGGGAGGTCGCCGCGACCATCGCCATGCTGGCCAGCGACTACACCAGCTACCTCACCGGTGAGGTCGTCTCGGTGAGCAGCCAGCGGGCCTGAGGCGCCCGAATGAGATCGCCTTCGGGCGTCCGTTTCCGTCCCCGGGAATGGGCGCCCGATCAGGTGAAAAAGGGTGACGCGAAGGGGGCCGGGGTGTGCCATGCTGGGGATGGACGGATCCCGCAATTCTCGTAAGGGGCGTTGGCTATGGGCCTGGATCGCCCACCTGCCCGCGAACAACTAGAACTCGACGTCGTGCGCGAGGTCGTGTTGGCCAGACGCAGGCTGGACAGCATGGTTCTCGCAGCCCTGACGCTAGGCGCCGAGCTCATGAGTCACGAATCCGCCCGGGCGACAGCGTGCCGCGCCGCGCAAATTCTCGAGCAGTTCGCGATCGACGAGGGCGAAGTCGAGCGCGACCCCAGAGCCGCGTTGCGCGCCGACATGATGCGTGACAATGACCGCGCCCGCCGGATCGGATTGAAAGCTCCCGCGGGAGTTCCCTCGGAGCAGGATCGGCGGCGGCAACGCCAGAGCGCGCTGCTGCGCGAGGTCCGCGCCGACCTGATCGAGGTGCTGCGCCGCTGCCGCAGGCACCACTTCGATCGCGGCGCCGTCGCCGACGAGATCGCGCAGGGCCTGTGCGCCGCCACCGACAAGCTGGTGGTCGGCGCCGACATGGACGCCTATCACGCCTGGCAGCGCGGCATGGTTCTGAAACTGATCGAAGAACCGGTCCCGTACGGCCCGCCCCGTGTGATGGCGACTGTCGACGCGGGCCCCGGCCGCGGACCCCTGACCGTCGAATGGGACACGCCGGAGCGAAGATTGGCGCTCGTCGCCCGGATGGCCCGCGCGGGCATCTCCCCGGTCATCATCTGCGACCGCCTACTCGCAGACCTCTCGGTCTCCTCCCCGATCCGCTACTCCCTGCGCTAGCTGTACTGAGCACGGACGTTGGTGACGGCGTGGCGAGCTGACATGGCGAAGACCTCCGGGTGAAGTGCGAGCTGCCAAGCAAAGCAGTTCACCTGTCGGAGGTCTTCGTGTCTCACCGTAATGCGCCGTTGTCGGAGTTGGGCCGGTTGCGGCTGGCTCGTTGTGTCGTCGAGGACGGCTGGTCGCTGCGACGAGCAGCCGAACGGTTCCAGGTCTCGGCCACCACTGCATGGCGGTGGGCCGACCGCTACCGACGATTCGGAGCCGCTGGCATGGCCGACCGGCCCAGCCGCCCGCATCACAGCCCACACCGGACCCCGACGCGGACCGAGCGGCGCGTCATCAAGGTCCGCCTGCTGCGCCGCTGGGGTCCAGCCCGGATCGGGTATCTGCTGGGGTTGAATCCCTCGACGGTGCACCGGATTCTGACTCGCTACCGACTGACGCGGCTGCGCTGGCTCGACCGCGCCACCGGCCAGGTCGTACGCCGCTACGAGCACGCCCATCCCGGCGATATGGTGCACGTCGACGTCAAGAAACTCGGCAAGGTCCCCGACGGCGGCGGCTGGCGCAAACTCGGCCGGACCGTCGGCAACCACAACTCCCGCGCCGACAAGACCAGCGGTCAGAGCAACGCCTACGGCAACCCACGCCACGGCTATCACTACTTGCACACCGCGCTGGACGACCATTCCCGATTGGCCTACAGCGAGCTGTTGCCCGACGAACGCAAAGACACCGCCGCTGGATTCTGGATCCGCGCCGCCGCCTGGTTCGCCGGCAACGGCATCACAGTGCGAAAAGTGTTGACCGACAACGGCTCCTGCTATCGATCACACACTTTCGCCGCCGCGCTCGGACCGGTAGTCCACAAACGGACCCGACCCTACCGGCCACAAACCAACGGCAAAGTCGAACGCTTCCATCGCACCCTGGCCGACGAATGGGCCTACACCCGGCTCTACCGCAGCGACAACGAACGCTGCGCTGCCTTTCCAGCCTGGTTGCACACCTACAATCACCACCGCGGCCACACCGCACTCGGCGGACACCCACCAGCCAGCCGCGTTCCTAACCTCTCAGGTCAGTACACCTAGCTCAGTGCGTGGTCGAGGTCGGTGAGGAGGTCTTCGACGTCTTCGAGGCCGACGGAGATGCGGACTACGCCGTCGGAGAGGCCGATGGTGGCGCGGCCCTCGGGGCCCATGGCGCGGTGGGTGGTGGTGGCCGGGTGGGTGATGAGGGTTTTGGCGTCGCCGAGGTTGTTGGAGATGTCGATGACGCGCAAGCGGTTCAGGACCTCGAAGGCGCGCTTCTTGCCCTCGTCGGCGGGCGCGTTCAGCTCGAAGGTGACCACCGTGCCGCCGCCGGACATCTGGCCGCGCGCCAGGTCGTACTGCGGATGCGATTCCAGGAACGGGTATTTCACCCAGCTGACCGCCTTGTTGGTCTCCAGGAAGCGCGCGATCCGCAGCGCGGATTCGGTGCTGTGGCGCACGCGCAACGGCATCGTCTCCAGACCCTTGAGCAGGGTCCACGCGTTGAACGGGCTGAGCGCGGGCCCGGTGTGGCGCATGAGCGTCTTCACCGGTCCGTCGATGTACTCCTGGGAGCCGAGGATGGCGCCGCCGAGGACGCGGCCCTGGCCGTCGATGTGCTTGGTGCCCGAGTACACGACGACGTCGGCGCCGAGTTCGAAGCCCTTCTGCAACAGCGGGGTCGCGAAGACGTTGTCCAGCACCACTTTCGCGCCCGCGGCGTGCGCGAGCTCGGTGACCCGGCGCACGTCGACCAGCGTCTGCATGGGGTTGGCCGGGGTCTCGAAGAACACCGCGGTGGTCGGCACCGACAGCGCCTGCTCCCACTGGTCGAGGTCTTCACCGTCGACGAACACCGTTTCCACGCCCCAGCGCGGCAAGATCTCGTTGCACACCACGAAGCAGGATCCGAAGAGGCTGCGCGCGGCCACCAGCCGATCGCCCGCCTTCAGCAGCGCGCCGAGCGCGGTGAACACCGCCGACATGCCGCTGGCGGTCGCGAAAGCCGCCTCGGCGCCGTCGAGCAGACGGATACGCTCCTCGAACATGGCGACCGTCGGGTTGCCGTAGCGGGAGTAGACGAAGTGCTCCACCTCGCCGGTGAACGCCGCCTCGGCCGCCTCCGCGCTCTCGTAGACGAAGCCGGAGGTGAGGTACAGCGCCTCGGAGGTCTCCTCGAAGCCGGAGCGGCGCAGGCCACCGCGCACGCCGAGGGTGGCGGGACCGACGCCCTCGGGCAGCGGCTTGTCGAACGCGCCGCCGGTGATCACGACTGCCTCCACGGCAGGCCGGTGGCGCGCCAGCCGGTGGCGCCGCGATGTCCGGACGCGTCGAGCGAGCCCTCGAAGCCCTCGATCACGTTGTAGGAGGGCCCGATGCCGAGCTGGGTGGCGACGGTGGCGGCGTGCGCCGAGCGCTGGCCCGAACGACACAAGAAGACGACGGGCGCCTCCGGGTCGCGGCCCTCCAGCGTCTTGCTCAGCTGCTCGGTGAACTCCGCGTTGCGCGCGCCGGTGCCGTCCACCCACTCGATCAGCACGGTGGGCCGCTCGATCGAACTGGTGTCGGGCACTCCGACGAAGCGCCATTCCGCTTCGGTGCGCACGTCCACCAGGACGGCGGCGGGGTTGTCGCGCAACACTTCCCACGCCTGCTGCGGGGTGATGTCACCGGCATAACTCATCTCGAACCTCCTGTGAATCCGCACTTGCCGCACCTGGTTCGGTGCGCGGCCAGGTCGTCACCCGGAGCACCCCACCGCGGAGGAGGGTTGCCGACCAGCTGAGCCGGGGCTTGGCGCTGGTTCTCATGACCTAGGGACTGAGATTGCCTGCACCGAGGTCACCGTGTCAAACATTGCAGACCAGCCATTTGCCGTCCGACCGGGTGAGGTTCCAGGTCGTGGTGGACTCCTTGCCGTCGACCTTCGTGGTCACCGTGGCCTTGGCCCGATCACCGTTGAGGGTCTGATCGGTGACGGCGATGAGTTCGATTGTCTTGCCGACGCCTTCCTGTCCGGCCAACGGCGACTTCGCGGGGTCGAAATCGGGGCAGCCCGTGCCGGGCGGCGGCACCATATCGGTGTTGTTGGCGCCCTCGACGAAATTGCCGACGGCGCCCGCGATCTTCTCGGCCTCTGTGACATTTTTCTCAGCGGGCGAGAGCACGCCGCCGAGCCCGATGGCCACCAGCACGACGACGGCCAGCACGGCCGCGCCCAGGAACGGCACCATGGAGCGCTTGTCGGTCTGATCGACCTCGATCGGTTCGCCTTCGTCGGGGGATTGCTGCTCGGTCATGGATCGATCATCCCTGGTCGGCGGGGGTATCCGACGCTCGGCCCCGGTGCGGCCCGCGCGGGCCCCTGAGCGGCCCGTTCGGTGTCGCTATCGTGGAGAAGGGGGCCGTCCGGTAGGGAGGCTGCGCATGTGGGCAACCATTCGGTTCACCGCACCGGCGCGGGCGACCACCGGCAGCACCGATAGAATCGCGAGATTGAGACCTGCTGTCATAGGTAAATGGCAGCTCACCGTCGCAGCGACCTGGGGACCGTGGAGTCACGAGCCAGCATCACCAGTGCTCGTAGTGCCGGGTGCAACCAAGCGGTCCGTCAACTTAGCCTAAGCTAAGCCGGACGCCATTGAACGTTTCGACCATAAGGGTGCGCGTAAGAGATGACCGAACAGAGTGCAGCGACCCGCCCGCTCCGCATTGCGATCGTGGGCGCAGGACCGGCCGGGATCTACGCCGCCGATGCGTTGATGAAGTCCGATGCCGACGTGAGCATCGACCTGTACGAGCGTATGCCCGCTCCGTTCGGGTTGATCCGCTACGGCGTGGCGCCGGATCATCCGCGGATCAAGGGCATCATCACCGCCCTGCACAAGGTGCTCGACAAGGAGCAGGTGCGGCTGCTGGGCAATATCGACTACGGCACCGACATCACCCTCGACGACCTGCGTCGCTTCTACGACGCGGTGATCTTCTCCACCGGCGCCAACGCCGACCGTGCGCTGCCGATCCCCGGCATCGACCTGGACGGCTCCTACGGTGCGGCGGACTTCGTGTCCTGGTACGACGGGCACCCCGACGTGTCGCGCTCGTGGCCGCTGGACGCGGAGAAGGTCGCGGTGCTCGGTGTCGGCAACGTGGCGCTGGACGTGGCGCGCGTGCTGGCCAAGACCGGTGACGAGCTGCTGCCGACCGAGATCCCGCCGAACGTCTACGAAGGCCTCAAGCAGAACAAGGCCGTCGAGGTGCACGTGTTCGGGCGTCGTGGTCCGGCGCAGGCGAAGTTCACCCCGCTGGAGCTGCGCGAGCTGGATCATTCCCCGACCATCGAGGTCATCGTGGATCCGGAGGACATCGACTACGACGAGGGTTCGGAAGCCGCGCGCCGGCACTCCAAGCAGGTCGACATGGTCGCCAACACCCTCGAGCAGTGGGCCATCCGCGACCAGGGCGATCGCCCGCACAAGCTGTTCCTGCACTTCTTCGAGTCCCCGGCCGAGGTGCTCGGCGAGGACGGCAAGGTCGTCGGTCTGCGCACCGAGCGCACCCAGCTCGACGGCACCGGCAACGTCAAGGGCACCGGGGTGTTCAAGGACTGGGACGTGCAGGCGATCTACCGCGCCGTCGGCTACCTGTCGCAGAACATCCACCAGCTGCCGTTCGACGACCAGGCGGGCACCGTGCCCAACGAGGCCGGTCGCGTCATCGCCGACGAGAACGCCGACGGCCCGGCCCGCTACCTGCCCGGCACGTACGTGACCGGCTGGATCAAGCGCGGCCCGGTCGGCCTGATCGGCCACACCAAGGGCGACGCCAACGAGACCATCGCCTGCCTGCTCGACGACGCCCCCGGCTTCGTCCCGGCGGAGAACCCGGACCCGCAGGCCGTCACCGAGTTCCTCGAGGGCAAGGGCATCCCGTTCACCACCTGGGCGGGCTGGTACCGCCTCGACGCCCACGAGCGCGCACTCGGCGAGCCCGAGGGCCGCGAGCGCGTCAAGGTGGTGGAGCGCGAAGACATGCTCCGCGCCAGCGAGCCGCACAAGGTGTGAGCAGGTTTACCTGCGCATGGTGTGGTTCTCCATATGAGCACCTGCCAACGGATAAGACCAGGTTGCTTGTGTGCCCTCTACGCACATGAACACCTGCCGCACATGAGCACCTCTCGCACATGAGCACCTGCCGGGGGCGGGTGAGCCTGTGCGTAGACGGCGCACGAGCAGCCCCCGTCTTTCCGTTTCAGGTACTCATCCGGAGAACCTCCCCGTGGCAAGGTTCACCCGCCCCTGGCATTCTGTACAAGTGTTCGATGCCCATGTCCACATCATCGATCCGCGGTATCCGCTGATCGAGAACGAGGGCTACCTGCCCGACCCGTACACCATCGCCGACTATCGAAAGCGCATGTCCCGCTTCGACATCGGCGGCGGGGCCGTGGTCAGCGCGTCGTTCCAGGGGGCCGACCAGGCCTATTTGAAGGCGGCGCTGGCCGAGCTCGGCGAGGGATGGGTCGGGGTGACCCGGCTCGACCTGGACGCTTCCGACGAGGAGATCGTCGAACTCGATCGCGTCGGCGTGCGCGCGCTGCGCTTCAACCTCAAGCGCGCCGCCGCCGACATCACCCAGATGACCTTGCAGGCCCTGCGCGCCCACGAGCTCGTCGGCTGGCACGTCGAGCTGTACATGGACGGCCAGATGCTGGCGTCGCTGCAGCCGGTGATCTCCAAGCTGCCCGCCCTGTCGGTCGATCACCTCGGCATGTCCGAGGAGGGCTTGCCGTACCTGCTCGACCTCGTCGATCGCGGCGCCCGCGTGAAGGCCACCGGGTTCGGGCGGGTCGCGATGAACGTCGCCGACACCCTGCGCCGCATCCACGCCGTCAACCCGCAGGCGCTGATGTTCGGCACCGACCTGCCCGGCACCCGCGCCGGACGGCCGTTCCGGGATTCGGACGTCGATCTGATCTGCGACGTGGTCGGCGTCGACATGTACGCGGTCCTGGAGGACAACGCCCGCTCCTTCTACCGCCTCCCGGCCAGGGAGCGTCCGACGAACGACCCAGCCCCGACGCTGCCGTTGCACCGCACCGAGCAGCCGACCCTCCCGCTGCGCCGCGACGAACTGCCGAGAATCGAACCGGCGGATACGATTCCGTTCCCCGCGATCGAATGATCCTGCGCTGCAGCTGATCTGCGCGACCCGAACCCGAATCCGCTGCCGTGCAGGGATAGGTCCATCGACTCGGCCGATACCGTCCGGACGGCGGCCGTTATGGTCGAAGTCGATGAGGCTCGGTAACGAACGTCGCTGTGAAGCCCCCGTGGACACGGGGGACCGCCACGACGCAGGCATCGGTCAGTTGCATCGGCACAGCTCCAACACGGCTGTGCACAGACATTCTCCTTCGTCGCGGGCACCTCGAAGACCGGGCTCCGTGCGAGCGCCCGCCTGCGTGAACACCCGGCCCGTCGCAGCGCCGACCAACGCGACGTTGCTCCTCCTGCTCACCTGCGCGATCGCCGCGGTGACGCTGATCTTCACCACCGTCGATCCGTGGCTGGACAAGGCGGGCATCCTGGTGGGCGGGCTCGACGTGCACGTCTATCGGGACGGCGCCTGGCGCATCCTGCACGACCAGCCCCTCTACACCGAGCCCACCCTGCGCGGGCTGCTCTACACCTACACCCCGTTCTCGGCGATCGTCTTCCTGCCGACCAACCTCATACCCTGGCACTACCTCAGCCCCACCTGGCTGACCCTCAACCTCGGTGTGCTGTTCGGCTGCATCATGATGAGCTGGCGGCTGCTCGGCTACCGGTTCACCGGGCGCCTGGCCGCCGGCAGCGCCCTGCTCGCGCTCACCTGCACCTTCATCGAGCCGGTCCGCACCACACTGTTCTACGGGCAGATCAATCTCATCCTCATGCTGCTCGTGCTCTGGGATTTCTCGCGCGAGGATCGCAGCAGACTCCGCGGTATCGGTGTCGGCATCGCCGCGGGCATCAAACTCGTGCCGCTCTATTTCGTCGTCCAGTTGCTCGCGTCGCGGCAATGGCGCTCGGCGAGCACGGCGGCGCTGACCTTCTTCGCCTCCGTCGTGCTCACCTGGTTCGTGCTGCCCGCCGATTCCCGCAAATACTGGACCTCGACCTTCTTCCAGTCCGGGCGCATCGCCCCGGACACCCATCCCGCCAACCAATCACTGCGCGGTGTCATCGCTCACCTGACGCACGGCCCCGCGCCGATGTGGCTGTGGCTGCTCCTCGCGCTGCCCGTGCTGGTCATCGGTCTGGTCCTCGCCACCGCGCTGCACAGGAACGGCGAACGGCTCCTCTCGGTCACCCTCGCGGGCCTGACCTCGTGCGCGGTCTCCCCGTTCTCCTGGGGCCACCACTGGGTGTGGTTCGTTCCCCTGCTCGTCTACCTGGTGCACCGTGCGCAGTCCAACCCGCGCTGGTGGATCGCCGCGGCCGTCCTCTACTTCTCGATCGGCAGCTGGACCTACCACTGGAGCGAAACCTGGGTGAGCGTGGGCGTTTTCCTGCTGCCCCCGTCCTGGACGATCGCGCCGGTGCTGATGAACGCCTACGTGATCGCGTACCTGGTGATGCTGGGCGCAGCTGCCCTCCTGATCCGCCGCCGCAGCGTCACTGGATGCGGCGATCAGCACGCCTCGCTGAAGTAGGCCTTCGCAGAGTCTTCGCACGCCTCGCAGAGGTTGTAGCCCCTGCGAAGCGTGTGGAACTTCTGCGAGCTGGGCCTAGCCGAGCTTGCGGAGGCGGGGGGCGAGGTCGCGCTGGAAGAGGTCGAGGAAGCGGCGCTGGTCGTGGCCGGGGGCGTGGAAGACCAGGTGGTTGAGGCCCGCGTCCAGGTAGGGCTGGATCTGGGCGACGGCTTCGTCGGGGTCGCTGGCGACGATCCAGCGCTTGGCGATCTGCTCGATGGGCAGGGCGTCGGCGGCGGCTTCCATTTCGATCGGGTCCGTGATGCTGTGCTTCTGCTCGGCGGTCAGCGAGAGCGGCGCCCAGAAGCGCGTGTTCTCCTGCGCCAGTTCGGGATCGGTGTCGTAGGAGATCTTGATCTCGATCATCCTGTCGATGTCGTCGACGGTGCGGTCGGCCTTGGCGGCGCCCTCGGCGACGGCGGGCATCAGCTTCTCGGTGTAGAGGTCCATGCCCTTGCCGGAGGTGCAGATGAAGCCGTCGCCCGCGCGGCCCGCGTAGCGCGCCACCAGCGGTCCGCCCGCGGCGATGTAGATCGGGATGCCGCCCTCGGGCACGTCGTAGATGGACGCGCCGACGGTCCGGTAGTACTGGCCGTCGTAGTCGACGCGATCGCCCGTCCACAGCGCGCGCATCAGCTCCACCGACTCGCGCAGCCGGGCGAAACGCTCCTTGAATTCCGGCCATTCGCCGGTGTAGCCGGTGGCGATCTCGTTGAGCGCCTCGCCGGTGCCGACGCCGAGCATGACGCGGTTCGGGTACAGGCAGCCCATGGTGGCGAAGGCCTGCGCGATCACCGCGGGGTTGTACCGGAAGGTCGGCGTGAGGACCGAGGTGCCGAGCTGGATACGCTTGGTGCGCTCGCCGACCGCGGCCATCCAGGCCAGCGAGAACGGTGCGTGCCCGCCCTTGTGCCGCCAGGGCTGGAAGTGGTCGCTCACCGTGGCGCTGTCCAGGCCGTGCTCCTCCGCGAGCACCGCGATCTCCACCAGTTCACGCGGTCCGAACTGTTCCGCAGACGCCTTGTATCCGAGCTTCAGATCACCCATGTGCGCCACTCCTGTCGCTTCGCTGTGCGGATGCGGATTTCCGCATCCCGTCGGTCGTTCGGACGCGCCGATCGGTGCCGCATCCCCTGTGCCGAGCGGGATCGCCCCGCCGCATCGGACGGACGGGCACGCGCGATCAGGGGTCTCGCGCGGCCTGCTTCGACGATAGTCACGGTGGCGAAGGAGTGTGTGACCGGCCGCATCTGCGCCGGGTCCGCTGCCTTCCGTGCCGCGATAACGGACAATTGTCTGGTGACCGCAGACAACGAGCCGATCCTGTCCTACCTGACCGATATGGACGGGGTGTTGGTGAGCGAGGAGCACCTGGTGCCGGGCGCCGACGATTTCCTCGCCGAATTGCGCGCCAACGAGACGCCGTTCCTCGTGCTCACCAACAACTCGATCCGCACACCCCGCGATCTGCAGGCGCGGTTGCGCAAGTCCGGGCTCGACATCCCGGAGGAGGCCATCTGGACCTCCGCACTCGCCACCGCCACCTTCCTCGACGATCAGCGCCCCAACGGAACCGCCTACGTGGTGGGCGAATCCGGGCTCACCACCGCGCTGCACGAGATCGGGTACGTGCTGACCGACAGCGACCCCGACTACGTCGTGCTCGGCGAGACCCGCACCTATTCCTTCGAGGCCATCACCACCGCCATCCGGTTGGTCGAACGCGGCGCCCGTTTCATCGCCACCAACCCGGACGCCACCGGACCGTCCCGCGAGGGCGTGCTGCCTGCCACCGGCTCGGTCGCCGCGTTGATCACCCGTGCGACCGGCCGCGAGCCGTACTACGTCGGCAAGCCCAACCCGCTCATGATGCGTTCGGCGCTGCGCCGCATCGGCGCACACTCGCAGTCCACCGTGATGATCGGCGACCGCATGGACACCGACGTCATCTCCGGACTGGAGGCCGGCATGCGCACCATCCTGGTGACCAGCGGCATCTCGACCCGCGCCTCCGTCGAGCAGTACCCGTACCGCCCGACGAGCGTCATCGATTCGGTCGCGGACCTGGTCGGGCGCACCCACAAGCCGTTCGACTGACCGAATCCGTCAGTCCTCGCGTTCGGTGATCGCGTCGACCGCGGCCGATAGCCGGGTCACCGCCTCGACGATCCGGGTGAATTCGTCCATGCCGAGTTCGGCGGCGAGCCGGTCGGCGATGACCGCGTGCCGGGGATTGATGCGCCCGATGGCGGCGTGGCCCTCGTCGGTGACGGCGACCAGCTTGGCGCGGCGGTGCGCGGGGTTCGGGCGGTACTCGGCGAGTCCCTTGTCCACCAACAGGTCCGCGATGCGCTGGACGCTCTGGCGGGTGATGCCCATGGCGCGCGCGATGCCCGCCACCGGCAGCGGTTCGCGCAGCACCGCGCCGAGAACCTGCCACCACGCCGCGGTCAGCCCGGCGGGCTTGGCCAGTTCCTCGGCGATGGCGAGGAACTGGCCGTTGAGCCGGAACGAGGTGATCGCGGCCGTGCTGAACAACTCCTGCGCCGGTGATTCCGTCATGCTCGCGATGCGGCGTTGTCGTAGGCGTCGAGTTCCGCGTAGGCCGCCGGGTCGTTGTGCGCGTAGAGCCGATACCAGGCGTCCAGGATGTGCGGCTCGTAGACGCCGAGCAGTCCGAGCACCTCGCGGGCGAACTCGAACGGCGCCGTCGCCGAGGCCGTGACGACGTTGCCGTCCGTCACCGCGGGCTGCTCGACGTAGCGGTCCGCGCCCGCGTAGCCGCTGTAGACGAGGAACTCGGCGACATTGCTCGTGTGCGCCTTGTCGTCCAGCAGGCCCTCCTTGGCCAGGCCGAAGGTCGAGCCGCAGATGGCCGCGACCGGCACGCCCGCGTCGAGGAATTCGCGCGCCTTGCGTGCGAACGGCGTGAGTTCGCCGGTCATCCAGGTGTCCGCGCCCGGCAGGATGAGCATCGCGCTCTCGGCGGGGGACAGTTCGTCCAGCGCCAGATCGGGCGTGATGCGCATGCCGCCCTTGGTGGTGATCGGTTCGCGAGTGAGTCCGACCGTCTTGACCTGGAAAGTGCCGGGCGCGACCTGCCAGGCCGGATTGTTGATGTGGGCGGTGGCGGCTCCAACCTCCCAGTCGGCGAGGGTGTCGTAGATCGCGGTGTGCACTGTCTTCGTTGCCATGACAGTATCCTGTCATATTTGACAGCATGCTGTCAACAGGTCCCCGGCGCCACGGCGCGCACGGCCGTGGTTCTAGTGCCCCCGCTCGATCTTGGTCAGATGCGCGATATTGGCCCGGTCGGCCGCGTCCGCGCTCGGCTCGCCCGCGAACCAGGCGTCGAGAATCTCGGTGAGCTCGGCCGCCGAGGTCGAACGCAGGCTCAGCGCAAGCACATTCGCGTCGTTCCATTTGCGCGCGCCCGCCGCGGTCGCGGCGTCGCCGCACAGCGCGGCGCGGATGCCTGCCACCTTGTTGGCCGCAATGGACGCGCCGGTGCCGGTCCAACAGCACACGATCGCCTGATCGGCGCGCCCCTCGGCGACGTCCCGCGCCGCGGCCTCGCTGGCCCATGCCCAGTCGTCCCGCTCGGTCTCCGACAGCGCACCATGCGTCAGCACGCCGCCGAATCCGCGCCTGCCCAGCTCCTCTACCAGTTCCTTTGCCACGCCGACGTACTCGTCCGCCGCCACCGAGATCCGCATGTCACCACGATAGGACGCCGCACGTATCCCCGGACCAGCTCGAAGCTGAGACCAGTTCGCGGACGACCGCACTTCGCATACCTTGTCGACGCTTCGCACAGGTTGTAGCGGCTGCGAGGCGTGAAGACGGGCTGCGAAGCCTGCAAGGCAGCGCCCGGCCGGATCAGGCGCGGGTCAGCGCGAAGATTCGCAGATCGCGGCTGGTTCGGTCGCGGTAGGCGGCGTACGCGCCGGTCACCTCGACGAACCGTTGGAAGATCGGTTCCTTGGCGGCGCCCTCGACCGGCGTCGCGGTGACCCGGATGCGTTCGCCCGCGATGGCGACGGTCGCGGTCGGATCGGCGAGCAGGTTGGCGGTCCAGGCGGGGTGGTGCGCCTGGCCGAAGTTGCTGCCGATGACGTACAGGGTGTCGCCGTCGTGCACGTACAGCAGCGGCTGGGTGCGTGGCTGTCCTGATTTGCGGCCCGTGGTGGTCAGCAGGATGACCGGTGCGCCGATCGGTCCCAGAATCGTGTACTTGGCGTCGGTACGTTCCAGCACCTGGCGATCCAGCGGCGTGATCTTGCGAATCACCCACGATCCCGGCTTGGTCGCGGCGAACTTGTTCGCCACACGGGACAGAAGATTGGTGCGCGAACCCCACTGCCGGTCCGGGAACTGCGTCGTCATGGGCCGGAATATACCGGCGGGACCGGGTTCGGCGGAGTGCCCGCGTCGCCCGACAAGCCCGGATCATCCCCTCGGCGATCGAACGTGATTTCCCGAATATTTGCCATCGGTTGGCCGGGCCTCGGCGTGTCGGCTCACTAAGCTCGGGATCATGGTCGAATCCGCTCCCTCCACCGTCTACATCGCCTCGCCGGAGGGCGACACCGGGAAGTCGACGGTCGCGCTCGGCGTGCTGCAGATGCTGTGCGCCACCACCGCCAGGGTCGGGGTGTTCCGGCCGATCACCCGCTCGACCACCGAGCCCGACTACATCCTGGAGCTGCTGCTAGAGCACAGCACCGCGGACATCGACTACTCCCAGGCCGTCGGCGTCACCTACGACCAGGTGCACGCCGATCCGGACGCCGCTATCAGCGAGATCGTGATGCGCTTCCACGAGGTGGCCAAGGTCTGCGACGCGGTGGTGGTGATCGGCAGCGACTACACCGACGTGGCCAGCCCGAGCGAGCTGCGCTTCAACGCCAGGATCGCGGTGAACCTGGGCGCGCCGGTGCTGCTTGTGGTGCGCGGCTCCGACCGCACCCCGGCCGAGATCAGGCAGCTGGCCGAGTTGTGCGCGAGCGAACTACATCAGGAGCACGCGGCACTGGTCGCGATCGTCGCGAACCGCTGCGATCCGGATGCGTTGAAGGAAATCTGTTCCGTGCTGGGCGATTTCGCCGTCCCATCCTGGTCGCTGCCGGAGGTGCCGTTGCTGATCGCGCCGACGATGGCCGAGCTGTGCGAGGCGGTGAGCGGCGAAATGTACAGCGGCGACCACGAACTGCTGCAGCGCGAGGCACTGGAGGTCATGGTCGGCGGCATGACGGCCGAGCACATCCTGGAGCGGCTGGTCGACGGCGTCGTGGTGATCGCGCCGGGCGACCGCTCCGACGTGCTGCTCAGCGTGGTGAACGCCCATGAGGCCGAGGGCTTTCCCTCGCTGTCGGGCATCATCATGAACGGCGGCATGCTGCCGCATCCCGCGGTCGCGCGCCTGATGGCGGGCCTGAAACAGAAGCTGCCGATCCTCACCACCGACTTGGGCACCTACGACACGGCGAGCGCCGCCTACCGCACGCGGGGCCGGATGTCGGCGGGCAACCCGCGCAAGGTGAACACCGCACTCGCCCTGATGGAGCAGCACGTGGACGCGCCGGAGTTGTTGCGGCGCATCAGTGTTCCGCGCAGCTCCGTTGTCACCCCGCAGATGTTCGAATACCAGCTGATCGAGCAGGCCAGGGCCGATCGCAAGCGAATCGTGCTGCCCGAGGGCAACGACGACCGCATCCTGCGCGCGGCGGGCCGGGTGCTGCAGCGCAAGATCGCCGATCTGGTCGTCCTCGGCGACGAGTCCGCCATCCGGGCGCGCGCCGCCGAACTCGGCGTCGACATCTCCGAAGCCGAGGTGCTCGACCCGCGCACCTCCGGCTACCTCGACGAATTCGCGGCCGAGTACACCGAGTTGCGCAAGCACAAGGGCATGACTCTGGAGCGAGCCCGCGAAACCGTCTCCGACATCTCCTATTTCGGCACCATGATGGTCCACAAGGGCATCGCCGACGGCATGGTCTCGGGCGCGGCCCACACCACCGCGCACACCATCCGGCCCTCGTTCGAGATCATCAAGACGGTGCCCGGCGTCGCCACCGTCTCCAGTGTGTTCCTCATGTGCCTGGCCGACCGGGTGCTCGCCTACGGCGACTGCGCCGTCGTCCCCGACCCGAGTTCGGAGCAGCTGGCCGATATCGCGATCTCCTCCGCGCAGACCGCCGCGCGATTCGGCATCGACCCGAAGATCGCGATGCTGTCCTACTCCACCGGCGAATCCGGCAGCGGAGCCGATGTGGACAAGGTGCGGGTGGCGACCAAGCTGGTCCGCGAGCGCGCCCCGGAACTGTTGGTGGAGGGCCCGATTCAGTACGACGCGGCCATCGAGCCGACGGTCGCCGATACGAAACTGCCCGACTCCGAGGTGGCCGGGCGGGCCACGGTATTCGTGTTCCCGGATCTCAACACCGGCAACAACACCTACAAGGCGGTGCAGCGCAGCGCGGGCGCGGTCGCGATCGGCCCGGTGCTGCAGGGACTGCGCAAGCCGGTCAACGACCTCTCGCGCGGCGCGCTGGTCGCCGACATCGTCAACACCGTGGCGATCACCGCCATCCAGGCGCAGGGGCAGTGAATCTTCGCACTCGCCTGTCAGGAACAAAGGTGCGGTGAGCGGGGTTGCCGCGGGTAGGGACCGCGCACCAGGCCGGTGCGAGGTCGCAAGAAGACGCAGGAGGCATGATGAGCAACGCGGCCGATGACCTTGTGTTGGTGATCAATTCCGGCTCCTCGTCCATCAAGTACCAGCTGCTCGACCCGGAGGCGGGGGCGGTGGCGGCCTCCGGTCTGGTGGAACGGATCGGGGAACGGGAGGGCGCCGTCGAGCACCGCGCCGCGGGCCGCACCGTCGAGCGCACCGAGGCGATCGCCGACCACAAGGCCGGGCTGCAGTTGGTGTTCGACGTATTCGCCGAGACCGGCCACGACCTCGCGGGCGCGGGCGTGCGGGCGGTCGGGCACCGGGTGGTGCACGGCGGTGAGGTCTTCTACGAGCCGACGCTGATCACCGATGAAGTGGTCGAGGAGATCTCGAAGCTGTCCGCCCTTGCCCCGCTGCACAATCCGGCCAATGTCACCGGCATCGAGAGCACCAGGGAGCTGCTGCCCGGTGTGCCGCAGGTCGCCGTCTTCGACACCGCCTTCTTCCACGGCCTGCCCGAGGCGGCGAGGACGTACGCCATCGATGCGAAAGTCGCCGCCGCGCACGGCATCCGCAGGTACGGCTTCCACGGCACCTCGCACGAATACGTGTCCGGCCGGGTCGCGGAGGTGCTCGATCGCGACCCGGAAACCTTGCGCCAGATCGTGTTCCACCTCGGCAACGGTGCGTCCGCGTCGGCGATCCGCGGCGGTAGGCCGATCGACACCAGCATGGGTCTGACGCCGCTGGAAGGCCTCGTCATGGGCACGCGGGGCGGGGACATCGACCCCGGCATCATCGGTCACCTGGTGCGTTCGGCGCACTTCGACGTCGACCGGATCGAGGAACTCCTCAACCGCAACTCCGGCATCAAGGGCCTGTCCGGGGTCAACGACTTCCGCGAACTGCAGCGGCTGATCGACACGGGCGACGCCGCGGCCCGGCTCGCCTACGACGTCTACATCCATCGGCTGCGCCGCTACCTCGGTGCGTATCTGATCGAGCTGGGCGGCGTCGACGCCATCACCTTCACCGCGGGAGTCGGTGAGAACAGCCCCAAGGTCCGCGCCGACGCGCTGGCCGGTCTGTCCGGTTTCGGCATCGAGGTCGACCCGGCGCGCAACACGGCCGCCGACCGCTCCGCCCGGCGAATCTCCCCGCCCGATGCGCCGGTCGCGGTCCTGGTGGTGCCGACCAACGAGGAACTCGCCATCGCCCGCGCCGCCCGGCAGGTGGTTTCGGAGCGGTAGCCGATCGGGCGAAACCCATAGAACCGCACCTTTTCTCGCGTAGGCCAGGGTAGGTAGCGCAACGCTTGCCACCTGCCCTCCGATGATCTTGAATGGCTCGTACAGGCCACCATCGAGGGAGTCGCGGTTGTCTGCCTGCTCGCGCAGCGGAGCGCGCGAGACTGGTTCACCCGGCCGCGCTTTCATCCCGGCGGCCGTGCGCTCTAGAAAACCTCACGGAATCCTCATGGTCACCGCGCCAGCATGGAAGCGGATCGGGGTCGCCAGGTATCCGAGGAGCCCCGCGGTCCGTCGGGAGCGATGCCCTCGCCTCCCACAGCCGCTCCGGCTGCCCCCGGACCGGCGCGGCCCGCGGGACCTTCCCGGCTGCCGACTGCTCCCGCGCCCGGATCCGGCCCGGCCGCTGTTCCGCCGCAGCGGCCGGGTTTTCTCGGGTCAGAACCAGGTGTGGGCGCGAATGGTGTTGGCGAGGTCGACGAGGGCGTAGCGGTGGTTGCGACCGGGTGCGTGGCGGGCGAGGGCGCGCAGGCCCGATTCGGTGCCGCCGCGCAGATCCCGTTCGGTGAACCCGGCGCCGAACAGCTTGGCATTGGGGCGTTTCGGGGTGTTCCCCGCTTGCAGCCAGGCCAGCGCGGCGCCGAGGACGAGCACCCGCATCTGCAGCGCGCGGCCCTCACCGGCGGGCAGCGTCTGCACCCGCGAGGCCGCCACGTGCAGCGTCGACTCGTCGAGCTGGTCCACCGGAGAAGCGGTGAGCAGCAAGAGCACCGCGGTCATTCGTGCGGTGGCGTAAGAGCGCGAGGTCGCGGGGACTTCGTCGAGCGCGTCCACCGCGGCCTCGACCCGCCCCGCCGCCGCCAGCTGCCTGGCCAGCCCGAAGGCCGCGCTCACGACCGCGCGATCGGTGCGCCATACGGTGCCGTAGAACTTCTCCGCGTACGCCCGCCACTGTTCCGGATCCTCCGAATCCCAGTGCTGGAGCACCAGTTCGGCGGTCGCGGCGAGGGCCAGCTTGGGTGCGATCTCGCCGGGCAGCACGTGCAGCACCGCCTCGAAGGCGGCGAACGCCTGCTCGTAGTTGTGCTCCTGGAGCTCCGCGAGCCCGGTGAACCAGTCGATGCGCCAGTTGTAGGCCGGGATTCGGGACAGCAGATACAGCGCCGTGGCCGGTTCGCCCATGTCCAGCCGCAGCCTGGTCTCGGCGAGGGGGAGTTCCAGAGCCCAAGTCTCCGGGGTGTTCTCGGGGTCGGCCGCGGCGCGTTCGCGCGCCTCGTGGAGGGCCTCCAGCGCCTGTCTCGGTTCCGGGTGCACGGCGGCGGCCAGCAGGGGAGCGGACGGATCGGCCGGGTCTGTCAGCGGAATCGGTAGCGCCGCGGCGATATCCGCGGCGGGCACCAGGCTGCTGCGGCCGATACCGTCGGCGTAGGCGTCGGTCTGACTGATCAGTTCGTCGGTGCCGAAGCTGGCGCGCTGTGGACTGAACACTGTGGACAACTGTGGATGTTCGGCGCCGGTGTCCAGCGCGAGGATTTCGCGCAGGACGCCCGCCAGCTGGGCGGCCATCGCACGGGCCGAGCCGAACCGGCGCGCCGGGTCCGGATCGGTCGCGGTGAGCAGCAGCCTGTGGAAGAACTCGTAGCGTTCCAGCACGGGATGCTGTGCGGGATCGGGGATGCCGTCCAGGTAGCGGCCATGCTCCATGGGCATGTTCAGGGTGAGCACGGCCAGCGTGCGCCCGACGGTGTAGATGTCGGAGGCCACCGTCGGTCCGGTCCTGGCGATCTCCGGTGCCTGGAATCCCCTGGTGCCGTACAGGTTTCCGTATGCCTCGATGGTGGACACCGCGCCGAGGTCGATCAGCTTGACCTGGTCCTCGGTGATCATGATGTTGTCGGGCTTGAGGTCGTTGTAGGTCAGGCCGGCCGAATGCAGGTAGTCCAACGCGGGCAGGATCTCCAGCACGTAGGCGATCGCCTCGGCGACCGGCATCCGGGCGGGCCGCTCGTAGGTGTCCAGCACCGCGCGCAGCGAACGCCCGCCGACGTACTCCATCACGATGTAGCCGATCGGGGAGCCGTCCGGGCCGGGGTGCTCGACGAAATTGTGGATCTTGACGATGCTGGGATGGGCTACCTCGGCGAGGAATTCGCGCTCGGCCGCCGCCACCGCCTGCGCCTCGGCGTCGCCCGCGTGCAGCAGGCCCTTCAGCACCACCCATCGGTCGCTGACATTGCGGTCGATCGCGAGGTAGATCCAGCCGAGGCCGCCGTGCGCCAGGCAGCCCTGGATCTCGTACTGGCCGGAGACCATGTCGCCCGGGTGCAGCGACGGACGGAAATCGTAAGGCGCGTCGCAGGTCTCGCAGGTGCCCGCCGTCGTCGCCGGGCGCACCGCGGTCGCCCGGCCGACGGGATTGCCGCAGCGCCAGCAGAAGCGCCTGCCCTCGGCGACCACCGGATCGGTGAGCACCGCCGACATCGGGTCCGCGGGCGGCACCGCCGGGATCGGTACCAAGCCGCCGCCGAGCCTGCGGACCGAGGGCCGCGACCACGCGGTGCGCACGCTGCGGCCCGAGGAGCGCAGTGCCGCACCGGAATCCGGTTCGGGACGCCGGGTGTCGTCGCCGATCTCGGTGCCCAGTGGTTGGGCGGCGGCAATCGTGCCCGGTGGTTCGACGGCCGCCATGGTGTCGGGTGGTTCGTCGGACTCGGTCCCGCGCCCGATCGACTGGGTGTGCTCGTCGCCGGCGCGCGAGGACGCCGGGTTCCGCTGCGTGCCCTGTGAGTTGTCATCCGAATGTGCTGTACCGCTGGATGATTGGTCCGGTCGGTCGTGGAGCGGATCGGACCAGCGGATGGTCGGCGGCGCTTCGGCCTCTTCCGATTCCGAGCCGGAAGGTCCGGAACCACCCGCGGGCTGATCGCTGTCGTCCGGTCGCGGGAACGGTTGGTATCGCGTCGTCATCGCCCCTCAGTCCTGATACGTGGGAGCGGGCGGATCCGGCGGCGGGCCAAGGGTGGCCAGCCACCGGCTGTAGATCCGGCTCCAGGTGCCGTCGGTGCGCAGCCGCTCCAGCGTGCCGTTGACGAAACGCACCAGATCATCGGCTTCCTTGGGGATGCCGATGCCGTACGGCTCGGCGGCGATGCTTTCGCCGACCAACTCGGTGTACGGGTCCTGGGCGGCCAGACCGGCCAGGATCGGGTCGTCGGTGCTCACCGCGTCGACCTGCCGTTGCTGTAGCACCACGAGGCAGTCGGCCCAGGTCGGCACGGTCAGGATGGTGGCGGCGGGCTGTTGGAGGCGGATGCGGTCCAGCGAGGTGGTGCCGGGCACCACGCACACCCGCTTGCCCGCGAGATCGGCGATGCCGGTGATGCCGGAGTTCTTCATGGCCAGCACCCGCTGCTGGGCCAGCAGGTAGACGGTCGAGAACTCGACCTTGGTGCGCCGCTCGCAGGTGATGGTCATGGTCTTGGCGACCACGTCCACCGCGCGGTTCTGCAGCGCCTGTTCCCGATCGGCCGAGTTGAGGCTGCGGAATTCGATGAGGTCCGGGCTGCCGAGCAGGTCGCGCGCGATCTCGCGGGCGATGTCGGCGTCGAAGCCGGAGATGGTGCCGCTGAGCGGATCGCGGAAGCTGAACAGGTTGCTGCCGGTGTCCAGGCCGACCAGCAACCGGCCGCGGGCCCGGATGGCGTCGATGGTGGGGCCGCTGGCGGCCCGGCCGGAACCGGTGGGTCGCAGGCTGGCGGTCGGGTCGCCGCACTGCGGTTCGACGCCGCTCGGCAGCGGCGCATCGGTCTGCACCGGACTGGCTTTCGCGGGCAGCGGCGGCTCGGTGTAGGTGCCGATCTCGACGTTGTCGGCGGGGTCGGGACCTGTCGCGCAGCCGCTGAGCAAGGCGGTGGCGGTCAGTGCGGCGGCCAGCAGGCCGCGTGCGGTGGTCATCGGTACTCCCGTAGTCGGGGCCACAGGCCGAGGCCGACGTAGGCGGCGGCGACGATGCCGAGCACGATGGCGCCGGTGGCCAGGAAGTCGAGCACAAGGACGGCCTGGGAGATCTCCTCGCGCAAGGCGTTTCGCGTCTCGGTGATGCCGCTGTCGAGCGAGCGGTCGAGCGCGTCGACGTGCGCGGTGGACTGTTCCGCGCCCGGTCCGGTGGCCACCGCGGCCGCTCCCACGAAATCGCCGCGCGCCAGCGCCTCGTTGGTCCGCTGGTGCGAGGCCCGCCAACGGTCCAGTGCGGCACGGGCATTCGCGACGTCCTCGCCGGCGGGAGCGGCATTCGGGTAGCCGTCGAGCAGGTCGGCGAGGCGGGCGATGCCGATGTCGTAGGTGCGGTCGTAGTCGCCGGTCGCGTCGCGGCGCACCAGTTTCAGCGTCTCCGCCGTGCGTGCCTGCTGGGTGAGGATGCGGCCTTCGATGAGCCGGGAGGCGGGCACCGCCCCGTCGTCGCGACCGTTGATCATCGCGGTGGCCGACACCGATCCCGCGACCACCGTCCATGCCAAGAGAGCGAGCATCGCGGCGGAGGCCAGCAGCAGGCCGACGTTGAAGGTGCGCCGCCACTTCCTCGCCAGCTGGGTCTGCGCCCACACCAGCGCGGCCAACGTCAGAATCAGCAGGCCGATCGCCGTCCACGGCGGACGGACGTGGGCGCGCTGCGCGGCGTTCACGGCCTCCGAACGGTGATCCTGGAGTTCCTCGGCCATCGGCAGCAGGGTGGTCTGCATCTGGTTCGACGCTTCGCTCAAATAGGCCGCGCCGACGGGATAGCCGCTGCGATTGCTGGTGCGCGCGGTTTCGATCAAGCCGGAGTAGACCGGCAGTCCGGTCGCGATGCCGGTCCGCAGCCGTACGTCGGCGCTCTCGTCGGCGTGCCCCGCGGTGTGCCCGGACTGGATGACCAGCTCGGCCGCCGCCTCGCCGACCGCCTGGGAGTACCTGTCGCGCACCGTTTCCGGCTCAACGCCGCCCGCGATGAAGGCGGTACTCGCGGCGGCGTCGGCGATGGACAGCGACGTGTAGAGGCGGTGTGCGGAGTGCGAGTCCGGCTCGGTGTCGTCGAGCAGAATGCGCAGCGCCTCTTGGCGATCGCTCACCATCGACGCGGTCACCCCGCCCGCGGTCAGGCACAGGCCGATGAGCAGCAATGCGAGGGCAAGCAGCCGGCCCGGCGAAGACTTCGCGAAGGACCGCACGTTGGCGGGGTCGAGGTGCTCGCGGACGGACGCGGCGGACGCGGCGCCGAGGTGTTTGCGCGCATGGTCGGCGGCGACCGACGGCGGCCGCGCGGCCGCCAGCTGCTCGGTCCGAGCCATGGTCCACCTCCGGGTCTGCGCCCAACCTGTGCGCCTTAGTCGCAGTTTATTGTGGTCCTACCGGTGCCGTGGCGTGTGAAACACCCCCTCATGGGGTGCCTGCGATGCGAACACGACCGCGGCTGGATGAGGATGGTTAGCGATGCGCGGTGATGGTGACGGGTGGTCGCGAGGTCCGGACGGCCTGAAGCACTGGGGCAAGTTCGGCGCTGCCGGATTGTTGCTGCGCGCGCCGCTTGCGGCGGGCGGCTCGGCGGTGCTGCTCCAGCATCGCGCCCCGTGGAGTCATCAGGGCGGCACCTGGGCGCTGCCGGGCGGTGCGCGCGACAGTCACGAGACCCCGGTGCACGCGGCGGTGCGCGAGGCATGGGAGGAGGCGGGCATCCATCCCGCCGACGTCCGGGTGCGCGCGGAACGCATCACGGCCTCCGCGCTGAGCGGCTGGACCTACACCACGGTGATCGCCGACGCGGTGATGACCTTGCCGACCAGCGCCAACCGGGAGAGCACCGAACTGGCCTGGGTGCCGGAGGACGAGGTCGAGGCGCGGCCGCTGCACCCCGGTTTCGCCGTGGCCTGGCCCGCCCTGCGCGCCGTCCCGGCCCGCGTCAGCCTCACCGAGCTCGACGACTCGCGAGCCGTTGCCGAGGCTCTCCCGCGCACGGTCGATCTCGCCGATCAGGGGTTCATCTGGCTGCACTCCGATCCGGAAGGCCCCGGCGGCGTCGCACGGATCGTCGACGCGGCGACCGAGGAGCAGGCCACCGCGGAACTGCCGTCCCCGGTCGAGGTGCTCTCGGTGACCAGGGGACAGGTCCTGGCCTGACTACGGCCTGGCGTTGGCCAGCAGCGCGGACTTGAGTTCGCGGGCGGCGGCCTCGGGATCGCGGGCCTCGGTGATGGCGCGGACCACCACGATCCGGTTGGCGCCCGCCGCGAGCACCTCGGGCAGCCGCTCCTGATCGATCCCGCCGATGGCGAACCAGGGCCGGGTCGGATGCGCGTCGGCGGTCGAGCGAATCAGGTCGATGCCCGCAGCCTGGCGGCTCGGCTTGGTCGGGGTGGACCACACCGGGCCGGTGCAGAAGTAATCGATGTGCTCGTCGATGGCGGCGAGCCCGGCCTGGGCGCGGTTGTGCGTCGACCGGCCGATCACCACGTCCGGCCCGAGAATGCGGCGCGCGTACCAGGGCGGCAGGTCGCCCTGACCGAGGTGCAGCACGTCGGCGTTCGCGGCGAGCGCGATGTCGGCGCGGTCGTTCACCGCGAGGAGCGCGCCGTGCCTGCGGGTCGCGGCTTTCAGCTCGGCGAGCGCGCCGAGTTCCGCCTTGGCTTCCATCGGGCCGAATTCGGCCTCGCCCGGTGATCCCTTGTCTCTGAGCTGGATGATGTCGACCCCGCCCGCGAGCGCGGCTTCGGCGAACCTGGCCAGATCGCCCTTCTCGCGCCGGGCATCGGTGCACAGATAGAGCCGCGCGGTAGCCAGGCGCTCCCGTGGCGGCAGCGTTCGGTTCGGGTGGGAGGGTTGCACGCCTTCGACGGTAGCCGCGCTACCGTGGGGATGCGAACAGAAGGCGGGACGAGCACGGTGGCCGCGGCGCGTTGACATGGTGCGTGAGTACCCCGCACGGATGAGGTTAGGTGGACAGGATGCGGACACTCGCCGTCGTCGGTGGCGGCGCCATCGGCCTGGCGGTGGCGTGGCGGGCCGCCGAGGCGGGATGGCAGGTCACGCTGTTCGATCCCGCCGCCGGATCCGGCGCCTCGTGGGTCGCCGGTGGGATGCTGGCCCCGCTCTCGGAGGGCTGGCCCGGTGAGGATCGTGTTCTCGAATTCGGCGCTGCCGCGCTGGCCCGGTGGCCGGAGTTCGCGGCCCGGCTGGAGTCCGTCTCCGGCGCGCAGGTCTTCGTCGCCGACGAGACCCTGACCGTCGCGCTGGACGCCGCGGACGCCGCCGACCTGCGCACCGTCGCCGACTGGGTCGGCGGCCACGGCCACGAACTGCGCGTGCTCGACCGCGCGGGCGTGCGCGAACTGGAACCGGTGCTCGCCCGCACCGTGCGCGCCGGTTTGCTGGCATCGGCCGAACCAGCCATCGACAACCGGCGCCTGCTCGACGGCCTGCGGACGGCCGTGGCCGCGGCGGGCGTCGACCTGCGCGCCGAGGAGGTCACCGACCTCGACGCGCTTGCCTTCGATCAGATCGTGCTCGCCGCGGGCGCGGCCTCGGCACGACTGTGGCCCGAGCTGCCGGTGCGGCCCGTCAAGGGGGAGATCCTGCGGCTGCGTCATCGGCCGGGCGCCGCGCCCGCGCCGCGGCGGGTGATCCGCGCCCGCGTGCACGGCAGGCCGGTGTATCTCGTGCCGCGTCGAGACGGAATCGTCGTCGGCGCAACGCAATACGAGGCGGGTTTCGACACGGCGGTGACCGTGGCCGGTGTCCGCGACCTGATCGCCGACGCCGAGGCCGTGCTGCCCGGCATCGGCGAATACGAACTGACCGAGGCCGCGGCGGGTTCCCGGCCGGGCAGTCCCGACAACCTGCCGCTGATCGGCAGGCTCGCCGATCGGGTGATCGCCGCCACCGGGCACGGGCGCAACGGCATGCTCACCATGCCGCTGACCGTCGACGCCGTACTCGGGGTGCTCGGCGGCGCGCCGCTTCCCGAGGCGGAAGCCGCCGATCCGCAACGCTTTTCGACGACGGCAGTGTCGTCCCCAGTCACCGCAGAAGGAGTTCGATGACCGCGACATCCGTTCCCATCGGCGTCACCGTGAACGGGCAGGATCACGAATTCGCCGAACCGCTCACCGTCCGTGAGCTTTTGGCTGCCCTCGAGCTGCCCTGTCAGGGTGTGGCGCTGGCCGTGGACGGCGCGGTGTTCCCGAAGTCGCGCTGGGACGAGCCCGTCGGCCGCGGCTGGAACATCGAGGTGCTGACGGCGGTCCAAGGTGGGTAACGCACCGCTACGTATCGCCGACCGCGAGTTCGATTCCCGGCTCATCATGGGCACCGGCGGCGCGGAGAGCCTCGCGGTGCTGGAGGAGGCGCTGGTCGCCTCCGGCACCGAGCTCACCACGGTCGCCATGCGCAGGGTGGACGCCGCGGGTGGGACCGGCGTGCTCGACCTGCTGAAGCGGCTCGACATCATGCCGCTGCCCAATACCGCGGGCTGCCGCACCGCCGCCGAGGCCGTGCTCACCGCGCAGCTGGCCGCCGAGGCGCTCGGCACCAACTGGGTCAAGCTCGAGGTGATCGCCGACGAACGGACCCTGCTGCCCGATCCGATCGAATTGCTGAGCGCCGCAGAACAATTGGTGGACGCGGGCTTCGTGGTGCTGCCCTACACCTCCGACGACCCGGTGCTGGCACGGCGCCTGGAGGACGCGGGCTGCGCCGCCGTCATGCCGCTCGGCGCCCCGATCGGCACCGGTCTCGGCATCGGCAACCCGCACAACATCGAGATGATCGTGGCCGCCGCGGGCGTCCCGGTGATTCTGGACGCGGGCATCGGCACGGCGAGCGACGCGGCGCTCGCCATGGAGCTCGGCTGCTCCGCGGTGCTGCTGGCCACCGCCGTCACCCGGGCGAAGCGTCCCGAGCTGATGGCGGCGGCGATGGCCGACGCCGTCCGGGCGGGCTACCTCGCCAGGCAGGCCGGTCGCATCCCCAAGCGCTTCTGGGCGCAGGCGTCCTCCCCTGAGCTCTGAACCCCGACCGGAGACTCAGGGGCAACTCATCCGCAAGGATGACGGGATCGCAACTTTGTAGTGACGCGCGACGCGCGGTTTTACGCAATGCTGGACCCCATGATCGAACTGAGGGGCCTGACCAAGCATTACGGCCAGACCGCCGCGGTTCAGGATCTGTCCTTCACCGTGCGACCCGGACAGGTGACGGGCTTCCTGGGACCGAACGGCGCCGGTAAGTCGACCACGATGCGGATGATCCTGGGCCTTGACAAGCCGACCGCGGGTACCGCGCTCATTCAGGGGAAGCCGTACCACGACCTCGACCATCCGCTACGCACCGTCGGCGCGCTGCTGGACGCCAAGTGGGTGCATCCGAACCGTTCGGCGCGCTCGCACCTGCAGTGGCTCGCGGCGTCCAACGGCATCGCCAAGTCGCGCGTGGACGAGGTGCTGCGGCTCGTCGGCCTCTCCGAGGTCGCGGGCAAGAACGCGGGCGGCTTCTCGCTGGGTATGTCGCAGCGGCTCGGCCTGGCGGGCGCCCTGCTCGGCGATCCCCAGGTGCTGCTGTTCGACGAGCCGGTGAACGGCCTCGACCCGGAGGGCATCCTGTGGATCCGCCGGTTCATGCAGCGCCTGGCCGCCGAGGGCCGCACCGTGCTGGTCTCGAGCCACCTGCTCTCGGAGATGGCGCAGACCGCCGAGCACTTGGTGGTGATCGGTCGCGGCAAGCTGATCGCCGACACCACGACGCAGGAGTTCATCGAGCGCGCCTCCGAGCAGTCGGTGCGGGTGCGCAGCCCGCAGCTGGACCAGCTGCGCAGCCTGCTCACCTCCAACGGCATGACGGTGCGCGAGGACGGCGCGGGCACGGAGGGACCTGCGCTGCTGGTGGCGGGCGTGCCGAGCGACGCCGTCGGCAAGCTGGCGGGCGCGAACGACATCACGCTGTTCGAGCTCTCGCCGCAGCGGGCCTCGCTGGAGGAGGCGTTCATGCGGATGACAGGTGGGTCTGTGCAGTACCACGGTGAAGGTTTCGATCAGGTGATGGGAGGTGCGCTCTGATGGGCGTGTTGGCAGCGGAACGTATCAAGCTCACCTCGACCAGGTCGCCCTGGTGGTGCGCCGCCCTCACGGTGGCCTTCGCCCTCGGCATCACGGCCCTGTTCAGCCTGCTGCTGAACGTGTCGATGAACGCCTACCAGGAAGACCCGTCGATCGCGGCGGAACCGCCGTACGCGGAGAACGTGATGGCGGGCCTCGGCATCACCGGCGTCTCGTTCATCCCCGGCTTCGGCTACATCCTGATCATGATCCTGGCCGCGTTGGCGGTGACCAGCGAATATCGCTTCGGCACCATCAAGGCCACCTTCCTCGCCGTGCCGCACCGTTCCGCGGTGCTGGTCACCAAGGCGAGCATGATCGCGGTCGGCGCCGCGGTGCTCTCGGCGATCCTGACCTTCCTCAGCTTCCTCATCCTGAAGGCGCTGACCGACAGCGATGTCGGCAGCAAGCTCAGCCTCACCGACGGCGACCTGAAGGTCTTCTACGCGGTCCCGATCTTCGCCGCGCTGGTCGTCTTCCTTTCGGTGGGCGTCGGCGCCCTGATCCGCCAGTCGGCGGGCGCGCTGTCGCTGCTGATCGTGTGGCCGGTGCTGATCGAGCCGATCATCGGCGCTTTCGGCAAGTACGGCCGCAACATCCAGGTGTTCCTGCCCTTCCAGAATGCGAACCGCTTCCTCGGCCTCGAGGACACCGGGCTGCCGTGGCACTGGGGCGCCTGGCCCGCGCTGCTCTACTTCGCGGCCTTCGTCGCCCTCGTGTTCGGCGCGGCGCTGGTCGTGGTGAACAAGCGCGACGCCTGAGAAAAACCGAAGAGCTGCCCGAGTTGCCCTCCCTCGCCACTCGGGCTCGGGGACGCGACCTTGTCGGGAGGTCCGCGACCCGGTAGCACTGTCCGCCACTGCCCGGCGGACTGTGCGGACCACCGGCCCGGTGCGTGAAGACAATCCCCCTTCACCACCGGGCCGGTGGTCGTTTCGCTACTCCCGCCTCCGGACACGGGCGGTTTCGGGCAGTCCGCGTCCGTCTGCGTCGAGAGGGTGAACGTGCGTAACCGGCCTACGCTCCTTCAGCTGAGATACGCTCGGGGCGTGAGCGATACACCTCCCGGCGGTGCCGAGCCAGGGTCGCGGTCGGAGGACAACGGCGGCGAGGTGGTGATTCCGTTGGAGCCCACCGACGAGCCGGACGGCGGCCGTCGTCCGGGGTCGGTTCTTCGCAAGAAGCAGCTCTCCGCATTGATGAACGCGGCCAATCAGCGTTCGGATCTGATCGAGGTGCTCCGCAAGGCGCGCGAACAACTTCCTGGCGATCCGTCCTTCGGCGATCCGCTTTCCGTCACCGGGCCGGGCGGCGCCCGCGCGGTCGCCAGGGCCGCCGACAAACTGGTCGGCGACACCCCCAGCGCGGCCCGCGAGATCGGTTTCGGCGCGTTGCAGGTCTGGCAGGCCATGCTGGAGCGCGTCGGCCGCGGCAAAGGCAGCGAAGAGATCACCGTCATGTTCACCGACCTGGTGGCCTTCTCCAGTTGGTCGCTCACGGCGGGCGACGAGGTGACCCTCGAACTGCTGCGCGAGGTCGCCAAGGCCATCGAACCGCCGATCGCCGATCGCGGCGGCCGAGTGGTGAAGCGGATGGGCGACGGCGTCATGGCCGTGTTCCCCTCCGCAGACCGCGCCGTACGCGCCGCCGTCCAGGCCAAACGCAACCTGTCCCAGATCGACCTGCGCGGTTATCGCCCGAGGATGCGGATGGGCCTGCATACCGGCTCGCCGCGCGAAATCGGCGGCGACTGGCTCGGCGTCGACGTCACCATTGCCGCACGCGTCATGGAGGCGGGCGGCAACGGCAACACCATGGTCTCCGAGGCCACCCTCCAGTCCCTGGAGCCGGAAACGCTCGCGGAACTGGGCTTGACCGTCAAGCCCTACCGACGCAGTTTCTTCGCGGCCCCGCTCAGTGGTGTGCCGGAAGACCTCCGCATCTTCCGGCTATCGAGGAACTAAGTCAGCCCCGAGCTGGCGGAAACCAGAACCGCAGGTCGAGGCCGTCGGTTCGAGCCGCGCCGATGCACTTACTCGTACGCATTCCAGCTGCCGGTGGCGGCGGTCTTGCGCACGTAATCGGCGAAATCGCCTGGCTTGCGACCCAGCCCGCGATCGATGCCGTCCGTCACGTGGGCGTTGCGGCCGTCCAGCACCGTGGTGAACAGGTAGATCAGGAAGTCGACCAGTTCGTCCGGCAGGCCCTGGCCGCGCGCCGCGGCTGCGTAGTCCTCCGGCTCGACCCGCACGAACTCGATCGGACGCCCTGCGGCGGCGGCGATTTCGGCGACGGCCTCGGCGAAAGTGAGCAGCCGCGGGCCGGTCACTTCGACTGATCGCAGTCGATCAGCACTCGGCCGACGGATACTGAGTGTTCTCATTCACCGGGGACGGGCCGACGGCAGTCACGGGATTCGCCTGTTGTTACGCGAAGCCCCAGGCTATGGCGCCGCCCGCGGCGAGAACGGCGCAGGCCGCGAGGGAGATGGAGAGGGGACGGGAGGTTTTCCACGTGGAGTACGCGCCGCCGATCAGGAAGCCGGCGAGGGCGAGCAGCAGGATCACGGTGACGTCGGTGGACATGGGGCTCATTCTGCCCGCCCGGCCCCGGCAGGCCGCCCGCCGGGCGCCCGCCTGTGCCCCTGACCTGCTTGAACAATTAACAAGCACGCACGCTTGATTTTTTCCCGGTCGGATGTGATGCTGAACACCGGAACGCGAACTCCACCGCAAGGGAGGCCTCCGGCTGATGAGTAAGTTGGCCGCCGATCGGGATGTCATCCGCATCGGCAACTGCTCCGGGTTCTACGGCGATCGGCTCAGCGCCATGCGCGAGATGCTCGAGGGCGGGCAGCTCGATGTGCTCACGGGCGACTATCTCGCCGAGCTGACGATGTTGATCCTGGGCAGGGACCGGATGAAGGACCCGAGCCTCGGCTACGCCAAGACCTTCGTCAAACAGATCGAGGACTGCCTCGGGCTCGCTCTGGAACGCAATGTGCAGATCGTCGCGAACGCCGGCGGCCTGAATCCGGCCGGGCTGGCCGAGAAGCTGCGCAAGGTGGCCGCCGATCTCGGGCTGGACGCCAAGGTCGCGCACGTCGAGGGCGACGATTTGCTCTCGCGCGCAGGCGAACTCGGCCTCGGCAGCCCGCTCACCGCCAACGCCTACCTCGGCGCGTGGGGCATCGTCGAATGCCTGAACGCGGGCGCCGACATCGTGGTCACCGGCCGGGTCACCGACGCCTCGGTGATCGTGGGCCCAGCGGCCGCGCATTTCGGTTGGGGCCGAACGGATTACGACGCGCTCGCGGGCGCGGTGGTGGCGGGCCACGTCATCGAGTGCAGCACCCAGGCCACCGGCGGCAACTTCGCCTTGTTCACCGAACTCGCCGATCTCGGCAGGCCCGGCTTCCCGATCGCCGAGATCCGCCGCGACGGCAGCAGTGTGATCACCAAGCACGAGGGCACCGGCGGCGCGGTCACTGTCGACACGGTCGAGGCGCAGCTGATGTACGAGATCCAGGGCGCGCGCTACGCGGGGCCGGACGTCACGGCGCGGCTCGACACCATCCGGCTGACGCAGGAGGGCCGGGACCGGGTGCTGATCAGCGGTGTCGCGGGCGAGGCGCCGCCGCCGCAGCTCAAGGTTTCGCTGAACACCCTCGGCGGCTTCCGCAACGAGATGGAATTCGTGCTGACGGGCTTGGACATCGAGGCGAAAGCCGCACTGGCGCAACGTCAGCTGGAATCCTGGCTGGCGGTGCGCCCGGCCGAGCTGGAGTGGACGCTTGCCCGGCTGGACCGGCCGGACGCCGACACCGAGGAGCAGGCCAGCGCGCTGCTGCGCTGCGTGGTGCGCGACCCGGATCCGAACAAGGTCGGCCGCGCCTTCTCCAGCATCGCGGTGGAGCTGGCCCTGGCCAGCTACCCGGGGTGCACCTTCACCACCCTGCCCGGCAACGGCTCGCCGTACGGCGTGTTCACGCCCGGTTTCGTCGACGCCGTCGAGGTGCCGCACACCGCGGTGCTACCGGAAGGCACCCGCGTCGAGGTCGCGCCCGCGACGGAAACCACGGCGCTGGAAAGTGTTTCGGAACCCGAGCTGCCGGAGCCGTTGGCCGCGAGCGAGACTCGCCGCGCGCCGCTCGGCGCCATTGCGCTGGCCCGCAGCGGCGACAAGGGCGGCGACGCGAACATCGGTGTGTGGGTGCGCACCGACGATCAGTGGCGCTGGCTGGTGCACACGCTCACCGTGGAGCGGGTCAAGGAACTGCTGCCGGAGGCCGCGCCGCTGACCGTCACCCGGCACGTCCTGCCGAACCTGCGCGCCGTGAACTTCATCATCTCCGGCCTGCTCGGCAAGGGCGTGGCCTACCAGGCTCGCTTCGATCCGCAGGCCAAGGGGCTCGGCGAATGGCTGCGCTCCCGCCACCTCGATATCCCCGTGGAGCTGCTCTCATGACCATAGTCAGTCCGTGGAATACACCGGAGCGGCGCGAATTGCGCGCCACCGTGCGCGGTTTCGTCGAGCGCGAGGTTCTGCCATACCTCGGCGACTGGGAGCGTGACGGCGAGATCCCCCGTGAGCTGCACAAGAAGGCGGGCGCGCTGGGCCTGCTCGGCGCGCAGTTCCCCGAGTCGGCGGGCGGTTCCGGCGGCGACGGTGTGGACGCCATGATCGTCTGCGAGGAGATCCACCAGGCGGGTGCCTCCGGCGGACTGTTCGCTTCCCTGTTCACCTGCGGCATCTCGGTGCCGCACATCATCGCCTCCGGCAACGAGGACCTGATCGAGCGCTTCGCCCGTCCGACCCTGGCCGGGGAGAAGATCGGTTCGCTGGCCATCACCGAACCGGGCGGCGGCTCCGATGTCGGCCACCTCACCACCACCGCGCGCCGCGACGGCGACCACTACATCGTCAACGGCGCGAAGACCTACATCACCTCCGGCTGCCGCGCCGACTTCGTGGTCACCGCGGTGCGCACCGGCGGCCCCGGCTCCGGTGGCATCTCGCTGCTGATCGTGGAGAAGGGCACGCCCGGGTTCACCGTCAGCCGCAAGCTGGACAAGATGGGCTGGCGCGCCTCCGACACCGCGGAACTGTCCTACGTCGACGTGCGGGTGCCGGTCGAGAACCTGGTCGGCACGGAGAACTCCGGCTTCTATCAGATCGCGGGCGCGTTCGTCAGCGAGCGGGTCGGCCTCGCGGTGCAGGCGTATTCGCAGGCGCAGCGCTGCCTGGACCTGACCCTCGAATGGGTGCGCAACCGCGAGACCTTCGGCCGCCCGCTGATCAGCAGGCAGGCCGTGCAGAACACGGTGACCGAGATGGCCCGGCGCATCGATGTCGCCCGCGTGTACACCCGAGATGTGGTGCAGCGCAGTGCCAATGGCGAGACCGACCTGATCGCCGAGGTGTGCTTCGCCAAGAACACCGCCGTCGAGGCGGGCGAGTGGGTGGCCAATCAGGCCGTGCAGCTCTTCGGCGGTCTCGGCTACATGAGCGAGTCCGAGGTGGAGCGCCAGTACCGTGACATCCGCATTCTCGGCATCGGCGGTGGCACCACCGAAATCCTGACCGCACTCGCCGCCAAACGATTGGGGTACCAGTCATGACGACTCTGCACAGCACCCTCGACAGCGGATCGGTGGAGTACACCGCCGCCGCGGAGGCGATGACCACCAAGCTCACCGAGATCGGTGCCGAATTCGCCAAGAACGTCGCGGGCGGCGGCCCGGACAAGATGGCGCGGCACCGCAAGCGCGGCAAGCTGACCGCGCGCGAACGCATCGAACTGCTCATCGACGAGGACTCGCCGTTCCTCGAGCTGTGCCCGCTTGCCGCGTGGGGCAGCGACTTCCACGTGGGCGGCAGCGTCATCGCGGGCATCGGCATCGTCGAAGGCGTCGAATGCATGATCGTCGCACCGGATCCCACGGTGCGCGGCGGCACCTCCAACCCGTGGACGTTGCGCAAGAACCTGCGCATGAACGACATCGCCATGGAGAACCGGCTGCCGGTGATCGGCCTCGTGGAGTCCGGTGGCGCCGACCTGCCCACGCAGAAGGAGGTTTTCGTCCCCGGCGGCCGGATGTTCCGCGACCTGACGAAGCTGTCCGCGATGGGCATTCCGACCATCGCGCTGGTGTTCGGCAACTCCACGGCGGGCGGCGCCTATGTCCCGGGCATGTCGGACTACACCGTGATGATCAAGGAGCGCTCCAAGGTGTTCCTCGGCGGTCCGCCGCTGGTGAAGATGGCCACCGGTGAGGAGTCCGACGACGAATCCCTCGGCGGCGCCGAAATGCACGCCAGGACATCGGGTCTGGCCGACTACCTGGCCATCGACGAGCAGGACGCGATCCGCATCGGTCGATCCATTGTCAGACGCCTGAACTGGAAGAAGCAGGGTCCCGCGCCGCGCGCGGAGGTGATCGAGCCGCTGTTCGATCAGGAGGAGCTGCTCGGCATCGTCCCCTCCGATCTGAAGATCCCGTTCGATCCGCGCGAGGTGATCGCGCGCGTCGTGGACGGCTCCGATTTCGACGAGTTCAAGCCGCTGTACGGCAGCAGCCTGGTCACCGGCTGGGCCGAGCTGCACGGCTATCCGGTCGGCATCCTGGCCAACGCGCGCGGTGTGCTGTTCTCCGAGGAAGCGCAGAAGGCGGCGCAGTTCATCCAGCTGGCCAACCAGTCGGATACGCCACTGTTGTTCCTGCACAACACCACCGGCTACATGGTCGGCAAGGAGTTCGAGCAGAAGGGCATCATCAAGCACGGCGCGATGATGATCAACGCGGTCTCCAACTCCAAGGTGCCGCACATCTCGCTGCTGATGGGCGCCTCCTACGGCGCGGGGCACTACGGCATGTGCGGTCGCGCCTACGATCCGCGCTTCGTCTTCGCCTGGCCCAGTGCGAAATCCGCGGTGATGGGCGGCGCGCAGCTGGCCGGTGTCATCTCGATCGTCGGCCGCGCCGCCGCCGAGGCGAAGGGCATGCCGTTCAACGAGGAGGCCGACGCGGGCATGCGCGCCATGATCGAGGCGCAGATCGAGGCCGAGTCGCTGCCGATGTTCATGTCGGGCAGGCTCTACGACGACGGCGTCATCGACCCCCGCGACACCCGCACGGTATTGGGCATGGCGCTCTCGGCCATCCACAATGCCCCGATCAAGGGCGCCGAGGGCTTCGGCGTCTTCCGGATGTGAGGCCAGCCGTGAATATGACAGCATCACGCAGTGATTCCGTGAGGGGTGGCGGCCGGGTGACGGGCGGGCTTTCCAATGTGTTGGTCGCCAATCGCGGCGAGATCGCCCGCCGGGTTTTCGCCACCTGTCGGCGGATGGGTCTGGGCACCGTCGCCGTGTACTCGGACGCGGACGCCGCGGCCCCGCACGTCGGCGAGGCCGACGCCGCGGTCCGGCTCCCCGGCAACACCCCCGCCGAGACCTACCTGCGCGGCGAGCTGATCGTCGAGGCCGCGCTCTCGGCCGGTGCCGACGCTATCCACCCCGGCTACGGATTCCTTTCGGAGAACGCCGAATTCGCCCGCGCCGTGCAGGCCGCCGGACTGGTGTGGATCGGACCGCCGATCGAGGCCATCGAGCAGATGGGCTCGAAGGTCGCGTCCAAGAAGATGATGGACGCCGCGGGCGTGCCGGTGCTCGCGGAGCTGGACCCGGCCGAGGTCACCGAGGCGCACTTGCCGGTGCTGATCAAGGCGTCCGCCGGTGGCGGCGGGCGCGGTATGCGGGTGGTGCGCGAACTCGCCGACCTGGAACCGCAGATCGCGGCGGCCCGGCGCGAGGCCGAATCCGCGTTCGGCGACCCGACCGTGTTCTGCGAGCGCTACCTCGAGACCGGCAGGCATATCGAAGTCCAGGTGATGGCCGATACGCACGGCACGATCTGGTCGGTCGGTGAGCGCGAGTGCTCGATTCAGCGGCGTCACCAGAAGGTGGTCGAGGAGGCGCCGTCGCCGCTGGTCGAGCGCGTGGACGGCATGCGCGAGAGGTTGTTCGAGGCGGCGCGGCTCGCGGCCGGTGCGATCGGCTACACCGGCGCGGGCACCGTCGAGTTCCTGGCCGACGAACAGGGCGACTTCTTCTTCCTGGAGATGAACACCCGTCTCCAGGTGGAACATCCGGTCACCGAATGCACCACCGGCCTGGATCTCGTTCGCCTGCAACTGGAGGTGGCCGCGGGCGGTGCGCTACCCGCCGAACCGCCCGCCATGCGCGGACATTCGATCGAGGTCCGGCTCTACGCGGAGGACCCGGCGCACGACTGGCAGCCGCAGAGCGGCACCGTGCACCGCATCGACATCCCTTCGGTCACTACGGAATTCGATCTACTGGACCGAGCGGGCGTGCGCCTGGACACCGGCGTCGTCGATGGTTCGGTCGTCGGCGTGCACTACGACCCGATGCTGGCCAAGGTCATCTCCTACGCCGAGACCCGCACGGAGGCAGCGCGTCTGCTCGCCTCGGCTTTGCAGCGGGCCCGTATCCACGGTCTGGTGACCAACCGCGACCTGCTGGTGCGGGTGCTGCGCCACCCGGCCTTCCTGGCGGGCGACACCGACACCGCGTTCTTCGAGACGCACGGATTGGATTCGCTCGCAGAACCTTTGGCGTGGGAGTCCGACGAGGCGCTGTCCCTCGTCGCCGCGGCTCTCGCGGATGCCGCGGACAAACGCGCGGCGGCGCGGGTCGGCGGCGGGCTGCCGAGCGGCTGGCGCAACCTGCCTTCGCAGTCGCAGCGCAAGTCCTACGAGAGCCGCACCAGCGGCGTGCACGAGGTCGGCTACCGGTTCACCCGCGACGGCGCGACGATCGACGGCCACGAGGGCGTCGAGCTGGTGGAGCTGAGCCCCGAGCGGGTGGTGCTGAACGTCCCGGGCGAACGCGGACCGGTGCGGCGCGTGTTCACCGTCGCGCGCTACGGCGATCTGGTCTGCGTCGACTCGCCGCTCGGACCGGTGAGCGCCCGCAGGCTACCGCGCTTCAGCGATCCGGCCGACCAGGTGGCCACCGGTTCGCTGCTCGCGCCCATGCCGGGCAGCGTGATCCGGCTCGGCGCGGAGGTCGGCAGCCGGGTGGACGCCGGGCAGCCGATTCTGTGGCTGGAGGCGATGAAGATGGAACACACGATCGCCGCGCCCGCCTCCGGTGTGCTGAGCGCACTCAATGTCACCGTCGGCCAGCAGGTCGACATCGGCGCCGTCCTTGCCGTCGTGGATCCCGACGACGCGGTCAACGAGAACCAGGAGCAGTAACCTCATGTCCTTCATCGAATCCGACGAGCGCAAGCAGCTGCGGGCCGCGGTAGCCGCCCTCGCCGCGAAGTACACCTACCGCGACTACGTGCTGCCCAGGGCACGCAAGAACGAGCCGCTCACCGAATTGTGGGACGAGGCAGGCAAACTCGGGTTCCTCGGTGTGAATCTGCCCGAGGAGTACGGCGGCGGTGGCGCGGGCATGTACGAGCTGGCGCTGGTGATGGAGGAGCTGTCGGCGCAGGGCGCGGGCCTGCTGCTGATGGTGGTCTCCCCGGCCATCTGCGGCACCATCATCACCAAGTACGGCACCGACGAGCAGAAGCAGGAGTGGCTGCCCAAGCTCGCCGACGGCACGGGCCGGATGGTCTTCGGCATCACCGAACCCGACGCCGGGTCCAACTCGCACCAGATCACCACCACCGCCCGCCGCGACGGTGACGACTGGATTCTCAACGGCCGCAAGATCTTCATCTCGGGCGTGGACCAGGCCGAAGCGGTGCTGATCGTCTCGCGCACCGAGGACCACAAGACCGGCAAGCTCAAGCCCGCCCTGTTCATCGTGCCCACCGACGCGCCCGGCTTCACCAAGACGGCGCAGGAGATGGACATCATCGAGCCGGACCACCAGTACAACCTGTTCCTCGACGACGTCCGCCTGCCCTCCAACGCCCTGGTCGGTAAGGAGGACGCCGCGCTGATGCAGCTGTTCGCCGGCCTGAACCCGGAGCGGATCATGGGCGCCGCGATGGCTGTCGGTCTCGGCCGCTACGCCATCGACCGCGCCGTGGAATACGCCAAGGAGCGCAAGGTCTGGAAGACGCCGATCGGTGCGCACCAAGGCATTTCGCATCCGCTGGCGCAGGTGAAGATCGAGCTGGAAATGGCCAAGCTGATGATGCAGAAGGCCGCGACGCTCTACGACGCGGGCGAGGAGATGGGCGCCGCCGAAGCCGCGAACATGGCCAAGTACGCGGCGGCCGAGGCCAGCATCAAGGCGCTGGACCAGGCGATCCAGACGCACGGCGGCGCGGGTCTCACCGCGGACTACGGTCTGGCGGCCATGCTCGCCGCGTCGCGCATCGGCAGGATCGCTCCGGTCAGCCGTGAGATGGTGCTCAACTTCGTCGCCCAGTTCTCGCTGGGCCTGCCGAAGTCCTACTGACGCAGCCGATCCCGCTCCGGTCGGCACCGGCTGGAGCGGGATTCTCGATCGAACCACAGGAGGCCCGAATGACCGACACTTCCACCGCGCCGCTCGTTCGCTACGAGGTCCGCGACGGCTTCGCGGTCCTCACCCTCGACTCTCCGCACAACCGCAACGCACTGTCCTCGCGCCTGGTCGCCGAACTGCTCAGCGGCCTCGATGACGCGGCCGCCGATCCCGCGGTGCGCGGCATCGTGCTCGCGCATACCGGCAACACCTTCTGCGCGGGCGCCGACCTCAGCGAGGCCAGCGACGCCGATCCCGCGGTGGCCGCCGATCAGCGCACGCGCGTGATGATCGGCGTGCTGCGCAGGCTCGTGGAGACCCCGAAGCCGGTGATCGCGCAGATCGACGGCAATGTGCGCGCGGGCGGCATGGGCATCGTCGCGGCCTGCGACCTGGTGGTGGCCGGGCCGGGCAGCTCCTTCGCGCTCACCGAGGTGCGAATCGGGCTGGCGCCCTTCATGATCTCGCTCACCCTGCTGCCGCGGCTGAGCCCGCGCGCCGCCAGCCGCTACTACATGACCGGCGAGAAGTTCGGCGCCGACGTCGCCACCGAGATCGGGCTGGTCACCATCACCGCCGAGGACCCTGCGGCCGAAGTCGCGCGGCTGATCGGCGAGCTGCGCAAAGGCTCGCCGCAGGGACTGGCCGAGGCGAAGCGTCTGGTCAACGCGGACATCCTGGCGGGGTTCGACGCCTCGGCCGAGGAACTCGCGCGGCGTTCGGCGAGCTTCTTCGGCACCCCCGAGGTGCACGAAGGCATGCTGGCCTTCCTGCAGCGGCGCGCACCGAGCTGGGCAGAATAAGCGCCATGGCGACACCCCACGAACCCAAGCAGGACCGCAGCCGAGCAACCCGGCAGCGCCTGCTCGAGGCGACCATCGACTGCCTGGCCGAGATGGGCTGGGCCGCCGCCACGGTCGCGGTGGTCGCCGAACGGGCGGGGGTGTCGCGCGGTGCGGCACAGCATCATTTCCCGACCAGGGAAGACCTGATCACCGGTGCGTTGGAGTACATGTTCGACACCCGCATGGATCAGGCCACGGCGGAGGCTCGGACGGTCGCGGACGTGGCCGAAGGAGTGGGGCGGACCGAGGCCGTCGTGGCGGGACTGGTCGAGTCCTACACCTCCCCGCTGTTCAAGGCGGCACTCCAGGTGTGGACGCACGCCGCCGCCGACCCGGTTCTGCGCGAACGCATCGTGCCCTTGGAAGCGAAGTTCGGCCGGATCGCGCACCGCAGGGCCGTCGAGGCGCTCGGCGTCGACGACTCCGATCCCGTCGCGCACCACCTGGTACAGGCCACCCTCGACCTGGCTCGCGGCCTCGGCCTCGCCGACGTCCTCACCGACGACTCGGCCCGCCGCAAGGAGATCGTCCAGCAGTGGTCGGCGACACTGCACTCGGCGCTCACGACACAACGCTGAGGGTCTGCACTACCGGTCAACGGTCCAATGCGGTTTCCCGGTGAAGGTGCTCGAGCTTGGCGGGGTTGCGCACGTAGTAGAGCCCGGTGACCAGGCCGTTGTCGATCCGCACCGCCACGACACCGTCGATCTCTCCGTTGAGTCGGATGACCAGTGCGGGCCAGCCGTTGACGTGAGCGGGTTCGGCCGAGGCCGGCCCACCCATCCAGCCTGTGCCGCCGCTCACCACACGTATCACGCGATCGGCGCCCACAATGGGCCGCAGCGTTGCCTGCTTGACTCCGCCGCCGTCGCCCAGGAAGACGACATCCGGCGCCAGGATGTCGAGCAGGCCCTGTAGATCGCCGGTTTCGACTGCTCGTTGGAATGCTCCGAGCGCTTGCCGGGCCTCGACGGCAGTCACGGCGCCGCGCGGCCGGCGCGCGGCGACGTGTGCGCGAGCGCGGTGGGCGATCTGGCGGACCGAGGCTGGGTTTTTGTCCACGACGTGCGCGATCTCGTCGTAGGCCATGCCGAACACTTCGCGCAGCACGAACACCGCCCGCTCGGTCGGGGCGAGCGTTTCGAGCACCAGCAGCATCGCCATCGAGAGGCTATCGGCCAGCTCGATGTCCTCGGCGACGTCGGGCGTGGTGAGCAGCGGCTCGGGCAGCCAAGGGCCGACGTAGGACTCCCGGCGGCGGCCTAGGGTGCGCATTCGCCGGATTGCCTGCCGGGAGGTGATCTTGACCAGGAAGGCGCGTTGATCGCGCACCGTGCCGAGATCGACGGCTGCCCATTGCAGCCAGGTCTCCTGCAGCACGTCCTCGGCGTCGGCGGCTGAGCCGAGCATCTCATAGGCAACGGTGAAGAGCAGGTTGCGGTGGACGACGAAGGCCTCGGTGGCGGGGGCAGTGCGTTCGCCGTCGCTCATGGTGGGTCCTGTCTGTCGGCTTCGTCGACGATGTCATGCATCAGTGGCGAGCACCGACCGTTTTGTGACACCCGGACGTGGTGGTGCACGTCACAGGGCCGCGCCGTCACGGGTCCGCGGCTGTCGGGCACTTGTGTTCGCCCCCCATTACCCGCCCACACCGGCTTCTCCAGCTTCTAGGAAGGACAAACCGTCATGCGTATCACCGTCTTCGGCGCCAATGGTCCCACCGGTCGTCTACTGACCGATCAGGCACTGACTGCCGGGCATCAGGTCACTGCGGTCACCCGGCAGCCGAAATCGTTTCCGCTGCACCACGATCGGCTCGAGGTGGTCGGCGCCGACGTGCTCGATCCGGCAGCCGTCGATGCCGCCGTGGCGCAGCGGGATGCGGTGCTGTCGACGCTCGGGGTACCCGCCGGGAAGGAACCGATCAGCACCTATTCGCGTGGTGCGGCCAATATCGTCGCAGCGATGCAGCGGCATCGGGTGCGTCGGCTCGCCGTGGTCAGCTCGAGCGGGGTCGATCCACCCCCGTACTCCGACGGTGGGATCCTGTTCAACCGGGTGCTGCTCCCGTATGTGACGAGGGTGCTCGGCAAAACCCTCTATGACGACATGCGGCGCATGGAAGCGCTGATCCGCGCCACCGATCTGGACTGGACGATCGTGCGCCCGAGTGGGCTCTACCACCTGCCGTCGGTCACCGACTACACCGTCGTCGAAGGCCACGCCGACGGACGGTTCACTGCCCGTGTGGATCTGGCGGCGAGCCTGCTGGCCGTGCTGGACGACGACCGCTACCTGCGCACAGCGATCAGCGTCATCACCACCGTCGACAACCCCACCTTGTTCCAGTGGATTCGTCGCGAAGCAATGGCCCGACAGTAGCTCCTGACCTGCGCGTTCTTTGCGATGTCACACTCGTCGTCGCTGTGTCGTCCTTCCTGTGAACGCGGAACACCGCCGCAGCAGAGCACAAGGAGCGGACATGAACGCCAGCAAGAAGATCGCCGTTGCCGGAGCCACCGGACGTCTGGGCCGCCACGTCGTCGACGTGCTGAACGAGCAGGGCCACGAAGTGGTGGCCTTCTCCCGCGCCAACGGCGTGGACATCGAGACCGGCGTCGGTCTCGCCGAGGCACTGGCCGGGGTGGACGTGGTGATCGACGCCTCCAGCACGCCCTCCGCCGATCGGGACGTCGCCACCGCGTTCTTCACCGCCGCCGCGCGCAACCTCCACGAAGCGGGTACCCAGGCAGGGGTCGAGCGGCTGGTCGTGGTGTCCATCATCGGTATCGACAACTCGGTCTCCGGCTACAACGCCGCGAAGCTGGCGCACGAGCAGGAGCTTGCGAAAGGCCCGCTGCCGGTGCAGATCCTGCGGGCAGCGCAGTTCCACGAGCTGGTGGAGGTGATGACGCAGTGGGGCACCCAGGGCGAGGTCGCCTACCTGGCGAACATGCGCACGCAGCTGGTGGCCGCCCGCACCGTCGCCGAGAAGCTCGTCGAGCTGGCCGTGCACCCGGCCCCGGCGAGCACCGTCGGACCGTTCCCGGAGATCGCCGGACCCCGGCCCGAGACCATGGCGGGCGCGGCCGCGGTGCTCGTCGCCCGGCGCGGCGACGCGATCCGGGTGCAGGAGGTCAGCGACCCGGCCAACCCGGACCGCGAGCAGTTCGAGGACGGCACGCTGCTGCCCGGCCCGCACGCCACCCTGGCGGGTCCGACGTTCGCCGAGTGGGTCGAAGCGACGTACCCGGCCGTCGGCTGAATGTTCGATGACGCTGCGCACCGGATCTCGAAAGATCCGGTGCGCAACGGTTTTCAGCGAGTGGTGAGGTCGTAGACGGTGACCCCGTCGACTTCCATCGCGGTGAAGTTGGCCCGCACCCACGCGGTGATCTTCGCGCTCTCCGAGGACTCGTCGCCGTTCGGTCGGGAGTCCTCGCCGCCGAGGAAGTAGTGGATCTTCCCGTCGGCCACGTACTGCTGGAACTGGGCCAGCGTGGGCGACGGATCGGTGCCGTTGAAGCCGCCGATCGGCATCACGGGCAGCTCGGTGGCGAGCTGATAGCCCGCCGCGCGATTGGAACTGACCGTCGCCGCCACCCAGGTGTAGGCGTCACCGTTGTCCTCGAGCAAGGCGACCAGTTGGTCGCCGGGGGTGCTGGCGCTCATGAACCCGCCGCCCGGGCCAGCGAAACCAGCTGGGCCGCCGCGTGTTCCGCCACTTGGCGAGGACTGGGCCGGTGCTGTGCCGTTCGGACCTGTGGTGCCGCCAGGGATCGCGGCGGCGCCGTCTCCCGTGCCGCCGGGAGCCGGTGCGGTATCGCTCGCCCCCGGAGCACCTCTCGGTGGCCTATCGCTTCCGTTGCCGCCCGGCATCATCGGTCCACCACCCGTCGCGCCGCCGCCGCCCGGTCGACCGCCGAAGCCGAAACCGACACTCGGCCCCGCCGTCGGGATCGGACCGGAATGCGGTGTGGCCAGCGTGTGGACGGTGTAGGCCACCGGCCCGGCCAGGCCGACGAACGCGGCGGTCAGCGCGGCGACGACAGAACGCTTGCGCCCCAGGGGAAACAGCAGCGCCACCGTCGCGGCGACATCGGCCACCAGGATCGTCCACCGCAACCATGGCACGAAATCCGCGCTGCGCGAGAGCAATATCCAAGCCGCCGCGGTGGTCGTGCCGGTAGCGATGGCCAGTGCCACCCGCACGTGGACGCGGTCCCGTTCGCGCCACAGCAGGACCATGCCGGAGCCGACCAATGCCGCAATCGCGGGCGCCAGCGCGACGGTGTAGTACTGGTGGAAGATCCCCGCCATGAAGCTGAAGACCAGGCCGGTCACCAGCAGCCACCCGCCCCACAGCACCAGCGCGGCTCGCCTGCCGTCGGTTCGAGGAGCCCTGCCGCGCAGCATGATCCCGGCGATCAGCGCTACCGCCGCCGCGGGGATCAGCCAGGCGATCTGCCCACCCTGCGCGGGTTCGAACAGCCGGGTGATCCCGGCATCGCCCCACATCGGACTGCGCCCGCCTTTGGCGCCCGGGCCGACGCTGCCGGTCTCGTTGCCGTTGAGGCGGCCGAGTCCGTTGTAGCCGAGCGTGAGTTCCAGGATCGAATTGCTTTGGGAACCACCGATCCACGGTCGCGAAGACGCGGGCCAGAGTTCCACCGCCAGCAGCCACCAGCCCGCCGCTGCCACCATCGAGACGCCCGCCGCGCACAGCTGCGCGATCCGCTTGCCGAGCGCGGGCGGACCAGCGATCAGATAGGTCAGCGCCAGCGCGGGAACCACGAGCAGCACCTGCAACTGTTTGGCCAGAAATCCGAAACCGATGAAAGCTCCGGTGAGCACGAGCCAGCGCCAACGTCCGTCCGCCACCGCGCGCAGCATGGCCCACGCCGCGGCGACCATCAGGAACACCAGCAGCGCGTCGGGATTGTTGAACCGGAACATCAGCGCGGCAACGGGAGTCACGGCGACGACCAGCCCGGAGAGCAGACCCGCGGCGGGGCCGAACGACCGCCGCACCGTCGCCCACAGCAGTGCCACGGTGCCGACGCCGAGCAGCACCTGCGGCACCAGAATGCTCCAGCTGCTCAGCCCGAACAGGCGCACCGAGAGTTCCATCAGCCACAGCGAGGCGGGCGGTTTGTCGACGGTGATCGAGTTCCCCGCATCCGAGGAGCCGAAGAAGAACGCTGTCCACGACTGCGAACCAGCTTGCACCGCAGCCGAATAGAAGGAGTTCGCCCAGCCGTTCGCGCCGAGGTTGCAGAGGTAGGCCACGCCGGTCCCGATGAGCAGCACGGCGAGTGCCGGATGCTCCCAGCGATCGCGCTTCGACGAGTTCGAGTTCCGGTGAAGCGAAACGGATTCCGGCGGCGTCAGCGTCGCGGTGCTCATCGGCGGCCCTCGTCCACAACGGTCGTCCGGTACCCTCGGTCGCCCGCGTCCCGGAAGACCCAGCGCAATCCGACGAACCGCGCCAGGGTCGCCACGAGATTGGCGACCACCAGCACCAGCAGCTCCAAGTGCACGGGCGCGTCCGGCGCCCAGCGGTGCAGCGCGAACAGGGAGCCGCTCGTGACCAGCAGGCCGAATCCGAAGAGCAGCAGTCCCTGGAAGTGATGTGCGACAACGCCGTTCGTGCCGCGCACACCGAAGGTGAAGGCACGGTTGGCCGCGGTGTTGCCGACGGCCGTCACCAGCAGCGCGATAAAATTCGCCGCCTGCGGCCCGGCCAGCGGTTGCCACAACAGATAGAGCAGCAGGTACGCGACCGTCGAGGCGACGCCGATGAGCGCGAATCGCACCGCCTGACCCACCATGCCCAGCAGTACGCCCGGCAGCAGCGGTTCCCGCCCGATGGCCCGCCGCACGTCGTCCAGCGGCAGCGCGCCGGTGGCCATGGCCCGGCCCAGCCGCCAGATGCCATGGAGATCCTTGCGCGCGGTGTCGACGATGTCGACGCGGCTGTCGGGATCGTCGATCCAGTCCACCGGCACCTCGTGGATGCGCAGGCCCGCGCGTTCGGCGAGCACCAGCAGTTCGGTGTCGAAGAACCATTCGCCGTCCTGCACCAGCGGCAGCAGCCGCCGTGCGACATCGGTGCGCATCGCCTTGAAACCGCACTGCGCGTCGGAGAACCCGGTGCGCAGCGCGGCTTTCAGGATCAGGTTGTAGCTGCGGGAGATGAATTCGCGCTTCGGTCCCCGCACCACCCGCGAGCCCGCGGTCAGGCGGGTGCCGATGGCCAGGTCGGAGTGGCCGGAGACCAGCGGAGCCACCAGGGGCAGCAGTGCGTCGAGGTCGGTGGACAGGTCGACGTCCATATAGGCGACGACCTGCGCGTCGGAGTGCTCCCACACGGCGCGCAGTGCCAGGCCGCGGCCCTTGGCGTCCAGGTGCACCACGCGCACGTCGTTGTATTCGGCCGCGAGCAGCCGGGCGACCTGGAGGGTCGCGTCGGTGCTCGCGTTGTCGGCGATGGTGATGCGCGCCGGGAAGGGGAAGCCGCCGCCCAGGTACGCGTGCAGTCGCTGCACGCAGATGCCCAGGTCGGCCTCCTCGTTGTAGACGGGAATCACCACGTCGAGCACGGGCGGGCGGCCCGTGGCTCGATTCTGTTGCGCCGCGCTGGCGACGGCCACGGTTTCGGTCATGGCGTCTACCGTCGGCGGCGCACCTGCCGTGGCGCTGGGACCGGGCTGTGAGGTTGCTGGGGGTACGCCCCAACTACCGCAGCCGGCGGATGCGCAGCACCGTGTCTTCCCTGCGGCCCGCCTGTCCCTCGGGACCGGGCCATTCGCGATCGATGACTTCCCCGGTCTCGACCTGCCATGCCTCGGGGGACAGATCGAGGGCGGCGAGCGTGCCGGGGATGGTTGGGAATTCGAGGAACGGCGCCTCGGTCATCCAGGTCGGCCAGCCCGCGTGCGCCACGATGAGCAGCACACCGCCGGGCGCGACGGCCTTGGCGGCGTGCCGCAGGATCTTGTCGCGTTCGCCGTCCGCGGCGACCGGCGAGTGCAGGAACTGAGACGTCACCAGATCGAACGAGCCCGCGGGAAAGGAATGCGCCAGATCGTGCCGCTCCCAAGTGATTCGGTCGCCGACGCCAGCCCCGGCGGCGCGCTCGGCTGCCCGCGACAACGCGATGACCGACACGTCGACGGCGCGCACCCGCCAGCCACGCTCGGCCAGCCAGATGGCGTCGCCGCCCTCGCCGCAGCCGAGGTCGAGCGCGGAGCCCGGCGTGAGATCGGAGACTTCACGGACCAGCAACACATTCGGTTTGCCGGTCCAGACTCGATCGCGCTCACGGTAGAAGTCTTCCCAGTACTTCTGAGCGGTGGTTTCGGTCATCGAACGCCTCTCCTGACCTGCGTATGCCGTGGATGGACCGCGGGGAGAACCCGCTCAGGGCATGGTGCCCGCGGGCCGCGAGGCGGAGCCAGTTTCGTTGCTGTTTCAGCAAAGGTTCACTGATCGAAGTCGATGTGGACGCGGTCGGAGACGGGAACGGATTGGCATGCGAGGGTGAGGCCGAGCGCGAGATCGGCGTCGACCAGCGTCTCGTTGCGCAGCATTCGCACCTCGCCCGCCCGGATCGTGCAGGCGCACGCGCTGCACTCGCCCGCTCGGCAGGAGAACGGCGCGTCGTAGCCGTTGGCCAGCAGCACCTCGAGCAGCGTGCGGGTGCGCGGCCACGGCAGCTCCAGCGTGCGTCCGTCGAGCTCGACCGTCGCTGTGGCCGTGCCGGATTCGGCGTCCGCGCCCGGCAGTTCGATGTCGGCGAATGGATCACCGGTCAACGACTGGAACTTCTCGTGGTGAATGTGTGAGTCCGGCATGCCGATCGCGCGCAGCGCCGCGGTGCACGTCGCGAGGAAAGGCGCTGGGCCGCAGAGGAAGGCGTCGTAGCGCGGGTACGGTGTGAACAGGTCGCGCAGCGCGGTCGTCGTTGGCAGGCCGCGCTCGTCGACCAGCCAGTGCACCACCGTGAACCGGTCCGGGAACTCGACCGCCATCTCGTCGAGCTCCGCGCCGAAGATCACCGAGTCCGCGTCGTCGTTCGCGTAGATCAGCAGCACAGTGCCCGACCCCGCGATCAGCGCCGACTTCGCGATGGACATGATCGGGGTGATGCCGCTGCCCGCCGCGAGCAGCAGCAGATCGGCGTCCAGTGATTTCGGCACGAACACCCCGGACGGCGCGAGCACCCGCAGCCGCATGCCGACGGACGCGTTGTCGCACAGCCAATTCGAGGCGTACCCGTCCGCCGTGCGCTTCACGGTCACGATGGCGTCGTCGTCCAGATGCGGTGAGCTGGACAGCGAATAGCAGCGGGCCACCGAGCCGGTGCGTTCGCTCGGCACCTCGAGGGTGAGGAATTGCCCGGGGTGATAGCGGAATCGAGGGACGAGCGCGTCGGGAATCTCGAACACCAGCGAGACCGCCGCGTCCGTCTCCTTGATCACCTCCACCACTTCCAGGATGTGTACGTGGGAATTGACCTGCGTCATCGGTCCCGCCTACAGCTCGATGCCGAACCGGCCCGCGGCCCGCTTGCCCAGCCGATACAGCGGTACGCCGAGATCCTCGTAGTGCGGCCCGAGCAGCCGCGGGACCAGGTCGAAGCCGCGTGCGTCCGGCCCGATCAACACGCGCGCCTTGTTCTTGCGCACGCCGCGCAGGATGATCTTCGCGGCCGCTTCCGGGCTGGTCATGGTGATCAGCTCGAAGCCGCGGCGCACCGTCTCCCGGTCCAGCCCGTCCGGGATGCCGCGCGCGCTCGCGGCGATGCCGGTCGACACACCGCCGGGATGCACGCAGGTGACCCCGACCGGATACCCGGCGATGCGCATCTCCTGCCGCAACGCCTCGGTGAAGCCGCGCACCGCGAATTTGGCGGCGTTGTATGCGCTTTGGGACGGGATGCCGATCAGTCCGAAGACCGAGGAGACGTTGACGATGTGCCCATCCCCGGAGGCGATCACGTCGGGCAGGAAGGCCTTGGTGCCGTGTGCGACGCCCCAGAAGTCGATGTTCATCAGCCAGTCGAAATCGTCCCAGTCCATATCGAGGACGTCGGCGCTCAGCGCCACCCCCGCGTTGTTCACCACCAGGTCGACGCCGCCGAACTCGGTACGCACGTCTTCGGCGTGGGCGTAGACGGCGGCCCGCTGCGCCACGTCCAGCTGGTACGGAATCGCGGTGGCGCCGAGCTTTTCGCAGCAGCCTGCGGTGTCGGCGACCGCGCCGGTGTCGATGTCGGACAGGGCGAGGCGGCTGCCGTGGCGCGCCAGCTCCAGTGCGAGCGCCCGGCCGATGCCGGAGCCCGCACCGGTGATGACGGCAACCTTGTTGTCGAAGTGGCGCACGGGATTCCCCTGTCAGTTGCCGGTGACCGTGGTCGGGAAGGTCTGGGCGGGTTCGTTTTCCAGCACCGTGGTCGGTCGCACCGGCGTGCTCGGCGCTGGACCGATGAACTCGTACTCGCCCGCGCGCAGCCGCCTGGTCTGGAGCCAGTACTGCCAGGTGAAGCCGGACCACAGCGTGCGATTGTTGCCGTGCTCGTCCAGATACCAGCTGCGGCAGCCGCCGGTGTTCCACACCGAGCGGGCCAGCTTGTGCTGGAGTCCGGCGTTGAAGCGGTCTTGCGCCGCCCGCCGGGGCGCCAGCGCCACCGCGCCGCGCGCCCGCACCTGCCGGATCGCGTCCAGCACGTAGTGGATCTGCGACTCGATCATGAAGATGATCGAGTTGTGGCCGAGCCCGGTGTTCGGGCCGAGCAGGAAGAAGGCGTTCGGTATGTCGGCCACGGTGATACCGCGGTGCGCCTGCACGCCCTCCTCGGTCCAGCGTTCGCCGAGGTCGACGCCATTGCGGCCGGTGATGGACAGGTTGGTGAACGAATCGATGACGTGGAATCCGGTGCCGTAGACGATCACGTCGGCCGGGTGTTCGACGCCGTCGGCGGTGACGATGCCCCGGGCGGTGACATGGTCGATGTGGTCGGTGACCACGGTGGTCTTGGGGTCGGCCAGCGCCGGATAGTAGGTGTCCGAGCCGAGTAGCCGTTTGCAGCCCGCGCGATAGTCGGGTGTCACCGCGGCGCGCAGCGCGGGATCGGCGATCTGGCGCGCGATGTGCCGCTTGCCGACCCACTCCAGCGTCTTCAGCAGGTCGGGTCTGCGGGTCATCGCGTAGGCGCCGACCTCCGCGCCCCAGTAGATGCCGTTGCGCAGTGCGAACCGCAGTCCGGGCACCCGGCGCAGCGCGGTGCGGAACCGGTCGGAGAAGACCACGTCGGCGCGCGGCAGCACCCACGGGGCGGTGCGCTGGAACACCGTCAGCGCGCCCACCTCGTCCACGATCTCCGGCACGAACTGGATCGCGCTCGCCCCGGTCCCGATCACCGCCACCCGCTTGCCGCGCAGGTCGACACCGTGGTCCCACTGCGCCGAATGGAAAGCGGCGCCCGTGAATTCGGAGCGACCGGGGAACTCCGGAATGCTCGGAATGTGCAGCGCCCCGATGGCCGAGACGATGAAGCGCGCGACGTACTCCTGGCCGTCGGCGCCGAATGCGTGCCAGCGCCGTTCGCCGTCGTCCCAGTGGCCGCGAACCATGTGCTGGCCGAACCGGATACGGTCGCGCAGCCGGTACTTGGCGGCGACTTCCTTCAGGTAGTCGAAGATCTCCGGCTGCTCGGAGAACAGCCGTTGCCAATTCGACCTGGGCTCGAAGGAATACGAGTACAGGTGGGTCGGCACATCGCAGGCGCAGCCGGGATAGGTGTTGTCGCGCCAGGTGCCGCCGATCTCGTCGGCCTTCTCCACGATCAGGTAGTCGCCGAGTCCCGCCTTGTCCAAGGCGATTCCCATGCCGAGGCCGGAGAATCCGCTGCCGATGATCAGCACCTCGGTGCGGACCGGAGACGAATGCTGCGCTGTCATCGCGTCACTTCCGATCGGTGCGGATCACGCCGCCGCGCGGCGGTCGAGATCGTCGAGAACGTCCTGCGGCACACTGCGCGACATGTGGTAGAGCCGCCGCGTCACCGCGCCGTCGAGCATGCCCACCTCGTGGGCGAAACGCAGCAGCGGTTCGCCCGCGAAGGTCGCGTTCACCCGGAAGTTCGGTGAGGTGAACGCCGCGAGGAACCCGTGCAGCGGATCGATGCCCACCGATCGGTACACACGCGGATTGATCAGCACGGGATAGACGCCGAGCACCATCACCGCGAAAACCAGCCGGTGGAAGGCGTTGGACGCCTTGCCGCGGGCCTCGATGGCGCGCACCAATTCCTCACGGGCGTAGGTGATGTGGCGCGCCTCCTCCAGTACGTGGATCTTCATCAGCTGGCGCACATGGGGTTGCAGGTTCGGATCGTTCATCGCCTCGCGCTGCAACCGGTCCAGGATCTCCTCGATGAGCAGGGTGCCCGCGTAGGCGGATGGCCCGAGCGGAATGAAGGCGGTGAGGCGACCGAGCTTGCGTCCGGTCTTCGGCAGCAGATACGGCCGCAGGCCGGTGAGATTCACCAGGCGGCCGAACATCGTGGAATGCCGTGTCTCCTCGCCGATTTCGGCCAGCGCGTAGCGGGTGTGGTCGTCCACCAGCTGTTCGCTCTCCAGCACGGTGCGCAAGAGCATCGTGCTCAGCCCCGCCTCCGCGAAGATGCCGAAGCTGAGCACGCTGACCAGCTCGTGCAGCCCGAGTTCGGTGCGCTGTTCCGGGGTGAGGCGTTCCCACAGCGCGGTGCCGTACAGCGACTGCCGGTGTTCCGGTATCCAGTGCAGGCCCGGCTCGATCGGTGCGTCCCAGTCGATGTCGACCTCGCCGTCGTAGGCGCGTTCGGCGGAGGAGCGCAGCAGGCGCTCGGCGGTCTTCTGCCGGTCGCCGACCGTCTTGCGGCGCACCGTCGAGGCGCCCGCGGTGGTGACGATGGGTCGGGTGGCTTCGGTGGTCATCGCACCGCTCTCCTGTTCGTGATCGAGGGAACGCCCGAAATGCACTGGGGCCGGTACGTTTCGCGTAGGAACTCGCGCACGGTCGCCGTCGCGATGCGTGCGTTGCGTCGATAGGCGCCGGTGGTCACCGCGGACACGGCCCCGGCAAGCGGATGGATGCCGACGGAGCGATAGACCGCCGGGTGCACGAGCGCCGCGTAGGCGACCGCGACCACGGCGCTGAGCGCCCAGCGGTGCAGCGCGGCGCGGATCGGACCGCGAGAGTCGATGGCGCGCAACAACTCCGCGCGCGTCGCCTCGATGTGACGGGCACTGGAGGCAGCGTGCAGCAGCGCCAGCTGGCGCAGGTGCGGCTGGATGTCCGGGTCGGCGGTGAGGTCGCGCAGCAGCTGCGCCGCCATCTCCTCGATGAGCAGGCGGAAGCCGAGCGCGGCGGGACCGTCCGGGATCCACAGCGTGAGCTTGGTCAGCGCGCGTAGCGGCGCGGGCAGGCGGTAGGGCGGCAGGCCGGTGGCATTGATCAGCCTGCTGTACATGGTGGAGTTGCGGCTCTCGTCGTGGATCGACGCGAGCGTGAACCGGGTGTGATCGTCGACGGGATCGCGGCTTTCGATGACATCTCGAAACATCAGCATGGACAGCATGGACTGCGCGTAGATGCCCACGCTGAGCATGCTGACCAGCTCGTGCTTGCCGAGTTCGCGCCGCTGCTCGGGGGTCAGCCGCTCCCACAGCCCGCTGCCGTAGAGCGAAATGCGTTCCGGCGGAAGCCAATTCTTGGTGGGATCGGGCGCGGCGTCCCAGTCGATGTCGAGATCGGGATCGTAGGCCGCTTCGGCGGCGCCCGCGAACAACAGCCGTCGCGCGGTGGTCTGCCGGTCGCCGATGTGGCGGCGGCGCTGCACGGACGCGCCGGACGGCGTGGTGGCGGGCCGGAATCCGTAATCGTGGCTGGACGTCATTGTCCCCACCAGCTCTCTGTGCTGGGTCTCGAGCGCTGTGCCGGAAGGCGGTGCGGGAAGGCGGGGGCCGCGATTGCGGAACTCCTAGTACCCAATACCGCCGGTTCCGTGTACATTTACGAGTGTGTCCTACGTCTCACTCGATGTCAACGGCCGAGGTCGGGTGGGGCTTTACGACCGAACGCAGGAGTCGAGATGAACAGCGCCTTCGCAGGCAGTCCGCACGCGGGATCCGATTACCTCGGCGCGGCGACCCTGGTCGTGCACGGCCGCGAGATCCCGGTGCAGGTCGAATTGCGCGGCTATCGGGAACCGATCGACGGCATCTACCGGTGGTTCGGCCGGATCCGCCCGAACGACGACCTGGCGGCCGCGCTCGGTGACGAACCGCGCACCAGGGTCACCATCCGCACCGCACACAGCGCCCGCGAGGGCTACGTCGGCGACCCCGATCCGTGGCGGCGCTTCCGGATCACCGGCAAGAGCACGCCGCCCTTTCCTGTCCCCACCGAGTCGACCGAGGTCGGCTGAAGAATTGGTACGGTCGGATCCGTGATGCACAGCCGCCGGGAAGTCGACCAGGCGCGACCCAAGCGGGTCGACGCCCGGACCGAGCGGTGGCGTGCGCATCGGGTGAAGGTGCGCGACGAGTTCGTCGACGCCGCGTTCCGCGCGCTGGACAAGTTCGGTCCCGAAGTCAGCATGGGCGATATCGCCAAGGAGGCGGGCGCCGCGAAGCCGAAGTTGTACCGGCACTTCGAGGACAAGACCGACCTCTACAACGCCATCGTCGACCGGGTGCGCGACATGTTGTGGGAGCGCATCATCTCGAGTATCGATCTGAGCAACGACTCGGCTCGTGAACTGGTGCGCCGCGGCGCCGCGGAGTACGCGCTGGTGGTCACCGAGCACCCGAACGTCTTCCGTTTCATGCTGCACAGCCACTTCACCCAGCAGGCCGACGAGTCCGAGCGGGCGCTGCAATCGGCCAGGCAATCGGCGCGCCGCGCGGCCGAACTGTTCGCCGGTCTGGTCGAGGACGACTCGATCGACGTCGCCAGCGTCGAACTCGTCAACTATTCGATATTCGGCGCGGTCGCCTCGGCCACCGACTGGTGGCTCGGCGCGAACCGGCTTCGGGCCAACGCGATGCCGATCGAGAAGTTCGTCGCCTACATCGCCGAGATCGCCTCGGCGCTCGCGGAGGCCAACGCCCGTCTCAACGGCATCGTCATCGACGCCGATCTGCCCCTGCACCTCGCCTTTTCGGCCGAATCATCCTGAAGCCGACCCCGAAGGTGCCGCCCGCGGACGGCACGGGGGCCTTGCCGCGTCCACTGCGAACGCCGTTGTTCCTAGCCGAGCCGCGCCGTTGAGGCCGGCTGTGTTCGCGACATACCCAGTATGAGCCTGCCCACCGACAAGTTTCGGCGCCGCGGCTGTCAGGAAAGATGCAGCCGCCACAGCGGCGAGACCGGCCCGTGGCCCGCGCCCAGATCGTAGGCGGCGGCCAGGCAGCGCCGGGTCCATTCCTTGGCGAACTCGACCGCCTCGGGCACCGGGTAACCGTGCGCGAGGGCGCAGGCGATGGCCGCCGCGAGGGTGTCGCCGCCGCCGTGGTCGTTACCGGTGGTGAGGCGCGGCGCGGTGAACTCGTGGAAGTTCTCGCCGTCGAAGAGCAGGTCGGTGCTCGTCTCGGAGGAGCGCAGGTGTCCGCCCTTCACGATCGCCCAGCGCGCGCCGAGCGCGTGCAGCGCCTCGGCCGCGCGCCGCGCCGAGGCCTGGTCGGTGACCGTGATCCCGGTGATCAGCCTGACCTCGTCGAGGTTGGGCGTCACGATCGTGGCCAGCGGAATCAGCGTGTGGCGCACCGCATCCAGCGCCTCGGCGTGCAGCAGCGCGTCGCCGTGCATGGAAGCCGCCACCGGGTCGACCACCAGCGGAATCGTGCTGTCGCGGCCGATGCCCACTTCGCGGCAGACCTCGGCCACCGCCTCGATGATGGCCGTCGAGGCGAGCATGCCCGTCTTGGCCGCGCCGACGCCGATATCGCCGACCACCGAACGCACCTGGTCGGCGACGATCTGCGGCGGAATTTCGTGGAAGCCGCTCACGCCCACCGAGTTCTGCACCGTCACCGCCGCGACGGCGACGCACGCGTGCACCCCGCACATCGCCATCGTGCGCGAGTCGGCCTGGATTCCGGCGCCGCCGCCGGAGTCGGTGCCTGCGATGGTGAGGACGCGGACCGGGGTCTGTCCGTCGGCGGGAAGGGGCAGCAGTTTCACAGGCCTGACCTTAGTGGGCGTTCCACCCGGCGGCGACGAAGCAAATGAAAACCATTATCATTAGTGCGTGACCACTTCATCGCGCTCCGATCTGCTGCCCGTCACCGTGCTGTCCGGATTCCTCGGAGCAGGCAAGACCACGCTGCTCAACCACATCCTGGCCAACCGCGAGGGCCGCCGGGTCGCGGTCATCGTCAACGACATGAGCGAGGTGAACATCGACGCCGCGCTCGTCGCGGGCCAGGGGCACCTGGACCGCACCGAGGAGAAGCTCGTCGAACTCACCAACGGCTGCATCTGCTGCACGCTGCGCGAGGACCTCATCGAGGCGGTGGGCAGGCTGGCCAGGGCGGGCCGCTTCGATCAGCTGGTCATCGAGTCGACGGGAATCTCGGAGCCGATGCCGGTGGCGGCGACCTTCGACTGGGAATTCGAGGACGGCTTCAAGCTCGGCGACATCGCCCGGCTGGACACCATGGTGACGGTGGTCGACGCCTCGACCTTTCTCGGCGAGGTGGTCCGGGGCCAGGCGCTGGCGGAACGGAATCTGGAGGCGGGCGCGGGCGACGAGCGCACCATCGCCGACCTGCTGGTGGACCAGGTGGAATTCGCCGACGTACTGGTGATCAACAAGACCGACCTGGTGAGCGCGAACGCCGCGGGGACGGTGGAAGCCACGGTGCGACGGCTCAATCCGCGCGCGCGAGTGCTGCGCACCGAGCGCGGCGTGGTCGAGCTCGGCGAGGTGCTCGGCACCGGACGGTACGACCCGCGGGTCGCCGCGGAGGCCGAGGGGTGGGACGAAGAGCTTGCGGGCGGCCATGTTCCGGAGACCGAGGAATACGGCATCCGCAGTATCACCTACACCGCCGAACGCCCGTTCCATCCGGCTCGGCTGGCCGCGGCCCTGGAACAACTGCGAGGCATGTTGCGCAGCAAGGGATTCTGCTGGCTCGCCAGCCGGGCGAGCCTGGCGGCGATCTGGTCGCAGGCCGGACCCAACCTGACCTTCGAGCCCGCCGCGTGGTGGTCGTCGCTGGAAGTGCCTGCCGGGCAGGAGATCGTCTTCATCGGCGTGCACCTGGACGGCGACCGGGTGCGGACGTCGCTGGATGCCGCACTCCTCACCGACGCCGAATTCGCTGCGGGCCAGGACGTTTGGGCCGACTTCGACGACCCGTTCCCCGCGTGGGGCGAGTTGCACGAGCACGCGTGAATCGTGGCCAACCGCAGTGAGCGCGCCGGTGAAATATCGCGTCCGCTTCCTCCTGCCGCCGCCGACTCACCCAACCCGCCGCGACCCACGCGCAATTGAGGGGGCGTGGGTCGCGGCCTCACCCGAATTCTCGGGTGATCGCACAGAGGGTTCACACGCCTCACATAAGCGCTGGCGCTGTGATGGGTGCGTGGCGTGTGTGAGAACTCTCGATGGCGGGTGCGCGGGCGGCGCGGCATCAGTGCGAGATGCCCGGCGTCCGGTGCAGGTAGGTCGAGTCGGTGAGCTGTTCGAGCAGGAAGTCGGCGATGTCGGCGCGCGCGATCTTCAGCGTGAGCCCGCGCTCGGAGCCGGGGAAGTCGCGCCGGTAGCTGCCGGTGCGAGGCCCGTCGGTGAACGCGCTGGGGCGCACGATGGTCCACTCCAAGTTGCTGGCCCGCACGTACTCCTCCTGCGCGACGTGGTCGTTGTAGGCGCGGCGCAGCAGGATGCCGAACAGCAGGTGCTTCCACAGGAAGTTGAGGTTGTCGCGGCTGTCGCCGACGCCGAGCGTGCTCTGGCAGATCAGCCGCTTCACCCCGGTGCGGTGCATCGCCTCCACGACCGACTTGGTGCCGCCGAAGCGGACCAGGCCCTTGCGGCCGTCGCCGAGCGCGATCACCACCGCGTCCTGGCCCGCGACCGCCCGCTCGGCCTGGTGGGTGTCGAAGACGTCGCCCTCCACCACCCGCAGCCGCTCGTGCCGCTGGGTGATGCCCGCGGCGTTGCGGGTGAAGGCGGTGACCTCGTGGCCCTGCTCGAGCGCCTGCTCGACGACCAGTCGGCCGACGGTTCCGGTGGCTCCGAAGACTGCGATTTTCATGGTGTTCTCCTTGCGGTGAAAGCTGGTGTGTCGTTGGTGAATCCAGTACATCAACGCGAGGCGAGACGAACCATGGCCGTGACTCTCGATGGCATAAGCGAACGTCCACGTGCCTCGGCGCACCCCCGGGGGACGGAGGTGCGCCGAGGCCGGGTGCGCGTTACCGGTACGTCGCGAAGAACTCGGTGATCTCGCCCGCGATGAGCTCGGGCGCCGAGTGGTGCAGGTAGTGGGTCGGCACGTCGTTCGTCCTCCAGGACACGATGGCCTTGTGGTCGCGCTCGGCGAAGCGCCGGATGCCGTGGAAATCGCCGGTCGAGCCGCAGAGCGCCAACGGCACCGTGGTCGGCTCGGACGGTTGCTGCGCCTTGGCGTTCTCGAAGTACTGCCGGATCGCCGAGCCCGCGGTGGCGGTGAACCAGTGGATCGCGATATTGGTCAGCACGAATTCGTCGTCCAGCTCGGGGCCGAGCAGCTGGGCGTTCCACCCGACGAGCCCGGTCGGCGAATCCGTGATCGCGTGCGCCAAGGTCTGCGGCTGCTGTGCCTGCAGGATGTTGAAGCTCATCTTGTTCTGCGCGAACCACTCCAGCGTCGCCAGCGACTGCTGCTCGTCCTCGGTGAGATCGGTCAGCTCGGCCGGATCGCCGGACGGGAACGAGTACACCTGCGAGACATGCACGCCCGCAACGTGTTCGGGATCGACCCGGCCGATCTCGGCGGAGATCTGCGCACCGCCGTCGTTGCCGACCGCGCCGTAGCGGGCGTAGCCGAGCCTGTTCATCAGCTCCGCCCACGCCTTGGCGATGCGGGTGTTGCCCCAACCGGATTCCCTTGTCGGACCGGAGAATCCGTATCCGGGCACGGACGGGATCACCAGGTCGAATCCGGCTGCGGAGAGCGGGGCGATGATGTCGAGGAATTCGACGAAGGTGCCGGGCCAGCCGTGGCTGAGGATCAGCGGAAAGGCGTTGTCCCGCAGCGATTTCACGTGCAGGAAGTGCACGGTCTGACCGTCGATCTCGGTCGTGAACTGGGGGTGGGCGTTGAGCTTCGACTCCACCGCGCGCCAGTCGAAGCCGGTGCGCCAGTAGTCGACCAGGTGACGCACCCGATCGACGCTCACGCCGTAGGTGTCGCCGGAGCCGGGGATCTGATCGGCCCACCGGGTGCGGGCCAGCCTCGCCTGGAGGTCGTCGAGCTCGGCCTGCGGGATGTCGATGCGGAAGGGGGTGATGGCGGGCATCGGGTGCTCCTCGTTTTGAAACGGAATGCTTCGTTCTGTTCAAACCGTAACAGAACGGATCATTCCGTTTCAAGTGTTAAGCTGAAGTCATGCCGAAGACCCCAGAAGCCCCAGCTCGCAAGGGCCTGCCCGGCCGCAAGGCGCAGGCGGCCCGCAACGACGGCCTGATCCTGGACGCGGCGCGGGCCGTGTTCCTCGCCGACGCCAGTGCCCCCATCGCGGCCGTCGCGGAGCGGGCGGGCGTCGGCATCAGCGCGTTGTATCGCCGCTATCCGAGCAAGGAGGTGCTGCTGCGCACCCTCTGTCACGAAGGGCTGCGCCGCTACAACGCGGAAGCGGATGCGGCACTGGAGGATTCGGACGGCTGGCGCGGGTTGGTCGGCTTCCTGGAGCGGGTGGTCGACGCCGACGTGCACTCGCTCACCGTGCACTTGGCGGGCACTTTCACGCCCGACGACGCGATGTGGCCCGATGTGCTGCACGCGGGCGAGGTCAACGCCGAACTGATCCGCCGCGCACACGCCTCGGGACGGCTACGGCCGGAGGTGAATTCGCAGGATCTCGGGCTGATCCTGGAAGCATGCGCCGCCATCGCCATGCCGGACCCGCAGCGCACCGCTCAGCTGCGCAGGCGGACGCTGGCGCTGCTCGTCGCGGGTCTCGCGGCAGACGGCGACCTGCCCGGCCCGCCGCCTGAGTCAGGTGAATTCGCCTGGCGCTGGCAACCGCGCGGGTAGTGCGACCCGCCTGCGAGCAATTCCTGCTCAGTGCAGGGACGTCAATGGCGGCGTCGCTCGCCATTGCTCGATCGACGGTTGCAACGCCTCCTCGAGCATGGGCAACTGCGGCACGAGCGCGAGGCACGCCACCGTCCGGGACATGCCCACCGCGTCGACGAAGCGCAGCACACGCTCGTCCAGCCGACGGCGGCCTCGTCGCTGCGCGGCGGCGTTGTACGCGGCCGCGCACTCGGGCCCGAAGAACGCGACATCCCATTCGACCGGGCCGAGCGTGACCAACTCGAAGTCGGAGTACAGCGCGCCGCCCGGCGTATCGACGATATTGACCGCGGGGGCATCCCCGTGGATCGGCTGGAGATCGATGCCGGGGAACGCCGCCTCGAACGCTGCGCGTGAGCGGACGATGGGGGCCAAGACCTCCCATTCCCGCCGCGCGCGGTCGAGATCCGCCGGGGTGATGAGGTCGGGGCGCTCTTCGAGGGCGGCGAAGCCTTCTTCGACCATTCTCGGTTCGGCCGCCGACAGGAAGGGCAGCTCGCCCGGGTAGTCGCGCAGCGCGGCGTGCAGGTCGGCGACCAGGCGGCAGTTGTGCACGTAGTCGGGCTCGACGCTGCTGTCCTGCTCGACTAGCTGCCAGAACGTCATCGAGAAACCGTTGCGCCGCACGGGTTCTCGTGGCACGAGCGGACTCGGCGGAATCACCGGGGTGCCCTGTTCCGCGAGCCAGGTCACCACATCGAGCTCCGCTCGCTGTCGTGTCGCCTGGGCGTCGGGGTCGAGATAGGACGGCACAACGGTGGGCACCCGCACCACCACCGGCGACGGAGCGAGGTGCACGACAACCGAGAACACGTCGTGGAGCACCGCCGCGTCGGTCACCGTGAGCCCCAGATCGCGACCGGCGGTGACGGCCGCGTCGAGGGCCCGTGACGTACGGGCGGCAAGCTGGTCGGTCGTCATCCCTCCTGGCATCCGGGCGATACTGCCACATCATGGTGGGGCCATCCATTGCTTATTGGCCCGCTCGAGACTCGGCGGACTACTGGTCGCCGCGGCTGAGGCGTGCCCGAATGCGGTTCGGAGTCCGGCCGGAGATGGTAGGAACGAACCATCCGTCTGACGCGAAGGGGTTCGCCATGAATTGGACGCTCGAGGTGGTCATTGTTCCGGTGTCGGACATCGACCGCGCCAAGGACTTCTACTCGCGACAACTCGGTTTCGCGGTCGATCACGACACCGCGATCGGCGACGACGTCCGCATCGTGCAGCTGACTCCGCCCGGCTCCGGGTGCTCGATCGTGATCGGCAAGGGTGCGGTGCCCTCGATGACGCCCGGTTCGTTGCAAGGCCTCCAGTTGGTGGTCCCCGACCTGCACAAGGCGCGCGCCGAACTGCTCGAGCGCGGTGTGCAGGTCGGCGAGATCCAGGTGCTCGGCGAGAGCCCGACGAAGATGCCGGATCCGCTCGACAACGTCGGGTTCGTGTTCTTCTCCGACCCCGACGGCAACGGCTGGGCGATCCAGCAGATCTCCACCAGGCCGTAGCTCAGCGGATGCCGAGATAGAGCGTCTGGGTGCTGCGGCCGAGCGGGCCCTTCTCGTCGAACAGCGCCGATTCGGCCAGGCCGATGCCGTGCGGCTGCGGGTAGGTGACCGCGTCGAGGCAGACCCATTCGCCCACCGGCTGCCGGTGCAGGGTGACGGTGAGATCGGTGTTGATGAACAGGTAGCGCGACCAGTCGAGCACCGCGCTCACGCCGTTGCCCGAATCGGCGGCCGCAAGGGTGCGCTCCAGCGGGCTCGGGGAGGTCCCCGCGACGATCGGATACTTCAGCCTGATCCAGCAGATCGCCGGGCCTGGTTCGCCGAAAGCGCCTGTGACGAAACGGTATTCGATCGCGGTGTGGAAGCCGACCTCGTGCGCCGCGGGGAACGGGGCGGGGGCGGGCGCGTGCTCGGGGCCGGGCCGCGCTCCTGTCGGCTGGATTTCCTGGGGCAGCCGGAGTTCGGGTTCGGCCAGCTTGAACCGCCACGCATTGGCCTTCATCACCGGACCGCGCTCGGTGGACAGCGTCGCCTCCAGCAGCTCCACACTGCGCCCCGGCCGGGTGACACGGGCCTCGGCGAACAGCGGTTCCAGCGGGACGGGTCCTAGGATCTCCACCGCGACGCGTCCGACCTGGAATCCCTCGCGTGGTTCGCACCGCTCGATGACGTGCCCGAGCAGCGCCGACGGTGGCCCCGCGTGCTGAGCATCGGGCGACCACGGTCCGCGCGTGAGTTCGGTGGAGACGAAACGCTTCGGGTCTTCCGGATCCGGGAGGTAGAAGGCATCGCTCATGTCATCGTCCGTCCCTCGGGCCGGCGCCGCTGCCGGTCGTGGCAATAGTTCGTTCGGTTAACGATTCTGCCACGCCCGCCGAGCGGCCGAACCGGCCGGACAGCGCGCGGTGCCGCGGCCGGGGTTCAGGCGCGGCCGAAGGTCAGTGCGACGTTGTGGCCGCCGAAGCCGAAGGAGTTGTTCATCGCGTAGTCGATTCGCTGCTGCCGGGGCGCGTCCGCGACGATGTCGAGGTCGATATCGGGGGCCTGGTTGTCGAGGTTGAGCGTGGGCGGGACGATCTGGTCGCGCAGGGTGAGCACCGTCAGGATGGATTCGAGCGCGCCGACCGCGCCGATGGAGTGCCCGAGCGCGGATTTCGGCGCGTAGACCGAGGCGTGCGGGGTGACGGCGGCGATGGCGTTCGCCTCCGACGCGTCGCCGATCGGTGTCGAGGTGGCGTGCGCGTTGACGTGGGCGATATCGGAGACCGAGAGACCGGCGGTCTCGATGGCCTTGCGCATGGCGCGCGCCGCGCCGACGCCCTCCGGGTCGGAGGCGACGATGTGGAACGCGTCGGAGGTGATGCCCGCGCCGAGCACGCGGGCGTGGATCTCGGCCCCGCGCGCCCTGGCGTGCCGCTCGGATTCGAGCACCATGAGCGCGCCCGCTTCGCCGAAGACGAAGCCGTCGCGATCCCGGTCGAAGGGGCGCGAGGCGCGTTCGGGCTCCTCGTTGCGGGTGCTCATGGCGCGCATCATGGCGAAGCTCGCGATCGGCACCGCGTGAATGTGCCCCTCGACCCCGCCGGTGACCACCACGTCGGCCTCGCCGGAGCGGATCAGCCGCCACGCGTGCGCGATCGCCTCCGAACCCGACGAGCACGCCGAGACTGGTGCGAAAACACCTGCCTTGGCACCGATTTCGAGCCCGACCGTCGCGGCGGGACCGTTCGGCATCACCATCGGCACCGACATGGGCGAGACCTTCCGGTAGCCGCCTGCGCGCATGGCATCGACCGCGTCGATCAGCGCGTCGCCACCGCCGAGGCCGGTGCCGATCGCCACCGCCAGCCGCTCGCCCTCGACCTCGGGCGCACCCGCCGCCTGCCAGACCCGCCTGCCGAGGACCAGCGCCAGCTGCTCGACGTAGGAGTGCCTGCGCTGTTCGACCCTGCTCAGCTGCGCGGCCGGATGCGCCTTCAGCTTGCCGCCGATGCGCACCGGCAGGTCGAACTCGGCGACGAAGTCGTCGTCGAGCACGCCTATGCCCGTTTGCCCTCGCAACAGCTCCGACCAGGTCGTATCCATGTCGTCGGCGAGTGAAGTGGTGGCCGCGTAGGCGGTGACGACGACGGAATCCGTAGTTTCTGAAGCGAATGTTACAGTCACGATGTCATGAATACCTGTAGCACTCGCTACAGTCAACCCATGGCCCGCCCACTCGACCACGCCAAACGCGCCGAACTCCTCAACGGCGTCGTCGACTACATCGCCGCCCACGGCCTCGCCGAACTCTCGCTGCGCCCACTCGCCGCCGAACTCGGCACCAGCTCGCGCATGCTCATCTACTACTTCGACACCAAGGAAGAACTGCTGGTCCAAGCCCTCGCCACCCAACGCCCGGACATCCGGGCGGTATTCGCCGACCTCGCCGACGCCCCTGCCCTACGCGCCCGGCTGTGGGAGTTCTGGTGCGCCAACACCACCGGTGCGGGGGCGACCAGCGTCAAGGTGATGCTTCAAGTGCTCGGTGCGGCGTGCGCCTCCGACGGTCCGTACGCGGCGTACGCCACCGACGCCATCGGCACCTTTGTTGCAGCACTGGCCGACGGGTTGCGTTCGATCAAAGTAGACGAGCCGGAAGTGGTTGCCACTCTGCTGGTTTCGGGACTGCGGGGGATACTCCAGGACCGAATCATCAGCGGGGACGCCAGCCGCACCGACAAGGCCGCTCGGCGCCTGATCGACAGCACCGTGCAATAGAACCCGTTGCCGGTCAGCGGTTCCCATCCCACACACCCCGCATACGCCGCACAACGGCACCGCCTGTGTGAGGAGTGTGAACGCTGTGTGGGACCAACCCACGCTCACGCCGCGCCAGGTAACCCCCATGAACAGCAACGCCCGCCCCGATCACAAAGACCGAGACGGGCGTAAACCGATGAACCCTACGAAACCACCGGCAGGTAAACCTGCTTCCCCGTCTCCGCGAACTCCGCGGACTTCTCCGCCATGCCGGCTTCGATGGCCTCCACGTCGGTGAGGTTGTTCTTCTCCGCGTACTCGCGCACGTCGGCGGAGATCCGCATCGAGCAGAACTTCGGGCCGCACATGGAGCAGAAGTGCGCGGTCTTGGCGGGCTCCGCGGGCAGGGTCTCGTCGTGGTACTCCCGCGCGGTGTCGGGGTCCAGCGAGAGGGCGAACTGGTCGCGCCAGCGGAATTCGAAACGGGCCTTGGACAATTCGTCGTCACGCTGCTGGGCGTGCGGGTGGCCCTTGGCGAGGTCGGCGGAGTGGGCGGCGATCTTGTAGGTGATCACGCCGACCTTGACGTCGTCGCGGTTGGGCAGGCCGAGGTGTTCCTTCGGCGTGACGTAGCAGAGCATGGCCGTGCCCGCCTGGGCGATGATCGCGGCGCCGATGGCCGAGGTGATGTGGTCGTAGGCGGGCGCGATGTCGGTGGCCAGCGGGCCGAGGGTGTAGAACGGCGCCTCCTCGCACAGCTCCTCCTCGAGCCGCACGTTCTCCACGATCTTGTGCATCGGCACGTGCCCGGGGCCTTCGATCATCACCTGCACGCCATGGGATTTCGCGATCTTCGTCAGCTCGCCGAGGGTGCGCAGCTCGGCGAACTGGGCCGCGTCGTTGGCGTCCGCGATAGAGCCGGGACGCAGGCCGTCGCCGAGGGAGAAGGTCACGTCGTACTTCGCCAGGATCTCGCAGAGTTCCTCGAAGTGGGTGTACAGGAAGGATTCCTGATGGTGTGCCAGACACCACGCGGCCATGATCGAGCCACCGCGCGAGACGATGCCGGTGACGCGCTTGGCCGTCAGCGGGATGTAGCGCAGCAGTACGCCCGCGTGCACGGTCATGTAGTCCACGCCCTGCTCGCACTGCTCGATGACGGTGTCGCGGTAGATCTCCCAGGTGAGCTGGGTCGGATCGCCGTTCACCTTCTCCAGCGCCTGGTAGATCGGCACGGTGCCGACCGGGACGGGGGAGTTGCGCATGATCCACTCGCGGGTCTCGTGGATGTTCTTGCCGGTGGAGAGATCCATGATGGTGTCCGCGCCCCAGCGGGTGGCCCACACCATCTTCTCCACCTCCTCCGCGATCGAGGAGGACACTGCCGAGTTGCCGATGTTGGCGTTGATCTTGACCAGGAACTTCTTGCCGATGATCGTCGGCTCCAGCTCCGGGTGCTTGTGGTTGGCCGGGATCACCGCGCGACCGGCCGCGACCTCGTCGCGCACCAGCTCGGGCTCGACGCCCTCGCGCGCCGCGATGTACCGCATCTCCGGGGTGACGATCCCCTGCCGCGCCCAGGCCAGCTGGGTCGGCGGGCCGTCCACCTGCGGCTTGGCCCAGGTGTCGCGCAGCTTGGGCAGACCGGCCTCGAGGTCGATGGTCGCGCTGTCGTCGGTGTACGGGCCCGAGGTGTCGTAGACGTCGAAGGTGTCACCGTTGGTGAGATTGATGCGACGTACCGGAATGCGCAGGTCGTCGACTTCCAGGTAGTGCTTGACGCTGCCCTCGATGGGGCCGGTGGTCACGGTGTCGACGGGCGCGGCGGCGCCGTTGGCGGTGGCCATGCTTCTCCTCCCTACGCCGGCATTACCCGGTCAGGTTCATACGGTCGACGGCCCTGTATCGCCCTTGCGGGCTAGCCGTCCTCTCAGCCCGCTGGTGCGAGCCCCCGTTGGCGATGTGAATTTTCCCGCCCGACCATACCCGCCCGCCATCCGGACACGCCCGGCGATGACCGAACCGGGGTGAGTGAGCGGTCAGACCGCCTCGTAAGCGTCCCGCATGGCCTGCACGTCGATCTTCTTCATGCCGAGCATGGCCTTGGTGGCGCGGGCGACTGCGGCGGGATCGCCCTTCATCAGCTCGTTGGCTTGCGCAGGCCAGATCTGCCAGGGGATGCCGTACTTGTCGTTGAGCCAGCCGCACTCGATCTCCTGGCCGCCGTCGGCGAGCAGCGCCAGCCACAAGCGGTCGACCTCCACCTGGCTTTCGCAGTTGACCAGCAGCGACATGGCGTGCGTGTAGTGGTACTCGCCGCCGCCGTTGATGGCGGTGAACTTCTGGCCGTTCAGCTCGAAGTCGATGACCATGGCGAGCCCGGCCTCGCGCGGCCCCGCCTCGCCGTAGTACTGGATGTCGGTGATCTTGGAGTCCGGGAAGAGCGAACAGTAGAACTCCGCCGCTTCCTCGGCCTGGGTGTCGTACCAGAGGTTCGTGACGATCTTCTGCATGGCCATCTCCTGACGTCGGGTCGGGTCCTCGCCTGTGCAGACTTCCCAGCCCGGCCGAATTCATCGCACCTCCCGGGACAAAATCCGCGACCGGTCCGATTCAGGTCAGGGTCGCAGGCATGCGCGGTCAGCGTTCGCGGGGGCCGATCGGGAACCCGAGTGCGCCGAAGCCGGCATTCAGATTGATCTCGATCTGGGTCAGCAGCGCGTCGACGTCGGCGAGCATGGAGACCACGTTCTCGGTCCGGCAGCCGACCTGTTCCGGCGGATTCGGCGCCAGCCTGCCCTTCAACCAGTCGAAGGTGTCCGCCATGCCGAGCGAGGGCAGCGTCAAGTGCTCGCTGAGGTGATCGCGTGTGTAGACGACGGAGCCGCCCGCCGCGCAATACCGTTGGGCGAGGCGGTCGTTCGTCCACACCGGCACCGCTTCGTCGAAGACGCCTTGGTACAGGTGGATCGGCGCGGTCGGGGTATTGCCGCCGAGTACCGTCGCGTCGAAGACCTCGCGGATCTCCGGCAGCGCGAGGTACTCCGCGATCGGAATCGTCAGCAGCCGTTGGTAGTTCACGAACATCTGGGTGAGCGCGTTGCGCGGGAGGCACTGCGCGTTGGTGCGGTCCATGAGCGCCCTGCCCTCCGGCGTGAGGTGCCGGTAGGTCACCTCACGGAAGGTCGGATAGGCGTTGGACAGCGAGGCGATCCCGATGCCGATCAGACTGGCGAACAGGGATCCGTTGACGTGCAAAAGCGATTCGACGTCCGAGACGGGCGCACCGAGGGCAGCGCCCTCGATGTTCAGCTCCGGCGCGTAGCTCGGATGCATCTCGGCGGCCCACCCGGTGGCCATCCCGCCGCCGGAGTAACCCCACAGGGCCGCACGAGTATTCGCGCCGTCCAAGCCCATCGGCTCGAATCGTTGTGCGGCCCTGATCCCGTCGAGGGTCATGTACCCGGGCTCCTTGGCGACCGCGAGATGACCGAGCGGACCCTCGTAGTCCGGAATCGACACGGCCCAGCCCTGACTGATCAGCGCGGCCAGCGCGATCAGCTCGCTGTTGGAATGGATGCCCTCGACGCCGGGCAGCCCGGAACCCTGCCGCAGCACATACGACGGTGCGCAGGACGGGCTTGCGCTGTCGTAGTAGAACTGCAGCGACACCAGCGGCCGGGGGCGGTTCGGGTCGGCGCCCGCGGGCAGCACCACGGTCGTGACCGCGACCGCGGGTTCGTCGAACAGGTCGGTCGTGCGATACAGCAGCTGCCAGGATCGCACGTTCAGAGGTAGCAGCGTGAGCACGGCAAGCTGCACCTCGCGCGAACGGAGCACGGTCCCCGGCTCGGCGCTCGCGAAGTCCTCGGGCGGCTCGTAGAACGAATCATGCTGCGGCAGCGGCATTGCCGCGGCCGGGACTACCGAGCCGCCGCCCGAGAGCGCGGTGGCCGCGATGGCGACGATCACCGCGACGACGACGCGAACGAACGCCGGGCTTCCCACGGCCGGATCGCCTTTGATCACTGACACCTCGGTCCCTCCCTCATCGGTGCAGCGATTACAGCACGAGTTCGCGTTACCAACAAGACATCTTTCTGAAATGGCTACCGCTATCGTCGTGACATGACCCGCAGCGAATCCGCCGCGCGATCCCGCCCGGCCCCGGCCCGGCGCCGGATCCGCGGCCTCGACGCCGAGCAGCGCAGCGCGCAGCGACGCAGTCAACTGCTGGAGGCCGCGACCGAACTGTTTGCCGAACAAAGCTTTTCGGGTACATCGATCGAACAGATCTGTCAGCGCGCCTACGTCGGAACGAAGGGGTTCTACGACCATTTCGACAGCAAGGAGGCCTGCTACACCGCGCTGCTCGAACAGATCACGGTGCAGATCCAGCAGCGCGTGGCCGAGGTGGCGGCGGAGGTGTCGGAGCTCGACTGGTCGCAGCGCGCGGCGGCGGTCATCGGCGCGTTCGTGCACGCGATCGCCGACGACCCGCGCCTGGCAAAGGTGACTTTCGGTGAGGCGGGCGGCATTTCGCCGACGGTGGAGAAGCAGCGCCGCGGCAACCGGCGCTGGGCGGCGGCATTCCTGGACGGCGAGTGGTCGATGGGCCCCGCGCCGGACGAGCGCGCTCAGCGCAGGCGGCTGGCCCTGGCCCTTGCCACCATCGGCGGCTTGTTCGAGCTGGTCGCCGACTGGCTGCACCACCACGACGACGGCGGCGCACGTGACGACGTGCAGACGCTGATCGACGATCTGACCGAATTCGTCGGCGTGGTCTACGTCGGGCGGGGCATGCAGTCGTAGGGCTCTGCGGCGCTATTCGTGCACCGCGGAGGGAACCTTGTCGACGGGCGCCCGCCCAGCGTCGGTCCCAGTGGTGAGGACCACGTCTCGCTCCGTTTCCTCGGACAATCCGAAGCGCCGGTGCAGCGCCGCAAGAGGTTTGGGCGCCCACCAGTTGGCGGTCCCCATCACCCGCATCAGCGCCGGTGCAAGCAGCGCTCGGATCACCGTCGCATCGCTGAGCACCGCGAGCGCGCACCCGATGCCGAACAGCTTCATGGCCGCGACACCGGAACTGGCCAGCGCCAGAAAGACGATGCTCATCAACAGCGCGGCGGCGGTGAAGATCCGGCCGGTCCTCGCCACACCCATGGCGACGGCGTGGGTATTGCCCGCCGCGGTCTTCTCGCCCGCCAGCCACTCCTCCCTGATCCGGGAGAGCAGGAACACCTCGTAGTCCATCGACGCACCGAACGCGAGGCTGAACATCAGGATCGGCATCGCGAGGTCGAGTTTTCCGGTCGGGGTGAAGCCGAGCGGTCCGGACAGGTGCCCGTCCTGGAATATCCACACCATCGCGCCGAAGGTCGCGGCCAGCGAAAGGATGTTGAGCAGTAGGGCTTTCACCGGAAGCAGCAGGCTGCCGGTGAAGAGGAACAGCAGGAGCAAGGTGGTGACGGCGATGAGCGCGCCGGCAAGCGGCAGCCGGTCGGCGATCGCGGAGACCGAATCCTGGTTGAGCGCGGCCGCGCCGCCGAACAGCACATCGCCGGGTGCCGGGATCGCACGGAACTCGGCGAGCTGATCCTTGCCCGCCGTCGAGTACGGATCGAGCCGGGTCCCGATGGACAGGAAAGCGCCTTCCGCGCCGGACATCCCGGGCGGCGCGGCGGCCGCCCGCAGGCCGTTGACGTAGACGCCGTCACTCGACAACACCGCGGGCACGTCGGCCACCTTGGACAGCGCCGCGGCGTACGCCCCGATTTCGGCTTGGCTGCCGTGGAATTCGGGCAGCACGGCATAGGCGCTCGCGCCGAGGTCGGCGGAGAAGTCGCTGCGTAGCGCGTCACCGACCTGGCGGCTCGGCGCGGACTGCGTCAGCGCTCGATCATCGGGATAGCCGAAATGCGCGGATAGGAAAGGGGATCCGAGTAGCAGCAGTCCGATGGTCGTGATCACCGCGACCGGCGCGGCGCGCTTCATCACCCCGACGACCCACCGGTACCACAGGCTTCGCTCCGGCGCGCGCTCCGCGGGTGCGGGCCGACCGAGCATGCGGCGCAACGGGACCCGCAGGTCCAGGGCGTTCACCCGATCGCCGACCAGCACCAGAATCGCGGGCAGAATGATCACCGCGGCGCCCGCCGCCGCAGCGACCACCGCCATGCCCGCGTAGGCGAACGACTTGAAGAAGTACTGCGGAAACACGGCGAGTGCCGCCAGCGACAGCGCGACCACCAAGGCCGAATACACCACGGTGCGTCCGGCCGTCTGAATCGAGCGCACCACGGCCGCAGCGGGATCCAGGCCGCGATCCAGTTCCTCGCGGTAGCGGCTGACGATGAACAGGCTGTAGTCGATGGCCAGCGCGAGACCGAGCGCGGTGGTCATGTTCAGCGCGTACATCGAGACGTCGGTGATCGCCGTCAGCGCCCGCAGAATGCCCATCGCGGCAGCGATCGCGAACAGGCCGATCGCAACCGGCAGCGCGGCGGCGACCACGCTGCCGAACACCAGGATCAGCAAGAGCGCGGTCAGCGGCAAAGCGATCGCCTCCGCGACGATCAGGTCCTCGCTGATCTGCGCGTTCATGTCCGCGAAAGTGGCGGCCAACCCGCCCGCCTGAACGGTAACGCCCTCGTCGCTGCTCTGGACCACCGCGCTGATCTTCGCCGCGCGCTCGCTGAGTTCGCCGTCGTCACCCTCGATGCTGGCCACGACGAGCCCGCTTCGACCGTCCGCGCCGCGCAGCGCCTGCGCCAGGTCGGGCCGCGTCGACCAATACGACTGGATGCCGCTGACCTCGGGATAGGTGCGCAGCTGATCGGTGACTCGCTGTCCGGCCGCCTTGGCGGCCGCGCTGTCCACCCCGTCCTCGGCGCGGATGAGCAGGACGTAGTTCGGGTCCCCGCCGGTGAAGTGGTCGGTGATGAACTCGCCGGCCCGCACCGAATCCAGGTCCTCGGTGACGAACCCGCCGGACTTCATGTGCGACTGCGCGGTCGCCCCGAACAGGCCGCACAGCAGCATCAGCAGGAGCGCGATGCCGAGAACGACGCGCGGGCGCGCTGCGGCGAACCGAGCGAGGGTGGTCAACATGGCCGCGGGCTCCCCTCCGATGGGTGATCCCCCGAACCGTAGACCGGACGGCCGACCGAACTGAATCGGCAGCGATGGTGATGCTGAGCACGTCTGTGGATAGAAGTGTGAGCCATCACTATTAGGGAACCGGGGCTATCTCCCGCTTTGGAGTCCGCGCCGATCTCGGTGAACCTCCGACTACCGCGCGTCCGCGATTCGTGCGCGTTCGCCTCCTTGCCACAGCCTCAACTCTGTAACGTGTTGCGCCACAGCGTCGAATACATCCCATGTAATCAATCCCCAACAACATTCGGAGCTCAGTATGCGAATCTCGGCTCGAGCAATAGCGATGTGTCTGGCAGCTCCCGCTGTGGCAGTCGCCCTCACGGGGACGGCCACCGGAACGGCTGCCGCCGAGCCCGGTTGCTCAGGATCGATGAACGGACCGTGGGCCTACAACGGGATCTGCCAAGGCGGTGCGGGCAGCTACCGGCTCGAGGTCGACTGCATCGGATACAACTTCGCCGCCCTTCCGCCGGCCCTCGGCCAGTTCACGGTGCGCCAGGACCTGCCTGTCGGACAGGCGGGCACGGTGGCGTGCTTCGGCCCCAACTGGTCCAGCGCCGGATGGGGTGTGGCTGGGCGCATCATCCGGCTCTGACTTCTGAGGCTCCAATAACCGCCCGCAAGGCAGGCTTTCGCGGTGGCAGGCCGTTGCCTTGCGGGCATCGGGCCGAATAGATCAGGACCGATTGCGCGCGGGCAGAATCCGCCCGCGCACCTCGCCGAGCCCGATGCGGGCCGCGCCGGTTCCCGGTGCCGAGGCGGTGATCACCACGTCGTCACCGTCCTCCAGGAACGTCCGCTTCTCGTCGCCGACGGGCACGGGTTCCTTTCCACCCCAGGACAATTCGATGAACGACCCGCGCTGGTCCGGATCGGGGCCGGAGATGGTGCCCGAGGCGAAGAGGTCGCCGGTGCGGGTGGCGGCGCCATTGGCCGTCAGGTGCGCCAGCATCTGCGCGGGTGACCAGTACATGCGACCGTAGGGAGGATGGGCGACGGTGTGGCCGTTCCAGCGCACGGTCAGGTCGATGTCCAGCCCCCACGGGTCCGCGGCGGTGAGATAGGGCAGCGGCGGTGGCGACTGCTCCGGCAGCGCGATCCGCGCCGCATCGAGGGCGGCCAGCGGTGTTACCCAGGCCGACAGCGAGGTCGCGAACGATTTGCCGAGGAACGGTCCTAGCGGCTGGTACTCCCAGGCTTGAATGTCGCGCGCCGACCAGTCGTTGACCAGTGCCACGCCGAACAGGTGGTCCTCGACCTCGGCGATGTCGATCGGCGTGCCGATTTCGGAACCGACGCCCACGACGAAGCCGAGTTCGGCCTCGATGTCCAGCCGCCGTGCGGGACCGAAATCCGGTGCGCCCGAGTCCGTTTTGCGCTGGCCGTGCGGCCGGACGATATCGGTGCCGGAGACGACGACGGTTCCGGCCCTGCCGTGGTAGCCGACCGGCAGATGCCGCCAATTCGGCAGCAGCGGTTCGGCATCCGGGCGGAAGAGGCGTCCGAGGTTGGTGGCGTGGTCGATGCTCGCGTAGAAGTCCACGTAGTCGCCGACGCGGATCGGCAGCGCCATCGACACGTCCGCGAGCGAATGCACCGCCTCGACGGGAAGTTCGGACTCGACGAGTTCGCGCACCCGCTCGCGTACCTCGCGCCAGCGCGCGGGTCCTCGCGCGAGAAGCGGATTCAGGTCGGTCGCGACGAAGGCCGAATCATCCAGCGCCAGAGCGAGATCGATGACCTGATCGCCGAACCGCACACCGATCCGATGTCCGCCGCCGGGCGGTGCGAAGACCCCGTAGGGCAGGTTGTCCGGGCCGAACAGCGAATCGTCCGGTGTCTCGAGGCGGGCCCTCACTGCGGTCCCCGACCGGACCACGTCCACGCGTAGGCGGGATCCTCGCAGGCCCGCGCGCCCTCCCCGAGTTCGAGCGGCCGGAAGGTGTCCACCATGACGGCCAGTTCGTCGAAGAACTCGATGCCGATGCTGCGCTCGTAGGCGCCGGGCTGCGGTCCGTGCGCGTAGCCGCCAGGATGGACCGACACCGAGCCCGGTCCGATTCCGGACCCCTTGCGCGCCTCGTAGTTTCCGCCGCAGTAGAACATGATCTCGTCGGAGTCCACATTGGAGTGGTAGTACGGCACCGGGATCGACAGCGGGTGGTAGTCGACCTTGCGCGGCACGAAATTGCACACCACGAAGTTGATCCCCTCGAACGCCTGGTGCACGGGCGGCGGCTGGTGCACGCGCCCGGTGATCGGCTCGAAGTCGGCAATGTTGAACGTCAGGGGGTACAGGCACCCGTCCCAGCCGACCACGTCGAACGGGTGGGTCGCGTAGATCATGCGGGTGCCGACCACGCGGCCGCTCGCGCGATGCTTCACCAGCACCTCGACGTCGGTACCGGATTCGAGCAGCGGACCGTTCGGGCCGTGCAGGTCTCGTTCGCAGTACGGTGAATTCTCCAGCAGCTGGCCGAATTTCGACAGGTACCGCTTGGGTGGCGTGATGTGGCTGGCGGCCTCGATCGTATACGCGCGCAACGGTTCCGGCCCAGTGGGCAGCCAGCGGTGGGTGGTGGCGCGCGGGATGAGGACCTGGTCGCCCTGGCGGACGGGCAGCGCGCCGAAGACGGTCTCGACGGTGGCCTCGCCCGCTTCCACGTACACCAGTTCGTCGCCGATGGCGTTGCGGTACAACGGCGAGGCACCCTTGGCCGCGACGTAGGAGATCCGCACGTCGGCGTTGCCGAGCAGCAGCCGCCTGCCGGTCACCGGATCGGTCTCGGCCGCGGTGTCGCCGGGGAACAGATCGTGCAGGCGCAGATGCCGGTGGCGCAGCGGATGGTTCGTCGTCGTCGTCTGGTCCGGCAGCTCCCAGACCGTGGCGTCGACGATCGCGGGTGGCAGGCCGCGGTGATAGAGCAGCGCGGAATCGCCGGAGAACCCTTCCTCGCCCATCAGCTCTTCGTAGTAGAGCCTGCCTTGCTCGTCGCGGTGCTGGGTGTGCCGCTTCGGCGGCACCGCGCCGACCTGCCGATAGAACGCCATGCTCGCACCTCCCGCCAGATCGCCGGTCGGATCAGTCGACGTCCATCGTAGTGAGCCGACGCCCGAGACGATCGGGAAACGCGCCCGTGTGGGTGCAAATCTGCCGATGTATCGATCCACTCGGCGGCATCTCGACTACAACCAAGCGGGATCGCCGGAGAAATACCGGACGAGAGCTGGCCGCGTGGGCTTCGGGCGGATCGAGTCCGGCGGCGATCGGGGCGTGCCTTCGCCGCGGCCACCACGGGCGGATTTCGTTCGACCAGCGGGTCAGGCCTGGCGCAGCGCGCGATAGACCGCGGCGCCGACGAAGGCGCCGAGCGTCTGCGGCGTCCAGTCGCCCTCGTCGGCCAGCAGCGAGCGCACCGCCCCCTCACCGGCCGAGACCCACTGCTCCACCAGGATCGGCAGCTTCCGCTCGGCGTCTTCGGTGCCCCACGCGCGCAATGTGGGGCGCAGCAGCTCGGTGCAGCGCTCGACCGCGAGCTTGCGGCCGCGGCCGAACGAATCCGCCACGGCGGGATCGGGATTGCCGTAGAGCAGCCGCCACGAATCCGGCCGGGCCGCGGCGATCTCCAGCAGCGTCTGGAAACCCTCGACGAAGACGGTCTCGCCCGCGTCGACCGCGCGGCGCGGGGTGGCCTCGAGCAGGCCTCGGACGAGATGGGCCTCCTCGCGGCGGATGAGTTCCTGGATGAGTTCGACGCGATCGGCGAAGCAGGCGTAGATCACCGGCCGGGTGACGTTCATCCGCTCGGCGACGGCGGCGATGGTGACGGACGCGACGCCGTGCTCGACGGCGATGGCCAGCGCCGTGTCGAGCACCTGCGGGCGGCGGCGTTCCGGTCCGAGGTGCCGTGCCCGCTGACGCGGTCGCACGGCTTGCTCGGTACCCATGGGCACCAACATAGCAGCGAAGTCCTCCGGTTTTCTCCCAGGTCGGGCGGCCCTTGCTCAGTTTCCTACACTGATGAACAATAATGCTACATTCGTGAATGAAGTGGCCCGGTCGGACGCCGGGCGCCGCCGACACGGCCGAGGAGCCACCGATGACCGAGACCCTGTTCAACCCGAAGACCTGCGAGTTCGCCGAGTTCGACGCCGAGACCCGGCGGCTGCTGCGCGCCACGGTCGAGTGGTTCGAGGTGCGCGGCAAGGCGGCGTTGAAGCGGGACGACCGGGAGCGCGTCTGGTACTCCGAGTTCCTCGACTTCGTCAAGCGTGAGCGGGTCTTCGCGACCTTCCTCACCCCGGCGGCCGAGGCCAACGGCGATCCGAACAAGCGCTGGGACACCGGCCGGATCGCGATGATGAGCAAGATCCTCGGCTTCTACGGCATGTCCTACTGGTACGTCTGGCAGGTCACCATCCTCGGGCTCGGCCCGATCTGGCAGAGCGACAACAAGGCCGCCAAGCAGCGCGCGGCGGCGCTGCTCGACTCCGGCGAGATCTTCGCGTTCGGGCTCTCGGAGAAGGAGCACGGCGCCGACGTGTACTCCACCGACATGGTGCTGAAGCCCAAGCGCGGCGGCGGCTTCACCGCGACCGGCAGCAAGCACTACATCGGCAACGGCAACCTGGCCGGGATGGTCTCGGTGTTCGGCCGCCGCGCCGACATGCCGATCATCGACAGCGCCAAGGCGCTGAATGCCAAACCGGCGCAGGATGATTACGAGGGGTATCTGTTCTTCGTCGCGGACAGCAAGCACAAGAACTACAAGCTGCGCCGCAATGTGGTGGACAGCCAGATGTACGTGGCCGCTTTCGATCTGGAGCAGTATCCGGTGGCCGAAGAGGACATCCTGCATCGCGGTGAGGCCGCCTTCCACGCCGCGATGAACACCGTCAACGTGGGCAAGTTCAACCTCGGCTTCGGCGCCGTCGGCGCCTGCGAACACGCCTTCTACGAGTCGATCACGCACGCCGAGAATCGAATCCTGTTCGGGCACAGGGTGACCGAGTTCCCGCAGGTGCGCTCGCTGCTGACCGACTCCTACGCCCGGCTGATCGGCATGAAGCTCTACAGCGAGCGAGCCATCGACTATCTGCGCTCGGCGTCCCCGGACGACCGGCGCTACCTGCTGTTCAACGCGATCGAGAAGATGACCGTGACGCGCCAGGGGCAGCGCATCATCGAGGATCTCGCCGACGTGATCGCCGCCCGCGGCTTCGAGAACGACATGTACTTCCCGATGGCCATGCTCGGCCTGTTCGGGCTGCCCCGCCTGGAGGGCACGGTGCACGTGAACATGGCGCTGTCGCTGAAGTTCCTGGCCAACTACATGTTCCACCCGTCCGATGCCGGACTGGCCGCACTGCGCGTGCTGCCCGGCACGGCCGCCGCGCCCAAGGGTGCGGTGCGGGCGGTGTCCTCGGCGCTGAGCTGGTCCAGCCGCCGGCTTGCCCCGCGGGCGGGTGCGGCCGTGCCCAAGCTGCGCGCGGAACTCGCGGCCGCGCGGTACCCCGAGGTGCCGACCCGCCGCGACGCCGCCGACGACGAATTCCTGTTCCGGCAGGGTCCGAGCGCGGGTCTCGGCCGCATCCGGTTCGCCGACTGGCGTCCGGTGTTCGAGAAGTTCGCGCACGTGCCGAACGTCGCGGTGTTCCTGGAGCAGGCGCTGTCCTTCCAGACGCTGCTCGCCGCGGCCGCGCCCACCGCCGAACAGCAGCGCGACGTGGACTTCCTCTTCGCGATCGGGGAACTGTTCACGGCGATCCCGTACGCGCAGCTGATCCTGGAGCAGGCCGCGATCGAGCACACCGACGCCGCCGTGCTCGACCAGCTCTTCGACGTCTTCGTGCGGGAATTCGCCAAGAACGCGCTCGCCCTGCACAGCAAGCCGAACGCGACCAAGGCGCAGCAGGCAAGGGCGCTGGACCTGGTCCGCCGCCCCGCGTTCGATGCCGCCCGCTTCGACAAGGTGCTCGCCGAGGCTCGCGCGCACGCAGGCGCCTACGAAATGAACTCGTAGGCCCGATCACCACCGTCATGAAGGAATCTCCGGCAAGCCCGGAACATCGCATGCAAGGGAGCAGACGATGACCACCGCCGCAACGCGTCCGCATTTCGACGCGCCCGCCCGGACCATCCGGGAGGTCGACTACGGATTCTTCGGCCCTGACTCACCGACCTGGAAGGTGTGGACCGCGCCGACCGCGGTCATCGGCTTCCAGCGTTCGGTGGTGCTCGAACACTTCGACCCGGCGCTGACCGCGGCGGTCGCCGATGTCGAGGGCATCTACAAGGATCCGACCGGCAGGCTCGACCACACCTTCGCCTACTTCCTCATCGCCGCCGTCGCCGACAGCCGGATGGCCATCGAGGCGTCCGAGCGCCTGATGACGGTGCACGCCCAGGCGACCGGCGTCGAGCCCATCACCGGAAAGCGTTACAGCGCAAACAATCCCGCGTCCCAGCTGTGGATCCACGTCACGGGCTGGCATTCGGTGCTCAAGTGCTACGAGGTCTACGGGCCCGGCCCGCTCTCGCCGGAGGAGGAACGGCGCTACTGGGCCGAATGCGTGATCGCCGCGGAGTTGCAGACCTGCAAGCCCGCCGACGTGCCGTCGTCGCGCGCGGAGGTCCGCGAGTACTTCGCCGCAGTCCGTCCGACGCTGTGCAGTTCCGAACGCACGCACCGCGGCATGCACTACCTGCTGCACACCCCGCGCGACCGGGGCTTCAAGCTATGGGCGGGCAGCCGCCTCGTCGCACCGGCGGCGATCGCCACGCTCCCCGCCTGGATGCGGTCGACCGGTGGTTTCGATCAGCCCGCCCTCGTCGACGCCGCCTACCGGCTGCCGATGCGCGCCGCGATCAAGGTGCTCGGCAGCGAGCGCGCGAAGCTCGCCGTGCTGGGTAGTTTCCTCGGCCCGATGACCGCGCGCCTCTACCGGGAACACCTTGCCGCCGGGGTACCGCAGCACCCGGTCACGGTTACCCCGAAACAGGCTCGCGAACGCTACGGCCGGGCCGCTGGCGGCAACGCGTCGGCGGGCTGAGACACAAACCTCGCCGCCGTCAGCGGCGCTCTACGGGGATGTCGAATTCGGCGACGACCGGGGCATGATCGCTGGCGCCCTTGCCTTTTCGCTCCTCGCGGTCGACGCCCGCGTCGGTGGTGGCGGCGGCGAGGGCGGGGGAGGCGAGGACGAAATCGATGCGCATGCCCTCTTTGCGCGGGAAGCGCAGCTGGGTGTAGTCCCAGTAGGTGTAGACGCCGGGCCCGGGGGCGAAGGGACGCATGACGTCGGCGAAGCCGGTGTCCACCATGGCGGTGAAGGCGTCGCGCTCGGGCTGGGAGGTGTGCGTCTTGCCCTCGAAGAACGCGGGCGACCACACGTCGTCGTCGGTCGGCGCGATGTTCCAGTCGCCGACCAGCGCGATCTTGGCGTTCGGGTCCTCGGTCAGCCACGCGGCGGCGTTGTCGCGCAGCGTCTTCAGCCATTCGAGCTTGTAGGTGTAGTGCGGGTCGGCGAGTGCACGGCCGTTGGGTACGTACAGGCTCCAGACGCGCACGCCGCCGCAGGTCGCGCCGAGCGCGCGCGACTCGACGACCGGTGTGCTGATGAGGGATTCGCCCGCGTCCTTGTCGAAACCGGGTTGGGCAGGAAAGCCCAGCTCGACGTCTTCCAGGCCGACCCTGGACGCGATCGCCACGCCGTTCCACTGGTTGATGCCGAGGTGGGCCACCTCGTAGCCGAGTTCCTCGAAGCGTTCGAACGGGAACTGGTCGTCGCGGCACTTGGTTTCCTGCATGGCGAGCACGTCGATGTCCTGGCGATCCAGCCAGGCCGCCACCCGGTCGAGACGGGAGCGGATCGAATTGACGTTCCAGGTCGCCAGTCGCACGAAATGCCTTCCTCTTGCTGTCGGGTCTATTCTCCGCCGTGCGGAGCCGCGTAGCGATAGCCGTGGTGGTCGAGGAAGCCGAGGCCGCGGTAGAGCTCGAGAGCGCCCGCGTTGCCGGTCTCCACCTGAACGTAGGCGTGGGTGGCGCCGCGCTCGTGCCCCCAGCGGAGCAGCTCGGCGCACACCAGCGTGGCCAGTCCGTGCCTGCGATGCTCGGCGGCCACCGCGACGCAGGTGAGCCCGACCCAGCGGCGCCCGTCCGGCGCGGTCGTGCACGCGCCGCGTCCGATGGCGATGGGGCTCGGCAGCCCGAGCGAGGCGAAACCGAGCTCGCCCTCGTGCACAGCGGTCAGCACCTCGCGCACCGGCTCCGGAACATGATGTGCCGCAGCGTCTTCGCCACGGTAGCGGTGCAGCCGAAGCCAGGCCTCGTCGGGCTGCTGCGCGATCCGCACCATCGGGGGGCCTTGCGGCAGCACGAAATTGTCGATGTCGATGCCGAGCACCAGGGTCTCGTTCCAGGTGCGCCAGCCGGGCGGCACCGGGGCGAGCCGATCGGGCAGCAGCAGTTGCAGCGGCAGGCCGTGCGCGGTGTACCACTCGCCGATGCGGTGCAGGGTGTCGGTGGAGAGTTCGGCGGGTCGTCCGGAATCGCCCAGCGGCACAGCCGCATTGGCGCGATTGGTGTAGCCGTGCCCGGCGCGCAGCAGCCAGCCGTCGAGCCAGGCGCTCTCGACTCCCGGCCACGCGTGCGCCGCGGCCGCCTCCAGTGCCCTGATCTCCCTGGTCCGAATCGGCCTCGGCCCGATGGCTTTCAGCGCGACCACCCGATCGGGCGACACCGAGACCACCTGTCCGTCGGCGCCGCGCACCGTCGGCGGATCCAGCGAAACCAGCTCGCCGATCACGTCGGTCAGCGGTTGGGGATGTCCCGCGGGCAGTTCGTAGCGCATCACCACCCGCCTGCCGAGCGGAATCTGCGCCGGGGCCGGATCAGTCATGCCCGAAGGGATCGGGAACGGTACCCGGCACCCAGCTGAGACCCGGTGTGCCCCAGCCGTTTCGCTTGATCGCCTTCTTCGCGGCGCGGGCGTTGCGGCCGATCAGTACGTCCACGTAGAGAAAGCCGTCGAGGTGGCCGACCTCGTGCTGCAGCATGCGGGCGAAGAAGCCGCTGCCCTCGATCGTGACCGGCTCGCCGTGCTCGTCGGTGCCGGTGACCCGCGCCCAGTCGGCGCGGCCGGTGGGGAACTGTTCACCGGGTACCGAGAGGCAGCCCTCTTCGTTGTCGTCGGGGTCCGGCATGGTCTCGGGTACCGCGGAGGTCTCCAGCACGGGGTTGATCACCGCGCCGCGGCGCCGGACGGCTTCGCCGTCGGCACCGATGTCCGGGCAGTCGTAGACGAACAGGCGCAGCGGCACCCCGACCTGATTGGCGGCCAGCCCGACGCCGTTGGCGGCATCCAGGGTCTCGTACATGTCCGAGATCAGGGGGGCGAGGTCCTCCGGTGTTTTGGTGACCGGCTCGGTCGGGTTGTGTAGCACGGGGTCACCGACGATCACGATGGGGAGGATTGCCATGGGAAGGAAGCCTACCGGGCCGCGCGCGGGCGTCGGTATGTGCGCCTACCTGGGCGTAAACAACACGCCGGAAGGAAGGAGGATCATCCCCGATGCCGCATGGTTGAATGTCCGCGACGTACAAGTTCGTCTGGTGGTAACTCGGCGAGGGAGCGAGATGGACGGCGCAGCGGCTCGGAATCTTTCCGCGATCCAGGACGGCCCTTCCGCGAGCGAAGCGACGACGGCGGGCGCCACGGCCCCGGCCGAGGAGGGCGACGGCAGCGGTCTCAGCCGTCGCGAACACGAGATCCTGGCCTTCGAACGGCAGTGGTGGAAGTACGCGGGCGCCAAGGAAGAGGCCATCCGCGAACTGTTCGGTATGTCACCGACCCGGTACTACCAGGTGCTCAACGCCGTTGTGGACCGGCAGGAGGCCCTCGCGGTGGATCCGATGCTGGTGAAGCGGCTGCGCAGGCTCCGTGCGAGCAGGCAGAAGGCCAGAGCCGCACGGCGTCTCGGTTTCCAGGTATGACACATCTCCGGGCCGTGGTGCAGGCATCGGGGCCCGATATGCGACTAGGGTCGACAGCGTGAGTCAAACCAATCCCACCTCCGGCGGGCCGCCGTTGCGCGCGCTGGCGATGGTGTTGATCGCGCTGGCCATCGTGTTCGCGGGTCTCGGTGCGATGTCGTTGTCGAGTTCCGATTCCGACGCCACGAACGCCGAGGAGTCGTCGGCCACCGCGGCCCAGCAGGTCACCTCGGCCGCGCCCGCGACGACGGCCGCGCCGGCCACAGTGGCGACGACCACAGTGGCGACGACGGCGGCGCCGACCACCACGACCGCCGCCCAGACGACCACGGGCGCGCCCGCGGCCGGGGTCGATCGCGCCGTGCCGGTGCGCGTGCTGAACAACAGTCTGGTCGCCGGTCTGGCCGCTCGTACCGCCGATCAGTTGACGGCGAACGGCTGGACCAATGTCGCGCCGGGCAACTACGCGGGCGGCAATATCGCCAAAACGACTGTGTACTACGGGAATACGGCCGGTGAGCGGGAAGCGGCGATGGCCATCGCCCGGGAGATCGGCGCGACGGCCGAACCCAAGTCGGCCGTGATCGGGGACAACGGTCCGGGTGTAGTCGTCATCTTGACGGGTAACTGAAAACCGAGCCCGCCGTCGAACGGCCCCTTCGAGGCGCGACACGGCGCTCGTGGCATCATCTTGTCCGGTAACGACAGTGTCCACCCAGCTTTACTCGTAAACTCGGTACTCGTAAAGGAGTTCCCCGATGGCCCCGTCCACAACTCGTCGCCCGTCCTGGCGGACTGTGACCCCGGTGCTTGCGGTCGCGGTCTTCGGCCTCGCTGCCTGCTCGAACAGTCAGGAGTCGAGCGACGTCAAGGGAACCACCCCGCCGGTGTGGACCGGTGCCTCCGCCCCGGCCGAGGGACACGGGACCGGTACCGAGCACGGCAGCCCGGCCACCGACCCGGGCACCAAGGTCGAGCTGAAGGACGCCTCCGGCAGCTCGGTCGCCACCGCGAACATCGCCAAGGACGGCAACCACCTCGTGATCACCGTCGAGGCGCACGGCCTGAAGCCCGGTTTCCACGGTCTGCACTTCCACCAGGTCGGCAAGTGTGAGGCCAACTCCGTGGCGCCCACGGGCGGTGCGGCGGGCGACTTCCTCTCGGCGGGCGGCCACCTCCAGGTAGGCACCGCCAACGCCCACCCCGCCAGCGGCGACCTCACCTCGTTGCAGGTCCGCTCGGACGGCCAGGGCAAGCTGGTCACCACCACCGACACGGTGACACTCGACGACCTGAAGAATCGCGCGCTGATCATCCACGCCGATGCCGACAACTTCGGCAATATTCCCAACCGTTACGTCCGTGCCGACGGCGTGGCAGGACCGGACGACAACACGCTGGCGACCGGCGACGCGGGCGGCCGCGTTGCGTGCGGTGTAGTCCAGTAGACAAGGTGTCGATATGGGCGGGGCAATCGAGAACGTTCCATTTCCAGGTTCGCCCCGGCCGACCATCGGCATCGAATGGGAGGTCGCGCTCGTCGACAAGGTGACGCGCGATCTCTCCAACACGGCCGCGGCGGTCTTCGATGCCGTCGGTGATCTGCGGGCCTGGGACGGCACGCCGCAGGTCACCAAGGAACTGCTTCGCAACACCGTGGAGATCGTCACCGGCGTGCACGACACCGTGGCTGCCGCGGTGGACGATCTGAGCGGCACCATGGACACGGTGCGCCGCGCCGCCGATCCGCTCGGCGTCGATCTGTTCTGCGCGGGTACCCATCCGTTCGCCCAGTGGTCGGCCCAGCAGCTGACCCGTTCGCCGCACTACGACGAGCTGATCGAGCGCACCCAGTGGTGGGGCCGCCAGATGATGATCTGGGGCGTGCACGTGCACGTGGGAGTCTCGCACCGGGAGAAGGTCTTTCCGATCCTGAACTCGCTGCTGCTCACCTACCCGCACCTGCTCGCGCTCTCGGCCTCCTCGCCGATGTGGGCAGGCGCCGACACCGGATACGCGAGCAACCGCACGCTGATGTTCCAGCAGCTGCCCACCGCGGGGCTACCGTTCCAGTTCGAGAACTGGGCTCAGTTCGAGCATTTCGTGCACGACCAGATGCAGACGGGGGTCATCGAGCAGCTGGGCGGCATGCACTGGGACATCAGGCCAGCACCCAAATGGGGGACCATCGAGGTGCGGATCTGCGACGGCATCTCCACCAGGGCCGAATTGGCCGCGCTCGCCGCGTTCATCCACTGCCTGATCGTGGATCTGGACCGCCGCGTCGTGGAAGGTGAGGATCTCGGATCGCTGCCGCCCTGGCACGTTCAGGAGAACAAGTGGCGGGCCGCGCGTTACGGCCTGGATGCGATCGTCATCACAGACTCCGACAACACCGAGCGGCTGGTCACCGACGACCTGATGGACGTGCTGAACCGGCTCGAGCCGACGGCCAAGCGGCTCGGCTGCGCCGACGAATTGTCTTATATCGCCGAAATTCCCCAGCGTGGGGCGTCTTATCAGCGCCAGCGCAAGGTGGCCGCGGCGACCCAGGGTGACCTGATCGCGGTGGTGGACGCGCTGGTCAAGGAGCTCGACAAGTAGCGTTTCGCCACGGCGAGCGGTCGCATTCCGTTCAGCTGGCCAGGGGGACGGCGTTCATCCCCCGTTTACTATGGTCGACGTGCTTGTCGAAGACCCGGGTTCCAGCGTAGGAAGTGCGGTGCGGCGGTTGAAGATACCGCCGTCTCGGGTCTGGGTGGTCGTGGCCGTCGCGGCCGTGCCCGCGCTGCTGATCGTGCTCCAGATCGTCGCCTTCCAGCGGGGATTCGAGGGTCCGCTGGAGAGCCTGTGGCACGACTACGTCGGCACGCCGAAATCGATGTCGGTGCCGTGGGCCGGGCTGATTCTGGCGCTGGTCGGTATCCCCATGCAGCGCAGGCTCGTCGCGCTCGGCGCGGCGGTGACCATCGACCTGGCGTGCGCGGGCGCGCGTCTGCTCGCCGGTGACGCTCCGACGGTCGGCAACGGTCCGGTGCTCGTGCTCACCGCGCTGGCCCTGATCGCCTGGCTGCGCTGGAGCGGCAGCGAGCGGCGCAACGCACTGCGCGCCGCGGCGCTCGGCGCGCTGCTGATCCTCGCCACCAAGGTCGGCGACGTGTGGCTGCACATCACCGTGATGAGCAGCCCGGACGTGCTCGACGAGTACGTGATGCTCGCCGACCACGCGCTCGGCGATCCGTCCTGGGTGATGGGCCGGGTCATCGACACGCTCGGCCCGGTGGTCTACGCCGTGCTGCACTGGGTCTACATCGAGCTGCCGGTGGCCGCGATCGTCGTCGCGGTGTGGCAGTTGCGGCGGGTGGTCGACTCGGGGCGGTGGCCCAGCCACTACCTCGTTCGCACCTTTCTGGTGCTCGGGCTGGTCGGACCGGTCGTCTACGTGCTCTTTCCGGTGGTCGGGCCGATGTTCGCCTTCGGCGCCGACGGCAATGGGCTCCAGGTCGGCAACTACTGGCCGGGTGTGCTCCCGCCGATCGACCGCAATCCCGCGCCGCTGCCCTTCGACGCGGCGACGCCGCGCAACTGCATGCCGTCCATGCACACCGCGTGGGCGCTCTCGGTCTTCCTGCACACCCGCCGCGACGTCGACGGTTCCCCCGCGCCGCGCTGGCTGCGCTGGGGCGGCACCTTCTGGCTGCTCGCGACGCTGGCGGCCACGCTCGGCTTCGGCTACCACTACGGCGTCGACCTGGTCGCGGGCGCGGTGCTGTGCATGACCGTGGAGTCCGCGCTGCGCGAGCCGGAACGCGGCTGGGGGTGGTTCCGTATCCGCCTCGTCGCGCTCGGGACCGCGGTGCTGGTCGTGCTGCTGCTCTCGTACCGCTATCTGGCGGTGTCGATGGCGGAGTACGCGGTGCCCGCGGGGACCATCGTGCTTGCGCTGCTGGCGGGTGTGGCGGCCGCGTTCCACGCCACCTGGTTCGCCGGGCAGCGGGAGCAGGTGGTCGTGGTGCGGGAGGTCGAGCCGGTCGAGCGCTGAGTCGCCTGGTCCGCGCCCGGCTCAGTCGAGCTCGTCGCCGAGTTCGTTGACGCGCAACAGTCCGTCGCGGTGCCGCTGTTCGCGATAGGCGGTGCGGCCGATGAGGTGCGCGATCACCGGCGCGGTGAGCAGTGTGAACAGGCCGACCAGCGCGAGCAACCACACATTGCCCTTGCCGCGCAGTTCGATGGCCGCGCCCGCGAGCACCAGAAGCAGCCCGACCACCTGCGGTTTGGTCGCGGCGTGCATGCGGGTGAGGGTGTCGGGGAAGCGGACGATGGCGATCGCGGCGGTGAAGGCCAGCACGGCGCCGCTCAGGATGAGCGCGGCCGCGAGCCACTGCCAGGCCGTCATCGGTCGTCCCTGACCCGGAAGCGGGACACCGCGGCCGAACCGAGGAAGCCGACCAGCGCCAGCGCGACGATGGCGGGCAGCATCGTGGCGTCGCCGCTGTAGGCGGCCCACACGGCGAGACCCGACGCCGCGATGGCCATCAGCGAGTCGATCCCGACGACCCGGTCGAGCGTGTTCGGCCCGGCCAGGATGCGGTAGCTGGTGATGACGGCGGCGGCCGCGAGCAGGGCGCCCGCGAGCACGGCGACGACGGTCATGCGTTCACCTCCGAGTGGGTTTCGGGACGGGCCGCTCCAAGGCGGAGATCAGCAGCCGCTCCAGGCGACGGGTCTGGTGGTAGAACCGCGCCACCGCGGCGTCGCTGCCGACATCGAGCACGTGCACGTAGACCAGGCAGCGGTTCCGGTCGATCTCGAGCACCATCGTGCCGGGGATCAGGTTCAGCAGGTCGGTGGTGAGCACCAGCACCAGGTCCGACTTCGTGCTCAGCCCCACCCGCAGCACACCGGAGACCGGCGGCCCAGCAGGCCGGATGGCGAACCAGGCGATCTGCAGGCTGGATTCGAGCGCGTAGTAGGCGCTCACCACCGTGACCTCGGCCAGCGAGAGCAGGTTGAGCCTGCCGCTCACCGGAATCCTCGGCAGCGGCAGCGCCACCATGACCAGCGCGCCGACCGCGAGCCCGGCCACCAGGTTGCCGATGCTCAGATCGCCCCACAGCGCCATGTAGACGGCGGCAAGCCAGAGCAGCACCCCGCCGCGGACCACGCTGTCCCTGCCGATCCGCCGCCCGCCGGGCTCGTCGGGCGGTTCGCGAATCTCGTCGCCCGCGCTCATCGATACGCCTCCGGTTCGCCGAGCACCGCGCCGACGTACACCGCGGGATCGTGCAGGTCGGCCGCGGCGCGGTCGGCGATGCCGAGGATCGGCCCGGCCAGCACGGTCAGGCCGAGACCGACCGCGGCCAGCGCCGCGGTCGACACCAGCATGAGCGGCGGGATGCGGCCGGGATCGGTGCGCTCGTCGTAGAGCACGTCGGTCGAATCCTCGATGAGGGTGGGCGGACTCGCAGCCGCGAGGTGCCCTTCCGGCGCTTCGGAGCGCGGCCGCCAGAACACCTTGGCCCAGACCCGCGCGACCGCGTACAGCGTCAACAGGCTGGTCAGCACCGCGCCTGCGACCAGCACCCAGGCCAGCACGCTGCCGTCGGACGCGCCGGCCTGGAGCAGCGCGACCTTGCCGATGAACCCCGAAAAGGGCGGTATCCCACCGAGATTCAGTGCGGGGACCAGGAAGAGGACGCCGAGCACCGGACTCGCCGTGGCCAGTCCGCCGAGCCTGCGCAGCGAGGTCGATCCGGCCTGCCGCTCGATCAGGCCGACCACGAGGAACAGGGTGGTCTGCACCAGAATGTGGTGCGCCACATAGAACACCGCGCCCGCCAGGCTTGCGGTGGTGGCCAGCCCGACGCCGAAGATCATGTATCCGATGTGGCTGACCAGGGTGAACGAGAGCAGCCGTCGGATGTCGTGCTGGGCGATCGCGCCGAGAATGCCGATCACCATGGTGAGCAGGCCGCCGATCAGCAGGACGTTGTCGAAACCACCGTCGGGGAACAGCAGCGTGTGCGTCCGGATGATCGAGTACACACCGACTTTCGTCAGCAAGCCCGCGAAGACGGCGGTCACCGGCGCGGGCGCCGTCGGGTAGGAATCGGGCAGCCAGTTCGAGAGCGGGAACACCGCCGCCTTGATGCCGAAGGCCACCAGCAGCACCGCGTAGATCGCCCCGCGCACGCCCTCGGGAGCCGCGCCGAGACGCACGGCGATCTGCGCCAGATTCAGCGTCCCCGTGGTCGCGTAGACCAGGCCGATGCCGGTCAGGAAGATCAGCGACGAGAGCATCGACACCATGACGTACCCGACGCCCGCACGGATGCGTTCGGTGGTCGCGCCGACGGTGAGCAGCACGAACGACGCGGCGAGCAACATCTCGAAGCCGACGAAGAGATTGAACAGGTCACCGGCCAGGAAGGCCGCCGAAACACCCGCCGTGAGAACGAGATACGTGGGGCGGTAGATGGACGTCGGCTGACGCGCGTCACCGTCGCGGATGTTCTGGCCCGCGCCGTATACGGAGACGGCGAGCAGGACGATGGCCGAGATGAGCAGCATGGCCGCGGAGAGCCGGTCCACCACGAGCGTGATGCCGATGGGGGTGTCCCATCCGCCGACCTGCACCGCGGTGGTGCCGTCCCGGTCGGCCAGGTACAGCAGCAGGCCGGTGATGACCACGACCGCGGTCAGTGCCGACAGGGTGACCGTGCGCTGGATGCGCGGCCGGCGTCCGAACACCAGCGTGGCCGCCGCGCCGAGCAGCGGAACGAGTACCGGCAGCGGCGCCAGCGCGGGCAACAGGTGGGGCGAGAGGGTCAATCTTCCGGATCCTCTCGGTCGCGCTGGGCCGCCACCTCCGCGTCACCGGGATCGTTCTGCACGTCGTCGGTGGTGGTGAGGATGTAGGACCGGTAGGCGAGGGAGAGCACGAACGCCGCGAGGCCCATCGTGATGACGATCGCGGTGAGCACCATCGCCTGGGCCAGCGGGTCCGTCATCCCCTCGGGCGCGCCTTCGCCGTCGCCGATGGGCGGCTCGCCGTCCGGGCCGCCCACGGTGAGGATCAGCAGGTTCACCGCGTTGCCGAACAGGATCATGCCGAGCAGCATCTTGGAGACGGCGCGCTCCAGGATCAGATACACGCCGCACGCGGTCAGGACGCCGATGAGGACGAGCAGGGTCAGGTTTGCGCTCATGCCTGCGCCTCGCTGGCGCTCGGCTCCGGCATGCGCGATGCGCGCTGCCACACGATTCGCTCACTGCGTTCGCTCATGCCTGCACCTCGCTGGCGCTCGGCTCCGGCATGCGCGAAAGCGCGCTGCGACATGATTCGCTCACTGCGTTCGCTCATGCGCCGCCGCCTCGCGGGGTCTGGGTCGGCTCGGCCGTGGTGCCGGCGAGTTCGCTGTCCAGGCGGGCGCCGAGGCTGCGCAGCACGTCGAGAACGAGGCCGACCACGATCAGGTAGACGCCGAGGTCGAACAACAGTGACGTGACCAGCTTGACGTGCCCGAACAGCGGCAGCGTCAGCTCGACGATCGCCGAGGACAGCGGTGGGGCGCCGAGCAGCAGCGAGCCGGCCGCGGTGCCCGCCGCCAGCGTGAGCCCGGCGCCGAGCACGTGGCCCGCCTCCATCGGCAGCGCCTCGCCGAGTTCGTAGCGGCCGCCCGCGAGATAGCGCAGGGTCAGCGCAAGGCCCGCGGTCAGTCCGCCCGCGAAGCCGCCGCCGGGGGCGTTGTGGCCCGCGAAGAAGAAGTAGATCGACATCACCATGATCGTCGGAAAGAGCAGGCGGGTGGTGATCTGCAAGACCATCGAGCGTTCCCGGCGATCCACCAGCCGCCCCGCAGGAAGCCAGCTGACCAGGTCCGGGTTGTAGTCCGGCGCGTCGGCGGCGCGGGGCGCGGCGCCGAAACGCCTGGTGCGGAACACCATCGAGGCGACGCCGGTGGCGGCGACGATGAGCACCGAGACCTCGCCGAGGGTGTCCCACGCCCTGATGTCGACCAGCAGCACGTTGACCGCGTTCTTGCCGCCGCCGATCCGGTAGGCGGCCTCGGGGATGCGGTGCCAGATCGGTTCCGCGCCGCGGGCGGCGGTGGCGAACCCGGCAAGCACCGCCACGGTCGAGCCGACCGCGACGGCGAGCACGGCGCGGCGCGCCTTGAAGGCGGCGGTCCTGCTCTCTTCGATCTCGGCCGGGAAGGCACGCAGCACCAGCACGAAGACCACCAGCGTCAGCGTCTCCACGAGGAACTGGGTGAGGGCGAGGTCGGGCGCGCCGTGCAGCGCGAAGACGACGCCGCAGCCGTAGCCGGTGACGCCGACGACGAGCACGCTGGCGAGCCGGTTGCGCAGCACGGTGGCCGCGAACGCCATGGCCGCCATGATTCCGGCGATGGCCAGTTGCAGCGGCGAATCCCACAGGCGCAGTTCGATTCCCGTCCTGGTGCGCAGTGCGAGCACGGCCGAGGGCAGGATGATCAGGGTGCCGAGGATGGTGGCCTGGGTCAGCGGCAGCGAACCACGCTGCACCGAGCCGGTCATCCGCAGCGAGAGCCGGTCCATCGCGCGCAGGGTGGCGTCGTAGGCGCGGTCGGCATTGCCGAGGCGCGGATGCGCGGTCTCGCCGAATCGGTTGCGCACCAGAAAAAGTGCGGAACCCGCGGCGATGATCAGGACCGACAATGCCAGCGGCACGGTGAATCCGTGCCATAGCGCCAGGTGCGAAACCAATTCTCCCGGAAGCGTTTCCGGGTATCCGCGCAGCAGCTCGTCCAGCCGTTGCGCGCCGAGGCCCGCCGCCAGGCCCGCCAGCGCGAGCACGGCAGGCGGCGCGAGGAACAGCCATCCCGGCGCATGCCACGACACATCCTTGTCGAGCGGCCGGTCGCCGAACGCGCCCCACACGAAGCGGGCGCTGTATCCCACGGTCAGCATGGAACCGAGCACGATCGCCGCGCACAGCGCCGTGCGCGCGGGCGCCGCAAGGGTCTCGGCGTCCAGGATCGCGCCGAGCGCGCTCTCCTTGCCGACGAACCCGAGCAGCACCGGAATCCCCGCCATGCTCAGCGCCGCGAGCACGGCTACGCCACACAGCACGGGAGCCCGCCGCCCCAGTCCGGACAACTCGCGCAGATCCCGGGTTTCCGCACCGTGATCCACGATCCCGACCACCATGAACAGGCACGCCTTGAACAGCGCGTGCGCCACGACCAGCGTCGTCCCGGCCAGCGCCGCGTCCGGTGTGCCGAGCCCGAGCAGCACGATCAGGAAACCCAGCTGGCTCACGGTGCTGAACGCGAGCAGCAGCTTCAGATCGGTCACGCGCAACGCGCGAATGCCCGCGAGCAGCATGGTCACCGCGCCGAGGACGAGCACCATCGGATGCCACGGCGGGCTGCTCGCGAAGACCGGCGCGAGCCGCGCCACCAGATACACGCCTGCCTTCACCATGGCCGCCGCGTGCAGGTACGCGCTGACCGGGGTCGGCGCGGCCATCGCGCCGGGAAGCCAGAAGTGCAGCGGCACGATCGCGGACTTGCTGAGCGCGCCGACGAGCAGGAGAGCAACCGCCACCGACACCGCGACCCCGCTCGGCGGGTTGTCCATGGCAAGCAGATCCGACAGCAGATAGGTGCCGCAGGTCTGCCCGAGGACGACGATGCCGATCAGCATGGTCAGCCCGCCCGCGCCGGTGACCAGCAGGGCCTGCAGAGCGGCGCGCCTGCTGATCGCGCGCTCGGCGTTGTGGCCGACCAGGAGGAACGACAGCACCGTCGTCGTCTCCCAGAAGACGTAGAGCAGCAGCATGTTGTCGCTGGTGACCAGTCCGAACATGGCTCCGGCGAAGCCGACGAACTGGGCGGCGAACAGACCGAGCCGAGGTTCGTCGTCCTCGAAGTAGCGGGTGCAGTAGAGCAGGATGAGCGTGCCGACACCGAGCACCAGCGCGGCCATGACGGCCGCCAGCGAGTCGAAGCGCAGATCGATGTTCATCGCGATGCCGGGCGCCCAGGTCAGCCGAACCTGCTGCGTGCTATTCCAATTCGCGACCACCCAGCCGAAGCCGGCCAGTGGCACCAGCGCGAGCACCGCGAACGCGTTGCGGCCCAATACCCGTACGCACAGCGGCGCGGCCAGTGCGGCAAGCGCATGCGCGAGCAGGATTACGAGCAAACTGCACTCCGTCAGGTCGTGGCGGGCGGTGGTGCGGTTTCAGCCTACGTGGAGCCAGGGTTTTTCGCGTGAGCGCCGACTATGGCGTCAGCCATGTCGGCGCGCCTCGGCTATATGTCCGCTACCTTGTCTTCCCGCGCAGGGGGCGCGGGTTTGCGGTGCGGGTGCTGCCGCAGCCGGTACAGCAGGAGCAGGGCGATCGCACAGCCGGACACGATCACCAAGGCCACCCGGCCCGGAGTCGTGGCGGCGGCCATATTGTCCCGCGGCGGCCAGGTCTCGTCCTCCACCGGCAGCGCGGTGACGATGCTCGGGAGGAAGAGCGCGCCGAGGGCGAGCACGGCGCTGGGGCCGTAGTGGGGCCGGGCGGCGCCGCAGCAGTATCCGGTGGTCACCGTGAGCAGCACGGTCGCGACGATGTAGTGCACGGCGCCGTCGCCGTGCGCGTCGACGAACGCGAACACGGTGACGCCCATCAGCGCGAGCAGCGCCAGGAACGGCGAGGGCGCGCGGAGACCGGCGAACAGGCCGAGCGCGGTGAGCGCGAGCACCGCGAAGACGCTCCACCAGGGCCGCGGCGCGTAACCGAGCGCGTCGGCGGTCGCGACCAGACTCACCGCGAGCAGCACGCCGATCCCGTCGCGACCCGGCAGCAGCATGGCCGCGATGAGCGCGGCGATGATGGTGGCCGCGACGGCGATCGAGATCTCCAGCCGGTTGTCGCCCGGGGCCGAGACGTTGTTGTACTGGCCCGCCAGCCATTCGGTCGCCGCAAGGACGATCAGGCCGAGCACGGTCGCCGCGAGGATCGGCGCGATCGGCAGATCGATCGGCACGGTCGAGTCGCTGTGCGGTCCGACCCGGTTGCGATGGCGGGCGACGGCGACGAACAGCAGCACCACCGCGGTGCCGATCATCCAGCGCGGTGGTGTCTCGAGTATCGCCCACGGGTCCTGATCGGACAGGTCGAGCAGGTCGGCGAGGTCTCCGAAGACGAAGAAGCTCGCCGCGCCGAGCGCGTAGCCGAAGGCCGTGTCCGGTCTGCGCAGTGCGGCGGTGCCCAACGCGCCCAACAGGATTCCGCCGAACACCACGTCGATGTAGTTCAGCGTGGTGAGCAGGTCGGCGGAGGAGACGTTGCGGCCGGCGAAGTGGTTGACGAACAGACCGAGCGCGCCGCCGAACGCCACGATCCAGCCGGTGAGCGGCCTGGCGAAGGTGGTGATCAGCACCGCGACGGTGACCGCGACGATCATGCCGATCGTCGCGCCGCGCGGCACGCTGTTGATCAGGCTGGCGATCCGGTAGGGGGTGCTCTGCGCGGTCCAGCTGAAGGTGATCGGCAGGAACAGCGCGATTCCCGCGACCGCGGCCCCGAGGAAGGCCGTGACCACGTCGACTCCGTCGCCGATCCATCGCCGCACCTGGGCAACATACCCGCGCCGCGGCGCCGAACCGGTGATTGCCGACGGATTGCCGCCGCATGTCGAATGTCTGTCAGCTGCGGTTTTCCGCGTACTTGCGCAGCGCTTCGACCTGGTCCGGGTCCAGCGACGGACGCACCACCGCACGGGCGGCGGCGAGATCCGCGGCGCTGACGTCGGCGGCGGCCACGTCGCGGCGCATCGCCGCCAGCGCCGCCTCGCGCAGCAGCGCGGCGCAGTCGGCGGCGGAGTAGCCGTCCAGGTCCTGGGCCAGTGCGACGAGATCGACGTCGTCGGTGAGCGGCACCGACCGCCCCGCGGTGCGCAGGATCTCCAGCCGCGCCGCGGCGTCCGGCGGCGGCACGAACACCAGCCGCTCCAGCCTGCCGGGCCGCAGCAGCGCGGGATCGATCAGCTCGGGCCGGTTCGTCGCGCCGAGTACCACCACGTCCCGCAGCGGCTCCACCCCGTCGAGCTCGGTGAGCAGCGCGGCGACCACCCGGTCGCCGACGCCGGAGTCGGAGCTCTGCCCGCGCCGCGGCGCGAGCGCGTCCACCTCGTCGAGAAAGATCAGCGACGGCGCGGAATCCCGTGCCCGCTGGAACAATTCGCGGACCGCGCGCTCGGATGCGCCGACCCACTTGTCCAACAGCTCCGCGCCCTTCACCACGTGCACGCTGAGCTGGCCCGAGCCCGCCAGCGCCCGCACCAGGAAGGTCTTGCCGCAGCCGGGCGGGCCGTAGAGCAGCACGCCGCGCGGCGGCTCGATGCCGAGCCTGGCGAAGGAATCCGGATGGCGCAGCGGCCACAGCACCGACTCGGTGAGCGCCTGCTTGGTCTCGACCATGTCGCCCACGTCGTCCAGGCCGAGACTGCCGATGGCCAATTCCTCCATGCCGGAACGAGACAGCGGACGGATCACCGCCAGCGCGCCGACTAGGTCCTCCTGGGTCAGGCGCGGGTCGGCCTGCTCCTTGCTGACCCGCGACGCCGCGCGCAGCGCCGCCTCCCGGCACAGCGCCGCGAGATCCGACACCACGAAACCCGGTGTGCGCAAAGCGATCGCCTCGAGTTTCAAATCACCGGTCGGCACCTTGCGCAGCAGTTGCTCCAGCAGCGCCTTGCGCATCGTCGCGGTAGGCAGCGGAAGCGCGAGTTCCCGATCGCACAGATCCGGCGCGCGCAGCCGCGCGTCCACACCGGCCGGATGCGCGGTCGTCGCGATGAACGCCACGCTGGTCTCGGCCATCGCCGCGCGCAACTGGTCGAGGATCAGCGTCGCGACCGGCTCGGGGTCGGCGGGCAGCAGTGCATCGATGTCGGTGATCAGCAGGATCCCGCCGCGCCCGGACGCGACATCGGCGACCGCCTCGGCCACCTCGCGCAGCCGAGCGCCGCCCTCCGCCGCGCCGACCGAGGGCCCGTCCAGTTCGACGATGCGCCGCGGTGCGGTCACCGAGCGGGCCAGGGTGGCCTTGCCGACACCGGCGGGCCCGGTGATCAGCACCCCGAGATGCGGTGTGGCACCGAGGGTTTTGAGCAGCTCGGGTTCGTCGAGCGCGAGGCTGAGCCATTCGGCCAGCTTCGTGGCCTGCGCGTGCACGCCGACGAGTTCCTCGGCGGGCACCCGCGGCGGCGCGCTGCGCATCGCCGTCGCGCCATTGGTGCCCGCGGCCGACGCCAGCGCCGCGGCC
>NZ_BDBP01000029.1 GCF_001613045.1 Nocardia lijiangensis NBRC 108240 | reverse complement strand
ATCCCCTGCCCCTCAGCACACCGGCCCGAACAGAACCGGCACCGATCCCAAGACGGCTGGCAAGCCAGCACCGTCTCCGCCATCCTGCAGAACCCTCGCTACACCGGCTACGCCATCTTCGGCCGCTGGAACAAACACGAAGAACTCCTCGACCCCGACGACGTCGCCGCAGGCCACATCACCCGCCTACGCCGCTCCCCCAACCACCGCATCATCCGATCCAAGAAACCCGCACACCCCGCCATCGTCACCGTCGAAACCTTCACCCAAGCCCAACTCATCCGCCGACGCCGCGCCAGCACCGGCATCGGCGCCCGCGGCCGCCTGGAACGCACAAGGAAACCCTCCCCACGCGAGTACCTGCTGCGCGGATTGCTGCGCTGCGACGTCTGCGGCCGCAAGATGCAGGCCGAAGTGGTCAGCGGGACCGTCTACTACCGCTGCCGCGCCAAAACCCTGGCTCCCGCCAGCCCTGTCCTGGCCGAGCACCCGCCCTCGGTCAACCTGCGCGAGGACCACCTCGTCGCACCGATCGACCGCTGGCTGGCCACCCTGTTCCATCGGACCCATCGCGACCACACCATCGCCAGCCTGCTCACGGCCCAGAACGACAACGACCACGACACACACCGCGCACTGCTGCGCCGCCGTATCGCCGACGCCGACGCCAAGCTCGAACGCCACCTCGCCGCCATCGAAGCAGGAGTCGACCCCCAAGTCCTCGTCGCCGCGATGAACACCGCCCACGCCGAGAAGGCAGCAGCACAGACAGAGCTACAGAACCTGCCCACCATCCCCCGACTGACCGAGACCGAGATACGCCAGCTCATCGACTCCCTCGGCGACATCTCGGCCGTCCTCGCCGCGGGAGCGCGATCCGACAAAGCGGAGCTCTACCGGGCCCTCCACCTCGACATACGGTATCGGCCCCGACAGCAGCTCGCTGCTGTCGGGGCCGACTTTGGGTTTAGCACAGGTGTCCGGAGGGGGACTTGAACCCCCACGCCCGATAAAGGGCACTAGCACCTCAAGCTAGCGCGTCTGCCATTCCGCCACCCGGACCGGTGGTGCTCAGCAAGGTTAACGGATGCGGCGTCTGGGGCCAAATCGCGGTACAAATCGCTGGTCACCGGCGGGTTGCGGGGTTCGGCGGGTGGGTCAGCGCAGCTCTTCGAAGGTGCGCGGGAAGGCGAGGGCGCCGTGGCCGTCGGCGACCTGGCGGTCGATGAGGTTCTTGATCGGGCCGACCAGATCGAGCGCGACTCCGGCGTCGCGGCTGGCGCGCACGATCGCGTCCACCGCGGCCTTGTGGAAGGCCAGGTGTTGCACGTCGGTGGTGTAGTCGCCGGTATCGATGATCCGGCCGTATTCCGGCAGGAGCTGGGCCATCGCCGTGATCCACGCGGTCGCGCGTTCGGCGAACGCACTGGCCGACGCGCCGGTGGAGCGCACCAGTGCCGCGCCGTGCATGAACCCGGCGAACATCGCGTACATGTTCGACAGCAGGGCGAAGTCCCAGGTGGCGGCGAGGCCCGCGTCGTCGCCGAAATAGTGTGCGGCGGCGGCGGATTCGAGCAACTCGCGGTTGTCGTCGAAGACTGTGCGCGACCCGCTGTACAGGATGGCGGCGCCGGGCTGCCCGATCATCGGCGGCACCGCCATGATGCCGCCGTCGAGGTAGTCGATGCCGTGCTGTTCGGCCCACCGGGCCAGCTCGCGCGCTTCCTCGGGTGCGGTGCTGGTCAGGTTGATCAGCTGCTTGCCCGCCAGTCGCTCGGCGACCGGATCGAGCGCGGCGTGCACCGAGGCGTGGTCGAGCAGCACGACCACGATCACCTCGCCTGCCAGTACGGCCTCGTCCACGGTGGCGGCGCCTGCCGCGCCTGCCGCGACGAGGTCGGCGTCCTTGCCGGGGGTCCGGTTCCAGACGGTGGTGGGTCGTCCCGTCTTCAGGAAGGCCGACACCAGGGCCTGGCCCATCGCGCCGAGACCGAGGACCGTCACCGAGGTCTGCTGGATTTCCGCCATCGCGGGGTCAACTCCTTGGGGTTGAAAACGTTGTGGTCAGCGCGCTGGAATCAACAGTGCTCGGGTGGCGTTGCGTCGACAAGTACCTACTATTCAGTCGGGTACTTACCAATACGTGTGTGAGCAGCTAGCGAGGTGCGGCGATGGGCGCAAAGAGATCGGGACCATACTTCTGCGGCATCGACGCGGCCATGGACGTGATCGGCGGCAAGTGGAAGGCGCTGATCCTCTGGGAGCTCGAGGTGAACGGCGTGCGCCGCTTCGGCGAGCTGCGCCGCGGGCTGCCGGGCGTCTCGGAGAAGATGCTCATCCAGCAGCTGCGCGAGCTCGAGGAGGATGGCATCGTCACCCGCGAGATCTTCCCGGAGATCCCGCCGCGCGTGGAATACGAACTCACAGAGCTGGGTTCGGCCCTCAATCGCGCCCTCGAACCGCTCGGCGCCTGGGGTCGCGACCGTATCGATCGCATCGGTGCCGACCGCGTCCATATCCCCGCCTGACCTGCCGATTTGGCAATCGGCCCACCCACCCCTTTATGATCATGATCCGTTGGCGACACCAAGTCGCCACGGACACAACAGAACACACCGGTCCGGGTGGCGGAATGGCAGACGCGCTAGCTTGAGGTGCTAGTGCCCTTTATCGGGCGTGGGGGTTCAAGTCCCCCTTCGGACACTCAATGACACGGTTTCGCGGCAGATATGCCACGGAACCGTGTTTTTTGAATTTTCGGCAGGGGTCCCGGACACAAAGAGCAGCGCGGCACTCAGCACGCGCGGGCGCCATGGCCGCAAGTGACCTGCCGGGATATTCTGGCTGGTGCCCGCCGGGTAGCTCACGAGTCGACAATGGTTGAGATCGATCCGCTCGAGACACAGCGTGATGTTGGTGTTGACGTCGTCACGGAGTTGAACGCTGCCGGTTTCGCACAAGCGGAGGAGATCGGACGGGGCGGGTTCGGGGAGGTGTATCGATGCACCCAGACCGATGTGGACCGCACGGTGGCGGTGAAGGTGCTCACTGGCGAACTCGACGAGAATCGGGAGCGTTTCTTTCGCGAGCAACGCGCGATGGGGCGGCTGACAGGGCACCCGAACATTGTCGACATGCTCGAGGTCGGTGAGACCGCAAGCGGTCGCCCGTACCTGGTGATGCCGTACCACGCTCGCGGCTCGCTCGATGCGCGCATTCGCCGCGACGGCCCGCTACCGCTGCCAGAAGTGCTGCACCTCGGGGTGAAGATCGCGGGTGCGCTGGAAACGGCGCATCGGGCCGAAGTTCTGCACCGCGATATAAAGCCGGGGAACATCCTGCTCACCGACTACGGCGAACCTGCGTTGACGGACTTCGGTATCGCCCACATCACCGGTGGGTTCGAGACAGCGACCGGCACGATCACCGGTTCGCCGGCGTTCATTGCTCCCGAGGTGCTGAGCGGGGAGGCCCCCAGCCGGGCATCGGATGTGTACGCGGTGGGGGCCACATTGTTCTGTGCCCTGACCGGGCATGCGGCTTTCGAGCGTCGCAGCGGTGAGCAGGTGGTCGCGCAGTTCCTGCGGATCACGAAGCAACCGGTCCCTGATCTGCGCGAGAGAGGAATCCCGGGCGACATGTGCGCGGTGATCGAGTCGGCGATGTCGCGCGAGCCGCGGGACCGCCCGACCGCTGCGGCGTTGGGAGAGCAACTGCGGCAGGTAGAGCGCAATCATGGTTTCGCGGTCGACGAGATGGCCCTGCGAACCGATCTGGGAGCTGAGCGTGCATCAGTTGCGACGTCGGCGCCTGCACCTGCACCTGCGACAGGTGTCGGGAACCTGCCGTTGGAACTGACCAGCTTTGTCGATCGGCGGATCCAGGTGGCCGAGGTCAAGAACCTGCTGGTGGGGTCGCGTCTGGCGACGCTGACCGGGATGGGCGGGGTCGGCAAGACCCGGCTCGCACTGCGCGTCGCCCAGAAGGTGAAGGGTGATTTCGCCGATGGCGTGTGGCTGGTCGAGCTGGGTGATCTACGGGATGCGACATTGGTGGTCGACGTCGTGGCCGCCACTCTCGGCTTGCGAACCCGCGATGCGCGACCCGTCCTCGAAGCGCTGGCGGAACTGCTGTCCCCGCGCAGTCTGCTGCTGGTGCTGGACAACTGCGAGCAGGTGATCGATGCGGTCGCGAAACTGACCGAATCGCTGTTGCGGACCTGCTCGCAGTTACGGATTCTGGCGACCAGCCGCGAGGCTCTGAGCGTGGGTGGGGAGTCGGTGTTTGCGGTGCCCCCGTTGGGGATTCCCGAATCGACGAACATGCCGGCGTTGCGAAGAGCGGCCACGTACGACGCTGTGACCTTGTTCGCCGAACGAGCTGCCGCGGCCGTGCCGGGCTTCACGGTAACCGACGACACCAGCCTCGGCGTGGCGCGGATCTGTGCCCGACTGGACGGGTTGCCGTTGGCGATCGAGCTGGCAGCAGCCCGTCTTCGGACGATGTCGCCCGAGCAGATCTTGACCCGGCTGGACGACCGATATGCCCTGCTGACTCGCGGGAGCCGTGATGCCCCGATGCGACAGCAGACCCTGCGATGGTGCATCGGCTGGAGCTATGACCTGTGCACCACGGTCGAGCAGCAACTATGGAACCAGCTGTCGGTGTTCTCGGGCGGTTTCGAGCTCGACGCCGCCGAACAAGCGTGCGGCACCATCTTGACCGAGGCGGAATTGCTCGATGCGCTATCCGCGCTGGTGGACAAGTCGATCCTGATCCGCGAAGAAACAGATGGCACGATCCGCTTCCGGATGCTCGAGACCGTCCAAGAATACGGGAGGCAGAAAGCCGAAAACAGCGGAGACTACCCAGAATACCTTCAGCGCCACCGTGATTGGTGCGAGCAATTGGCTCTCCAAGCAGAAGCGGAATGGATCGGCCCACATCAGCCGCAGTGGGTTGCCCGACTGGAACGTGAGTTGCCGAATCTGCGGAAGGCGCTGGAATTCAGCCTGACCGAGTCGAGCGAGAGCGGGTTGCGGATTGTCGCCGCCCTCTATCCCTTCTGGGTTTTGCGTGAGCGGCTCAGCGAGGGACGTCACTGGTGCGAACGCGTGCTCGCCCATACGACCGGTGTGCAGACCGCCGACCGAGCCAAGGCACTCTACGGTGCCACTGCGATGGCCGCGATGCAGGGTGAGCCAACAGCCACCACAGCCTATGTGGCGCAACTCCAGACCCTGGCCGAGCAGACGGCGGACCCCTGGGTCGGAGCCTTACTTGCGCATTCCGAGGGCACCAAGGCTCTCGCCGAGCAGGACGGTGATCTGGCCCGCGCCTGCAAAAACTTGGCCGACGCGGTAGGAGTATACGAAGCACGCGGCGACCTCATATTGCAGCTGGACGCCCAGTTCTTGCTTGGATGGGCTCATGCACTGCAAGGCCACACGTCGCAGGCCATCTCCTGTCTCGAGAAGACGCTCGCCACTACCGAATCATCCGCAGAATTGTTGGAACGGTCGTGGGCGATGTGGGTAACGGGATTCGCGGAGTGGCGAGGGGGCGAGTCCAACCGGGCCGAGCCATGGTTGAAGGAAGGTCTTCGGTTGGCCGAACTGGTGGCCGATCCGCTCGTCGCCGCGGCCTGTACGGAAACGCTGGCCTGGATCGCCGACGAACGGCACCATGCCCGGCGCGCAGCCGTCTTGATGGGCGCCGCCGACTCGTTGGGCCAGATTGCCTGCAGCTCCGTATTCATGTTTCGCACATTGCTCGTCTATCGTGAGGAATGCGCCCGGAACAGCCGCAAGGCGCTCGGACAGCGGGCATTCGAGGCCGCCTGCCGGGAGGGTGCCGCGATGAGTCTCGATGCCGCGGCGCGCTTCGCGCTCGGCGACGAATCCGAAGCCACGCCGGTCCGTCGTCCGGCGGGGAATCTGACCAAGCGTGAGCGCCAGGTCGCTGATCTCGTCGCTCGAGGTCTGACCAACAAGGCAATCGCCGCCCGGCTGGTGATTTCGCAGCGCACCGCCGAGGGACACGTGGAACATATCCTGACCAAACTGGGATTCACCTCGCGCACCCAGATCGCAGCGTGGGTCGCCAAGCAATCCGAACTCTGAATCTTTCGGCTGCTACACGCATTTCGCCCTACGGTCACGGGCCGAGAAACAATCGTTCGTTCGGCAAGCGGGTTTCGGGCAGGCATTCTTCGGCGGTATGGAGGATCAATTCGATTGCGCACCAGGGCTTTCGCTGCCAATCGCCGATCAGGTTGTGTGCCGCGGCAACAGCGGCTCGATAGTCGAAGGCCGTTCCGCCCAGCCAGATCCGCAAGTGCGCATCACCGTGCGCAGGGAATCCCGCTCCCCCGGCAGGTGTCAGCATTGGACCGGTGCTGTCGAGGGCGCGTCGTCGACGTGCCACACCGACGTCGGCGCATTCAAGAGTGCCCGTTCGAACCCTCGCTCTTCCTGGCTGCCGGCTGTCCTCGGGCTCGTCTCCCGGACCAGTACACGTAGTGGCTGTGGCCGCTTCGCGGACGGAGAGCGCGCATCGTGAACTGCATGCTGCCGATTCTGTGGATTCATGAGTGTCCTCGAGAGGTGATGCCTGACCTGTCCCCTGCAGCCTTCTTTCCGCGAGCACGATCAGCGACCGGAGAACTACCTACGCACATACCTGCTTTTTCTGCCTGCGAAGGTGCTCCCCGACCAGCGGGTCGAGTTCGTCGACGGCCGCGTCGATCACGACTCGCACTTGTTCTCGGGCCAAGCCACGGCCCAGGGCAGCGTGCCGGTTGACCGGCAAATCTTGGGGCGACGCTGCACCGGCACGGCAACCCGAAGCCGCCGAAACAAGGGTCCGCGGCGACCTGTGGCGCATCCGGCCTCCCTGACTGCGGCCGCGCAGGTCGCGGTGCTGGCACGTGCTCGCTGCCGCGGGCGGAAACGGGCAAGCCGCCTCAACCGGGTGTCAACCTGAATGGACGTGACATGCATCACATATAGCTGGCAAACTCACTGGATGCACGACGGGACCGTGGCGCACCTGCGGTTTTCCTGAAGCGGCTTCCGCATTCCTCTATGCATAGTTAACCGACTGTGCGTAAACTGTGACCAAGCTGATATCAAAGACGGCCGGGAAGGTCGGCAGCCATGTAGGCGCTAGGTCGCAACGACCGCACGTCCCGCAAGTTGCCCACGAGGTCGGCGAGCAGAAGTCCGCAACCGACTCGCTCGCGATCTGCAATCTTCCCCTCTCGCCTTCATATCGAAGATCGACCCCCGCGACATCGCGGCGGGCGGAGCAGTAACGAGTCGGTAGCCACGATTGCGTGACGTTGCCGAACGGCTAAGCGTTTCCACAACACCAGAACTGCTGCATCGGCGAGCCTCAGCGGCTCTTGCTTCCCGGGTCCGCGCTACCCGACCACGTCGCCGGAACCCGATCCCCTGTTTTCGAGAATTCGGTCCACAAGATCACTACAACGCACGAAGGAGCTGCAATGCGCAAGACGATCGAAGACGCACTACATCAGGACTTCGCTCGCTGGAGCGAACTGGTCGACCGCGCCGCACACGCGGACAACGAATTCGAAAGAGAGAAACCCGCCTTGGCCGCGGCAGAGCTGGAAATGAAGTGGACCCGCACCGCCACCGAAGTCTGGAGAACACTGCACGACCAATGGTGCGAAAGGATCGGCCGGACGCGAGCAAGTGTGAGGTCCGAATACGCTCTCCTTTGAGCCATATCGCCGAATCGATATGCGCATGTGAACGGTCGAGGGGTCGGGTACAAGCGTCGCCGCACCCATGATGTCGGGCATCCTGACTCCGGTCGATTCCGTGAGATAGACGACCGGCATACCCGAGTGCGCGGCCAGGTCCGTCATGTGCTGCATCTTCTTGTTGCTGACCGGGCTGCTCGAGGCACCCTCGACGGTGAAGTCGTACGACACCACCGCGGCTGGTCATATGCCATGGGACGGGAACTTCACGGCGAGCCAGTCCACTGACCGCGCCTACTGTGAGGTGTGTAGCGGCGGCTTCTGCGGATAGTTGCGCGACCATTCCGCGCTGACCTCGCGCAGTGCGTGGATGAGCTTTCGCGCTGCGGGCGCTGGTTGAGTGTCGGTCCGCCTGATCAGGCAGACGGTCAGCCGAGGTGGGTCCCATTCCGTTGCGGGCGTGGCGATCTCGTCGGCGCCGTAGCCGCGCAGCGCATGCCGAGGGAGCATGGCGATACCCACCTGGGCGGCGACCATGAGCAGGCTGGTTTGCGGGGTGGTCGTCTCGTAGACGATGTCTTGTGCCGGTGGTGAGAACACACGGTCCACCAACTCCCGGAGGGCGTAGCCGTGCGCGGACACCACCCAGGACTGGCCCTCGAGGTCGTCGAGGCTGACGGTTGGTTTGCCGGCCAGCGGATGATGCCGGGACACGCACAGCAGGACTTCATCGAAGATCAGGTCGGTCGAGGTGAGGCCGGCGGAGGAGGCCGGATCGCCGGTACCCACCACCAACCCGAGATCGAGTTCGCCGCTGATCACGCTGTCGCGCACAGCCTGGGAGCCGGATTCCCACACCGAGAAGCGCACGTTGGGAAACGAGTTCCGATAGAGCGGAACCACTCTCGGTAGCAGTATCTGGCTGGCCGTGGCGACCGCACCCAGACGGACGCTGCCGCTGCGCAGCCCGTTGATCAGACCGGCCTCCTCACGAAGGGCACGGTTGGCCTGCAGCACCTGCCGTATGTGCGGGAGCAGAATCCGGGCCTCGGCGCTGGGGAGGACGCCGTTGGCGCGGCGGATCAGCAGGATGACGTTGAGATCCTCCTCGAGGCGCTGGATCTGCTGGCTGAGTGTCGGCTGCCCGACGCCCACCTCCTGGGCCGCCTTGCGCAGTGAACCGTGGCGGATCGCCGCCTCCAGGTATCGCAGCTGTTCCGATCGCATGCCGCGATGGTAGCCGGAGTGATCGACGATGACGATCACGGTGGTAGTCAGTGCCTTCTTCCTTGAATCAGTTACCTGCATCACAGTGTTACGTGACTGCAACGGCCCACCACCCGAGGGCCCTGAATGAAGGGAGACGCGATGCCCCGCGCCACTGAGAGCGCCGCGATGCCATGGCTGGGCCGGGCCGGTGTCGAGACGCCCGAGCTGGTCGTGGTGACGGATGAGCGGCCACTGGCGTCCGACGAGCCTGGCTTCGGGCCACCATGGGTGGTGAAGCCCGACATCGCAGGCAGCGGCAAGGGCCTGGCCGGCCTCGTGCATATCTGCCGGACTCGGGACGAGCTGTCCTCCGCGGTCGTCGCAACGGTTCGAGGTGGCGCGCCCGCGGTGGTGGAGGAGTACGTCGATGGGGAGGAGTGCTACCTCTCCATCGCCCTCGACGAGACCACGCGTGGCGCCATCGTGCGCGCCGATGCCACCGGCGGTGTCGGATTCGACGCACGTCGAGCGGCCGCCGTCACGGTCGGCTTGACGGACGGCCTCGACGACGACACGGTGGCCGCCTTGCTCGACGAGGCGGCTGTCCACGATGCCGGCCTGCGCGGTGCGCTCACCCGTGCGCTGCAGGTCCTGTGGACCGCATTCTGCACCGCGGAGGCCGCCCTCATCGAGGTGAACCCCTTCCGGTGGGACGGTAAACGACTGGTCGCCGTCGGTGTGGCGGTCGAATTCGACCCCCACGGTCATCCGGCCGCACAGGCACTTCGGCCGACACCGCTGGTCGAACCCGAGGCTGCGCTGGACCGCGCCCTCACCCCACGCGAACTGGCGGTGCGCGAGGCCGACGCAGCCGAGCCGAACCGGGCAGGCGTCAAGTTCTTCGAGTTGGACGGCGACGTTGCCTGCATGATCACGGGTGGTGGTGCGGGACTTCTGGGGTTGGACTACCTGACGGACCTCGGCATCCGCCCGGCCTGCTATCTCGACGCGTCGCCAGGTGCCGGTAGTGCGAAGCTGCAGACACTTTTCACTTCCGCACTGTCCGTACCCGGTCTTCGGGGGGTGCTGTTCGGCGGCGCTGTGCTCAGTCTCGCCGATGCGCATGGCGTGGCGCTCGAGTTCATTGCCGCAGCCGACCGGGCCGGATTCGACGCGTCTCGCGTGCCCACTGTCGTCCGGCTGGCCGGACCGAACGAAGCGCAGGCCCACGCAATCCTGAAAGAACGCTTGCCAGGTGTGCTGGTACTCGATCGCGCAGCCTCGCTCGAAGAAGCATGTGACCGACTGCTGACCGCGATGGAACGGTCACCGCATGAACTGGAAGGGCTTGTCCGATGATTCGTCGACTTCTCGAAGATGGTCCTGGGCTTCTCGTACAGGGCATCACCGGTAGGCAGGGCCAGCTGGAGACCCGCTGGATGCTCGATTCCGGTGTCGAGGTGGCAGCGGGCGTCACGCCCGGCAAGGGTGGCTCGGTCGTGCACGGGGTGCCGGTCTTCGACACCGTCGCCGCGGCCGTCGCGGCGACGGGCGCGCAGGTGGCGATGAGCTATGCACCGCCACAGGCCGCGGCCGATGCGGTCGTGGAGGCGGCGCAGGCAGGTCTGGCACTGATCGTGGTCAGCGCGGAGAACGTTCCCCAGCATCGTTGGCTTCGGGCGCTCGAGGTCGCGCGAGCGCACAACTGCCGTGTGATCGGACCGAACTCTCAGGGCGTCGTCGTCCCCGGCGTGGGCAGAATCGGTTGTCCCGGGGGTGACGAACCGTGGCAGCGGTTCGCCGCCGGTTCGGTGGGCATCGTCTCGCGCAGCGGCGGCATGGCCTCCGAACTGGCGATGTTGATGCGGATATGGGGATTGGGCACCAGTGTGCAGATGTCCATCGGAGGCACGCCGACGGTTGGCATCACGCTCACCGAAGGTGTCGAACTCGTCGCGAGTGATCCGAACACCCGCGCGGTGGTGGTCTTCGGTGAACCCTCCAGCAGCCAGGAAGTCGACTTGGCGGGCGCGGTGGCGGACGGACGAATCGAGGTTCCGATCATCGCGATGGTGGCCGGGCGTGCCGGCGACTCCTTGCCGACAGCGCTGCCGTTCGGTCACGCGCCGCGCGACGCCGAGGGTGCGACCGTGGAGGAAAAGTTTGTGGCACTCGCCGACGCGGGCGCCCTCGTGGCCCGCTCGACGTATGACGTCCGCGTGCACCTCGCCGAAGTACTCCCGGCTGCGGCGGTTCGCTGACCTGCATCCCTGACCAGACAGGAAACCTCACCATGACCCAGATCGAACCCCGAGCGGCTTCCCCGGCCCTGACCGTCGGCACCAGCGCCGCGGACAGCACCGGGCGGCCGTGGTTCGAAGCGGAAATGGCCGAACGCCGGAAGTTCGCCTTGGCGATGGGCGGACCCGACAAGGTCGAGCGCCAGCACTCCCGCGGGCGTCTGACAGCGCGCGAACGCATCGAGCGACTCGTCGACACCGGATCATGGCGCGAGATCGGCATGATGACCGGCTCGGCCCGCTACGACGAACACGGGCAGCTGATCTCGGTCGAACCGTCGAATGTCATCTGCGGGCAAGGCACGATCGACGGCCGCGAGGTGATCGTGGTCGCCGAGGACTTCACCGTGCGAGGGGGGTCGTCGGAGGCGACCAACCCCGAGAAATGGCAGTACGTCGAGCGCTTGGCGCTGACCTACCGCTGGCCCGTGGTCCGGCTGGTCGAGACCGCAGGCGGCAGCGTCAACCTTCTCGAGCAGATGTCGGCCACCAAGATTCCCGGATACCCGCACTGGCCGATGGTGGAGCTGTTGGGCACCGTCCCCGTCGTCGGCGTCGCGCTCGGCGCCGCCGCCGGCCTCGGCGCGGTGCGGGTGTGCGCGAGCCACCTGTCGATCATGACCGCCGAGGGGTCCTACCTTTTCGCCGGCGGACCGGCGGTCGTGAAGAAGGCCGTGGGCGAAGACGTCACCAATGCGGAGCTCGGGGGCGCGGGTGTCCATGCGCGCGGATCGGGCGTCGTCGACAACGAGGCCGCCGACGAGTTCGAGGCACTCGAGCACGTTGCCCGCTTCTTGTCCTACCTGCCGTCGAGCGTCCATGAACTTCCCCCGGTGAGGTCCTGCGCCGATCCGGTGTATCGCCGAGACGAGGCCTTGTCCACGACGATCCCGGCAATCAAGCAGTACTCGTACGACATGCGCGAGTTGCTGGCCTCGGTTTTCGACCAGGGCAGCTTGTTCGAGATCGGACGTTATTTCGGACAGTCGCAGATCACGATGCTCGCCCGTCTCGATGGTCATCCCGTGGCGGTCCTCGCGAACGACCCCCAGTGGCTGGGCGGCTCGTTGACTGTCGACTCCGCCGAGAAGATCATCAGGTTCGTCGACATGGCCGATACCTTCCACCTGCCGATGGTGAACCTGATCGACCAGCCAGGCACCTTCGTCGGCAGCGATGCCGAGCACAAGGGCACCCTGCGCAAGGGCGTCAGGGCGTCGATGGCACTCGAGCAGGCGCGTATCCCCTGGCTCTCGCTGTTCGTGCGGCGCGCGTACGGACTGGCCGGCGCCGCCTACGGACCGGTGGGTGGCGGCAGCATCAATCGGCGCCTGGCCTGGCCGACAGCACACTGGGGATCGATCCCCATCGAGGGCGGAGTCGAGGCCGCCTACCGGCGCACACTCGCGGAAAGCGATGATCCGGCCGCGCTCCGCAAGGAGCTGTATGCCCGGTTCCAACCCGTGGAGAACCCGTTCCGAACCGCTGAACGGTTCGGCATCCAGGACATCATCGACCCCCGCGACACCCGTCCGATGCTGTGCGAATGGATACGTCAGGCCTATCGCATCCTGCCCGAACATCTCGGTACGACCGCGCGCACCATGCGGGCCTGACCGTACATCCCATCGCGAAACTCACCGAGGAGTGGACCATGAATCTTCAACACGCAGACGTCCGGCGCATCCTTGAACTGCTGGATACCGCAGAGCACCTCGATTCGCTCGACCTTCGGATCGGAGATGTCGTCCTGCAGGCGCGCAAGCCTGGAGCCGCGCCCCTGAGCGTGCTGCCGGTCGAGGCTCCGGCAGCGACTCCGATCGCAGCGACCCCGGCCGTCGAGACGCGGGTAGCCGCACCGGCAAGTGCCCCGGCTGCCGCCCCGCCTGCCATCGGTAGGCCGGCGCCGGCCGAGATCCCGGACCGGATGATCGCGATCCGGGCGCCGATGCCCGGCACATTCTTCCGCACGCCCGCGCCGGACCAGCCGCCGTTCGTGGAGGAGGGCCAGCAAGTCGATGCGTCCGCGACGCTGTGCCTGGTCGAGGTCATGAAGATGTTCAACTCGATCGCGGCGCCGGCCGCGGGACGGATCCATTCGATCCTCGTCGAGCACGGTCACGCGGTCGAGCAAGACCAGATCCTGATGATCGTCGATCCCACCGAGGCGGAGGGCGCGGCGTGATCGGCGACATCCCTTTTGTTCAGCACGACATCCGGAAGGTGTTCGTCGCCAATCGCGGTGAGATCGCGGTCCGCATCATCCGGGCGTGCCGTTCGCTCGGGATCGACACCGTTCTCGGTGTCTCCGAGGCGGACGTCGAGAGCCTGGCCGCACGGATGGCCGACGAGGTCGTCGTCATCGGCCCGCCCCAGGCGACACGCAGCTACCTCCGGGCGGATCTGCTGGTCCGGGCCGCGAAGCGGACCCGGTGCGACGCGGTGCACCCCGGCTACGGATTCCTGTCCGAACGAGCGTCGTTCGCCCGCGCCTGCGGCGACGCGGGCCTGATCTTCATCGGTCCGACGCCGGAGTCCATCGAGAGCATGGGCGACAAGATCACGGCGGTTGGCTTGGCAGCGAAAGCGGGGGTTCCGTGCGTGCCGGGCTCAGGGGCGGTGTCCGATCCGGACGAGGCATTGACGATCGCCACGCAGATCGGTTTTCCCGTCCTGATCAAGGCCACTGCCGGCGGCGGCGGCCGTGGCATGCGGGTCGTGGAGTCGGCCGAGAAGCTTCCCGAGGCCTTCAGATCCGCATCATCGGAGGCCGAATCGGCCTTCGGCGATCCCACGCTGTACGTCGAGAAGTTCATCGAACGAGCTCGGCACATCGAAATCCAGATCATCGGTGATCAATTCGGCAACATCGTGCATCTGGGTGAACGAGAGTGCTCGACGCAGCGCCGCCATCAGAAGCTGATCGAGGAGGCACCCTCACCGGTGCTCGGGGCCAACGAACGTGCGGCGATGGGGGAAAGCGCTGTCCGCCTCGCGCGGAATGTGGACTACGTCGGTGCGGGCACGGTCGAGTTCGTGGTCGACGACCGCGACAACAGCTACTACTTCCTGGAGATGAACACTCGCATCCAGGTGGAGCATCCCGTCACCGAGATGATCAGTGGACGAGACCTGGTGGCCGAGCAGATCCGAGTCGCATCCGGCCTGCCGCTGTCCTTCACGCAGGACGATATCGTCCTGGACGGCCACGCGATCGAGTGCCGCATCAACGCCGAGGACCCTGACCGCGGGTTCTTTCCCAGTCCCGGGTTGGTCGAGGAATGGGTACCGCCGAGCGGACACGGCGTTCGCGTCGACACCCACTGTCATTCGGGGTACAGGGTCTCGCCGTACTACGACTCGCTTCTGGCGAAGCTCATCGTGCACGCCCCTACTCGGGCCGAGGCGATCGAGAAGATGAGCACCGCGTTGTCCGGGTTGCGGGTCAGCGGTCCGACGACCACCGCGGCGTTCCATCACGCGGTGCTCGCCCACCCGCACTTCCGCGAGGGATCGGTCACCACGAGATGGGTCGAGGACACCTTTCTCCCCTCGCGGGATCAGCACCTCGGCACTCGAATGTCCAGCACAGAGGCGGGAGTATCGGCATGAGCAGTCACCGGCTGACATTCACCGACACGAGCCTTACCGACGGCCAAGCCGTGGTTTGGTCTGGCGCACTGGACAATCGGATGCTCCTCGCCCCGGCCGCAGCGCTGTCGTCCAGCGGGTTGGCGGCAGTCGAGGTGATCGGTCCCGCAGTCCTGGACGAGTGCTTAGCCCGCGACGAGCACCCGTTGCAGCGGGTGGAACTCGCCTCTCGGCACTACGGCTCCGTTCCGCTGCGCGCCACCGTCAACCTGCTGACCGGGCATGGACGACCGGGCGCCGACGTCCTCGGCCCCACGGCGGTCGAGGCCTGGCTGTCGGCGCTGGCCGCGGCGGGTATCCAGCAGGTGGTCCTGCTCGATCCGCTACTGGACCTCGCCCGCCTGAAGGCGGCCTTGGATTCCGCCACCGCCGCGGGACTGACCGCCATTGCCGCCCTGCCCTATTCGGCCGACGACGGTGTGCCGGACGAAATCTACGCGCAGCGAGCGGAATCGCTCGTCACCGCAGGCGCCGCGCGGGTGATGCTCCGGGACGAGAGCGGAGTACTGACACCGGATCGGGCACACACCCTTTTCCCCGCACTGGTGTCGGCCCTCGGCGACACTCCTCTCGATCTGCACACGCGGTGCCACACCGCGCTCGGAACCGTCGTCGCTCTCGAGGCAGGCCGGCTCGGCGTCAGCGGCATCGACACCGCGCTGCCCTCGGTCGCCAACGGTGCCTCCCTGCCATCGCTGCCGTCGTTGATCCGCGTCCTGCACACCGAGCAGCACTTCAAGGATCTGCCCGACATCGACAGCCTGCTGTCCGCCGATGCGATCCTTGCCGAAATCGCCGACCAGGAAGGCTTTCCCGCTGCGGCGCCGTGGCCTTTCGATCTGGCGACCTACGTCCATCAACTGCCGGGTGAGGTGGCAGCCGACGTGCGCAGTGCCGTTCGCGAACGTGGACGCTGGGCAGACCTGCACGAGTTCGCCGAAGAGTGCGCGCTCGTGCGCCGTGAGATGGGCTCGCCGCCGATGGTGGCCCCGTTCGCCCGCGCGATCGCCGAACAAGCGATGTGCCACTTCGATGGCGAGCCGCGATACGAAAGCCTGCGACCAGTGCTGCGCAGGCTCCTGCAAGGGGTGTACGGCACGGTGGACGGTGACCTTCGCACCGACCTCCAGGAACGGGTCGGCCTGGTGCTGTCACCCGACGCCTCCTCGGTGGCGGTCGAAGCCGATCTCGGAACCGATGAGGCGGTACTGCTCGCCTGGGTGGCCGGAGTCACGGTCGCCGCCATCCCGCGGAGGGCGAACGCGGTGCGGCCGTACGAAGCGTTGACACCCTACGAAAGCCTCGCCCGCGGATTGCTCGAGCGTGCTGGCCGCTACGCCACGCTGAGTGTGCAAGCGCCCGGTATCCGCATCCATCTGCAACAGGAAGGGTGAATCCAGTGCTGGCCAACCTTCGGAACCTTGTCGAGGCCGACTACGCGCGCACAGGTCGGCGCCGGACGATCAGCCTGACCGACGGCACGCTCCGGGATGCTCATCAATGCCTGTGGGCGACCCGGATGCGCACCGAACACATGTTGCCCATCGCGGAAAGGATCGAACAAGCAGGTTTCGGTACCGTCGAGGCGCTCGCGATGGTGGGCTTCGACGCTGGAATCCTTTTCCTGCAACAAGATCCGTTCGAGCGGGTGCGTCTGCTGCGTGACCGGATCCCGGCAACTCCCCTCCGTACCGCCATCCGCAGCAATTTGCTGCACGGCTTTTATCCACGTCCGACCGACATCAACGAACTCTTCGTCGAGCGGATGTTCGTCAACGGCATCCGTGACTTCGCGGTCCTCGACTCCCTCCATTGCTGGGACAACGTGGCACCCGCGATCCATACCGCGAAGCGGCTCGGGGCGAAGATCACGATCGCTCTCGTGTTCAACCTCGCCCCTGGCTACGACGATGATTTCTACATCCGGCAGGCCCGCGAGGTCATCGATCGCTTCGACCCGGACACGATCTGCCTCGGCGACGCCGGTGGCAGCCTGACGGTCGAACGCACTCGGACGCTGGTACCGGCACTACGCGCGGCGATCGGCGACACCCGGCTGGAACTGAACACACATTGCTTGACCGGGATGGGTCCGCAGGTCGCGCTCGAGGCGGCGGTGTACGGCGCGGATCAGATACTGACTGCCATCGACCCGTTGGCCAACGGCAACTCGCTGCCAGCGGCGCAGACGACGGCACGGGATCTGCGCGCCTTGGGGTTCCACGTCGATGTCGACGACCGAGCACTCGACGAGGTGGGCGACTACCTGGGCAAGCTCGCCGCGCAGCTGAACTACCCCGTCGGAGTCCCGGCGGAATACGACCCGGCGAATTACCAGACGCAGTACGCAGGCGGCGCCATGACGAATCTGGAGGCGCAGCTGAAGGCGGCCGGAATCGCCGACAAGCTGCCCGCGGTGATCGAGGAGATCGGCCGGGTGCGAGAGGAATTGGGCTCGCCTGTCATGGCGACGCCGTTCCCCGCCATCGTCGCCGCCCAAGCGGTGATGAACGTGCTCAACACCGAGCGCTACAGCGTGGTGCCGGACGAGGTGAAGAAGTACGTGTGCGGATACTTCGGCACGCTGCCGCTACCCGTCGACGACAACGTCAAGGACCTGGTGATGAACAACGGCTCGCGCGATGTTTCCGAGACACCGCCGCAGCTCGACCCGGTCGTGCCGGAACTGCGCAAACGGTACGGGCACCTCTCGCCGGACGAAATGATCCTGCGCTATATGTACGACGACAAGAAGATCGACGCACTCGTTCCGGTCGAGGACACCTTCAGCGTCGAGCAGTCGATCGTGGAGGTGATGGCCGGACTCAGGCGGATGCGGAGCAAGCGGAACGTGCGGCTGGTCGCACCCGGCCTCGAACTGCGAGCCAATGGCTGACGACGTGCTGCGTCCGGAACCACGCCCCACCACCGAGACGGCAGCGTATTGGGATGCAGCCCGCGAGGAGCGGCTGGTGGTCCAGCGTTGCGAGAGTTGCGGGCGTCATCAGTTCTATCCGCGTGCTTTCTGCACAGCGTGCCTGTCCGAGCACCTCGAATGGGTGGACTCGGCGGGAGCGGGGAGCATCTACACCTTCACGATCTGCCGGATTCCGGCCGATCCGTCGATGGTGGACAAGGTTCCCTATGCCGTGGCCCTCATCGACCTCGACGAGGGCGTACGCCTGCTGACCAACATCGTGGACTGCCCGATCGACCGCATCCGCGTCGGCGCCCGCGTCGAAGTCCGCTTCGAACGCGTCAGCAACACCACCGTCCTCCCCCAATTCACCCTGACAGATCTGGACGACCGATGATCACCGACTTCTTCGACGCCGGAGCCGCCCGATACCCGGAGCGCACGTTCCTGCAGTCCGACACACTGCGGCTCAGCTACCGGGACGTCGTGGTCGCCTCGCACGCGATTGCACACGGACTGACCCAGGAAGGACTCGCGAACGGCACCATCGGCATTCTGTCCCCCAATCATCCCGACGGCTTCGTCGCGATGCTCGGGATCCTGCGTGCGGGCGCCACCTACGTACCGCTCAACGCCCGCGACCAGATCGAGGACCTGATCTGGTTCATGCGATTCACGGAAATGTCGGCGCTGGTCTACCACGAGCAGTACCTCCCGCACATAGACCGCATCCGGTCCGAAGTACCCACGCTCACAGCATGTATCGCGCTCGATGAGGGGACAGCGCCCGGGCCCAGTACCGAGGCATGGAAACGAGACCACCGGGGACACACCTGCAACACACGACGCGATATCGACAGCATCGCGCTGATCAAGGCCTCCGGAGGTACCACCGGTCGCCCCAAGGCGATCATGCAGAGCCACCGCTGCCTGCTTGCCGCCTACCGCATCGTCAATCAGTTCACCGCACCGGCGAAGGACCCGGTGCACCTGGTGGTGGCGCCGCTGACCCACGCTGCGGGCGCGACGGCAATGGGACTGTCCGCCTTCGGCACACGCAACGTGATAGCGCCGTCGACCGACCCCGCGGTCATCCTCGAGCTGATCGAGCGGGAGCAGGTGACACACATCTTCCTGCCGCCGACGATGATCTACCGGCTCTTGGCACACCCGGACGCACAGACACGTGACTGTTCCTCCCTCGAGTACGTGATCTACGGCGCCGCACCGATGTCGGTGAACAAGCTCGAGGAAGGCTTGAAACTCTGGGGTCAGGTGTTCGTTCAGTTCTACGGGCAGTCCGAGGCGCCGGGAGTGATCACGTGCCTCACGCGTCAGGATCATTCCCTCGGTGATGCGGCCGTCGGGCATCTCGCGTCGGCCGGTCGGCCGACCGGGGCGTGTGAGGTGGCGCTGATGGACGACGACGGCGGCTTCGTCCCGGCCGGCGAGCGCGGGGAGATCGTGGTCCGGGGTGAGCTGGTCTCTCCCGGGTACCTCAACAATGCCGAGGCCAATGCCGAAGCTCACCGCTTCGGCTGGCACCACACCGGGGACATCGGGGTCTTCGACGAGAGCGGCTACCTCTACGTCGTCGATCGCAGCAAAGACGTTGTGATCTCCGGCGGGTTCAACATCTATCCCAGTGAGATCGAACAGCTGATCTGGTCGCATCCCGGCGTGCAGGACTGCGCGGTCGTCGGCGTGCCCGACGACGACTGGGGCGAGCGGCTCACCGTCGTGGTCGAGCTGAAGCCGGCGTCCGAGGTGACCGCCGAGAGCATCATCGCGATGTGCCGGAACCGGTTCGGCAGCCTGAAGACCCCCAAGCAGGTCGAATTCTGGAAGACGTTGCCGCGCAGTGCGGTCGGCAAGGTTCTCAAGAAGGATGTCCGCGCCAAGATCATCGCCGCATCCCTCGGGACGGACTGACAGATGGCGGACAAGAGCGCTCTTACGGGGCGATACGCCATTGTCGGAGTGGGTGAAGCGGGACTGGGCAGTGCGCCCGCCGGGTCGACGGCGCTGTCGCTGCAATGCCGGGCAGCCCGCCTGGCACTGCTCGAGGCCGGGCTCGGCCTGGCCGACATCGATGGTGTCTTCGCGCACTGGGACGATCGGGCGAACGCCCTGCTCGTTGCCGAGTACCTCGGTATTCACCCTCGATATGTCGACAGCACGGTGGTCGGTGGCCAGTCGAATATCACCCATCTGGTCCATGCGATGGCGGCCATCGAGGCAGGCTTGTGCGAAGTCGCCTTGGTCACCTACGGCAGCACACAGCGTTTGGACAAGAGTCGTGCGCGCAGCGGGGTAGTCCAAGACCCGCGCTCACCTGTGGGTCAGTTCGCGGCGCCGTACGGGATGCTCAATCCGGTCGGGTACTACGCCATGCTGGCCCAGCTGTACTCGAGTCGATATGGCGGCGCGCCAGAGGATCTCGGCCAGGTGGCGCTCGCCGCCCGCCGGTGGGCACAGCTCAATCCGAACGCGGCGCGTCAGGATCCGCTGACCATGGCGGACTACCTCGCGTCACCGCGTATTGCCGACCCGCTACGCAAGCTCGACATCTGCCAGATCAACGACGGCGCCGGTGCCATGATCTTGACCAGCGCCGACCGTGCCCGCGATCTGGCGCAGAAACCGGTGTCGATCAGAGGTTTCGGTGACACCTACCGGCATCACTTGACCCCACTCGGCAACGAGGACTGGCTCGACAACGGCGCGCTGCGCACGATCGCCGATGACGCACTGTCCATGGCGCAGCTCGACCGCCAAGACCTCGACATGGTCCAGATCTACGACGCATTCACCATCAATGTGCTGGTAGCGCTGGAAGCGCTCGGGTTCTGCGAGCCCGGCGGCGCTGGCGCATTCGTCGGCGGCGGACGAATCGCCCCGGGCGGATCGTTCCCGCTGAATACCTCAGGCGGAGGGCTCTCGTTCAACCATTCCGGCCAGTTCGGCATGCAGTTGATGATCGAGGCGGTCCGCCAACTGCGCGGCGAATGCGGCCCGCGTCAGGTCCCCGGCGCACGTACCTGCTTGGTGCAAGCAGGAGGAATGGTCATGTCCGCGCACATGGTCATGGTCCTCGACGCGGCCTGAATTCTCGGCCCGGCCATCGTGGTCTCGCCCGACCAGATATCCCTCCAAGGAGGCCCCATGCAAGAAACAACTATCCCGCCGGGTGCCATGGTGACGGCCAACCTGCTCTCCCGCCTGGACCGACTACCGATGACCAGGACAGCACTGCTGACCACCATCCTCGTGACCGTCATCTGGCTCGCCGAGGGGTTCGAGACCGGGGTGATCGGCCCGATCCTGCTGCTGGTCAAGGAGCCCTGGGGCCTGACAGCCCAGGGCACCGCCCAACTCGGCATCGCCTCCACCACCGGCATCATCGTGGGCGCAGCCCTCGCAGGCCGCCTCATCGACCGCTATGGCCGCAAAGTTGTTCTGCTCTGGGGCGTCACGCTGTTTTCACTGTTCTCCGTGCTGTGCGCAGTGTCGGCGGACGTCGGCTGGATCATGGCGATGCGCGTTCTCGGCGGCCTCGCGCTCGGAGCGGTCTTCCCGATTCCGTACCTGATGCTCTCGGAACTGCTGGGGACCCGATCCCGCGCAAGGATGATCGCCGCGGCGTCCGCAGTGCTCGCGCTGAGCTATCTCGTTCCGCAAGCGGCCGCACTTGCCATGGTCGATCATCTTCCTGTCGAACTGGCCTGGCGCATCATGTTCCTCCTCGGTGGCCTTCCGATCCTGGCGGTGCCGTTCATCCACCGGTATCTGCCCGAAAGCCCGCGTTGGCTGTTGCTCGAGAACCGTGGAGCCGAAGCGCAGGCGCTGGTGGAGCGGATGGAACGCGAAGCAGGCTACGAGCACGACGACGGCCTCCTGGATCCCGGGATCACCGCCATCGTGCAGGCCGAATACGAGGCAGGCACCGACGGAGGCAGCAAGTCTGCGGCCTTGTTTCGTCAGCCGCTCCTCGGCCGTTTCGTTCTGTGCCTGCTTATCTGCGCCGGTGCAAGTGCTGCTACCTATGTGCTCTTGGTATACGCGCCGACGATCTACTCGGACATGGGGATGTCGGACAAGGCAGCACTGGCCACCACCATCGGAATCGTCATTACCGGCGCAGTGGGGGCGATCGCGGTGGGGCAGTTTGCCGAGAGACTCGGCCGTAAGAAGACCTTCCTCCTCTACAGCCTCGGTGCCGGGTTCGGTTTCAGCCTGCTCGCGCTGTCGGACAACACAACGCTCGCAGTCGCTTTCGGACTCACCAGTGCGTTCTTCTGCACGGGTTTGGTGCCCTTCACCAAGCTGTTCACCGCCGAGCAATTCCCCACGCACGCACGAGGAACCGCCGCCGGGTTCGTGGAGTCCGCCACCCGATGCTTCGGTGGAGTTCTCATCGTCGCGTCGATTCCCTTTATTCAGTCGAATCTGGGGACGAGTGCACCGTTCTGGTTGATCTCCGCGATATTCCTGGTGTGCCTCGGACCTGTCATGCTCCGTGCTCGTGAAACCCGCGGTATGAGTATCGATCGGGCGGGAGCGTCCTGAGTTCTGATGTCCCACGGGAGTTCGAGTATTCCGAAGAAAATATTCGACCCATAGTTCAATCTGCGTTGAGAAGTCGTCGCCGCTGAACTTCGTGCTACAACAACTCCCTGGCCGCCTCGACTCAGTTCAGCCGCGCGGCAGGTCAAAGGGCTGACCCACGACATCGTGGCCCTTGCCCAACTCATAGACCGGATCGCGACCGAAGCCGAACGCTCACCCGAAAACAGCCCGGCACGGTCGGTCGAACAGCGAAAGGAGTGCGTCATGCCCCCATGGCGTCTCGGTGGAACAACACATTCACCGGGTCGTCCAAGCCTCCAGCATCTGACCGTACTGAACCAGCATACCTCAGCCCAACTATTAACTAGCACAAGGAAATCAGTGATGAGCACCACCAAAGCTGCCGCCGCAGCGGTTATTGCCGCTGCCGTATTGAGCCTGACCGCCGGAACCGCTTCGGCTGCACCGGCTTCGGGCCCACTCAGCGTCGATGTCGCGCCCGGCGTGAACTACAAGGCTTACAAGGACGGCAACGCCGCGGTCATCACCGTCGACGCCGGGAAGCTCATCGTCGACCAGGGTCAATTCCAAATCCGTTCCAACACCGGTGAAATCCTCGCCGGTGTACCCCTGGAATTCAACGTCGACGACATCGCGTTCCCCATCGACGCCAAAATCGACGGGAACACCGCCACCCTGACCCCCGTGCTCGACATGGACCGCGCACAGTACAAGCCCGCCGCATTGCCGTTCGAACAGCAAGCACCGTGGAAGACGCCCTACGACCGCGAAGTCGCGGCTTGGGCACGCATGAGCCAGACCGTCATCCTCGGCGCCGGAATCGGCGCCATCGTGGGTGCGGTCGGATCCGGCACGATCGGCTGCCTGTTCGGCGGAGCCGCGGGTGCCGCCCTCACCGGTCCCCTCGCGACCCTCTTCGGCGCGGGCCCGCTCGCCGGATGCCTCATCGGCGCCGCCGCGCTCGCCCCCATCGGCGTGGTCGCCGGCTCCATCTTCGTCGGCGCACCGGTCGCCATCGCGGCAGGCATCCAGTACTTCACGACCATCAACGAGCCCTTCCCCGAGCCCAAGAAATAGACGGAAGAACTGATCCGGAGAGAACACTGCTCCGGAGTCACCAACCGTTGATCAGCTGCGCCGCGCCCTACCAGCGCGGCGCAGTCCAATGTCCGCCGCGCGGAGGCAATCGGTCGGTGGGACCGTCACTGCGCTGCCCCTCATGGGCACAAGCCCACCGACAAACCCGAAGTCGCAGTACGCGCTAGAGGATCAACTCCCCCACCGGCACGACGAATACGCACACGACTGCAGGCGAAGCTTCAGCAGGCAGTGTCCAGTCGACATCCGCCGAGGCGCAGGTCGCGAAGGTATCCGGCGTGGCGCGCAATCAGCAGGTTACGTCCACAGCGGCGGCCTGGTGGAACGACACATGCACATGGTCGTAGTGGTTGGCGGTCGGGCTCCCGCGGTTTTCCATATACGACCAACCGCTGCCGTCGTTGTACCGCTGCTGCCAGATCACGTAGCTCACACCGAAACGCTGCCGATTGGCCAGGACGAATTCGGCGATCGCGTCGCCGCGCGCGGAATCGGATGTCATGAGATCGAGCGCCAGGCCGGCGCCGTGGTCACCGTCGTAACGGCCGACGGCGCCGCCGACGTCGGTGACGCCGAACGTCTTCTTGAGCATGTTGCCCACCTGTGCCACATGCGGCCGCGTGCCGACGAGTTCTGTCGAACACGGGAAGGAGGGAGGCGGTGGGGGCAGGTGCTGTTTGGCCATCTTTTCCGACGGGGGTGGTTGCTCGGCTGCGACTGCGGCCGCTGCCGGCGCCGGTCGAGCTGTCGACGGCCCGATGGTCGGTGCCGGGTCCGATTCGACGGCGGACGACGACAGTGAATCGACTGCCGCGGCATGCTGAGCAGCCGGACTCAGTCGGATCGCCACCCACAGCACGACGGCGACAGTCGCCACGAGGCCACACGCAGCCCGAGGAGTGAGCTTCCAGGCTGCTGCGGTCTGTTTTCGATGTTGTCCAGGCATGATGTCGGCCACCAGCTACTGTCGGGAAAATGATCACCGTTACATTACGAAATAGTCGCGAAAATGTCACGCCCGCGCCTGTCTCGCCACCCCCATCCGCGCCTACACGCGGCTGCTAGCTGGCAACTCTTGCGCAGCCCGCCGAACCGTCCGGCGCCACGAGTGGGCAAGGTACCGGTGAAGTCGGACCGGTTCGCCGACCATGCATCGACGCAGGTGGCCGTGTCCGCCAGACCCAGAACGCCTCCTGCGGCCTCGGCGCAATGCGCGTACGCTTATGTTCCTACACGATCAGTAAGGTGTGCCACCGGTTAGCCGGGAGGTGGATGTGCTCAGCACCACCGAGCAGTTCAGCACCGAACGCGCCCCATGCGGGAAGCTGCGGGGCGGGGCTCGCCACCGCGAAGACGACGAAGCGGGCCTGATCATCGATGACCTTCGTTACGACTGCGGCTGCCGCAAGATTCGACACGAATTCCACGACGGCAGCGTTCGGATCAGGACCGTCCGCCATGACGGCAAGGTCCTGATGGACGAGCACAGCGCCGACTTCGAGGCCTGACAACCGACGCCCGGGTGGTGCCACCATGACCGCTTCTCACGATGTCGTGATCATCGGCGGGGGCGGCGCGGGCCTGCGAGCGGCCATCGCCATCGCCGAACACAACCCGCGGTTGAGTATCGCGATCGTTTCCAAGGTCTATCCGATGCGCAGCCACACCGTCTCCGCCGAGGGAGGCGCCGCCGCGGTCGCGGGTCCCGGCGACAGCTTGGACGAGCATGCCTACGACACGGTCTCCGGCAGCGATTGGCTCTGCGACCAAGACGCCGTAGAGGCCTTCGTCGAGGAAGCACCGCGCGAGCTGCTCCAGCTGGAGCATTGGGGCTGCCCATGGAGCCGCCGACCGGACGGGCGCATCGCGGTACGCGCGTTCGGTGGCATGACGAACAACCGCACCTGGTTCGCAGCTGACAAGACCGGCTTCCATATGCTGCACACCCTGTTCCAGACCGCGCTGTCGTATCGAGACATCGTCAGGTACGACGAGTGGTTCGCCACAACATTGCTCGTCGACGACGGCAAGGTGTGCGGCGTCGTAGCCATCGAACTGGCCACCGGACGCGTCGAAACGATTCTCGCCAGCGCTGTCATCGTGTGCACCGGTGGCTGCGGCCGGGTGTATCCGTTCACCACCAACGCCAACATCAACACCGGCGACGGTATGGCGTTGGCCTACCGAGCGGGCGCGCCGCTCAAGGACATGGAGTTCGTCCAGTACCACCCGACCGGCCTTCCGTTCACGGGCATCCTGATCACCGAGGCAGCGCGCGCGGAGGGTGGCTGGCTGCTCAACAAGGACGGTTATCGCTACCTGCAGGACTACGACCTCGGGACGCCATCACCGGTACCGGTGATGCGAAGTATGGAACTCGGTCCACGCGACCGGCTTTCGCAGGCCTTCGTGCACGAACTCGACAAGGGCCGGACTGTCGGCACACCGTACGGACACGTCGTCCACCTCGACATCCGCCACCTCGGTGCGGATCTCATCGACACGAAACTGCCGTTCGTGCGCGAGCTCTGCACGAAGTACCAGAACATCGACCCGGTCCGGGAGCTGATCCCGGTACGTCCCGTCGTCCACTACATGATGGGCGGCATTCATACCGACATCCACGGCGCGACACCGCTGGAGGGTCTGTATGCCGTCGGCGAGGTCGCCTGCGTCAGTATCAACGGCGCGAACCGGCTCGGGTCGAACTCCTTGCCCGAGTTGCTGGTCTTCGGTGCGCGAGCCGGTCGTGCCGCCGCCGAGTACGCGAGTTCGGCCACGGCCCGCGAGACGTCGGCGGTTCTGGCGCGCGGCCGCGCCGAACAGGACCGGCTGAAACGGAAACTCGCTCGACATGCCGAGGGATCCGAACGCATCGCACCCATCCGCACCGAGATGCAAGAGACGCTGGAGGCCAGTGCCGGGATCTACCGGGACGGCGACTCCCTCGCCAAGGGGGCCGACAAGGTGCGCGAGCTTCGCGAGCGGTTCGGCTGCGCCTGCCTCGATGACCACAGCCGGGCGTTCAACACCGAACTGGTGGCGGTGCTCGAGCTGTCGTGCATGCTCGATGTGGCGGAATGCATCATCACCTGCGCGCTGGCACGGGAGGAATCCCGTGGCGCGCACCAACGGACCGATTTCCCCGCAAGGAACGACGAGCGATTCCTGGCCCATTCGATGATCCATCGGCAGAAGGATGGTTCGGGCCGCGTCTCGTACCTCCCGGTGACGATCACTCGCTGGCCTCCGGGCGAACGCATATATGGGAGGTGAGGGCGATTGTGGACCGGATAACACTGCAAGTCGCGCGCTACCGACCGGATCGAGACGACGAACCGGTTATGCAGCTGTACGAGGTTCCGCTGCGCAAGGAATGGACGGTGCTCGACGGCCTCAACTACATCAAGGACTACCTCGACGGAACGGTGTCGTACCGGTGGTCGTGCCGGATGGGCATCTGCGGTAGCTGCGGCATGACCGTCAACGGTGAGCCACAACTGAGCTGCGCCACTTTCCTGACCGACTACGCGCCGGGGCCGGTGCGGGTCGAGCCATTGCGCAACTTCCCGGTGATCCGGGATCTCGTCATCGAGATCAGCGACTTCATGCACAAGCTGACCGCGGTCAAGCCATGGCTGATCAGGGAGGAACACCGGCCACTCGATGACGGCGAGTACCTGCAAACACCGTCGGAAATGGACGATTACAAGCAATTCAGTATGTGCATCAATTGCATGCTCTGCTACTCGGCATGTCCTGTCTTCGCGCTCGAGCCCGAGTTCATCGGTCCGGCGGCGATCGCGCTGGGGCAACGCTACAACCTCGACTCGCGCGATGAGGGAGCCGCGGATCGGCGGGATGTGCTCTCCTCCGCCGAGGGCGTCTGGTCCTGCACCTTGGTCGGCGAGTGCACCACCGCTTGCCCCAAGGGGGTTGATCCGGCCGGGGCGATCCAACGCTACAAGCTGACCGCGGCCACCCAATCGCTCCGAGATTGGCTGATGCCTTGGCGGGCACGATGACCACGACGACTCGGTTGTATCGAAAGCCGGTCTCCACCTTCTGGTGGATGAGCCGCCGCTCATACCTGATCTTCGCCCTGCGTGAACTCAGCAGCGTGTTCGTCGCCTGGTTCGTGGTGTATCTCCTGCTTCTGGTGAATGCGGTCAGCTCCGGAAGTGAGGAGTATCAGCGGTTTCTGAGCTGGAGCGCCAGCGGGTGGGTCGTTGCACTGAACACGATCGCCCTCCTGTTCGTGCTCCTGCACACGGTCACCTGGTTCGATCTCGCGCCCAAGGCGATGGCGGTGCGGGTACGGAACCGGCGCGTTGCACCGGCCGTGATCGTTGGGCTGCACTACCTGCTGTGGGGTCTGCTGACGGCGATCGTGCTGGTGGTGGTGCTGCGATGACGAACAAGAAATCCCTGGAACCGTTGGCGTGGCTGCTGTTCGGCATCGGCGGAATGGCCGCTGCACTGCTCATACCGGTGCTGCTGTTTCTGTTCGGCCTCGCCTTCCCATTGGACTGGCTGTCCGCGCCGGATCACGCGGACCTGCTTTCGGTGTTGCGCCACCCTGTTACCCGGCTGGTCCTGTTCGGACTCTGTGCGCTGGCGCTATTCCATTGGGCACACCGCTTCCGGTACACACTGGAGCACGGCTTGCGGCTCGGGCAATTCAGTACGTTGATCATCGTGGTCTGCTACGGCGGGGCTGTCCTCGGCTCGGTCACCGCCGCTTACCTCCTGCTGCGCGTCTGATATGACCGCAGTGGGCGCTGTTGTCGATCGGGATCGACGTCGCCCGCTGCTCGCCGCTAGCGCGGCTGAAATCCGTTGCTGGCCAGGGTGAGCAACCTCATTGCCCGTGCGGATCGATTTCCTTTCGCAAGGCGATGAATTCACGCCCGGTCTTCGTGATACGGACCCAGTCGGACAAGTTGTCGCCCTCTTCGGGTATCTGCGTCACTGATTGAACGTCGATGTATCCGATATCTCGCAGATACCGCAGTTCCCTTTCCAATCCCCTGTTCCGCACATAGTGGCCGAAGTTCCCGCCGCCCAGTTTTGCCAGATTCCGCCACATCGGTTCCGACATCGAGGTCAGGAAGGCGCGTGCGACGCGCTCGTTCAAGTCGCTGACCTCGCTTTCGATGTGCTCGAGACATGGTTCCTACCCGTCCTGGGAGAGAATGACGGCGGTGTACGGGCCGAGGCCGATTTCGATGCTGTAGGGCATCTGGTCCATTCCGTGTGGGTCGCTGTTGGCGTCTGCGCTCGGCTGGTTTCCGAAGCTGGGATCGTATCCTTGCCAGTCGCTGTTGAATCGCACTCGCCACTGGCCTTCTCGTGGTACCCCGACCCGGTAGCGGTCGTAGTGGCGGCCGGCCAGGTTGGTCACCACGATGACGCTGTCGCGGGGCCCGCCTTCGGCGAAGCGGTGGAAGGCGAGGATCTTGTCGGTGTTGTTGATGTGGTGCACGTGGACGCCGGGACCGCGCAGGCCTCGCGTGGTGTTGCGCTGATTCCGGCGTAGTGCGATGAGGTCTCGGTAGAGCTGGAGGATTCCACGATGGGTGTCGCGTTTGGTCCAGTCGAGCGGGTCGTCGTCGTGCCAGGAGCCGTCTTCGAGGAATTCCTGGCCTTGGAAGATCATCGGGATACCGGGAGCGGTGAAGACCAATACCGCGCCCAATGTGGAGCGTTTCTTCGCGACGTAGTTGCTGGCGCTACCCGGTGAAATGTCTTCGGGCAGTCGTGATTTGCCGTTGAGCCGGGCGACCTCGTCGTGGGACTCGGTGTAGATGACGCGCTGCAGGGCGGTGTCGTTGTAGCTGTGCTCGACCGCGGCACGGATTGCCTGCATGTCTCGGTCCTCGTCGCGCACCCGGGTCAGGACGCGGCGGATCGGATGGACGAACCCGGCATCCCACTGGCTGTCGAACCCAGCCCCGCCACTGTCGACGCTTTTGGTGAGCCACTCGTTGTTCTGCAGGTCTTCGGCGATGCTGATCTTCCACGGTTGGCGGGTGTCGATTTCGCTGTTGATCTGGCGCAGCAGGCGCCACCCGTCCGGCAAGTCGGTGCCAGGGTCGGCGTTCCCGTCGACATTGCGGATGTAACTGGTTGCGTCCCAACGCAGTCCGTCGAACCGGAACTGCTCCAACCACATCAGGGCGTTGTCTTGCAGGTATCGACGAACCTCGGGACGCCCGTAATCGGGTCGCGTGTGCCCCCACGGTGTGCGGTCTCGCCAGTCGTTGTAGAAGTAGATACCGCCCTTGCCATGCTGATACCAGCCGTCGAAACGCCAGGTGCTCGAGTCCGCCCAACCGAAGTGGTTGTAGACCACATCGCACAGCACCGCCAAGCCGCGGTCATGCGACGCCCGGATCAAGTCCCGCAAGGCCTGCGGCCCGCCGTAGTCGGTCTCGACGGCGAAGATCGAGGACGGGTTGTAGCCCCAGGAGAAGCCTCCGGGAAACTCGGCCGGAGGCAGCAGCTGGATGGCGTTGACACCGAGGTCGACCAGATGATCCAGCCGCTGCGCCACCCGCGCCACGTCGCCTGGACGACCGACCGGCTCGTCGTTGTACGTTCCGATGTGCAGCTCGTAGATCACCAGATCGTCCCAATCCGGCATGCGGAAAGGCACAGAGCCCCAGTCGTAGGCGGGGTCATCGATGATCGAGTCGCCAACCGAACTCGCCATCGCGCGGGCGTACGGATCGCATCGCCAGGCAAGCTCGACACCCTCGTGAACGATCACGTACCGGTAAGCGTCACCGGCATTGGCGCAATCCACCTCGGCCGACCAGACACCCTCCCCCTCGTCGACGAGCGGATGCGCCGACATCGACCACCCGTTGAAACTTCCGGCGACCGCGACACTGTCCGCGTTCGGCGCCCACACCCGAAACGCCACACCCCTGTCATGAGCGATCGAACCCATCTGCGATCGCGACTGCGAAGTAGTCGTCATCGTCGCGCCGCCTTCCTTCCCCTGAGTGCTCGCGTCCGGTCGAGGCAAGGCCGAAGCGTCCGCTCCCAGCCTGCTGAGATACCGCATGCTGTTGCGGATCGCTGGCAACAGCCCGGAGATGCGGTAGCTCACTGGCGCCGACAGCGCAGGTCTCGACCAAAGCGCGATGCGGCGGTCTTGGGTGTGATGGAAGGTTATCGGGCGCCGCTGCAGCCGTAGCGAGTAGTTTGCTACTCGATTTCCGGATCGGTCGCCGACGTTCGGGGCATGATCTCATCGGATCGGATGAAGGAACCAGTCGGCGCGCTATTCAGGTGCGGTGAGCGACGCCAGCGCAGGCCCGTTGCGAACACTACGACGCGGGCGAGGTTCCGAGATCGAAGTGGATGCCGGCGCGAAACACCTTGGTGGCGGGTAGTCCGATCATGTCGCGGAAGGTTTCACTGAAGTGGGACGGGGTGGCGAAGCCTGCGTCGAGGGCGGATCGGGTGAGGTCGTGGCCGCTGACGGCGCCGCGGACGGTGTGGATCATGCGGTTCCACCGCTGATAGCCGCGGAATGTGGTGCCGCACTGCGCGGTGAACAAGCGGAGGAAATGGGTGGTGGACAGGCCCAGGTTCGCGGCGATGTGCTCGGCGCGGAAGGTGTGGGCCGGGTCGCTGCGGATGATGGCGGCGACCCGCTCGATGCGTGGATCGGCGACGGGTGCGGGGCCGGCGATGGCTCGGGCGTAGATGTGGTCCGGATCCACGAGGGGGCCATTGCACAGCTCGACGAGCTCACGCTCTCGCCGGTGAGTGAGGCCGAAAGGACCTGCGGCGGTGGTCATCTCGTCGGCGATGGCGGTGGCGGGCGCGCCCGCGGGATCGACGAACAGCGCCAGAATCCAGCCCCGGGTGGCGACGACGCGCTGCGTCGTGCGGGCGGGGGCGAATGAACTGCCGGTGCGTATCGGCCCCTGTGCGCTGTGCACGACGAGCGGCGCGTCCAAGCCGACACTGAGCATCGCGACCGAGGGGGAATGCGGGTCGACGCCGAGATCCGGCCCGACATAGCCGACGTGACCGGGCCGCACCCACGCCACCGGCGTCCGTGCCGGACCGCAGATTTCCGAAAGCGCGTCGATGGTCACGTTTGCCAGGGTATCGGTAGGCCGCCGGAACACGGCGGCCCAGGAGTCTGGAGGGCAGTCATGCGAGGCAAAGTTCCCCTTGGGGTGCGGATTCTGTCCGCACTCTCGACCGAACCGGATTGGGATTCGATCACCCCGGCCCAGGTCATCGAGGTGCGTGAAGCGCAGCACCGCAAGCGCCGGTCCGCTCTCGGCAGGATCGTCACCGGCAGGCCCGACCCTCGCGCGCTGATCACAACACGCACGCTCGATCTGCCGGGGCGTCGGTTGAGTGCCCGCGTGTACCGGCCTGAAGGGGAAGGCTCGGCGCTGCCGCTGATCGTCGCGTTCCACGGCGGCGGTTTGATTCTCGGCGCACCGGACCAGGACGATTGGCTGCTCAGTCACCTCGCGGCCGAATGTCCGGCCGTGGTCGTCTCGGTCGACTATCGGCTGGCGCCCGAGCACCCCGCGCCCGCACCCGTCGAGGACGCCTATGACTCCGTTGTCCGCATCGTCGAAGACGCCACGGAGTGGGGAATCGATCCCACTCGGATCGCCCTGCTGGGCGCCAGCGCGGGAGCTACCCTCGCGACACTCACCGCGATCAGGGCGGTCGAACTGGGACTGCCGGTGCGCGCCCAGGTGCTGATCAATCCGCAGCTGGATTGGACCGAGCGCGTCTTCGAGTACCCGTCGTTCACCGAGAACGCGGACAGTCCCACCGCGACACCGGCCAATTGCCGGGCGGTGCAGCGCATCGTGCTTCCCGAATCCTTCGACCCTCGCGCGATTTCACCAGTGGACATCGACAACCTCGCGGGACTCGCCCCCGCCCTCATCCAAGCTGTGGGTACGGACCCGCTGGAAGATCACGCACCGGCCTATGCCGATCGGCTGCGAGACGCGGGAGCCGAGGCGACGCTGACCCGCTATCCGGACGCGGTGCACGCCTTCCTGAGTATGCCCGGAGTGGTCCCCGCAGCCCGGCCCGCTCGCGCCGAGATCCTCGCTTTTCTGCGCAGCCACCTGCTGGAGCACTCGGGCAGTGCTGCGCTGGGAGCGACGAAGACGGGGCGGCGATGACCACCACCGATCTTGCCGAGAGGAGGGAGCTTTCCCCGCCGCTCGCAGCTTCCGATTCCGCTGCGGGACAAAGCATTTTCGGGCTCCTGCGCCCCTATCTCGGCAGTTTCGCCGCCTTGGTGGTCCTGCAGGTCATCGGCGCTGTCGCGGGGTTGGCGCCATTGCTGGCGGTTGTCGAGTTGGGGCGAACCCTGTTGTCGCCCGGCCCGATCGACGACGGCCATGTCTGGATCGTCGTGCTCGCGGGCGCGGCAGGCATGCTCGTCCGGTTGCTGTTCACGGCCGGGTCGTCCGGGATCGGGCATCTGCTCGACAGCCGGGTGCAACTGTCGTTCCGCAGGCAACTGGCCGCGCAGCTGGGGCGGGTCCCGATCGGCTGGTTCTCCCGGCGCCGGACCGGTGAGCTGTCGCAGGTGGTGGGCGACGATGTGAGCGCCGTGCACCCGTTCATCGCCCACACCCCCGGCGAGCTGGTCTCCGCTTTCGTGGTGCCGCTGGTGTCGCTGATCTACCTGTTCACCGTCGACTGGCGGCTCACGCTGATCACGCTGATACCGGTGGTGCTGGCAGTAGCGCTGGTCCCGTTGATGATGACCCCGACCCGGCTGCGTGAGCAGGAGGAGTTCGACGCGGCGATGGGACGGGTCGCGAGTTCGGTCATCGAGTTCGTGCAGGGCATCGCGGTGGTCAAGGCGTTCGGCGGGTCCGGGCGCGCCCACCGCGCATTCCGCACGGCCGTGGACGAATTCGTCGGCACCTTCTTCCGGTGGGTGCGCGGTCTCGCCCCGATCGCCGCGGGGATGCAGCTGGTGCTGTCGCCGCCGTTCGTGCTGCTGGTCGTGCTGGTCGGCGGTGCCGCTCTGGTCACGAACGGTTCGCTGCCCCCCGCTGATGTGCTGCCGTTCCTGCTGTTGGGACTGGGCTTGACCGCTCCGGTGGCGGCGCTCGGCCACGGCTTCGACGATATGCAGGCGGCCCGCCGCGCGGTCGGCCGGATCCGGGACGTGCTCGAGGTGCCTGCGCTGCCGGAGCCCGCGCGGCCGGTGGCACCGCAGGGGCACCGAGTGGAATTGCGTGACGTCCGGTTCGGCTACGACGCAGGCCGCGACGTGCTGCGCGGGATCGATCTGGTGCTCGAGCCGGGGACGGTCACCGCGCTCGTGGGTCCGTCGGGAAGCGGAAAGTCCACGTTGGTGCAGCTGTTGCCGCGGTTCTTCGACCCGGCCCACGGTTCGGTCGTCCTGGGCGGTGTCGATCTGCGCGAGCTCGGCAGCCGGGAGCTGTACCGGATGGTCTCGTTCGTCTTCCAGGACGTTCGCCTGCTGCGAGCCTCGGTCGCGGAGAATATCGCGCTGTCGGTGCCGCACGCCGACCTCGACGACGTGGTTCGCGCCGCCCGCTTGGCGAACATCCACGATCGAATTCTCGAGCTGCCGCGCGGATACGATTCGGTGATCGGTGCGGATGCCGGACTGTCCGGTGGTGAGGCGCAACGGATTTCGCTCGCCCGCGCACTGCTCGCCGACACTCCTGTCCTTGTGCTCGACGAGGCGACCGCCTTCGCCGACCCGCAGACCGAACTGGCGGTGCGCCAAGCCCTTTCGACGCTGGCGGGTGATCGGACGATCCTGGTCATCGCCCATCGTCTGGAGACCATCGCAGACGCCGACACCGTCGTGGTGCTGGAGAACGGGTCCATCGTCGAGCGCGGCACACCCGCCGAGCTGCTGGCACGGGGCGGAAAGTTCGCCGCGTACTGGCAATCCCATCGATCGGCGCTCGCCGACGAGGTCGAAACCCGTTCCGGTGCACTGCAAGGAGACGAGTACCGATGATTCGCATACTGCTGCGCGTGCTGGGACCCGAGTACGCCCCTCCGGTGCGCCGCACCGTGGCGCTGATGGCGACGACCGCCGTCGTCGAGGGATTGTCCTACGCACTGCTGGTTCCCGTGCTGCGGGCGCTGTTCGGGAGCACTCCCGCGGATGCCTGGCCCTGGCTGATCGCGTTCGGGGCCGCGGTCGCGGTCTTCGCGGCGCTGCGCTATCTCAGCGACCTGTCCGGTTTCCGTGCCGGAACCACGCTGCTGGAGGGTATGTACCACCGTCTCGGCGATCACCTGGCCCGCCTGCCCCTCGGCTGGTACAGCGCTAGCCGGACCGGGGAAGTGTCCGTCCTGGCCAGTCGCGGTGTTCTGGAGGCGATGAGCGTGATCGCGCATCTGCTGGCGCCGTTCATCTCCGCCGCGCTGACTCCGCTGACGATCGTTGTCGTCATGCTCGCCTTCAACTGGCAGATGGGAGTGGCCGCGGTGCTCGCCGCCCCGCTCGTGGTGGCGGTGCAGGTCTGGACGGGACGGTCGACGGCCGCCGGCGACGCCGAGAGCGCCGAACGCGCACACGAGGCCACCGGGCGGGTCATCGAGTATCTCCAGGCGCAGCCGGTGCTGCGCGCCGGCGGCCGGACAACGGAACGCTTCCGGTTGCTCGACGACTCGCTGCGTGAGCTCGAGCGCGCGTCCCGCCGGTCGACCGTGTCCGCGCTGCCCGGCGTGGTGGGCCTGACGCTGACGGTGCAGGCGATCTTCACCGTGCTGCTGGTCCTGGCCGCCTACCTGGTGCTCGGCGGAAATATCGGCGCGGCAGAGGTTTTGGCGATCCTGGTGCTGACCGCCCGCTGCGCGGATCCGCTGCTGTCGCTGGCCGATATCGGCGGCCAGCTCCGCGTCGCGCGTTCCGTGCTGGTGCGACTCGATGCGCTCTTGCACACCGAGACGCTGCCGGAACCGCGCGAATCGATCCAGCCGCAACGCCACGACCTCGAGTTCGGCTCCGTCACCTTCCGGCACGGCGGCCGCGCGGTGATCGACGACGTGTCACTGGCCGTGCCGCAGGGACAGCGGCTCGCCATCGTCGGACCGTCGGGCGCGGGCAAAAGCACAGTGCTGCAACTGCTCGCGCGGTTCTACGACGCGGACGCGGGCGCGGTGCGTGTGGGCGGCGTGGACGTGCGCGCGATGAGCACCGAGGAGTTGATGGCGCAGATCGCCATTGTCTTCCAGGACGTCTATCTGTTCGACGGAACCATCGAGGAGAACGTGCGCCTCGGCCGTCCCGACGCCAGTGAAACCGACGTTCGGGCGGCGGCGACCGCGGCGCGATTGGACGAGGTGATCGAGCGGCTGCCCGACGGCTGGGCGACGAAGGTCGGCGAGGGTGGCGCACTGCTGTCCGGCGGTGAGCGCCAACGTGTTTCGATCGCACGCGCCCTGCTGAAGAACGCGCCCATCGTGCTGCTGGACGAGATCACCTCCGCACTGGACCCGGTGAACGAGGCGGCCGTCCACGAGGGTATCGAGCGTCTGATGGCGGGCCGGACGGTGGTGATGGTCGCGCATCGGCTGCGGACCGTCCAACGCGCCGATCACATCGTGTTCCTCGACGGCGGCCGCGTCGAGGAAGCGGGCAGCCACGACGAGCTGCTACGTCACGGCGGCCGCTACGCCGACTTCTGGAACCTCTCGTTGACACCGACAGCGGCCGGATGAGCGGCCAACAGGTCCCGCTACTCGAACACAGTCCAGCCGACATGAGAGCAGTCAGCGCATCGTGAACGTCGAATCCGCCCGTCGCCGTATCGATTTCCGGATGAGTCCGAGGGATCTCATCGACATCGGAGTCTTCGGCGCGCTCTACGTCGTGACCGTGGGCATATTCAGCCTGCTCGAGTACCTCAATCCGGTGGCGACACTGGTATCGGTCGCGGCGAGCATCGTCGGGGCGGGTGTGCCTTTCATGCTGTTCCTCACCAGGGTTCGGCATGCCGGCATGGTCACCGTCCTTGCTGTCCTCGTCAGCGGTTTCATGCTGCTCATCGGAGGGCCGCCGATCGGTTTCGTCGTCGGGATCGCGGCGGCGCTGATCGCCGAGGTGCTGCTGTGGGTGGGCCGATACCGTTCACGGCAGTTGAGTGTGCTCGCCTATGCGGTATTCAGCACCTGGTTCGTGGGGCTGTTCCTGCCGCTGTTCTATGCCCGCGACGAATTCCTCTCCAGCCAGTCCATGCAAGAGAAGGGTGCGGACTATACCGAGCAGTTGGACGCACTGCTCTCGCCGGCCGTGCTGCTCACCTTCGCCCTGTCCACGCTGGTATTCGGCCTGATTGGAGGTGTGCTCGGACTTCGGTTGCTGGACAAGCACTTCCGGAAAGCCGGACTCGCGTGAGCGGTATTGTCCCGCAGCCGAGCCGATCCGCACCGAGCGCGATCGTCTCTGCCGCATCGAATGAGGCCGTCCCACGATGGACGCCGGACCCGCGCACTGTGGTGGCGCTGCTGCTAGCCGCGAGCATCACAGTCATGGCGCCCGGAGGAGTGCGATTCGTTCCGGCAGCGCTGACCGCCGGTGTGCTGCTGGCGATCTCCGAGCGCGCTTGGCGGCGCGCGATCGGATTGCCGGTGGCCGCGGGGATCATCGCCGCGGTGGCCTATCTGCTGCCGTCGGTCGCCGCGTGGCCGGTGCTCGGCTTCGCCGGGATCGTCACCGGATACGCACTACGGCTGGTGGCTGTCGGAGGCATAGCCATACACCTGATCCGCACAGTCTCGCCTGCCCGGTTCACCGCTGCGCTGCGGTCGGCGCGGGTGCCGTCTGCGGTCACGGTGTCCGGTGCGGTGATGCTGCGGTTCGTGCCCACCGTCGTCGCCGAGGCGCGGGCGGTGCGTGACGCCATGCAGCTGCGCGGGCTGGGTGGCCGGCGGGCGATGCTGCGGCATCCGATTCGCAGCATCGAATACTTCACGGTGCCGCTCATGGCGTCGAGTCTGTTCGCAGCAGAAGATCTTTCGGCGTCGGCACTGCTGCGCGGGCTGGGCTCGCACACACGGCCGACGTCGATGCATCCGCTGCGGTTCGGTCCCGCCGATGCTTTGGCCGGGGTCATGATCGTGATGCTCGTGACGGTGACGATGCTGTGGAGGTCCGGGCGGTGATTCTGCTGAAGGATGTCCGGTGGACGTATCAGGGCGGCGCCACCCCCGTACTCGACGGATTGGACCTGCACTTCCAGCGCGGTGAGACGGTGGTGGTGTGCGGGCCGAGCGGATCGGGCAAGAGTTCGATGCTGCGGTTGATGAACGGCCTCATCCCGCACCTCCATCCGGGGACCCTCCACGGGGAGGTCCGCGTCGGTGCGGAGCCGATCACCGATCTCGCGCAGGTCGGGCGAGTGACGGGCACGGTACTGCAGCATCCGCGCCGACAGTTCTTCACCGACGCCGTCGATGCCGAATTGGCTTTCGCGCTGGAGAATTTCGGTACACCTCCGCATCGCATCCGCGACCGCGTCGGCTCGGTCATCGCCGACTTCGAGCTCACCGATCTCGTCCACACCCGGTTGCGGGATCTGTCCGGCGGCCAGCAGCAGCGGGTGGCGTGCGCGGCGGCCGTCACCCATGAACCATCCTTGCTGCTGTTCGACGAACCGACCTCCAACCTTTCACCGCAGGGCATCGCAAATCTCACCGCTACGCTGCGCCGGCTCCGAGACCTGGACGTGACTCTCGTCATCGCTGAACACCGGCTGCACTATCTGCGCGGACTCGCCGACCGGATCGTGGTACTCCGGCACAACGGCCGAATCGGAAAGGAGTGGACCAGAGCCGAATTCGCCGGACTGACCGACGAGATGCTGCGCGCCGAGGGATTGCGCGGCCTCGATACACCCGAAAGATTGGTATCGGCAAAAGCTTTCGCTCATGGCCGCAGCATCGGGACCGGTGAACCCTGCCCTGCGATGGAGGACCATGCTGGTGAAAAGGCTTCTGTCACACCAACACCTGGACCGGACGCGGTTTGTGGCGGTGTCCTCCTCCGAGGGATCCGTTGCGCATTCCGCAGACGCCGCGTGCTCGACATCGAGGAAGCACATCTGCCCGCCGGAACCATCACCGCCGTCACCGGCCCCAACGGTGCGGGAAAAAGCACCTTGGCTCGAATCCTCGCCGGGCTGCAACGGCACGCGGGAGAGGTGCTCCTCGACGGCCGCCCGCTGTCCCGCTCGCAGCGGCAGCGCGAATCCGCCATTGTCATGCAGGATGTACAGCGGCAACTGTTCACCGACAGCGTCACCGCCGAACTCCGGCTCGGCACGCGCCCGGCTCACGCGGAACATGCCGCCGCCGTGCTCGCCGATCTCGGCCTGGAGGGATTAGGCCACCGACACCCGCTGTCGCTCGCCGGCGGTGAGCAGCAGCGCCTGGTCGTCGCCACGGCCCGCCTCAGCGGCCGCCGGATCGTCATCTTCGACGAACCCAGCTCCGGTGTCGATCGCCGCCACTTGCAATCGATCACGCGGGCCATGCGCGACATCGCCGCCGACGGCGCGGTGGTCGTCCTCATCAGCCATGACGCCGACCTGCTCGCTCTCGCCGCAGACCAGGAGCTGCCTTTGCGTCCCCTCGGTCGGTAGAGCCGGACCGGCCACGGCAGCAGCGCCGTCGGCGCACTGCCGCGAGACTCATGCTCGACCTCCCAAATGCTCGTCGAGTATGCGAGCGATGATCGGCAGCACGTGTCGCGCGGTCAGTTCGTCATGGGTGACTTCGACGTCGTGGTTGACGACTTCGCCTGTCACGTAGGGCTGCCAGCCGACCGGACCGGAGAGGTCGGAAGTATCGACCGTGGCGCTGAAATACACCATGTCACCGTCGAATACGGGTCGTCGGTATCCCGCTCGGAGCCGCGCCGAGGTGTTGTAGGACCGGGCCACCCGCTCGATGGCGTCTGCGTCGATCAGCGAAAACTCGCCCAACCGTGCACGGATCAGATCGGCGGCCTCCCGGGCGGACGCATCGGCGGGCACATCGTGGATACCGAAGATCGGGCCGAAGGCACTGACGAATGCGCCTGCGGAGAGCTGCTCGATGCTGTCGCCGTCGATGTCGGCGCAATCGGTGTCGAGCAACGCGAGGATGCCGACGGTGTCACCGGCGTTCTCGAGTTTCGTCGCGATCGCATGCGCGATGAGTCCGCCGAACGACCATCCGAGGAGGTGGTAAGGCCCCGCGGGCTGCACGGCGCGGATCTCGCGGATGTACCGATCGGCCAACTCCTCGATCGAGCGTGCCGGTGCTTCGGCACCGCTGAGGTCCGGTGCCTGCAGTCCATAGATCGGCCTGCCCGGGGCCAGCGCATCCGCGAATCCCAGGTAGGCCCACGACACTCCGACCGACGGGTGGACGCAGAACAGCGCGGGTTCGGTGCCGCCGAGCCGGATCGGCAAGACGACGTCGAGCGCCGGCCCGTGGTCGAGCACAGGCAGCTCGTCCGCGGTGTCGGCGGCCGCGGCCAGCGCGGCTACGGTGCGGTGCTCGAACACCTGCAGCGGGCTGCAGCGGACACCCCGCTGCTTTGCCCTCGACACGAGCTGGATGGCGAGGATGCTGTCGCCGCCGAGGGCGAAGAAGGAATCGTCGGCACCGACCTTGTCGAGACCGAGCAACTCCGCGTAGATACCGGCGAGAGTTCCTTCGGTGGGTGTGGAGGGTGCTCGGTACTCGGTCCGCCCGTCCGTGAATTTCGGTGTCGGCAACGCGGCCCGGTCGAGCTTGCCGACCGCCGTGAGCGGGAGCTCATCCAGCACGACGAAGGCGGAGGGGATCATGTACGCGGGCAGGGCATCGGCCGCTACCGCGCGCAGGCGCTCGACGTCGACCTCGATGCCGTCGACGGGCACAATGTACGACACCAGAACGGTCGTCCCCGCCGGTCCGGCGCGGCCGATCGTCACCGCATGGTCGACCAGCTCGTCGCGGGCCAGCACTGTGTCTATCTCGCCGAGCTCGATACGTAAGCCGCGAATCTCGACCTGGAAGTCGCTGCGGCCCAGATACTCCAGCTCGTATGCATCGCCGCGCCCGATGACCCATCGCACCATGTCGCCAGTGCGGTACATCCGCTCACCCGGCTCGCCGCAGGGGTTGGCGACGAACCGTCCCGCGGTCATCCCGAATCGGTTGACATAGCCGCGAGCGAGTGCGGGCCCGGCCAGGTACAGTTCACCGGCGACGCCGACCGGCACCGGACGCAGCCAGGTGTCGAGCACCATACTCGCGGCACCACGGATCGGCCCGCCGATGGTGACCGGCTCGTCCGCGACGAGCTCGTCGCAACAGGTTGCCCAGATGCTGAACTCCGTCGGACCGTACACGTTCACCATGCGCCGCCCGGGCGACCACTGCTCGATCAGTTCCGGTGTCGCGGCCTCGCCCCCGACTGTAAGAACCCGCAAGCGATCGAGGCCTGCGGAATCCATCGTGGCCAGCACCGACGGCGTGACCGCGATGTGAGTGACCCGCTCGGTGCGCAGCAGGCGACCGAGATCGGCGCCACCGCAGACATCCGGTGGCGAGATCACGAGCCTGCCGCCCACACTCAGCGCCGAAAGCAGCTCGAACAGCGACGCGTCGAAGCTCGGTGAGGCTACCTGCAGCACGCCGGCGGTCGGATCCAGAACCAATGAATCCTTCAGGTCCGCAACCATATTCGCCATGCCGCGATGGCTGAGTAGCACCGCCTTCGGTGTGCCGGTGGATCCCGAGGTGTAGATCAGGTAGGCCGCCTGGTCCAGGTCGATGCGACCGCCACGCTCCTCGTCGGTGATCGGCGCGTCGGTGATCTTCTCGACCTGGTGGGTCGTACCGAGCTCGTCGAGCAGCAGCCAGTCGATGGTGCTCGGCAGCGTCTCGCGGGCCGCGGTCACCGTCAGGCCGATCGCCGCCTTCGAGTCGGCGACGATGTGCTCTATCCGCGCGATCGGATTGCGGGGATCCAGCGGCACGAAAGCCGCGCCCGCCTTGGCCACCGCCCACACCGCCACCACCGATTCCAGCGATCGACCGAGGGCAAGCGCGACGCACGTCTCCCGCCGGACACCTCGGCGCAGCAGGACCCGGGCAAGGCAGTTGGACCGGGAGTCGAGTTCGTCGTAGGACATCGTGCGCTCACCCGCGCTCACCGCGATGGCGCTGGGATCGATGTGTGCTCCGGCGCGAAGAATCTCGGGCAGAGTTCGCGGCGGCACCGACTCCGCTCCACGAACTGGCAACAGCTCGGCGCGCTCCGCGTCGTCGCAGTGCTGGAGCTGTGCCACCGGGGCATGTGGGTTGTTCGCGAGCTGGGTCAGCAGACGGACCAAGCGATCCAGCAGCGATTGCGCCGCATCCGGCGCGACCTGGTCGGCCGCGAACTTCAGGGTGATGCGCAGCGTGTTGTGCCCATCGCTGCCGCGAAGTGGAACAACCATGAGGTTCAACGGATACGGCGTCGCGTCGGTGCCCTCGATATCCAGCACACGCACGCCTGCGATGTCCGGCGCTGCGGACAGTGCCTCCCGGTCGATCGGGTAGGACTCGAAAACGGTAAGGGTGTCGAACAATTCGGCCGAACCCACAGCCTTGTGGATCGCAGCGAGCCCGACGTGCTGGTGGTCCATCAGCCGCGCCTGCTCACTCTGCACGCGAGCCAGCAGGTCGCCCACCTTCTCCGCGGGATCGAGCCGCACTCGCACCGGCAGCGTGTTGATGAACAGCCCGACCATTTCCTCGACACCGGTCAGTTCCGGTGGCCTGCCGGACACCGTCGCGCCGAACACCACATCGGTTCGGCCCGTTAGCACGCCGAGCAGCATCGCCCAGCCCGCCTGCACCATCGTGTTCACCGTGGCGCCGGAACCGCGCCCGACCGTTTCCAGCCGGTCGACCGTATCCCCGAACAGGTCGGCGGAAACCATCCCGGCCTCGATCGTCTCGGTCCCGGCCAGTGCCGGGGCAGCCCGTGTCGGTGTATCGATGCCTGCCAGGGATCGCTTCCATGCCGCAGTCGACGCGGCATGCTCCTGCTCGCGCAGCCAGGAAAGAAACTCGCGGTAGGAGTGCGCGGGCGGCAGCGCGGATGCGTCGCCCGCAGTGGCATACAGCGTCAGAAGCTCGCGCACGAGCAGCGCGGTCGACCAACCGTCCAGGACAAGGTGATGATTGGTCAGCACGAAACGGTACCGGTCAGGGGCGCTACGTACGAGCGTGAAACGCACCAGCGGCGGACGGGTCAGCTCGAATCGGGTGCAGGCGTCCCGGGCGATCACCCGGTCGATCTCCCGCTGCCGTTCGTCGGCGTCGGCGATTCCGCTCAGGTCGATCTCCCGCCAGCGGATGCCTGCGTCCGCCGACACCAGTTGGCGGGGCCCGTCGTCGGTTTCCACGAAAGCGACCCGCAGGATGTCGTGCCGTGCCAGCACTGCCTCCGCGGCGGTGCGTAATCGCGCCGCATCGACGGTGCCCGCCAGCGTGAATATCGACTGCACCGTGTAGCCGTCGGTGGTGTCGGGATCGTAGACCGCGTGGAAGAACAGGCCGGACTGCAGTGGTGAAAGTGGCCATACATCAACCAGATTCGGACAGTCGCGCTCCCAGGTATCGATCTGCGGCTGGGTAACCGTGACGAGGTCGAAGTCGCACGGCGTGCGCCCGCCCGCTCCCGCGGTCGTGGCGTGGTCGACCAGGGCCCGCAGTGCGTCCTCCCAGAGGCCCGCGAGTTCTTCGACCTCCGCGGCGTCGAGCAGCCGAGAAGCGTAGGCCCAGGTCGCTTCCAAGCCTGTGCCGGTCAGCGCGGCGTTGACATCGACGACCGCGGCCAACGGCGCTCGGTCGTCCCGTGTTGCCGCGAAGCGTTGCGGCAGCCAGGCTCCGGTTTCGCCGCCGGTCTGCACCCGACCCAGATAATTGAAACTCAGCTGCGGGATCGGCGCGTCCGCGAGCGCATCCGTGGTGTCGGCGTTCAGGTAGCGAAGCATGCCGTAACCGATTCCCTTGTCGGGCACCGCGCGCAGCTGCTGCTTCGTGGTCTTGATCGCGGCGCCCGCCGCGGGGCCGCCGCTGAATGCGTCATCGAGGTCGATGTCGGTCAGATCGATGGCCACCGGATACACCGTGGTGAACCAGCCCATCGTGCGCGCGACATCGGCGCCCGGGAGGATAGCCTCCTCGCGACCATGGCCCTCCAGCGTGAAAAGCCACGACCTTCGACCGCGCCAACGGCTCACCGCCATCGCAAATGCTGTCAGCAACACATCGTCAGCACCGCAATGGAATCGGTCCAGCACCGTGGTGAGTGCCGTGTCTGCAACGTCGGAGGCGATGGTGATATGGCAGGTCGCCGCGGTGGCAGCGACATCGACGGCCGGATCCAAGGTCGCCGTGCCGATCGGCGGATCGGCCGTAGCCAGGATGTGTTGCCAGACCGGTAGTTCGGCACTGCGGTCGACTGCGTGCTCGAACTGTCCACGCGCCCAACGCCGGAACGATGTGCCGACCGGAGCGAGGGAGCCACCCGCGACAACGGTCGCCAGATCCGGCAGCAGGATCCGCCACGAGACGGCGTCGGTCACGAGGTGGTGCAGCACGATCCAGCACAGTGGAGCGGCGGCCGGGCGTTCGATCAGCACGAAGCGCGCGACGATTCCTGCCTCCGGGTCGAGCAGGTCTGCGGCACGCTGCAATTCGCGTTCGTAGGTTTGGTCGCCATCGGGGCGTGCGGTCACGACGTCCACCAGAGTGCTTGCCACGACCGAGCCGAGTCGGGCGACCTGCCATTCCCAGCCGAGGTCGGTGTTTCGCAACGAGCAGCGCAGCAGGTCGTGGTGATCGAGGAGTGCTTGCACGGCGGCGACCAGCCGAGCACCGTCGACGCCGTCCGGAAGTCCGATCAAGACGGCCTGGGCGAACCGGCGCCAGGTTTCTCCTTGGTCCAGCATCGCGCGCACGATCGGTGTGAGTTCGACTGCGCCTACTCCCCCGCCAGCTAGCTCGTGCACCACGTCGGCGCGCGCCTCGGTGGCCACCGCTGCCAGCCCGGCAACAGTTTTGCGTTCGAAGACCTCCCGTGCGGTGAAGCCGATCCCGGCGGTCTTCGCCCTGGAGACCAGTTGAATGGACGAGATGCTGTCGCCGCCGAGCGCGAAGAAGCTCTCCTCGACGCCGACCGAGTCGAGCCCGAGAACCTCGGCGAACAACGCGGCCAGCGCCTCCTCGCGGGGAGTCGAGGGCGGTCGGCTCACGAGCGCGCGGGAAGCGAGATCGGGTTCGGGCAGCGCCGTACGATCGATCTTGCCCAGCGGTGTCAGCGGAACGGTGTCCAGAACCATGACCGCGGCGGGCACCATGTATGCCGGAAGCGATTCGGCAGCAGCCGCTTTCAGTGCCTCTGCACGCACCCCGGCGCCCGGCTTGGGCAATACATAGGACACCAGGGCAGTGGCGCCCGAATCGGTCTCGGTCCCGAGGGTGATCGCGAAGTCGATGTCCGGGTGCCGCTGCAGGACGGCATCGATCTCGCCGAGCTCGACGCGGAAGCCGCGCACCTTCACCTGAAAGTCGTTGCGGCCCTGGTAGTCCAACTCCAACGCCCCGGAGCTCTTGGTCCAGCGCGCCAGGTCCCCGGTGCGGTACATCCGCTCTCCGCACGCGTACGGGTTCGCGACGAATCGGCCCGCGGTGAGGCCCGTGCGCCGGTGGTAGCCGCGCGCCACGCCCGCCCCCGCGAGGTACAGCTCACCGATCGTGCCCGGAGCCACCGGTCGCAACCATGGATCGAGCAGGACTGCGGAGACCCCGCGAACGAGACCACCGATCGTGACCGGCGCAGCCGGTGTCAGCGCATCGCTCAACGTCGCCGTGACGGTCGTTTCGGTGGGCCCGTACCCGTTGAGAACAGCATGGCCGGACCACTTGGCGGCGAGTTCGGCAGGGCAGGCGTCGCCACCGACGATGACCGTGCGCAGTCCGGGCAGTGTGGCCGGGTCGAGGGACCCCACAACTGCGGACGTGGCATCCAGATGGGAAACACGTTGCGCGCGAAGACTGTCTGCCATCTCCTCGCCCGCATACGCCGACGGCGGGACGACTGCGAGCGTCGCGCCGGTGGCGAAGGTCACCAAGATCTCCTCGATCGAGAGGTCGAAGCTCGACGAAACGGCGTGTGCCATGACGGAATCCGAATCGACGCCGAAGGCGTGTGCCGAACTCGCGACCATATTCGCCAAACCCCGATGCGTGACCAGCACGCCTTTGGGCAATCCAGTCGATCCCGAGGTGTAGATGATGTACGCGACATGATCCAGGTGCACCGCGGCACGCCGCACGCTGTCATCGACCGATGCCGCATTCTGCTCGGCGATACGCCGGACGGTCCTCTCATCGTCGAGAACCAGCCAGTTCACCCTGTCCGGCAACAGCCTTCGTGCGCTCGCCACGGTTGTCCCGACGACGATTTCACTGTCGTCGACCATGTGCTCGATCCGGTCGGCGGGGTAGTCCGGGTCGATCGGTACGAAGGCGGCGCCCGTCTTGGCCACCGCGAGCATCCCGAGCACGGAATGGATCGAGCGCGGAATCGATATCGCCACACTGGATTCCGGCCCGGCGCCGAGGGAGATCAACACGCGCGCAAGCCGATTGGTGTATTCGTCGACCTCGCGGTAGCTCAGACAGGTCGCACCACTGCGAACGGCGATCGCGTCGGGGTCGATTTCCGCACCGGCGGAGAGTATTTCGGGCAGCGTTCGCGGTGTGACGCTCGCCGGTCCCCGCGCCGGCGCCAGCTCGGTCAGCTCGTCGTCGGAGACGACAGATACCGTCGATAGCGCCGCGTCCGGTCCGGCGGCGAGAAACTTCCGCAGAAATCGCAGGAATCGGCCGTGGTGGGTGACCAATTCGCTGTCGCCGTACAAGTTCGCATTGCCCTGGAAGTCGATGTGGGTGCTCTCGCCACCCACGCCGGGATACAGGTTGACGTACAGGTCGTCGATCAGCCCGGCGGTCAGCACATGCGCTCGTCCGGTGACCTCGCCGAGCTGAACCTTGGTGTCCAGCATCATCAAGTTCACGGATGGGCCGAATGTCGCGACCTCGTCCATCGGCCAGCCGAGATCGCGGAAGATGTCTTCCTGACGGTAGCGCTGTCGTCGCAGCGCACCGGTCAGCTCGCCCTGCGCGGCGCTGATCATCTCGCCGACGGTCATGGTCGGAGCCAGCCTGAGTCGTATCGGGACGACGTTGGCGATCATGCCGCCGGAGCGCCGCATGCTTGCCGTCGTGCGCGCGGAGACCGGCAGACTCAGCACCACTTCTGGAGCACCGGTCGTCGCGGCGAGATAGGCGCCGAATGCCGCGACCACCGTGGGCGCCACACCAGACGACGCGGCCTTCGCGACCGTCTCCAGCAACTCCGCTGTCTCCCGCGCCAGCACGCCCTCGACGCGCCTCGGGTGCGCATCGATGTCGGCGGTGCGGCCCGCGAGACTCACCGGGTCGGCCATCCCGTCGAGGTGCCGAAGCCAATACTCCCGGTCGGCCGCGAAGCGCTCGGAGCTGCGGTACGCCAGATCGGCGTCGACGATCTTCCTGAGGTCCTCGGCGCGAGCGGCGGGAGGCGGCCTGCCCTGTGCCGCCGCGGTGTAGAGCTCGCCGGTGCGCCGCGCCATGGCCGATACGCCCATGCCGTCGAGCGCGATGTGATGCATCCGCCAGTAGAAGAACCAGCGGTCGTCGGCGATCCGCAGCATGACGGCACAGGCCAGCCGATCGTTCAGCAGATCGAGAGGTGCCGAGTATTCCTCGCGCATCCAGGCGTGCGCAGCGCCCTCCGGATCGCGCTCATCACGGAAGTCGAAGATGCGCGCACTGTCGTCCAGGGTGGTATCGACACACTGCAGTGGAAAGCCGTCGTTTTCGATCAAGCGCAGATAGCCGGTGCCGAACTCGCGCCCGGCCTGACGCGCTGCCGGTGCCAGCTGGTCGAGGTCGATCGCTCCGGGCAGGTCGACGTACTGGGCAAGGGAGATCGGGATATCGCCCGCGATGTGCTGGGCGAACCAAATTCCCCGCTGCGCCGCCGATAGCGGGAACGCGCCATTCGACAGCCCGAAAGACTGTTGGCTTTCGGCGAGCGACTCGATTGCTTGTCGTGTCCCATGAGCCACCATGGCCTCCTGCGGAAACTCAACGATAACTCCGAAGCGCTCGTTGGCGCAGTCCATCAGTAGCCAAACCTCACCTCGGGGGCCAGACAGCGGACCGTCCTGCGGCTGCCACAGTCGCGGCAGTGGTGGCCTGATCTGCAGTGACCGGGATGGTGCGGTCAGCTCACTGATCCTGGCAATGTCCGCGCGGAACAGGTAGCGGACTACTCGGGATGTTTGCGCCGAGGTGGCGAGAATCGATCAGGAGAGTGGACGACCGAATTTGTCGGCATCGAGATATTTGTCTGAAGGTGAATTGTGGTCGATAGGCGTAGTGCACTGATAGTTGCGTGTGACGACTACCAAGATCCCGGTCTGCGAATGCTGCGGGCGCCGACCCGCGATGCGGAAGCCCTTGCCGATGTCTTGCGGAATCCGCTCATCGGGGGCTTCGAAGTGGATATGTCGGTGAACGAGCCTGCCTACGTGGTCAGTGAGAAGGTCGAGGAGTTCTTCGCCGACCGTGGTACGGAAGACCTGCTGCTGCTTCATTTCTCCTGTCACGGTGTCAAGGACGAGGGAGGCGAGTTGTACTTCGCCGCCGCCAATACGAAGCTGCGGCGGCTCGGTGCGACGGGTGTGGCAGCGGACTTCGTCAACCGCCGGATGAACCGGAGCCGATCGCGGCGAATAGTGCTGTTGCTGGACTGCTGCTACGCGGGCGCCTTCGAAAGGGGTATGACGCATCGAGCCGGTGCCGGAATGAACCTCGGGGATCAGCTGGGTGGGCGTGGCCGCGCGGTGATCACCGCTTCGAGCGCGATGGAGTACTCGTTCGAAAGCGGTGAGCTCGCCGATACCGCCGACAGTGGTCCGTCGGTGTTCACCGGAGCGTTGGTCGATGGCCTCGCGACCGGCGAGGCCGATCGAAACCAGGACGGCTTGATCACGCTCGACGAGCTGTACGACTACGTGTACGCCGAAGTGCGGGCTTCCTCTCCGAATCAGACCCCGGGAAAATGGGTGTTCGGCGTCCAAGGCGAGCTGTACATCGCCCGGCGCAGCCAGCGGTTGAGCGAACCGGCGCCCTTGCCGGTCGAACTGTGCCAGTTGATCGACAGTCCACTGCCGAGTGTCCGCGCTGTCGCCGTTCGAGAGCTCGAGAAGCTGCTGCACGGTCGTCACCTCGGTCTGGCGGAGGCCGCTCAGCAGGGACTGCGGAGACTTGCCGACGATGACAGCCGCAGCGTATCGGCCGCAGCCGCGGCCGCGCTCCAGAGCGACATACCGCAACCCGTCCTACCGCTCGCCTCGCCGATCGGCGATCAACCGCGACCACCCTCACAACCGGTGGCCGCGTCCGGCAGACCCCCATCACCGCCCCTTCGAGCGGTCGATGACGCCGATCGCCCGACCCCCGCGGTCGATCCGGCCCGCCGCCCTCCCGTCCCGGCGGTCCAGCGCCCGTCGTCGGCTGGAACTCCGCGAACTCCACGGCCACCTGCGCCGTTCTCGAAGCCGACCCCGGCCGTGAAGCCGCGCCGCGCCGATCCCGTCATTTTGCGGCGCGTCGCGGGCCTCTTGATGGTTGCCGCGGCTGTTCTGATTTCTTGCAACCCCTTCTTTCTGTATTCCACGCATTCTGAGCTCAAGGTGATCGACCACGGACCCCTGGCGGTGTTGCCTGCGCTGGTGCTGGCCGCTCTGGTAGCCGCGGCGGGGGTCGGCATGCTCGGTGCCCATACGGGCCGGGTTGTCGGGTCAGGCATAGCGCTCGGACAGAGTGCCGCGTGGCCGTGGTCGATAGTGAATCTGTGGGAGCCCATGGACGATTGGGAAGTAGCAACGTGGCTGTGGTTCGCCGCTCTGTTGACCTTGGTGCTGGCGGCCGGACTCACGGCGCTCGCAGTTTCGCAAACCGATGGCATACAGCTGCAGTTCGAACTGCCTACGGAGAAACGCTGGTGGACCGTCACATGTCTCAGCGTGCTGACCATCTTCGTATTGCTACTTTTCGAGATTGACGTCGGGGGCTCGCCATGGGCTTCGACCGGTTCGAAACTCATTTCTGCTGCGCCGCTGCTCGCGGTCCCTGTTTGCGCCACGGTCGCTGTGCCGCGCCGGTTCAGGTCCGCCCTGCTTCTCGGCTGGTGCGGCGTAGTCGGAATCGCCGCTTACTACTCGGCTCGTCACGCATACAACGCCGACATGAGCCCGGAGCGAGTCATTATGATCGTCGGCTTCGCGGCGATTTCAGCCGTGCTGCTCGTGACCATCGCATTCCTCGCAGCGTCAGGATTGCGCACCGAGCGAGAGCAGGCATTCTCCGGCGCTCAAGCGTCGGCGTGACGCTGCACGAACGCGGTGACGAGCTGCTTCTCGACCTCCGGCGACGCGTCTTTGAGGTCGAGCCGGTCGTCGCCGATCTGCACGCTGATCTCGACATGCCGCTGGTTGGACCGCCAGCCGCGCAGCGTGTCCAGCAGTTGACGTAGCGCTGCCAGGCCGGGACCGACACCGACGAGGAGCTGTCCTACCAGCGCCGCATCGAGACCACGCGTGCCTTCCGGCGCGTCCCCACCGTGGGCGGGCGTGACATGGCCGACGTCGAGATCCAGCAACTCCGATCGGAGCCGTCGAGTGGTGTCATCGAGTTGCTCGACGTCGAGATCATCGCTGAACACCGTGACGCTGACATCAACAGGGCCGGGCATAGGACCTCCACGATCAGTGCGTAACGCTGCTGGTAGAGATACGGACGCCTTCTTGCGCCGAGTGTAGCCCGGACGCCAGAACCTGCGCGAACGCGTGCATACCCGCCAGCGTGTGCGCGGGCATCATGATGTCGCAGAACGGCAGGGCTGCCGCCATAGCGCCGGTGACAGGCTGAAATCCCGATTCCCCCGCACGGGGATTGAGCCAGATGACGCGCCAGGCCCGGCGCCGGATCCTGGCCATCGCACGAGCGAGGACGTCGGGGGTGTCGCTGTCCCAGCCGTCCGATGCGATGACGACGACGGCACCGCGCAGCGCGCTACCGGACGGAGTCGCGAGCAGCGCGCCGAGGCATCGGCCGATGTGCGTGCCGCCGTAGCGGTCGACCACCTTGTCGTTGGCCCTGGCCACCGCGACATCGGGGGAACGGTGCGCCAGCACCGAGGTCAGCCTGGTCAGCGAGGTGGAGAAGGCGAATACCTCCGGTCTGCCGGGCGAGCGGCGCTGCATCGCCGCCCGCATCAGATGCAGGTAGATCGTCGAGTACGGCTGCATCGAGCGGCTGACGTCGCAGATCATGACGATGCGGCGCGGTCTGCGCCGGGGACGAGTGCGGACCAGCACCGCGGGCTCCCAGCCGGTGCGGCGGGAGATGCGCATCGTCGCCCGGAAGTCGATCCGCTTGCCGTGCGCATGGTTTTCGTAGCGCCTGCTGCTGCGCTGCGGCCAGAGCGCCGACGCCTGCTCCAGCCAGGCGACGACTGTCCGCAGGTCGTCCGGATCGAAGCGGGCGAACGGTTCCTGTTCCCGTGCCACGAACCGGCTCGGCAGCACGTCCGGCAGCGCCGCGCCCTTATCGGTGGGCCGGTCGGTTCCGGTTGCCGATTGCAGTGTCGCCCAAGGGACTTCACCCCCTTGCCGAGGCTGCCCTCGACCGCCCGTGCCCGGCGCCGACGCGCGTTCGGCAGGCAGTCCGTGTGTTCGGCTCGGCGGGTCCACACCCAGCGCAGCGTCGGCGAACACCGTCGCGAAGACCGCGTCGAAGGCGGCGAGATCCTGCATGCGATCGACGAGCGTGAGCCGCATGGCCCAGTAGAGCTCGGTGCGCGACCGCGGCGCCATGCGACGCAAAGCTTCCACGAACAGCGCGGGCCCGCTCGGCGCCACCGCGACGCCACCACGCCGCAGCCGCGCGACCACCGCGACGGCGAATGCGGCCAGATCGACGCCGCGCAGCAGTACAGCTCGCGTCATCGCTTCCCGCGCATCTGCCTGCGTACCAGGATGATTCCGAGCACGAACGCGAGCACGAACGCGATCGCGGGCGCATACTTCTTGATCATCGCGGGCCCGACGAGATCGATGAGGTCGAGCGGCGCGGACTCCGGTTGTTCGACCGATTCCGGCCGCACCTCTCGGCTGTCCGGCCCGGATACCACTGCCGCGGCGGTCGAATCACCCTCCGCGAGTTTCGCTTCCAGGGATGCGACGAATTGACCGATCATCTTCTCGGACACCTGCTGCAGCATCCCGCTGCCGAACTGGGCGAGCTTACCGACGATCTTGAGGTCGGTGTCCACGGTGACCCGGGTCTTGTCGCCGTCCTCGCGCAGCTGTGTGGTGATGGTCGCCGCCGCATTGCCGGATCCGCGCGTATCCCGGCCGCGGCCGTCGATGACAGCGCGATGGTCGTGTTCGTCGCGCTCGACGAAGTGCGCCTTTCCGGTGAATTCGCTGGTCACCGGGCCGACCTTGAGCTTCAGCTTGCCGAGAAAGTCATCGCCCTCCCAGCCGACCATCTGTGCGCCGGGCATGAGCGGGACCACCTGTTCGAGGTCGCTCAGCACCTCCCACGCCTGCTCGACGGGTGCGTTGACCGTGAACTCATTGGCGATCTTCATCGGAGTATCCCTCTCATCCGGTAGCAAGGCCTCGGGTGTATTCGACGAACGCCTCGTGCAAGGTGGCACGGTCGTCGGGTGTCTTCGCCAGTGCGCTCAGCGCGGCGACCGCTTCGGGCGGGGTGAGATCGGCGACGTCGAGCGTCGCCAACGCGGCGATCCAGTCGATGGTCTCGGCGACGCCGGGCGGCTTGTCGAGATCGAGATCGCGGGCGCGGGCGACGAATCGGGTGGCGTGCTCGATCAGCGCGTCGGTTGCGCCGGGCACGGTGCGTCGCACGATCGCCGCCGCACGGGCCGGTTCCGGGTAGTCGATCCAGTGGTAGAGGCAGCGCCGCCGCAGCGCGTCGTGCAAGTCGCGACTGCGGTTGGAGGTCAGCACCGCCAGCGGCGGGTGTTCGGCGACGAAAGTCCCGAGTTCGGGAACTGTCACCGCCGCCTCACCGAGGAATTCGAGCAACAGCGCCTCGAATTCATCGTCGGCACGGTCGATTTCGTCGACCAACAGCACCGGTGGCGTCGGACCGCGATAGCGCACGCAGCGCAGGATCGGGCGGTCGAGCAGGTATGCCTCGGTGAACAGGTCGGCTTCGGTGAGGTCGGCGCCACGCGCCTCGGCGAGCCGGATGCTGAGCAGCTGACGCTGGTAATTCCAGTCGTACAGCGCTTCGCTCACGGTGAGGCCCTCGTAACACTGCAGGCGGATCAGCGGTGCGCCGAGCGCGGTGGCCAGGGTCTTCGCCGCCGTCGTCTTGCCCACTCCCGGTTCGCCTTCCAGCAGCAGCGGCCGGCCCAGCGTGGTGGCCAGATAGAAGGCGGCGGCGGTTCCGGTATCGAGCAGGTAGTCGTCGGCGTCGAATCGCCGGACCACGTCCTCGATATCGTCGAACGGCGACATCATGGCGAGGTCGAGGCGCGCAGGCGCTCGTAGTCGTCCCAGGTGTCCACGTCCAAGGGCACCGGTGCGTCGACGTCGAGTCGCGACACCGCGAAGCGGCCCGACTCGATGACCTTCCATACGGCCTTGTCGCCGTGCAATCGGGCCAATTCGCCGAAGATGCTGCGGCTCAGCCAGAACGGATGCCCGACACCGTCGCGATAGCGGCAGACTGTGATCGCGGCGGTCGTGCCCTCGGCGATCAGCCGGTCGACGGTCGCCGCCGACAGTCCCGGTTGATCACCGAGCATCAGGACGATTCCGGCGGCTCGGGGATGCACCGAGCTCAGGGCCGAACGCAACGACGACGAACAGCCCGAACCGAAGTCGTCGGCCATGACCACCTCTACCCCGGTGAGATCGACCTGCTGGCGCACCGCCTCCGCCGCGCCGCCGAGCGTGACGATGATCTGATCGAAAGCGCAGGATCGCACCACGTCGAGGGTGGCGCCGAGAACCGTCGTATTCCGGTACGGCAGTAGCTGTTTCGCCGTGCCGAGGCGCCGTGAGCTGCCCGCGGCGAGTACGACTCCGGTGATTGTCATGAGCCTGTCTTCATCGCCGCGAAGGAATTGCGGCAGCCGGTGCCGCAGAACCAGTAGTCGACCTCATCGATGGTGAGATGTGGTGTGTCCGGCCCGACCGTCACCGTCATGCCGCACACGGGATCGAGAGCCTCGAATACGACACTCGCCGGGCGGGCCGGGACGGCCAAGCCGCCCTTGCGGATCGCCAGGATCACTTCCGCGACAATCGAGACGGCTATCTCCGCGGACGTCTTGGCGCCGATCGGCAAACCCACGGGGGTGTGTACGCGAGCCCGCTCGGCATCGGTCAATCCGAGTTCGTCGAGAATCGATTCGCCCCGAATCCTGCTGGCCACCAACCCGACATACCCGACATCCGCGTCGAGCGCGACGCGGATCATCTCGGCTTCCGGGCCACCGTGACTGGCGATCACCACCGCCGTCGTATCGGTCGGCGAATCCAGCGAATCGGCTTCGGCAACACCCCGCTGCACCCCGAATCCCACCAGTTCGCACATCACGGCCAAGGCGTCGGCGATAGGCGTCGCGCCGTAGATGTGCACCAGCGGCGCCGGGATCTGCGGCTCGAGGAAGATCTCCAGCGCTCCGCCGGACAGACAGGGATTCACCACCACCGCCGCGCCGGGCGCCTCGGGAAAGTGCAGATCGCCGTCGGGCAGCACACGCAGCAGCACGCTCTCGTTCGATTGCAGGGCACCCAGCGCGGCCTTGCGGACCGAGTTCTGGGCGCATTGGCCGCCGACGAATCCTTCGATCGTCCCGTCCTGCAAGAGGATCGCTTCGTCCCCGGCGTGCGCCGAGGTCGGCTGCTGTGCGCGCACGACGGTCGCGTGCACAAACGGCGTCCGGGAGCCGACCAGCTGCTGTACACGCTCGGCGATCTTCATCGGTGATCCCATCGCTCACATCCACTCAGATGGGCGGTGCGGCCCGCCCCTGCATCGCTTCCCAGACCCGCGACGGTGTCAGCGGCATGTCGGCGTGCCGAACTCCGAACGGCGCCAATGCATCCACCACCGCGTTGACCACCGCAGGCGGCGATCCGACCGTGGCCGATTCGCCGATGCCTTTCGCGCCGATCGGGTGGTGCGGCGACGGGGTGACCGTGTACCCGGTCTCGAAATGCGGAACCTCGAGCGCCGTGGGGATGAGGTAATCCATCAGGGATCCGCCGAGGCAGTTGCCGTCCTCGTCGAAGGCCATGATCTCCATCAGAGCCATGCCGATGCCGTCGGTGAGACCGCCGTGCACCTGGCCCTCGATGATCATCGGATTGATCCGGGTGCCGCAGTCGTCGACAGCCAAGAAGCGCCGGACCTTTACCACGGCCGTCCCCGGGTCGATGTCGACGACGCAGAAGTACGCACCATACGGGTAGGTGAGATTCTCCGGGTTGTAACAGATCTGCGCGTCGAGTCCGCCCTCGATGCCCTCGGGCAGGTCGCCGGTGCCGTGTGCGCGCATCGCGATCTGCTGGATCGTGACGGCCGCGGACGGATCGCCCTTGACGTGGAACGAGCCCTTCTCCCACTCGAGGTCGGCGACGGAGACCTCGAGCATGCCGGACGCGATGATCCGCGCCTTGTCGCGCACCTTCCGCGCCACCAGTGCGGCAGCGGCGCCCGAGACCGGTGTCGACCGGGTGCCGTAGGTGCCGAGACCGAACGGAGTCTGATCGGTGTCGCCGTGCACGACCTCGATGTCGTCCGGTGGAATGCCGAGTTCCTCGGCGACGATCTGGGCGAACGTCGTCTCGTGCCCTTGCCCCTGGGTCTGAACCGATATGCGCACAACGGCCTTGCCGGTCGGATGGACACGCAGCTCGCACCCGTCGGCCATCCCGAGTCCGAGGATGTCCATATCCTTGCGCGGACCCGCGCCGACCGCCTCGGTGAAGAAGGACATCCCGATGCCCATCAACTCGCCGCGGGCGCGCTTGTCCTGCTGTTCTTTTCGCAAGGCGTCGTAGCCGATCATGTCCATCGCCAGGCGCATGGTCTTCTCGTAGTCGCCGGAGTCGTAGACCCAGCCGGTCTTGCTGGTGTACGGGAATTGTTCGGCGCGAAGGAGATTCCGCAACCGCAGCTCGGCCGGATCCATCTTCAGTTCGTAGGCGAGGCAATCCACCAACCGCTCGACGAAGTACACGGCCTCGGTGATCCGGAACGAGCACGCGTAGGCAACGCCGCCGGGTGCCTTGTTCGTGTAGACCGCGGTCATCTTGCAGTAGGCGGCCTCGATGTCGTAGCTACCGGTGAAGACGCCGAAGAAGCCTGCCGGATACTTCAACGGCGCGGCTTGGCCATTGAAGGCGCCGTGATCGGCGAGCACGGTCGACCGGATGGCGAGGATCTTGCCGTCGGCGTCGGCGGCGATCTCGCCGACCATGATGTAGTCGCGGGCGAACCCGGTGCTGGTGAGATTTTCGCTGCGATCCTCCATCCACTTCACCGGTTTGCCCAGCAACAGCGACCCGACGATGGCGCAGACGTATCCCGGATAGATGGGCACCTTGTTGCCGAACCCGCCGCCGATATCGGGTGAGATCACCCGGATCTTGTGCTCGGGAAGTCCAGCCACCAACGCGTAGAGCGTGCGGTGGGCATGCGGCGCCTGGCTCGTCGACCACAGCGTGAGTTTCCCCGTCACGGGATCGAGATCCGCGACGGCGCCGCAGGTCTCCATCGGGGCGGGATGCACTCGCGGATAGACCATCTCCTGCTCGACGACGACGTCGGCGCGCGCGAACACCGCGTCGGTCGCGGCGGAGTCGCCGGTCTCCCATTCGAAGCACTGGTTGTCCCGCTTGCCCTCGAGATCATCGCGGATCACCGGCCTGTCGGGCGCCAGTGCGGTCCGGGCGTCGATCACCGGATCGAGCATCTCGTACTCGACATTGATCAGTTCCAACGCATCACGCGCGGAGTAGCGATCCTCGGCGACGACGAAGGCCACCTCCTGGCCCTGGAACCGGACCTTGTCCGTCGCCAGGACCGCCTGCACATCGTTGGACAGCGTCGGCATCCAGGCCAGTCCCTTCGCCGCGAGATCCGCACCCGTGACGACCGCCTTGACCTTCGGATGTGCCTGTGCCGCAGAAGTATCGACGTTCACGATCCGCGCGTGCGCGAAGGGGGAACGCAGTATCGCCATATGCAGCATGCCGGGCAGCTGCACGTCGTCGACGTAGTTGCCGCGTCCGCGAATGAACCGCGGATCCTCTTTGCGGAGCATCCTGCCGTGACCACACGGCTTGCGGTCGTTGTCGACCCGGTCTTCGGGCCGGGACTCGACGGCGGTCATGATGTGCTCCTCACCGGCGTCGGCGTGGCAGCGGGTTCGGGCTCCGCCGCTTCGCCGCGTTGCTTCGCCGCCGCCCACTGGATCGACCGCACGATGGTGGTGTATCCGGTGCAGCGGCAGATCTGGCCCGAGATCGCCTCACGGATGGTCTGCTCGTCGGGATTCGGGTTGCGGTCGAGCAGTGCGCGGGCGGTGATCATCATTCCGGGCGTGCAGAATCCGCACTGCAACCCGTGACACTGCATGAAGCCTTCCTGCACGGGATCGAGCTGGCCGTCCACCTCGAGTCCCTCGACGGTGCGCACCGAACGACCGCCTGCCATCACGGCCAGCATCGTGCACGACTTCACCGGTTCCCCGTCGACCTCGACCACGCAGGTTCCGCAGTTGCTGGTGTCGCAGCCCCAGTGGGTTCCGGTGAGCCGCAACTGATCTCGCAGGAAATGCACAAGCAAGGTGCGTGGCTCGACTTCCGCGGTCACCGGCTCGCCATTGACGGTCATGGTTACCTGCATGGCTAATTCCCTTTCAGGGCAGATTCGTTCAGTACGCGCTCGACCGAGGTGCGCAGCGCGCGAATCGTCAGTTCGGACGCGAGATGGAGCTTGTAGTCCGCACTGCCGCGCGCATCGGAGACAGGTGAGCACGCTGCGCTCGCCCGGCGGCCTGCCTCGGCGAAGACTTCTTCGGTGGGCTGCTCACCGATGAGCGCGTCCGCCGCCGCGGCTAGCGCCGCCGGATCGGGGTTGACCGCCGTCAGACCGATCCGTGCGGCCGCGATCGTCCCGCCGTGCAGTGTCACGGTCGCGCCTGCCGCCGCGATCGCCCAGTCGCCGACCCGGCGCTCCACCTTCGCGTAGGCACTCGAGGTCCGGTGTCGCACGGGAATTCGGATCTCGATCAGGAGTTCGTTTCGCGACATGGCGGTTTCGTACGGACCGACCAGGAAGTCGTCCATCGCGATCTCCCGTTCGCCGGACGGTCCGCGCACAAGACAGGTGGCGCCGAGGACCGTGCACACCGTCGTGAGATCCTCGGCGGGATCGGCCTGGCACAGCGAGCCCCCGATCGTGCCGCGGTTGCGCACGACCGGATCGGCGATCACGCGCTCGGCGTCACGAAAGATCGGGCACACCGCGGCGAGGCGGTCTGATTCGAGCAGGTTCCGATGCCGGACCATCGCACCGATGCGCACCAGGGTCGGATCGGTGACGATGTAGCCCAGCTCGACCGAAAGGTCGTTGATGTCGATGAGATATTCCGGATTGGCCAGCCGCAGCTTCATCATCGGCAGCAGGCTGTGCCCGCCCGCGATGATGCGCGCCTCCTCCCCCAGCCGGTCCAGTAGTCCGATGGCGTGATCCACGCCCGTCGCGCGTTCGTATTCGAATGGCCCAGGAACTTGCATGTGATCTACCTCACATCAATGGGGAAGAACCTCAGCCTCTGCCCCGTTGACGCGGCCGTCAAGACCGAATTAAGCAATCACTGAATTCGCTGTTCGCGCGCCGCGTGGTGAATCCGGCCGCCGGTCTGAGTCAGCGAGCGGCCGTGCCCGCCCCAGCGCCGAGCGATGATCTCGGCCGCGATCGACACCGCCGTCTCTTCGGGTGTCCGGCCGCCGAGATCCAGCCCGATCGGGCTGGCGAGCCGGGCGAGTTGCTCGTCGGTGAGGCCGGCCTGGCGCAGCCGGGACAGGCGCTCGTCGTGTGTGCGGCGCGACCCCATGGCGCCGACATAGCCGATCTCCGGCGCGCGCAGAGCCACCTCGAGCAGCGGAACGTCGAACTTGGGATCGTGGGTCAGCACGCAGACGACGGTCTGCGAATCCACCGCGCCTTCCGCGATCTGCGCGGCCAGGTAGCGGTGCGGCCAGTCGACGACGACCTCGTCGGCGGTCGGGAACCGGGCGGAGGTCGCGAAGACCGGCCGCGCGTCGCACACCGTCACCCGGTACCCGAGGAACGATCCCTGCTGCGCGACGGCGGCGGCGAAATCGATCGCCCCGAACACCAACATCCGCGGCTGCCTGGCATGGCTGACGACGAAAACCGCCATGCCCTCGCCGCGACGCTGCCCGTCCGGACCGTAGGACAGCACTTCGCTGCGGCCTGCCGCGAGCAGCCCGCGCGCGTCATCGGTCACCGCATCGTCGGTGCGCGCCGACCCCAGGGTGCCGTGCGCGGTGCCCGGCCGGATCAGCAGCCGTCGCCCTACCCGGGCGGCGTCGGGGTGCTCGATGACGGTCGCGATCGCCACCGGCCGGTCGGCGGCGATGTCCGCGGCGACCTCGCCGAGTTCCGGAAACGTCTCCCGCGAGATCGCCTCGACGAAGATGTCGATGATGCCGCCGCAGGTGAGACCGACGGCGAATGCGTCGTCGTCGGAGAAGCCGAACCGCTCCAGCACCGGACGACCGGTCCGGATGACGTCGGTGGCGAGTTCGTAGACCGCGCCTTCGACGCAGCCACCGGACACCGAACCGCCGACCTTTCCGTCCGGGGCGACGACCATGGCCGCGCCAGGCGGTCGTGGCGCTGAACGGAAGGTTCGCACGACTGTCGCGACCCCGGCCGTGCCCCCGGCGTTCCAGGTTGTCATCAGATCCGTGAGCACGTCCTGCATCGTGCGTCCTCCGGGCGCAATGCGGCGGTAGGCGCCGCGTCCACCTCCAAACTAGACTCGGATTGTGACGCCCGCCCAGCTTCGGGCCTACTCGACCGTGGTGCGGCTCGGCTCCGTCCACGCGGCGGCCAGAGAGCTGGGGATGTCGGATGCCGGTGTCTCGATGCACATCGCCCAGCTGCGCAAGGAGCTCGACGACCCGCTGTTCACCCGCGTGGCGGCCGGTCTGGCCTTCACGCCCGGCGGGCTGCGCCTGGCCAGCCGCGCGATCGAAATTCTCGGACTACAGCGCCAGACCGCCATCGAGGTGAGCGAGGCGGCGCGCGGCAGGCGGATGCTCCACATCGCCGCGTCGAGCGCGTTCGCCGAACATGCCGCACCCGGCCTCATCGATCTGTTCGCGGCCCGGGCGAAGGATCTGTCTGTCGAGCTGAGCGTGCATCCCACCAGCCAATTCCGCAGTCTGATCGAGACCCGTGCGGTGGACATCGCGCTGGGGCCGGGGCCGGACGGCGCCGACACGACCATCGCCGCCCGGCCGTTCCTGAAGTATCAGATCATTTCGGTCGCGCGGCCCGACAGCCCGCTGGCGGACACCGCACCACATCCGGCGTTGCTGCGCGAGCAACAGTGGATGCTGGGTCCCAGCGCGGGCAGTATCGACGGGCACATCGCGACGATGCTGCGCGAGCTGGCCGTTCCTGAATCGCACCAGCGGATCTTCCAGAGCGACGCCGCCGCGCTCGAAGAGATCCGCCGCGTCGGAGGCATCACCCTGATGATCGGCTTCGCCGTCTCCTCCGACCTCGCGGCCGGTCGGTTGATCCACGTCAAGGGACCCGGGCTGCAGGTATCCGACGAGTGGTGCGCCACCACCTTGCCGCCCGATTCCCGCCAGCCCGCGGTATCGGAACTGCTGCGGTTCATCACCACCCCGCGCTGCATCCAGGCGATGATCCGCGGGTCCGGGGTGGGGGTTACGCGGTTCCGCCCGAAAGTGCATGTGACGCTGTGGAGTTGAGCGCGGGGAGCAGTGCGGTGCCGGTCCCCCTCGCAGCGCAACCTGATCCACCGTTACCAGGACTACCGCACGCGACGCTTCCTCGCGCACGAACGCACCTGGTCCAAGTCGTTGCCCGGATGGCGAACCAGGAGCCGTCGCCGGACGCTGGTGGTGGCTTTGGCGCTGACGTTCACGTTCATGTTCGCCGTCAGCGTGCTCTGCGCCTTCGGCGTGTCGAGGGCGCCGCTTTTGTGGCTGCCCGCCTGCCTCGCGTTCTTCCCGCTGTGGACAACGCTTCAGATCGTTTCCGGACGTCGCGGCGATGCACCGGAGGCCGTCCTGGACGAGTTCGAGATCGCCCAGCGGGACAGCGCACGCTCCATCGGCCTGACCGTCACCCAGAACCTGATGATGATCCCGGTCATCTACTTGATCCTCGGTGCGGTGCTCACCGAAGGAGCCGACGAAAACATGGCCTACGCAGGCGGATTGATGACATTGGTCATGCTGCTCGTCGGCGGCTGCACACCAGCCATGATCCTCGGCTGGACCCAGCCCGACCCACTGCCCGAGGACTAGGGGACGCGGCGAAGTACGCCTGACGCGGAGTCGCGTCGCTATGCCGGCTCGTGGACGCCCTTCTCGTCCGGATTGGTCGACACCGCTGTCCGCGCGACTGATTCGGTCGAATCGCTCTGTGTCACAGTGCTATTCGTCGCCGCAGAGTGCTTCGTCGTCTCGTAGTTCTCCACGTCGAACCTCCGCAGCATCCGCCGGAACCGGAAGCTGAAGTCCGGCCACAGTGTGGGGTTGTTGCCGTGCCGGTCCAGGAACCAGCTGCTGCAGCCGCCGGTGAGCCACACGCTGCGGGCCATCTTCTGCTGCACGCCGCGGTTGTACTCGTCCTGCACGTCCTTGCGGATGTCGAATGTCCGCAGGCCCTGCTCGTCCATCGTCGCGAGAGCGTCGACGACATAGGCGATCTGGGATTCGATCACGTAGATCAGCGAGGTGTAGTTCAGCCCGGAGTTGGCGCCGAGCATGGTGAAGGCGTTCGGGAAACCGGCGACGGTCGTGCCCTTGTATGCCTGCAGTCCGTCGGTTTCGAACTCCTCGGACAGGGTGAGGCCGTCCCGGCCAGTGAACATGCCGTAGGTCGGCGAATCGGCGACATGGAAGCCGGTGCACAGCACGATGGCGTCGACCTCGCGCTCGGTGCCATCGATCGACACGATCGAGTTCCCGCGGATCTCCTCGATGCCGTCGGTGACGAGTTCGACATTGTCGCGCGTGAGCGCCGGGTAGAACCGATTCGAGACCAGCAGGCGCTTGCAGCCCGCGCGGAAGTTGGGTGTGAGCCGCTTGCGCAGCGCCGGATCGCGGACCTCGAGCCACAACTTCACGCGCGCGATCAGCTCGAGCAGCACGGCCGTCGCCGGGTACTTGGCCTGGCTGATCACGAACAGCTCGCGGTTCGCGTAGATCAGCCCGCGGATCAATCGCTGAAGTCCCGGAACGTGTTTGAAGGCGAATCGTTCCGGTGCCAGGTACGCCCGAGTGAGATGCGGGAACACCCATGCCGCCGTGCGCTGGTACACGTCGAGCTGCGCGACCTGCGGCGCGATGGACGGCACGATCTGCACGGCCGAGGCGCCCGTGCCGATGACGGCGACCCGCTTACCCGACAGATCGGCATCGTGGTCCCACTGCGCCGAATGGAAGATCTCGCCCTCGAAGGTGTGAATTCCCTTGATATCCGGCAGGTTCGGCTCGGCGAGCACCCCTGCCGCGGAGACGACGATGTCGGCGGTGAACGCGCCGCGCGTGGTCTCGACCTCCCAGCGGGCGTCCGCGTCGTTCCACCGGGCGCTCGTCATCGCGCAGTCGAAGATGTGCTTGTCGCGCACTCCGTACCGGTCGGCGATGCCCTGGATGTACCGCTGGATCTCCGGCTGTGGTGAGAACGACCGCGACCACTCCGGGTTCAGCGCGAACGAATACGAGTACAGCTGCGACGGAACATCGCAGCCCGCACCCGGATACGTGTTGACCCGCCAGGTGCCGCCCACGTCGTCGCCGCGCTCGATGACCAGGAAATCGGTGTACCCCTGCTGGCTCAGCCGAACGGCGGTGCCGAGTCCGGAAAGCCCGCTACCGATGATGAGGACTCGCGTGTGCCGCGGGGTCGTGTCGCGGCCGTGCCCATTGGTGATGCTCTGACTCATGCCGGACCTCATCGGGATTCGTAGATGCGCTTGTGGCCGGAGATCGCGGACAGCCGGAACGGGCGACCGGTCTCCTCCGGGATGGCGTGATACATCCCGTCGGTCGGCGATTCGGTTTCGTGCAGGACGCGGTAGTGGTCGTAGCCGAGTGGGGTGCGCGTGGCGATGGCGTCCCGGTTGGCGTCGGTGCGCAGGTGCTCACGGTAGCCGGGTTGCACGGTGCCGCTGAAGAATTCGGCGACACTGCCCGATCCGTAGCTGATGAAGGCCAACGGCAGACCGGTCAGGTCGTCGGCGTGGTCGAGGAGTGACGCCAGACCGAGGTAGAGCGACGCGGTGTAGCTGTTGCCGACCGTGCGGTTGTAGATGGTCGTGTCGTGAATCGCGGCGTCGATCTCCGCCGCTTCCGGGGTGTGCCCCTGGCTTTCCAGGAGGTGGCGATGCGCCTTGAACGCCATCTTGGTGAACGGCTGGTGGTAGCAGAACGCGGCGAACTCGGTGAGGTCACGGCCGCCGTTGCGCCGGTAGTCGGTCCAGGCTTCCTGGGTGGCCTTCTGGTAGGCGTTGACCGAGGTCTTGCCGTCGACCATGGCGGCGGTGCGGTAGTTCGGGCGCCAGAAGTCCATGATGTCGGCGCTGTAGATCCCGGAGTGCGGTTCCAGTTGCAGGATCGCCGGATTCGCGCTGATGAGCATCGCGACCGCGGCGGCGCCCTGGGTCGGTTCGCCGGGGGTGTCGAGTTCGTATTTGGCGATGTCGGCGGCGATGACCAGCACGCGCTGCGACGGGTCGCGGGCGATGAGCCCGGCGGCGAATTGCAGTCCGGCCGTGCCGCCGTAGCAGGCCTGCTTGAGCTCGACGACGCGGGCGGTGTTCGGGAGGCCGATCAGCGGGTGCAGATAGAGGCCCGCCGCTTTGGACTGGTCGACGCCGCTTTCGGTGGCCAGCAGCACGGTGCGGATGTTGTCGACGCCGTGGCGGTCGAGGATGGGCTTGGCGGCGGCCGCGGCGATGGTGACGATGTCCTCGTCGGCGGCGGCGACGCTCATCTTCTCCTGGCCGATGCCGAGGTAGAACTTGTCGGGATCCACGCCGAGGCGCTCGGCGAGCACCGCGTGGTCGAGCGCGTAGTGGGTGGTGGCGAAGGAAAGGTCGTGAATTCCTACCGGTGTAGTGGTCATGGCTGTACTCCGTTGCTTACGGTGGACCGTTCGAATTGGGTATGGGCGCGCATCAATTCGCCGCTGTTGGTCTGTGCCGCCATCAGGGAAAGCTCGCCGCACAGCACGGTGGCCGCGGCGATGACCGCGAGCCGCCGGGCGTTGTCGCCGGGATCGCGATCCGCGCGGCAACCCAGGCGGGTCAGGTTCTCGTCGACAAAGCTCTGATGCTTGCCGTTGCCCACTGTTCCGACAATGAGATTCGGCAGTGTGCACGAGAAATAGAGGTCCCCGGAGCGGTCTTCGGCGTGGGTGATGCCCTGGGACCCTTCCACGATGTTCGCGGCGTCCTGTCCGGTGGCCAGGTAGAAGGCCAGCAGCATGTTGGCGTAATGCGCGTTGGCGGAACGGATTCCGCCCGCCAGCAGGGTGCCGATGAGATTCTTGCGGATGTTCAGCTCCACCACCTGGCGGGCGGTGGTGTGCAGCCGCTGCTCGACCACTTCGCGGGGGATGAGCAGTTCGGTGACGACGTTCTTGCCACGGCCGAGGATCCCGTTGACCGCGGTCGCCTTCTTGTCCGTGCAGTAGTTTCCGGAGATCGAGACATACCGCAGGCCGGCGAACGCGGCCAGGATGTGGTTCATCAGGTGGTCGCAGGCGAGGGTGACCATATTGTGGCCGGAGGCGTCGCCGGTGGTGAATTCGAAGCGCAGGAACAGCAGGTTCCCGGTGATCTGGTGGTGCAGGTCGATGAGGTGGGCGAACCGGCTGCTGCCCGCGGCTACCTCCTGTAGTTGCGGGAAACGCTCTCTGAGCTGTGTGACGGTGACGTGGGCGGTGTAGGCGTCGTCGGCCTCGAGCAGGATCGAGCGGGTCATGCGGTCGTCGACGAGGGTGGCCACCACGCCCTTTTCGGTCAACGTGGATATCCGCGCGCCGCGACCGACCGAGGGCCACAGCGGCGATTCGTAGGTGGCCAGGGGGACGTCGACACTGTCGTCGACGGTGTTGCCCGTAATACGCAGGGGGCCGACCCACCGCAGCGGCACCGCCGCAAAAGACATGTCGTTCATGGGTGGCTCCTTCTTCCCGATTCGTTCCACCAGGGGCTCCGGTGGGCATAGGCGGCCGCGTCGATACCGCGCAGCCGGCAAAACGTGTCCACTGCGCCGGTGATCAGCAGGTCGCTACCGGCCAGGTCCGCGGGTGTGGGTGCGCCGAGCACGGTGAGGATTTGCCGCAGCTGATCGAGCCACGTGCGAATCGTCTCGACCAAGGCCTCGGTGCCGTGGCTGACGAGCGTCTCGAGGAAACGGCCCGCGACGCCGGTGGCGTTGGCGCCCAACGCCAATGCGCGTGCCATATCGAGTGGCGACCGGATGCCGCCGGAGGCGAACAGATCGATGCCGGTGACACCCGCGCAATCCAGGAGGCAGGTGGGCGTGGACTGGCCCCAGTTCTCCAGGAAGGAGAAGTCGGCGGTGGGGCGCCGATCGTTTTCGATGCGCGCGAAATTGGTGCCACCGCGGCCGCCGACATCGGCCACCGCCACGCCCGCGTCGCGCAACCAGGTGACGGTGGGCCTGCTGAGACCGAACCCGACCTCTTTGACGATCACCGGCACCGGCGTGTTGGCGGTGATGCGCTCGATCTGCTGGGGCCAGGACCCGAAAGACCGATCCCCCTCGGGCATCACGATCTCCTGGACCGCGTTGAGGTGGATCTGCAGGGCGTCGGCTTCCAGCAGATCGATCGCTCGGCGTATCTCGTCCAGCGTCGCGGTGGCGTTGACGTTCGCCATGACGAAGCCGTGCGGATTCTCCTGGCGCAGCACCCGGAAGGTGCCGGCGACCGAGGGGTCGCGGAAGTAGGCGCTCATCGAGCCGGATGCGATGGGGATTCCCGTCTCGCGGGCGGCGATGGCCAACTGCCGGTTGATCTCTCCGGTGTGCGGGCTGCCTCCGGTCATGCCGTTGACGAAAAGCGGTGTGTCCCAGCGCTTACCGGCGACGTCGACGGCCAGCGACACATCGTCGCCGTCGATGCCGGCGAGGGCGTGGTGGACGAAGGCGATCGAGTCGAAATCGTTGGGACCGGGATCGCGCTGCTGGCTCACGGCGTGTCGAACGTGATCGTCTTTGCGGCTGGCAATCATCGGCGATCCTCTTCGAATGGATGTGTCCGCAGCGCCAGCGGCCGGATGCCCGCGGTGATCCAGCGGTGGGTGAGCTCGGTGATCGCCGCGGAACGGGTGCGGTCGATGAGCGCGATGCCGCAGTCGCCGCCGCCCGCGCCGGAGGGTTTGGCCGCGGCGCCGACCGCCGCGCCCGCCGCGCACAGCGCACGCAGCGGGGGCGTCATGATGCCCAGCTGGGCGACCGTATCGAGATCGATGAGAAGTTCTCGGGCACAGTGGATTTCGGTTCGAATGCCGAGCGAGTCGTCGGCTTCCAGCGCGGCGACGAGTCGTTGCACACAGTCGTCGCTGCGCGAGACGAACTCGGCGTGCGCGCCGAGCTGCCGGTAGCTGTCGCGGAGCCCGGCGACCAGTGTCGGTGTCGAGGCGGGCTTTTCGGTCCAGCCGACCTGCATCGCGAGTCCCGTCGGCGTGGGCAGCGGGCGCACCGACAGCCCGGGCCACGGCGCACGAAGGGCGGCGTCCACCCCGCTCTCCCCCACGAGCTCGGATACTTGCTGCCGGTCGGGGGAACTGTAGGCGATCCAGCCGCCCCAGGTGCTCGCCGCCACGTCGCCACCGGAGGCGCGCGGGTTGATCGAAACGGTGGCCAGCATCGCCAATCGGTAGCGGTCCATCGGGCTCAGATCGAGCCGGTAGAACCGACCCAGCGCCGCGACCGTGGCCACCGTGACGGCCGCGCTGGAACCGAGGCCGAGCTTTCTCCCGTCCGCGTCGGCAAGGTCGGTGCTGATGCTCAGCCGATAGGAATGCGCCCCGATGCCGCGCTCGACGAGCAGCCGATCGATGATCGCGGCCGCCGCGAAGACGTAGCTGAAGTTCGGCGGCACAACGCCGTCGGACGGGACCAATCCGTCACCGATGCGCCCGCAGGAGAGCGTCACGCCACCGTCGAGTTCCGAATGCAGCGTGGTGATTTCGTCATCGGCTTCGACCACGGTGGCGGTCGCGTAGCGGTCGACCGCGGTGAGCACCGCGTGGTGTCCGGGCTCGACGACGGCGTACTCGCCGACGATGAACAGTTTCCCCGGAGCGCGACAGGTGATCATCGCGGACCGTCTGTGACGAGCGCCGCGCCGGGGCCGAGATGCGCCAGCTGGATGTCGGCGACGTCGCCTCCCTCCCGCAGGGCGGCGATCACCCGCTGCTCGTCGGCGCGGGCGCACAGCACCTTGACGTTCGGTCCGGCGTCCATGGTGGCGAACGCGGCGATGCCGTTCGCACGCAGCGCCAGTACACGATCCAGCAGCGCGACCGACCGCGGCGACAGGTACCGGACCGATGGTCTGGCCAGGAGCATGCTCGCGTGCATGCCCAAGGCGTTGCGCTCGGCGATCTCCCCGACCGCGGGCAGATCGCGGCGCGCGACCGCCTTGCGCATTTCGTCGAGGTCGATCCTGGACGCGTCGGCCCACGGCAGGTAGAAGGGCGAGGTATCGCAGGTCCGCCGCATCGCCTCGCGGCTCGATATCGCCTTCGCCTCGTCGTCGACGACGGCGACGACCAGCGCCGGATCGAGCGCGTCACCGTCGATCGGTTCCGCGTAGGAACTCACGTCCCCCGCCTCGCCGTCGCCCTCCCCGGCGTGCCACACCGCGAACCCGCCGAAGAGGGAGCGACAGGCCGATCCGGAGCCCCGTCGAGCCAGTCGCGACAGCGCGCGGGCATCCGCGTCGAGTCCGTAGGCGGCGGCCGCGGCGACGGCCAGCGCGGCGAAGCCGCTCGCCGAGGAGGCCAGGCCCGCGCCGGTCGGCCCTGCGTTGCTGGAGACGACGACGGCGTGTTCGTCGCGACCGGCCCGCTCGCGCACCAGATCCAGGAACCGCGCCACCCTGGTGTACGCCTCGCCGACCGCGGGGCGGCCGTTGAGCTCGACGGTGTCGGCCGGTTCCGCACTCACCCGCACCGCGGTGGTGGTCGGGTAGATATCGAGGGTCATCGACAGGCTTCCCGTGACGGGAAGGAGGTACGACTCGTCGCGCTTGCCCCAGTACTTCACCAAGGCGATGTTCGGATGCGCGACGGCGATCGCCGCGTCGATCGCGTTGTCGCCGAGTAGCTCCGCGAGCGGATCGGCCAGCTCTGCTCCAGATGTGAATGTCATTGGTGTGTCTCGAACTCCGGTATCGAGGGGAATCGGGTATCGGTCATGGTTGTGCGCCTCGGGTCGGCACGATCCAGGTCCGCACGGCGCCTGCCCGGTGCAGCGCCGCGCGCACCGTCGCGGCGCTGTCGCCGGTCTCGGTGAGCGCGAGGACGCAGCCGCCGAGGCCACCGCCGGTGAGTTTCGCGCCGTACGCGCCCGCGTCGGATGCCGCCGTGACGAGGGTGTCGATCTCGGGCGTGCTGACGCCGAGTTCGGTCAGTAGTCTTTGGAATTCGAGCAGCGTCGCGCCCAGCGGCTCGGCGTGACCGGCCGCCAGATCCGCCGTGGCCGACTCGATCAGGTTCGCCGCGCGTTCCAGCAACCGTTGCGCCGCCCGTCGATCGGCCTCCAGCTTGCGGCGGACGGCGGTGACCGCATGCTGCGTGGCGCCCGCTGTCCCGGTATCGGCGATCACCAGCGCGGCGTCCAGGCCGACGCTCAGTCCGCGCGCCGCACCCGCCTGGAACCAGATCGGTCCCGACGCCACCGCGGCGCTGGCGTCCACGCCGCTGGCGCGGCCGTGCGCGAACTGTTCACCGCACTGCACCAATTCGTAGAGCGCGTCGGAGCCGACGGTCCGGCCATAGAGCTCGGCGACCGCCCGCACCGCGGCCGCGGCACACGCGGCACTGGATCCCAGGCCACGGGCGGGCGGGATCTCACAGTCGAGCACCACCTCGACCGCCTCGCTCGCCAGCCCCCACCGCCGCAACGCCTCCTCGACCGCGACGTGCGCCCCGGACAGCGCGTTCTCCGGGGTGACGACGTTGCCCGCGGTGAATCGAAACGGCTCTCCCACAACAGAATCGACCTGATCCACAGCCTCTCGCGTCCGGCGAGCGACCGCGCGCGCCGAGAGCGTGGGCAAGGGAAACGCGACGGCGGGCGTGCCGTGCACCACCGTGTGCTCGCCGAGCAGAATCGCCTTACCGTGGGCGCGACCGGTGCCGTGCCCGCCCTCGGCGGTTGCTCTGCTGCCCTCGCGAACGCGACCGCTGTTCACGTCGATTCATCTCCCAACTCGAGCGGGGCCCATCGGCGAGTCCCCGGACGGGGACCCGCCGATGGCGGACGGTGCACAGCCGCCGGCCACGTCGACGTGCGGCGACAGTGGCAACGACCTGTGCGATGGTGCGAAAGCCGTTCAGACCGCGCGGAAATCGGCCCTCACAGCGGCTGATCCGAACGGCGGAAAAGGACTTGGCGCAGACGCGCCCGCGCCGAGGGACCCAGCGGCGACGGGAAGAATGCCGGGACCTGCTCGGCATAGGCGCGGTAGGCCGTCCCGAAGCGAGCGACGAGGTCGCGCTCCTCCAGGAAGGTGCCGAGCAGGATGTAGCCGGTCAACCCGACCGCCCACAGCAGATGCCCGGCTGTCATGTCGGCGGCGCACCAGAACGACAGCAGCAGGCCGGTCATCAACGGATGCCGCACCAGGCGGTAGGGCCCGTGCACCTGCAGACGATCCATGGTCGCGTCCGGCACCTGGATCACATAGTGGCGGTAGGCCTGACTGATGCCGAGCAGGTGAAAGTGGTTGAGCAGCAACGTGGCCGCATAGACCAGCACGAAGCCGAGCCAGAATCCGGCGTCGAGCGCGGTCCCGACGACGCCGTCCGCCGACCAGACCTGCTGGGGCAGCGGCTGCCAGGCCAGGCACATCACCCACACGACCAGGCACACCATCACGATGTAGACGGTGCGCTCCAGGGCTTCGGGCACCCAGCGGGTGATGAACGCCTTGAACGCGGGCCGCGACATGCCCGAGTGCTGCAATCCGAACAGCGCGAGCAGCAGCACGTCGATGGCGATGGCCGGACCGGTCGCCAGGTGCGGTCCCTCGTCGACGGTCTTCGGCAGCCACCAGCCTCCGGCGAACAACAGCATCAGGGGCACGGTCACCCCCGCGACGCCGTAGACGCCGAAGGCCAGCAGGAACGGGACGAGCCGGCGGCGGTCCGTCAGCGCGCCCCGAACCTGTTGCTGCGTGGTGGTCAGATCCATGCGAACCAGGGCAGGAACCGCAGGCGGACCGTGCCCTCCTCCATCCGCTTGTCCAGCTTGGCCTTCCACCGCTCGCCGTAGGGCGCGTTGAGGAAGCCGCCGGGCCGGGCCAGGCGCCACGACGACTGGATCGTCATCCAGTAGGGCACGATGACGGCAGCGTCGACCTGCCGCATGAAGTCGAGCTTGTCGGGGATCTGGGACCAGTGCACGCCCGGGTAACGGTGGTGCACGCTGTGGTAGCCCTGGTTGAAGATGAAGAAGTTCAGCCAGTTACCCGCCGTGTTCAGCGATTTGCTCGGGTCGTCCTCGAACACCCGCGCCGGGGCGTGGGTCAGCCAGGCGAAGTAGCCGGAGTTCACCTGGGTGATGAGGAACGGAAGCGCCCAGAACAGCGCGAACCGTTCGAAGCCCGCGACGAAGAAGATGCCCACCGGCAGCGCCAGAGCCAGCGTGAGATCGAAGACGAACTGGTGGCGCCGCTTGCGCCTGCCCTCGGATGGGTTGGCCGCGAAGATCATTCGCATGGTGTGGTTCTTGACGATGGTGCCGTACCTGATCCAATACCAGACCGCGCCCAGCCCGCGCTCGAGTCCCTCGGTGGAGGTGACGTCGCCCGGTCCGTCGTTGAAGCGGTGATGGTTGAGCACGTGCACCTCGCGCATCTCCGCCGAGGTCAGTGTGGCGGGCAGACAGCACATGATGTCCACGAACCGGTTCAGCCGCCGCGACACGAACAGCGCGCGATGCGTGTGCATGTGCATCACGCCGATGGTGAGCGAGAAGTTCAGCAGGGTCAGCACGAGGATCAGCGGGACCGACAGGTACCAGTTCGTGGCGGCAGGTACGAACAGGCCGAAGGACAGCAGCACGACCCAGGCCAGGATGTGCAGCAGCGGGCCGACATTCGCCGGGTGCTCGAGCTTCAGCACCCGGCGGCTGAACGGCGGTTGGTCGGACGCTGCGGGCGGTGTTCCGTCGCCGGGACGGGTTGGCACGGTGGTCATAGGTGATCTCCTCGGGTGTTGGTGTCGGGGGTTCCTATGCGTGGGTGGGTCGACGCGCTGGTCACGGGTGATCTCCTCCGGCGGTTGTGGTATCGAGGGCGGCGAGTTGGAAGTTCGTGGCGAGCGCCCGCATCGCCTCGGCCCCACGGGGTGGCAGCCGCTCCAAGGCACCGAAGGCCAGATGATCGGCGATCATCATGGTGCGAATGTCGGAGGCCGAAAGTCGGCCCGTCAGTGGCTCTTCCGGCAGCGCACGCACGAGGGCGAAGGTGGTGTCGACGATCAGCGGCACCATCGAGGGCGACAGCGCGCGCGGGTCGATCGCGCCGAGCAACTGCGCCGCGGCGTCGGAACCGGTCCCGAGCTCGGGCGAGGCATCGAGCACCCGGTGGATCGCCTGGTCGGCGCACCGCTGTACCCGCTCGACCATCTTGGTCCAGAAGGCGGGCGACCAGGCGGCCAGCGCGGCCGCACCGACCGGCCGCCGGTAGGGCACCGGGGCTCCGACGGCGGTGCACAGGAAACCGGTCGTCGTGACGGTCATGTACGCCATCGCCGCCTTGGCGCCCGGGCTCGACGTGCGCGGGCCGAGCCGGGCCAGCAGCGCGAACCCGCCCAGCGCCGGTGCCAGCAGCCGCAGCATCACCGCTCGGGTCAGTTCCTCGTGGTCGGCGACACCGTAGAGCGCAAGCTCGCCGTCGCGCAGGTCGTTGGCCGCCTGGGCGATGACGCCGACGCACCCGGTCAGCTCGCGCAAATCGGCCTCGGCACAAGCTTCTTCGGCGACCAGCGAGCACGCGTAGTGCGTCACCCGGCCCAGCACACCCTCGCTGTAGGCGACCCGCGACAGGGGGGAATCGAGGTTGCGGGCCATCACATCGCCGATATCGAGCAGCAGGCGGGCGACCCGTTCCCGTCCCTCGGCGGGCAGCGCCGACACCAGCGACCGGACGTCCGCGCTGCGTTCGGCCAGGACCAGGTCGACGGCTTCGCTGTCGCGAACCGTGACGCGATCCGGCGGTGGCGGCGGGGTGTCGGTGCTGCCGCTGAGGTACTCGGCGGCGGTCCGCACGGCGCTGCCTGCCAGCGGACGGTCGATCAGGTCCTCGTAGGCGTCGAGCACCCGGCAGGCGAGCAGGGCCGCGGTGGCCTCGGCTCGCATGTCCGCGGCGAGGAAGCCGATGGCGATGCCCATGTTCCTGGCCGCCGGGATCAATGCCAGCCGGGCCAGTTCGTCCGGTGAGGCTGCCGCCCGCAGCGCGGCGAGGTCGGGTGCGCGGCGCAGGTTCCACAGGCCGCGGGCGAGGATGCCGAGCCTTCCTCCGGTCATCGGGACACCACCTGGAGTGCTAGGTCGCGCAGGTCGTCCCGCGCGGGGGTGGACGGGAAGACCTCCAGCGCCTCGCATGCCGTCTCGGCGGCGCGGATCGCGGCGTCGTGAGCGGCTTCGGTGGCCCCGCTGCGTACCAGGTCGGCCTGCAAGTCGGCGCTGGAAGTCTCTGCGGAGAGCCACATTTCGCGAGCGTCGGGCCGTATCGCCAGCCATTCGATCACCGGCCAGGTCGGTACACGGCGGTCCAGGTCGCCGCAGGCCTCCTTGCCCAGCGCGGGGTCGCCTTCGACGTCGCGCACGTCGTCCATGATCTGGAAGGCCAGGGAGAACTGCTCGGCGTACTGCATCAAGGCGCGCAGCCGGTCGTGGTCGACACCGCCCGCCGTACCGCCGTATGAGCAGGCCAGCCGAAACAGCGTGCCGGTCTTCGCGCCCGCGACGACCTCGTAGTGCCTGCGCAGCGCGGCATCGTCGACCTCGGGCGCCATCGTCTCCACGAGCTGCCCGGCCGAGAGATCGGAGATGCTGTCCAGATAGGTGACGCCGGGAGCCTCACCGAGGTGCTCACAGACCACCGGGTTGTCCTCCAGTACCCGGGCCAGCACTTGTAATGCGGTGCCCGCCAGATGGAATCCGGCTCGAGCGGCGGTTCGGATGCCGAACAAGGCCGGTACCGAAGGGGAATCGCGCCGCAGCAGGGAACTGTCGCAGATGTCGTCGTGGATCAACGACGATTCGTGCAGCATCTCCATCGCGCAGGCCAGGTCGACGGCGTCGGCTACGGACGCGGACACGGCCGAGGGCAACAGGCGATGGCAGTCGAGCACCAGGCGGGCGCGGACCCGTTTGCCGGGAGCGGCCAGAACGTGGCGATAGATGGCATCGAATGTGCCGTCGGTGACGAGGATTTCGTGCATCCGCTCGGTGACCATCGCCGCGTGGTCGACCGGTGTGACGGCATGGGCCTCGACCCGGTCCGCTGCGGCGACCGCATGTCCTTCCGACGCCGGGGTGGCGACGCGCACGCGGCCGTCCGCGGTGCTCGACCGTCCGGACATGGCCGCCACCAGGCGTCCGTTCTGCTCATGTCCTGACGGTGACGTGGGATTGTCCATTGGCGGTGAGCTCCTTTGTGTCATAACGGAGGAGTCGGGCATGCGGCAGGCCACCACTGGCCTGGCGGAAGTTACATACGAAGTGGCGCACCGACGTGGGCGCTTGTCCTTGTGGGTGCGCAGCGCAGGTGGTGGGCGGTGTCATGCTCGCCTGTGGGATTCGGCGGCGGTACGGACGGAACGCAAGACCTGCAGCTCCGTCCGGCGGGAGTGACGGTCGGCGGCGGGTCCACCATCCAATCGGACATCCTGAGGACTTCGGCTCCGGAACCGAGGTTCAGCGGTAGCCGTGACCGTGAATGTGCTTGTACTACAAGCGAATAGGCGCTCGTGAAGGGTGCGCTGATCGGGACTGTCCGGCTACGCAGCGCAGCGTCCGCCCGTCCGATGCGGAAAACGCCGAGCCGGCAGCTCTCGATACTACCGGCGTCTTTCGAGTATTGCCGTTGCAGCACAGTCGATTTCACGCCGTGATGCGATGATCCGATCGCCTCTGTAGCCAGCACACTGTCCGGATCACCCAGGTGCTCGACCGTCTGCGCGTGCAGCTCGTCACGCACCCGATAGTCGTTCTGCACGGTAATGCTCGACAGCCGCAGCATCCCGTCCATCATTCAGCCAAGCCACCTGTGCAACCAGAGCGTCATCCACCGACATAGCGGAAGAGGCTACCGCACAACAGAACTGAGCGCTTGTTGAGTTTGCAACCAAATTTCGAAGGGCGATCGCGACAGCTCGGCACTGTCTAGCGGTGCCTAGCAATGTGCGGGTTACCTTGTGCTACAAGGTAACCCGGGCGATAGCTGTCGAATCGCGGGCTTGGATGTGCGGATCGTTCACTGGAGTCGGTGAAGCGTCCCGCGACGCGAGGGACTTTCCCTGGCCGGATAGCGCTTGCTGAATCTATAAGCAGGACAGCGTGTTTACTCGTCACATGCGCACTCCGCAGGCTTAGCACTCTGCATCCTCGGGCTGTGTAGACAGTGAGCCAACGCCGACATGCATCCCATGCACGCTGTGTGCCACCGCCAATGTTTGCGAATTTACTTGCAGTACATGATGTTCGAGTACCAAGACACTCGATTGAGTTGGCAATAAACTTCAAAGATCTTGAAAATAAGAAAGTTTCGGTTCGAACTAATTCCGCGTGGCCGTCGCGCTGGGTCACGCCTATCGATAGCGGCATTCGCGTCACCGATGTGTAGGAGTCGAAGGAAGCGTTCGGACGGTTTGCGGCAGACAAGCTCAACCCTGCCGCGGCCGAGATCGGCCCGCCCAACCCCCTGAGATCACCTTCCTTCTGGTTCACAACTATCCGGCCGCACGCTGACGGGCCAGGCGGCCCGCGCTCGGTCACGCGGGCCACCTGGCCTTGCCGCAGCGGAGTTTCCCTCCCGCAACGGCCATCAAGCGGCGTCGAGGGCTGCCGTGATCTTGCGAGCCATCTCGGCCATGGTGGGGCTGGGCTCGCCCTTGTGGCGCCGACCGGCGGCGTCGAGGGCGACGAGGACGGTGCTGCGGAAGTTGTCGGCCTCTGTCGGCGCCTGCTTCCCGAGCAGGCTCATGGCTGCCGTCAGGGCGGGCAGCACCTGGTCGGCGAGTTCCGCAACGGACTTGCCATCCAGCTTCAGGCCCTTCGGCTTGGCGAGCACGTGCCCGACCAGGCCGGTCGCCGACGACAGGGCGATGCTGCCGTCGGTGGCGACCTTGTGGGGCGAGCCACCGGCGGCAGCAGCGGCGGACATCAGCGAGACGGCACCGTACGCGGCGGTCAGCACGGTGATCTTGTCCTGGTCGGTGAGGGTGATGGTCATGTTGCGTGCTCCTTGGAATCTGGCGTCACCTGACAATCGTCACTATACGTAGATGTATACGTATATGCAAGATCGGAGCGTGCGCGTCGATCCCCTGAGATGCGACCGTCCCCGCCGCGCCACCCATTTGTGCCTTGACCGAAGTTCTCGGCCGGGCCGAGGATGACCTGATGACTGGCGTCGGCCGATTGCCCGGGATCTCGACGGCTCGGGAGTATCGGCGCGAATGGCTGCGCAGCGACGTGACCGCCGGACTCGTCCTGACTGCGCTGCTGATCCCCGCGGGCATGGGCTACGCCGAGGCTGCCGGGCTGCCCGCCTACGCGGGGCTGTATGCCACGATCGTGCCGCTGCTGGCCTACGCGGTGGTCGGTCCGTCGAAGATTCTTGTGCTCGGACCTGATTCGTCGTTGGCCCCGCTGATCGCGGCCGCGGTGCTGCCGCTGGCCGTGGCCGGAAACCCGGACAGCGCGCTCGCTCTCGCTGGTGTGCTCGCCGTCCTCGTCGGCGCCATTCTGCTCGTCGGTGGGTTCCTGCGTCTCGGCTTCGTCACGGAGCTGCTGTCCAAGCCCATCCGGCTCGGATATCTGAATGCCATCGCGCTCATCGTCGTTGTCGGGCAGCTACCCAAGCTGCTCGGTTTCTCCGTCGACGCCTCCGGTGTGCTCGCCGAAATCGCGGAGATCGGCCGGTCCGTCTTCGGCAACGACATCGACCCGCTCGCCGCCGCCATCGGTATCGGCTCACTCGTCGTCATCGTGGCCTGCCGTGTGTGGCTCCCGAGGGTGCCCGGGGTCCTGGTCGCGGTCATCGGCGCCATCGCGTTGTCCGCCGCGGCCGGACTCACCGACGACATCGGGATGGTCGGCGCCCTGCCCAGGGGGTTGCCGCTTCCGTCCTTCGGCGGGGTCACCTGGCACGACGTCGGACAGCTCATCGGCCCCGCGGCGGGTATCGCGTTGATCGCGTTCGCCGACAGCGGTGTGCTATCGCGGACCTTCGCCGCCCGGCACGGCGAAGACGTGAACGGCAGCACCGAAATGAAAGCGATCGGTGTGGCCAACGTGGCGGGCGGACTGTTCGGCGGCTTTCCCATCTCCGCGAGCGGTTCGCGGACCCCGGTGGCCGAACAAAGCGGCGCCCATACCCAATTGGCGAGTGTCGTCGGCGCGCTCGCCGTGCTGCTGTTCGTCCTGCTGGCGCCCGGCGTCACCGCGTATCTGCCCGATGCGGCACTGGCGGCCGTGGTGATCGTGGCGGCCACCGCGTTGATCGATGTGCGCGGCATGTTCCAGATGTGGCGGATGAGCACCGTGGAGTTCGCCCTCGCGGTCGCGGCGTTTCTCGGGGTCGCGCTGGTGGGAGTGCTGCAGGGAATTCTCGTCGCGATCGGCCTGTCGTTCGTCGCCGTGGTCGCGCAAGCCTGGCAGCCCTACCGCACCGAACTCGTCCGCACGGACGACCGTCCGGGCTTCCACGATGTGGAACGCCACCCCGACGGGCACCGCATTCCCGGCTTGGTGCTGGTGCGGTTCGACGCTCCCCTCTTCTTCGCCAACGGCCAGATCTTCGACGAGTACGTGCGCTCGGTGGTCGCGAAGGCCCCGCCCCCGGTGGAATGGGTGATCCTCGCCGCCGAGCCGATCACCGGGCTCGACACCACAGCCGTCGACGAACTCGTCGACCTCGACAACTACCTGGAAAGCAAAGGGATTCGACTGGCATTCGCCGAGATGAAAGGCCCGATCAAGGACAAACTCATCCGGTTCGGCGTCCAGGACCGGTTCGACGCGACCCACTTCTACCCCACCGTCGACGCCGCTGTCGACGCGTTCCACCGTCGAACCGCCGCGGACAGTTGACCGGGAACCCGGAGACGAGGCACACCATGAACCACGAACCATCCGCTCGCCCCACCCCCGCTGCCGCCGTGAGTAGTCGGCGGGCCGAACGGTGAGCTGTTCGGGCGCTCCTTCCCGACGCTGGACGGCGCGGGCAGCGTTCGTGTTCGCCACTGTGGCGGCCGCGGTGCCGGTGCTGGTCGCCGGGGTGCTCGGCACACTCGGGCTGCTCATCGTCGGAACCGGCGGCGTCGTCGTCACGGTGGCCGCGCTGTACTGGTTCCTGGCCAGGCGCGGAGTGTTCAGAGGGATAGCGCTGGGAGTTGCGGTGCTCGCGCCGATCGTCGTCGTGGTCGTCTTCGTGCGCGCACAACTGCTGTGGGTGGTCCTGCTCTCGTGCGCGGCGATGCTGCTGGCCATGATCTGCGCACGCGCCGCGCTGCGCGGCGGAAGCATGCCGATACCGGCGACCGAATATCCGGCTCCACCACCGCAACACCCGTTCCTGATCATGAATCCGCACTCCGGCGGCGGAAAGGTCGCGAAATTCGACCTGCGCCGCAAAGCCGAAGAACTCGGCGCCGAAGTTCTTCTGCTCGAAGGCCCCGACACCATCGACGTCGTGGCCGCGGCCCGGCAGGCGGTCGCACGCGGCGCGGACCTGCTCGGGGTCGCGGGCGGCGACGGTACGCAAGCCCTCGTGGCCGGGGTCGCGGCCGAACACCGCCTGCCGTTCCTGGTGATCAGTGCCGGAACGCGCAACCACTTCGCGATGGATCTCGGCCTGGACCGCACCGACCCCGCGTCGTGCCTCGATGCGATCCACGACGGCGTCGAGATCCGTGTCGACCTCGGCACCATCAACGGCAGGCCCTTCGTCAACAATGCCTCGTTCGGTGTCTACGCCGAAGTCGTGCGCAGCCCCGCCTACCGCGACGACAAGACCGCGACGGTCCTGCGACTGCTCCCCGACCTGCTCGCCGGGGACACCGGCGCCCGGCTCACCGCCCGAATCGGCGACACGACAGTCGCCGGACCGCAGGCGATCCTGGTGAGCAACAACCCCTACGGCACCAGCGATCTGGCCGGATTGAGCCGCCGCGACCGGCTCGACCGCGGCGTACTCGGCGTGGTCACGCTCTCGGTCGCGAACACCCGCGAGGCCGTCGGGCTGCTCGGCCGCACCCGCAGTCACGGACTGACGCAACGAACCGCGGTCGAAGTCGTCGTCGACGCCGACACCGCGCAGATCCCCGTCGGAGTCGACGGCGAATCGCTCCTCCTGGACACCCCCGTGCGATGCGTCATCGAACCAAAGGCTTTGCGAGTACGGGTCCCGAAGACACGCCCGGGGATACGCCTCGCCGCACCCGCACTCGACTGGATACGGCTTCGCGACCTCGCGGGTCGCTGAGGAACCGAGATAGGTCGATCGACCGATGTGGCCGGACGGCCCTGCGATCACCATTGGCAGCACGGTCTCGATAAACGCCGATCATCGGAGGTTCGAAAGGCGCACCTGAAACGCCTTGCCTTGCCTGCCAATCCATCTTCCGCGCCGTGGCCGATCGCGCTCCGGCGCAGATTCATCGCACCTGTCGAAGGAAACTCATGTCCCGTCCACTCCGCCGCGGCACGCGTGCCGCAGGCATCCTCCTGGGTGTGGGTGTCCTCGCGCTCAGCACAGTGGGAGGCCCCGCGCTGCAGACAGCGGGCGCCTCCAGCCACCGCGAGGCTCCCCTGGTCGCCGCCGATCCGACGGTGGACAACACCGACGTCTATGCGTTCGCCAGCCCCGACAATCCGGACACCGTGACAATTGTCGCCAACTGGTTCGGGCTGCAGGAACCCAACGGCGGCCCGAACTTCTATCCCTGGGCCACCGACGCCAACTACGACCTCAATATCGACAACGACGGCAACGGGAAGCCCGACATCACCTATCGGGTCACCTTCGCGACCGATGATCGGCGCGGAGGCAGCACCTTCCTGTACAACAACGGTCCGGTCACCGGACTGAACGACGAGAACCTGCTGTTCCGTCAGAACTACACGGTGTCGGTCAGTCACGGCGCGAACGACTGGCGACCGATCGCGCACGGGCAGGCTGCCCCGTCGTTCACCGGTCCGGCCTCGATGCCGGACTACGGTCAGCTGCGCAAGCAGGCGACCGCGAATCTGCCGGGCGGCGGCTCGATCTACGTCGGAGCCGCGGAGGACCCGTTCTTCCTCGACCTGCGCGTGTTCGATCTGCTCTACGGTGGTGACCTGTCCGAGGTCGGCACCGACACCCTCGCCGGGTACAACGTCAACACCGTTGTCCTGCAGGTACCGAAGCGCGACCTCGCCCTGCGCAACGACCCGGCGCGCAACCCGGTGATCGGCGTGTGGAGCGACACCGAGCGCCGCTCCATGCAACTGAGCCCGGGCGCCGCGGCAGCGGTCGGTGAGTTCGTGCAGGTGTCGCGGCTGGGCAACCCGCTCGTGAACGAGGTCGTCGTCCCGGTCGCGCTGAAGGACGCCTTCAACGGGCTGTCGCCGAGCAAGGACGCGACGATTCCCGAGGTCGTCCAGCGGGTCACCGATCCCGAGCTGCCGAAACTGATCGAGGCGCTGTACAAGGTGCCCGCACCCGCGACCCCGCGCAACGATCTGGTGGAAATCTTCCTCACCGGGATCGCGAAGAAGGCGCCGACCCTGGACGGCAGCGCACCGCCCATCCAGGCGGATCTGAACTCGCAGATCCTCAATGCCGACGCGCAGGCCGCGGCGTTCCAGCCGTCGGAAATGCTGCGCCTGAACATGTCGGTGCCGGTGACCGCCGAGCCCAACCGATTGGGTGTCATCGGCGGTGACCTCCAGGGGTTCCCCAACGGCCGACGGCTGAGCGACGACGTGGTCGACATCGCGCTACAGGCCATGGTGGGTGCCGCGCAGACCGGCAAACCGGTCGACGCGCTCGCCGCCGGGGACGCGGTCGATGTCAACGACGTGTCGTTCTCCGACAGCTTCCCGTATGTCGCGCTGCCGTCACCGGGCAAGAGCACGGTCCAGGCAAAGACGACGAACGCGACCACCAACGTGGCCGTCACGGTGCCGCAGGAGGCCGACGACGGCATGCCCCCGGTGCTGCTCGTCGCGGCCGGTGTCGGCGTGGGTGCGGCGGTCGCGGGCGGCGGCTGGCTGTTGATCCGCCGCCGGGCGCGCCGAGCATCGGTGTCCACCCCGCCTCCGAGCTCCTGACATCACGTTCCGGCGGCGGGCCCGATCCGGGCCCGCCGCCGGAACGATCCCCTCTTCTCGCACACGAATATCCCGAAGGACTCGTGATGTCCGAACTTCTTTCCCGCACCCTCCGTAAGCCTCGACTCATCCTGTTCGTTCTGGCCGCCACGATCGCCGCCGCACTGGGAGTGACCGCGGCGCTGCCCGACGACTCCCCGGCAGCGCAGCCCGCCACCACCGACCCCAGCGATCCCAGCGGCCCGTTGGTCGCACAGATCACCCAGGCCCGGCAACAACTCGATCGCGTGCCCGGCAACGCGATCGGCTGGGCCGGTCTCGGCGCCGCCTATGTCGAGCTGGCCCGGGTGACCGGCGATCCCGAGAACTACGGCGAGGCGCAGCGGGCGCTGGATCGATCGCTGGAGCTGAAGCCCGAAGGCAATGCCGAAGCGCTGACCGGGCTCGGTGCGCTCGCCAACGCCCGGCACGACTTCATCCCCGCGCGCCGCTACGCCGAACAAGCCCTCGCGCTGCGACCGGACAGCGCAGACGTCTACGGCGTGCTGATCGATGCGCTGACCCAACTCGGTGAGGCCGACGCCGCGAGCGCGGCCGTGCAGCGGATGCTCGACCTGCGTCCCGGCGTTCCGTCGTTCACCCGCGCCGCCTACGACCTCGAATTGCGCGGTCGCACGGACGAGGCCCGGCAGGCGCTGCAGATGGCGCTGAACGCGGCGAACACCGCCGACCAGATCGCCTTCTGCCGCTACCACCTCGGCGAGCTCGCGTTCCACACCGGCAATCTCGACGAGGCCGAAAGTCATTATCGCTCCGGCCTTCTGGCGAACCCGGCGGACGCGGCGCTGCAACAGGGCATGGCCAAGACATACGCCGCCCGCGGCGATCTCGACCGGGCCATCGCCGAGTACACGGCGCTGACCGTCAGCGCGCCCCTGCCCGAGTACCTGATCGAGTTGGGCGAGCTCTTCGAGGCCGCGGGCAGGCCCGACGAGGCAGCCGCCAAGTATCGGGAGGTCTCCGACCAGTTCCGCCGGCTCGAAGAACAGGGAGCCACCGAGTACGTGGACGCCGCTCAGCTCGCCGCGGAACACGGCGACCCGGTCGAGGCGGTGCGGCTGGCGCAGCTGGAGTTCGGCCGCAGGCAGAGCGTCATCACCTCCGACGTGCTCGCCTGGTCGCTGCACAAGGCGGGGCGCGATGCCGAAGCGATCGTCTACGCCGACCGGGCGGCAGCCCTGGGCTGGCGCAGCGCCACCCTCGCCTACCATCGCGGCATGATCCTCGCGGCGCTGGGCGAGGCCGATCAGGCCGCCGGCGCACTGTCCGAGGCGCTGCGGATCAACCCGTACTTCTCGCCGTTGCACGCTCCCCGAGCCCGACAGGCCCTCGAGGCGCTCGGCGCCCGATGACCCGAGGGGGACACGCCCGCGTCGACCGGTCCGCCGGATCCACTCGGGCGTCACGCGATGCGATTCGGGGCTGAGCCGACCCGCGATACGGTAGGAGGGTGTCCGACTCCTCCCCCCGTCTCGGCACCGGCAGCGGTGATCTACCCGCGGCCATCCGGGTAACCGAAGTGTTGGCGGCGCTGTCGCTGACCACTGACCTGGCGACGGGAGCGCCCTTCGAGAAGGGGCTGGCTACCTGCCTGCTCGCGACCGCACTGGCACAGCGGATCGGTCTGGACCAAGCCGACCGGCGCGTCGTCTTCCATGCCGCCTTGCTCGGCGCGGTCGGGTGCACCAGCCGAGCATCGGAGAACGCCGCGGCGTTCGCCGACGACATAGCTTTCCAGCAGGCGTACCACGTGCTGGACCGCGGCGACGCACCGGTCTTCGCCGCGCAGCTGGAGCAGTTCGGCTCCTGGGCGCCCGGGGATCAGCCGCTGGTGCGGGAGCGGTTCGTCAAGGCGACGCCCACGCAGCGATCCACGGCGGTCCGATCGGTGTGCGAAGTCAGCCGTGCGCTCGGACCGCGGCTCGGCCTGCCGGACGCGGCGGTGGTCGCGCTCACCGAGGTCAAGGAACGCTGGGACGGCCTCGGTGCACCCGAACGCCTTCGGGGAGAAGAGATCTCACTGCCAGGACGCATCGTTCACGTCGCCGAGCAGGCGGTACTCGCGGCGGTGGGCCGGGGACGTCGCGGCGCGGAGGACGAGCTACGGCGCCGCGCGGGCGGGCATCTCGACCCGGAGGTGGTCAACTCGTTCGCCGCGGGCGAGGTGTGGGACTGCCTCGACGTGCCGGACGTACTCGCCGCGGTGATGCACGCCGAGCCCGGGGTTCCGCTGTACATCCGGCCCGCCGAACGGATGGAACTGTGCCTCGCACTCGCCGTCGTCGTCGACCTGAAAGGGCGCTGGCTGCTCGGGCATTCGGCGCACGTGGCCGATCTCGCCTGCGGCGCCGCCGGGTTGTCCGGAATGGGCGCCGCCGATCTCGATACCCTCCGCGCCGCGGCACTGTTGCACGACATCGGCCGAACCGCGGTGTCCTCGGCCATCTGGGATCGCCCAGGACCGCTCGGACTCGGTGACTGGGAACGCGTTCGGCTGCACACGTACTGGACCGACCGGGTGCTGCAACGGTGCCCGGGCCTTGCCGATCTGCGCGAGATCGCGGCGGGCCACCACGAACGTCTCGACGGCAGCGGCTATCACCGCGGCGTCGGTGGCCACGACCTGTCGAGATCGGCCCGAATCCTCGCGGCCGCAGATGTTTTCGCTGCGCTGACCGAGCCGCGACCGCACCGCATCGCCTTTTCTCCCGATGACGCCGCACGGATGCTCCTCGCGGAGGCGACCGCGGGAAGGTTGGACATGACCGCCTGCGCCGCGGTCGTGGAGGCGGCGGGTCTGCGCAAGCCGCGCACGGAATTCCCCTGCGGCCTCACCGAACGCGAGGTCGAAGTGTTGCGGCTCGCCGCCCGCGGGCTGTCGAACCGTCTGATCGCGGAGGAACTGGTGCTGTCCGAGCGCACGGTGGGGCATCACCTCGCACACATCTACGACAAGACCGGCCGCCGCACCCGCGCCGGCGCCGCCGTCTTCGCCATGGAGCACGGCCTGCTACCCGATTGAACAGGCCGCGGCGGCGGCTGCCGCCACGCGGCTCACCTCGACCCGCGCTGACCATGTTCACGCGGACACTCGCCGAGACCGGTCCCGAGGGACTGACGGCGGTGAGCGTTCACCCGGCCGACTTCGAAATCGATATGCCTCAGCTCCGCAGCCATGTGGAAGCGCCGATGGACGACGCCGCCGATCTGCTGGCGATGTACAGCGCCTCCGGCGCCCCGGTCGTCAACGGCGGCTACTACGCGGGCATTCGACCGGCGCGACCGGCTGCGCTGGTGCGCAATTCACGTGCCCGAGCCCGGCTGGCCGCCTGGACCAACCAGCAGTACCCCACCGCTTGACCGCACAAGAAACCGAGAGGCAGCCGACTCCCATGTCCAAACGATCGGCCAACCACGGCCACAAGCCCGGCGAGCGCTGAGATCTTCCACCCCGGACGAAGATCGAGGTCGGGATACCTGAAGCCTCGTGGTGCACAACGCGCCACGAGGCTTCGCTCATGTCTGCCGAACCCCGCAGAGAATGTGTCAAAAGTGCGGGAGCGCCTCGCAAGATTTCGTCAAGGAAACGCCCCGTTCGTCGCGGCCCTCCGTACCCTCACGGAGCCGAAAACGTATGCACCCCCGAGGTAGTCGTGCCGATGATCAGTGTTTCCGAGTTGGACAGGTTGCGCGAGGTGCTCAGCCACCCGCACGTGGTGGAGTTGCTCGATGCTCTCTCGCGTCGGCCTCGAACGGTGGCCGAGCTCAACGACATCGGTGGCGGGTACCGGTCCGTGGTGCGCAGATTGCGGATGCTGGCGGCGCACGGGCTGGTCGCCAGCGACGGTGCGGGAAGCCTGGATCAGCGGTATCCGATGACCGAGACCTTTGCGCTGACCGGGCACGGGCTGCGCACCGTCGCCGTGTTGTCGCACCAGGACACATGGGACGCGCTGTTCGGGGATGCCCTCGGCGCGGAGTGAGTCGAGGGTGGCCACCGGGCCGTAGTGGCGTCGGCAATCATCATGGTTGAGAGCTGAATAGCTGGTAGACGCCGTAAAACGAGATCTCACGGCAATACAAGCAACCGACTAGCATCGTAGGGTGTCACACATTCCGCAGCTCCCGCCGTTCCGCCGTTCCGAGCGGCAGGTTCCGGTGGCGCCGAAGGTCCCGGTGCCCACCGCCCGGGCGATCGTCGATTGCGCGGTCTACATCGACGGGCAGCGGCTCCCCGGCACATTCACCCACTCCGCGGCGCTGGCCGAGGTCCGCGAACGCGGTGCCGGGTTCGTCTGGGTAGGGCTGCACGAACCGGATGAGACGCAGATGGGCGACATCGCGCAGACCTTCGGGCTGCATTCACTGGCGGTCGAAGACGCGGTGAAAGCACATCAACGGCCGAAACTGGAACGCTACGACGACATTCTCGTGACGGTGATGCGCACCGTCGCCTACGTCGAGCACGAACTGCACAGCGTCAGCGAAATCGTGCAGACCGGCGAAATCCTCATTTTCACCGCACCCGACTTCGTCGTCGCGGTCCGCCATGGTGAGCACTCCGGCCTCGCCGGTGTCCGCCGCGATCTCGAGGCTCACCCGCAGCGACTCCAGCTGGGCCCCGGCGCCGTGTTGCACGCGATCGCCGATTTCGTCGTCGACTCCTACATCGAGGTCACCCAGGCGGTCGAGCTCGACGTCGACGTCATGGAAGAGGAGATCTTCACCCCGCGCCGCCGGATCGCCATCGAACCCATCTATCAGCTCAAACGGGAAATCGTCGAACTCCGGCGCGCGGTCAAGCCCCTCGCCGCTCCGCTCCATCAGCTCAGCGAGCCGGAAACGCCGCTGCCCAAGGAAGTTCGCCGCTATCTGCGCGACGTCGCCGACCATCACACCACCGTCGCCGAACGCATCAACGACTTCGACGACTCCCTCAGCGCCCTCATCGGCGCTGCCCTGGCGAAAACGGCCGTGCAGCAGAACACCGATCTGCGCAAGATCTCCGCCTGGGTCGCGATCCTCGCCGTCCCGACCATGATCGCCGGGATCTACGGCATGAACTTCGAACACATGGCCGAACTGCGGCAGGTCTGGGGCTACCCGGCCGTGCTCGCGCTCATGGCCACGCTCTGCGGCACGCTGTGGGTCGTCTTCCGCCGCATCGAATGGCTCTGAACCCGGCGGCCATCCGTTCGGATCCGGCATCCGCGGCCGCGGCCGGTAGCTGATCCCCCGTAGGAACCAGCCGATTTCCGTGCAACGAACTCGCCGCGTGTGGATTCCGAAAGGATTCGTGGTGACGGCGGCGGTAGAGCGTCAACAGTGCTGTCACAGGTCGCCGGATCGGCGTTCAATTCGGTCCCAATATCGCCCGGACATCGAGGATTTGGTGACGCCGCCCGTGACAATCGAAATAGCTATCGCCCTGCTCCTCGGGCTTGCCTTGGCCGTCTACGTCGTGATCACAATCCGGCAGGAGAAGCGCTGATGGCACTCGACACACTCCCTATCGCTCAGCGCCCGAATCCGGAGCCGACCCGCACGAGTCATCGCGTCGCGGCCGGCGTGCTCGAACCACGGCAGCTGATCACGACGCTGCCCGAGGCGCTCCGCAAACTCGACCCGCGCACACTGTGGCGCAACCCGGTGATGTTCGTGACCGAGGTCGGCGCCGTACTCACCACCGCGACGGCCGTGGCCCAGCCCTCGCTGTTCGGGTGGCTGATCGCGGCATGGCTCTGGCTCACCGTGCTGTTCGGCCCCTCCGACCGTTCGCCCGTGCTCACCGTCGCCGATGACACCGACACGATGCCGGCGCAACGGCGACGGGGTCGGCCTCGGCCTTGCGCTGGCCCGCGGACTCGCCGAGGCGATGGGAGCCCGCATCACCCCCGACAGCACGCCCGGCGGCGGACTGACCATGGTCGTCACCGTGCCGAAAGCCGAGCAGTCGTGACCCCGGTCCGCGTCGCCGAGCAGATACCGCTGTAGCGCCAAGACAACGGAAATATTCGGTGCGCGGCTGTCGAGGAATCGCTAATGGCGATGCCCACCATGACGGTTGCCGTGTTGACTGTCAGCTCAGGGCCGCTACTCGTTCAGGGGGCATACGACAATCATGAGTTCCTTCGCTCGAGAGATCTGCCTATCGTCCATCCATGTGTACTGGTCGTCGGCGGACTCCGTCTTCATCGCACTGTCGGACGACCACCCGGACCTGGTCTGCCGCAACCCATGGTCCTCACTGGCCGCGGTCGACGGCCTGCTCGACCTGATCGAGAATCGTCACCGCCACCATCAACCAGCCGACCGCCCAGCAGCCTGACGGGGCCGTAGAGACGGCGCAGAAAACAACGATGTTCGTGTAGTTGCTGCTTCGCGCTCGGGCTCGACCGGTTACCGGCCGTTGCGGGTGCGTGACACGTTGTTCTGATCCGCAGCGGTGGTCGGTGCCGAGTGCGCGGTGGTGGCGATGTGGTGGGCGGCGAGGTAGGCGAAGACGATGGCGGGTCCGATGGTGGCGCCGGGTCCGGCATAGGTGTGGCCCATGACGGGTGTGGCGGTGTTGCCCGCGGCGTAGAGGCCCTCGATGACGGTGTGGTCGGCGCGCAGGACGCGGCTGTGGGTGTCGGTGAGCAGGCCGCCTTTGGTGCCGAGGTCGCCGGGGACCAAGCGGGCGGCGTAGTAGGGGCCGGTGGCCACGGCGCCGAGGTTGGGGTTGGGGTGTTGGCGGGGGTCGCCGTAGTAGCGGTCGTAGGCGCTTTCGCCGCGACCGAAGTCCTCGTCGATGCCGGTGCGGGCGAAGGTGTTGAATCGGGCCACCGTGGCGGTGAGTCGGTCGGCGGGGACGCCGATCTTGTCGGCGAGTTCGCCGATGGTGGCGGCGCGGGTAAGGGCGCCGGTGTCGAACCAGCGTTGGGGCAGGGGTTGTCGTGGGGGCAGGCCTGCGAACAGGTAGCGGTTGCGGTAGCGCTGGTCGAAGATCAGCCAGGCGGGCAGGTTTTCGGCGGGGCCTTCGCCTTGTCCGTGGTCGCCGCCGTACATGCGGTGCACGGCATCGACGTAAGGCAGTGATTCGTTCATGAACCGCACGCCGCGGTCGTTGACGATGAGGCTGCCGGGCAGGTTGCGTTCGGCCAGACAGAACCACGGTTGGCGGGGCAGCGGGATCGACGGCCCCCACCAGGCGTCATTCATGAAACCGGTGGCCGCGCCCACGGCCGCACCGGCGGCGATGCCGTCGCCGGTGTTGGCGGCGGCCCCGACGGTCCAGTCCGCGCTGATGGGTGCGCGCTGGTGCTGCTGGCGTAGGGCGTGGTTGCGTTCGAATCCGCCGCACGCCAGGATCACCCCGGAGCGTGCGGTGATCTGTTGTTCGGTTCCGCCGCGACGCACCCGCGCGCCGGTGACTCGATCGTCGGTGATGGTCAGTTCGAGCAGCGGGGTGTCGAGCAGCAGCGGGATTCCGGCGTCGAGCATCCCTTTGCGCAACATGGCGCTCAGCGCCTGGCCGCGAGCGAGCAGATGCTGGCCCCGGATGCGGGCGGTGAGCCAGCGTGCGGCGATACGGATCGCGCGCCAGGGTGCGCGGGGGTTGCGTAGGCCGAGGTGGATCTGACGGAAATCGGCCTGGGTGAGAACGAAGTTGCGGGGCGCCTTGGAATAGTCGGGTTCGAGGGTGGCCAACTCTCCACCCAGCACTCGGGCGTCGAAGGGGGCGGGTTCGACGGATCGGCCATGGGCGCGCCCGCCTGCGGCTTCGGGGTAGTAGTCGCTGTAGCCGGGCACCCAACGCATCCGAAGCGGGCTGTGGGCGGTGAGGAAGTCGAAAGCTGTTGGACCGTGGTCGATATAGGTGTCGATCTTGTCCTTGTCGACCACCGAACCGATGATCGCGGTCAGATAGGTGCGCGCGGCCTCGAGGTCATCGTCGGGTGCTTCCCCGCGCAGCACGGTGTTGCCCGGAATCCATACCCCACCTCCGGAGCGGGCGGTGGAACCGCCCCAGTGGATGGCCTTTTCGATGACGAGTACGGAGAGTCCGTTGTGGGCAGCGGTGATCGCGGCGGTCATTCCGGCGGCGCCGGAGCCGACCACCAGCACGTCCACGGTGTCGATGTCGCTGTGGTCCTGTCGCATGACTGGTGGAGTTTCCTATCCGTCAAAGTCGTTGAGAGCCGGGTGGATCAGGCTGTGTCAGTTCGCCATCGGGGGTCCTGAACCGCAGCGAGGGCGGCTTCCACGCATACCGGGAGCGACACCGCCGGGTCGTGGCCGCCGCGCAGCCATTGCAGAAGGCCGAACTCCGCGGCCGCGAGCATCAGATGCACCAACAGCCCCGGCGTGGGATCGGTCTCGGGATCGCGTGCCATCCGGTGGGCGACGAGCTCGACCAACCGGGCCCGATGATCGGGCGGGATCAACGCGACACGGTCCAGCAGATGCGGCGCGGTCGTGAACGCCGCCCGCCACTGCTCGAGCTCCTCGACCGCCAACGACGTCGAGCGAGCCAGGATCGCCCCCGCCAACGCCACATCGGCCGGTTCGCTTCCGGGGCGCGCCTCCAACAAACCGGCGATACCGGCACCACCCTCGCGCACTGGCTCCAGCAGCAGATCCTCCTTGCTGCGCACATGCCGAAAATACGTGCTCGGCGAAACCCCCGCCTCCGCCGCGATCTGCTCGGTGGTGACCGCCTCGAACCCCGACCGCGCGAACAACCTGTAGGCCGCCCGCTGAATATCGTCGCGAACCCGACGACGCTGCCGATCACGCAAAGACACCGCCCACCACCCTTCAGATAACCGAACGACGAACCATCAACGAAAGTCTCACTCGAGATGACAGAGTCTGTCAATATGGGCTTCGATGTCATCGAGTTGCGGTTTCGGGCATAGCGTCGGCACGAGCGGACGCGCGATCCACTCGGGATACCGAGCTCGCTGCTGCGCAGAAGGCACCGCAGCGCGCCGAATTCTGCAGCCTGGTCGGCAAATCCGCTGATCCAGCCCGAGTGCTGGCCAGCGCCATCGATGAACTGCACGAGGCCCTCGGCGAGGTCGAGGCGGTGATGGCCGAGGGTGAGGGCCACATCGAGCTGTGAGCGGGCGCGTCAAGCTATGAATTCAGGTCGATGTCGGGGGTCTCGGTGCCCGGCACGCGCCCTTATGGTGGATCGATGGCATCGGTCAAGCAGGTCCAAGTCACCTTCGACTGCGCAGAACCCGAGCGCGTCGCTCGTTTCTGGTGCGAGGTGTTGGGCTACGTGGTACCGCCGCCACCAGAGGGGTTCACTACGTGGGACGATTTCGATCGCTTGCGGCCGCCTCAGCGTCAGGGTTCGTCGTTCGCCTGTGTCGATCCGTCAGGAGTGGGCCCGCGACTGTATTTCCAGCGCGTTCCCGAAGGCAAGGTCGTCAAGAATCGGGTGCATCTCGACGTGCGGGTCGGCACCGGCCTCGTGGGTGAAAAGCGCCTCGCCGCACTCGAAGCCGAGTGCGCACGACTGATCACCCTCGGCGCGGTACGCGTGCGACTGCTGTCCGCCGATGGCCACAACGAGTCGTGCATCGTGATGCAAGACATCGAGGGCAACGAGTTCTGTCTCGACTGATGCCCTCGAATCCCCGGGCATATCGCGCGGTTCTCGGGCAGTCGGATGGCCCAGAACCCGGCAACAGCAACTAGCTGAGGCGGTGCCGGGCGAGAAGGTCGGTGTCGCAGAGGATTTCGTCGATGGGACCGTCCGCCACGATGCGTCCGCTGTCCAGGATCACCGCGCGGTCGCAGATGCGCTGGGCGTAGGGCAGGTCGTGGGTCACCAGGACGAGTGTGGTCGGCAGGGCCAGCAGGATGTCGGCGAGTTCGCGGCGGGCTACCGGGTCGAGGTTGGCGGCCGGTTCGTCGAGGACGAGCACCTCCGGACGGCAAGCCAGTACGGTGGCCAGCGCGGCGCGGCGGCGTTCGCCGAGCGACAGGCGTGTCGGCGAGCGATCGGCGCGATCCGACATTCCGACCGCGGCGAGCGCGAAGCGCACACTCTCGGTGAGACGCTCGCCGCGCATGCCGAAATTGATCGGTCCGAACGCGACATCCTGTTCGACGGTCGGCATGAACAGTTGATCGTCCGGATCTTGGAACACCACACCGACGCGCTGGCGGATGGCCCGAACGGTGTTGCGGTCCAAACGCGTATCGCCGATGTACACCTCGCCGGAGCTCGCGCTGAGCACACCGTTGAGATGGAGCATGAGGGTGGACTTGCCCGCGCCGTTGGGTCCGAGAACCGCGACCCGCTCCCCACCGGCGATGTCGAGATTCAGCCCGTGCAGCGCACCGGTCCCATCCGGATACGCGAAGGCCAGGTCGACGACGCGGACGGCGGACGCCGCCGGCTCGTTCACCGGACGACCCATGCGCCCAGACAGACACACACCGCGGCCAAGGCGGGAACGCAGGCGAGCAAGCGTTGCCCGCGGGTGCCCGAGGGCGTGCCGAAATCCGTCATCGTGCCGGTGAAACCCCGCGAGAGCATCGCCAAGTGAACCCGTTCGCCTCGTTCGTAGGATCGCAGAAACAGGCTGCCGACGCCGCGTGCCGTCGCGCCGATCTGACGTATCGTACGCGGGTCGTCGCCACGCGAGACTCGCGCAAGGCGCATGCGCGCCGCCTCGTCGGCGATGACGTCCACGTAGCGCAGCATCAGCACGACGATCGTGACGATCATGCCGGGCACGCGGAGCCTGCTGAGCCCGGCGGGCAGCTCGCGGACGCTCGTCGTGGCCGCCACTGTCAGCGAAATCCCTACCCCGATGGTTCCTTTCGCAATGATCCCCCAGGCGGCATAGAGACCGGTCGTCGACAGCGACAGCCCGAGCAACGTCGTTCTGGATTCGCCGGCGGCGAACGGCAGCAGAATCGCCAACACGACGAACGGCAATTCGACGAGCAGCCGCGGCGCGATCCACCGCGGCGGGATCTGCGCCACGCGCCAGAGCGCGATCAGTCCGGCCGCGTAGGCAGCGAACGGCCAGAACATCTCCCGCGGCGTTGCGACCACGGCGAAAACCGTGACCGTGGCGCAGGCGATCTTCACTTCGGCCGGTGTCCGATGCACCGGCGAGTTGCCGGGTAGGTACAGCCGGTGGCTGACGGAGGTCACCTACGTGGACTCCTGTTCGGGCGACCGGTCTCGGTTCTCCGAAACACGTGCGGCCTCTGGATGATTCGATCGTCCCGCTCTGATGATGCGCACCACCGCGAAGAGCGCGGCGAAGGCCGCGGCGACGCCGACCACGCCCGCTACGCCGGTCAGCCGGTCGTCACCGCCGATCGTGTAGTCGGCCAGCGGCGAATCCGCCAGTGCGTGATCGCCTGTGTTCTGGGCGATGCACTCACCGTGCAACTCCTCGGCTCCGTCGACCTCGACTATGGTGCAGCCACGCTGCGTCGTCGCATCGAGGCCGTCCGGCTGCGAACTCGCCACATACGACAACAGCCCCGCGACGAGCACCGCGACCGCGGCGAAACCGAACAGGAATCCGTTCATCGACAGAGCAACACGCGACGGCGCCGCCGTCCGGTCGGTGGCACGCAGCAGATACACGAGGTCGGGGCGGGCGTTGACGACGGCGACGACGGTGATCGCGGTGATGATCCCCTCCCCGACACCGATCAGCGTGTGGGTGACCAGCATGTACCAGGCGACCGCGCCGACGGTGGACCCCGCGGCCCCGCCGATCGCGTACTCGACAACGAAACCCATTGCGGCAAGGACGGTTCCGGCCAATGCGGCAACGAAGGCGACGACACCGATCCCGCCCTGCCGCGGCGCGAGAGGCAGTAGCCGGCGCGCAACGAAGTACCCGGCCGCTACCCCGACCAGCGCCATATTCGTGATGTTCGTCCCCAGTGCGGTCAACCCGCCGTCGGCGAACAGCAGTGCCTGCACAACCAGCACGATCGCCACACACAGCGCCCCCACGTAGGGGCCGACCAGGATCGCGGCCAGCGCCCCGCCCAATAGATGTCCGCTCACGCCGGGCAGAATCGGGAAGTTCACCATCTGCACCGCGAAGATGAACGCGGCCACCAGACCTGCCATCGGAGCGGCGCGCTCGTCTAGTTCGGCACGCGCGCGCCATGCTGCGATCCCCAAGCCCGCAACTGCGACGACGGTGAACATCACAGAAGTGGGTGCGTCGATGATGCCATCGCTCATATGCATGGCCGATGTGGTGTAGCTCACCTCCCGATACGATACTCGCAATATATGTACAAGTGGACCGATATGTGAGCATTCGCGATGACTGGCCCCGGCCAAGAGAGAACGGCAGAGTAGAACCGTGCCCGCAAGCCTCCCGCTCGACCCCGAACACGCCCGGCCCCCAGCGCCCGGCCTGGATGTGGCCGGTATCGAACACTGGGCCCGCCGATTCGACCTGCTCTCCGACGTCAATCGGCTCCGTCTGCTGGTGTGCCTGCACCACACCCCCGACCAGAGCGTGACCGACCTCGCCGCCGCCGTCGGGATGACGGCGACCGCCGCGTCACACGCCCTGCGGCTGCTGCGCTACCAGGGCTGGGTCACCGCATCCAAGAGCGGCCGCATCGTGCGCTACCGCCTCGCGGACGAAACCGTCCATCAACTCCTGCACTGGATCGGCGCCCCCCACGCCTCCGAACCGAGCCCGCTCTAGGGGTTCTTCGGGCGCGTGCAACTCGAGCTCGATCGGGCGCCTCGGCTCCTGGGCGGGTAAGTCCCAGGTCGGTGTCGAACACCTGGCGGACGGCCCTCGCGCTGGCCGCTGAGTTCGGTATCGAGCATGGGACCGGGGCAGATACGGAGCAGAGATGCTCATGTGGTCGGTTGGTCGGTGGGTGCCAGGCCGAGGATGCCGGTCAGGTCGCGGAGGCATTCTTCGTAGACCGGTTCGAGGTCGGAGTAGGCGAAGTCGAGCTGGTGCAGGACTTCCATGCACAGCAGGCCGTAGAGCCGGATCCAGCAGGACAGGAACACGTGCGCGGCTGCGGGTGGTAGCTGTTCGCCGATTGTGGCCGAGTAGGTGATCAGCTGTTCGCGTAAGGACGAGGGCAGCTCTGCCGGGTCGGGTACCGGGAACGGGCGTGTCTGCCAGAGCTCGATCGTCAGGTCCAGCAGCACTCGTTCGAACCGCTGGCCGGCCCGGTGGCGTTCGGAATCCGGTTGCCGGTTCAATGGGGTGATCGGGGCGGCGAAGATCCAGCCGAACTCTGCCGGGTGAGTGATCGCCCAGGTGCGCATGGCGCGGCAGACCGCCAGTATGCGCTCGCCGACCGGTGCGCGGGCGCGGGCGTCGCGGACCTGTTCCATGGCGATGGCCAGGTCGTCGAAGAAGTCCGCGGTCACCGCGCCGACCAGCGCGTCGTGGCCGGGGTAGTAGTGATAGAGGGCCGGCCCGCTCATCCCGACCTGCCGGGCTACCGCGTTGATGGTCACCGCGGCCGGCCCCTGCTCGACCAGCAGTGTGCGTACTGCCTCGTGGATTTCCTTCAGGGTGGCCTTGCGTAGCCGCTCGCGCCTTCCGGCGGTCTGTGTTGACATCGTCACCCTTCTGCTGGTTCACCGCACTCGTTGACATTCTAGAGCATCTATGGTGTCTTAATGTCTCTAAATAATTTAGAGGCTCTAAGGAGTGCGCGTGGAACGTTGGTGGTGGGTACTTCTGGCGGTTGTGGTGGTCACGATCGCGGTGTGGTGGCGGCAATCCAGATCCGCTCGGATGCGCGCCTGTGTCGGGTCGGCCTGTGGTCGCGAGGGTCGGCGATGAAGGCGCTCGTCGTGGGCGGCGGCATCGGCGGGCTGGCCGCTGCGGTGGCGTTCCACCAACGTGGCTGGCAGGTAAAGGTGCTCGAACGCGCGCCGGAGATCACCGAAATCGGTGCGGGGCTGTCGATCCAGCCCAACGGGCTGCGCGCCTTGGACACGCTCGGCCTCGGTGACCTCCTGCGCACCGGCGGACCGGCCGGCCCGCCGCAGGGCATCCGAGGCGTCAACGGGGCCTGGTTGATCCGCAACGACATCGAAGAACTCGAACGGCGATTCGGCCCGTGGGCGATCATTCACCGGGCCGCACTGGTGGACATCCTGCGCGCGGCCCTCCCCGCGCATGTCCTGCGACCGGGAACCACCGTGCGGCAGGTCCTGCCCGACGGCGCAGTCCACCACGACGGCGGCACCGCCACCGCGGATCTCGTGATCGGCGCCGACGGCGTGCACAGCGTGACCCGATACTCGCTCTGGCCGCACGCCGCTGGCCCACGCTATTTGGGGTACACCACTTGGCGCCTGCTCACCGCGCCCCACGCCGTCGAGGGCAGTGTCGAAATGTGGGGTAGAGGTGAACGTTTCGGCTACATTCCGATGCCCGACGGCCGTGTCTACTGCTATCTGATGGGTAACGCCCCAGCCGGATCCCGTCTGGGGCTGGATCGACTTCGTGAGCGGTTCGCGCGCTGGCACGATCCCGTCCCAGCCCTACTCGATGCCGCACGCCCAGATGCCGTCCTGCAGCACGACACCCACGAGCTACCGAACCTGCGCACCTACGTCCGCGGGAAAGTCGCGATTCTCGGCGACGCCGCGCACGCCATGGCCCCCAACCTCGGGCAGGGCGCCTGCCAAGCACTCGAGGACGCCGTCACGCTGGCCGCCACCGTGGACACCTTCGGCGTCGACGCGGGACTGCAGGAATACGACCGCCTCCGCAGGCCCCGCACCCAGATGATCGCCCAACTCTCGCGCCGGGTCGGCGCACCCGCGCACTGGAACTCACCACTGGCGACCGCGCTACGCGACACCGTGCTCCCCCTCCTACCCAGCGCACTCTTCGGTCGTTCGATAACGCCCGCCTACTCCTGGACGCTCTGACCTGCCCGAAACACCCGATCCACCCTCTGAGAGACGAGAGGTCCTGCTCGATGCCTTTGCCTCGAATCGTGATCGCCGCAGTAGCGGTGATCACGATGGTCAGCGCCGTACTCGCCGACCTGGTCATTCCCGACCTCGCCGTGCAGCACGCCTTCAACCCGAACTGGCCGCCGCATGCGAAGTTCCACGACGCTCAATACATGGTGATGACGGTGCTCCTCGGCGTCATCGGCCGGACGCTGGCCCTGCGACCGGGCCGGGACGCATACGGCCGGACGCTATGCGCTGCAGCAGTTGTGGCCACCCCGTGGCTCGGGATGACCGGTGCGCTGCTGTTCCCCGATACCGCGACCTACGATCCCGAGTTCGCCGATCGGACTCTTTTCGTTCTCGGCTTGCACGGACAGGTCTTTATGGCGCTGATCCTTCTCACAGCGCTACTCGGCGCGATCGCGGCGTCCTGGCGGCGTGCGGATTCGGCCCGGTACTGACCGATTGCTGTCCCGGTCCCACACTTCATCCGAACGGCGGTGGGTGACGGGTGAACGGCGATCGAGCAGACTGTGGGAATGTCGCACCCGGAGCTGACCGCACAACCTCGGTGGCAACGGACCGGAAAGGCCCACTTCCCGGTCGCGGCGTTCGTCGACGGCTCATGGTGGATCTTGCGGATCAACGGCTTCCCCGATCACCCGCTCTGGACGCTCTTCGTCGACGGGCTGCGCCGTTTCGATATCGATGACACGCCTGCCACGTGGGGCAGACCGGCCGACCCTTCCGTCCCGTCACTGGGCGCCGGGACGGTCGAGGAGATCCTGGCGCCCATCCGCGGCTTCGTCGCCTACGGCAGCGAAATCGGCGAGCCGTGCGACAACCCCTTCTGTTGCGGCTGATGCACATCTGCACGGCGTGCTCGTCGATTCCGGTGTGCGGCGGCGATCAGCCACCGCCGTGATCGGTCCACGCGACAGCGCGCAGCGGGAACGTGCCCATCCCCCGCACCGGTGCGGGCAGTGCGACGAGCCGGGCGCCGGTGTCGGGGACCGCGTCCAGGTTCGTCAGATGCTCGATGATCGGGATACCCGCACCGAGCAGCGTGTGATGACACGGCCGCGTCGGCAGCGAGGTGTCGTCGATATCGAGTGAGTCGATGCCGACCAGCGCCACATTCGCCGCCACCAGCGCCTCCGCGACCTCGCCGACCAGGAACGGATGCCCGGGGCCCAGATACGCCGGCGAACCCCACCGCGCCGACCATCCGGTGTGCACGAGCACCGCCTTGCCCCACAGTCGCGCCGGGTCGCCGAGCACATCCGGTCCCACCGCGCCGGAACCCGCCACGCGGATCATCACGATCCGCACGTTCAACAGACGTTCCAGCGGCAGCTCGGCGATATCGGCGCCCTCGGCATGGAAATGAAAGGGCGCCTCGATATAGGTCCCGGTGTTGCCGACCATATCCACGCGTCCGATGTCGTAGGTCATGTCGACCAGCGGCGACTGCTCCCGCGAAATATCCGTGGTGACACGCGGCCGCGGCAGACCCGGGTAGGTGAGCATGCCGTCCGAGATCGGATGAGAAAGCTCCACGATCGCCTTGCTCATGCTAGGGACGGTACCGGCCGGCAAGGTCGTTGATACCGCCGGAGGTCCGGGCGAAGGCGAACTGCGTCGGGCATTCGGCCTAGAGCCCAAGCGGTAGTCGATACACTTGCCGCGGCGGGTGGGCGTGAGATCCGCTGGTTCTGGCTCAACCATGCTGTCGCAGCTCGGATATCGATACCACCGCTGATCGCGGTCGCGAGTCGTCCGGAGGTCCAGCAGGTAGTGCTGGATTCGCCGAGCAATGTCGAGGTCGTGGCCGGGTTCTGAGAGGAGCCGGGATGTCCTCGCCGCCGGAGACCGTGCCGCTTTCGAGCGACAGCAGATGGGCCGCCCGGCTCGACGACGCGATGCACGAGGCCGTGGCAACGCGGGACCCGGACCTGCGCCGGATGGCGGCTGAGCTGATCCGGCACGGCGGCAAACGGCTTCGCCCGCGGTTGCTCTTCCTCTCCGCGAGCCTCGGCCGTGCCGCCGACGAGCTGCTCGTCGACGCCGCCACCGCAATCGAACTCGTGCACGTCGCGTCGTTGCTGCACGACGATGTGATGGATGGCGCGGCGACCCGACGCGGAGCGCCGAGCGTGAATTCCCGATGGGGCAATACCGATGCGGCGGCCGCCGGAACGCATGTGCTCGCGTGCGCGATGGCCGTGCTCGCGCGGCTGCCGCAGGCCGCGGTGGCAGCCGCGACCGAGGCGGCGTTCACGGTGTGCAGCGGTCAGCTCCGCGAGACCGAGCACGTGTACGACACCGAGCTCGGCGCCGACGAGCATGTCGGGATCCTTCGCAGGAAGACGGCCACGTTGTTCGAGCTGCCGTGCCGTCTCGGTGCGGAGCTGGCCGGCTGCGATCCCGCCCACGTCCGTGCGCTCTCCCGTTTCGGGCGGGAGCTGGGGATCGCGTTCCAGCTCACCGACGACCTCCTCGATCTCGTCGGCGACGCCGCGAGCCTGGGCAAGCCGACCGGCGCCGATCTGCGAGCCGGGGTGTTCTCGCACGCGGTGCTGATCGCGTTGCGACAGCACCCGAATGGACGTCTCGCCGCGCAGCTGCGGCACGAGAATCTCACCGCCGCCGAGGCGGCCGAGGCGGCGGCGCTGGTGCGCGACAGCGGCGCCGTGGACGCGACGCGCGAGCTGG
>NZ_BDBP01000028.1 GCF_001613045.1 Nocardia lijiangensis NBRC 108240 | reverse complement strand
AAAACTTGGCGGCCGTTGCGTATCGCGTCCGAAAGCCGTTCGAGCGCAACCACACCCACGCCCTCGGAGATCCCGAACCCGTCCGCGGCCTCGGCGAAGGACTTGCACCGACCATCCACCGACAGCCCCCGCTGCCGGGAGAACTCCACGAACACAGCGGGACTCGCCATCACGGCCACACCACCGGCCAGCGCCAGGTCGGACTCCCGCGACCGCAGGGACTGCACCGCCAGATGCAACGACACCAACGACGACGAACACGCCGTATCCACACTGACCGCAGGGCCTTCCAAACCCAATGTGTACGATATCCGCCCCGACAACACACTCGACGCACTACCGTTGGCCAAGTATCCTTCGAGCTCCGCGCCTCCGCTCGTCCCGAGGATCCGCATCCCGTAATCGCCGTACATCGCCCCCATGAAGACGCCGGTTCTGCTGCCCCGCAACGACCTCGGATCAACCCCCATCCCCTCCAACGCCTCCCACGACACCTCCAACAACAACCGCTGCTGCGGATCCATCGCCAACGCCTCACGCGGACTCAAACCAAAAAACTCCGCATCGAAATCCGCCGCACCCGCCAAAAACCCACCCCGACACGTATACGACCGCCCCCGAACCTCCGGATCAGGATCGAACAACCCCACATCCCACCCACGATCAACCGGAAAATCCCCCACCACATCCCGACCCCCCGACACCAACCCCCACAAATCCTCCACACACACCACACCACCCGGAAAACGACACCCCACACCCACAACCGCCACCGGCTCAGAGGTCACGCTTTCGATCTCCGCCGATAACTGTGCGTTGTGCCTGCGAAGACGTTCGCCTTCTTTCAAGGAAGCCCGGAGTGCGCTCACCAGTTTCTGGTCCTCGGTCATCTGCGTCACCATCTGCTCTACTGATGCGCCGTGGAACGGTGGATCTGCCTCGGCGCGGGTTGTGTTCGAAGGCGGTTGGCGGTGGGGAGCTTGCTACCGCTCGGGTCGTTCGTCGCGGAGCCGCCCCCGAAAGGTCCGGAAACGAACGTCAGATCATGTGAGAGCTCGACGACCGGCCATGGGTCGTGGCACCGACGCGTTCGAGCGCATTCGTCGCACAGACCGGCTCGCCGAAAGGCAGCCGAACGAACGCGGCGCGCGCTTTTTGTCGCGTCTGACTAGATCGCCGGCGTACGAGCCGACGGCCGGCGCTCGCAAGGTATGTTGCGCATCCCACCCCGGGCCAAATCTATTGCGGCCATTGGCCGTTTTCTACGGATGCCCCTCATCCGATCCCTCCCCGGTCGAAATATCGACGTGGTCCGTGTGACGGACCCTCAGCCACACCGAGCATGCCCGACGCGAGGACTTCCGGCAACCTGAACCTACGGCCGCCATCGCGGCGGGCTACAACGGCACGTTCGCGCCGGGACACGAGATCCCTTGCACGCCAGCGTGACCGGGCGTCGATACGAGACGCGCAACCGTCCCGTGAAAGCCTGCGAGCAGCCCGTGATCGAGACCGGGCAGGTGGCGTTTCACGCGCGAGCCGCCGCGACTCCTATGGATGCGGCCCTACGACTGGAGGCGGCGCGCGTACAGCTTCTGGCTCGCGCGGGCCACGAGATTGCCGTCCGCGTCGACGATATCCGCGGAGTGATCGGTGATCGATTTGCTGCCGTCTCGCGTCGCTTCTCGAATGGCGTCGACCTGCTGAGGTGGGAGCTCCATGGTGGCCGTGACCGTGCCCCGCCCCGGAGCGATGAATTCGATATTTCCGACCGTGTTCCAGACTCGATAGCCGCGCCCGAGTTGACCGTATGCCATTATTCCGAAGAATGGATCCGTCATCGAGTACAGCGTTCCGCCGAAGGCGGCGCGATTGGGATTGTTGCGATTCCAGGGGCGAACGGTATACGTCACACGCACCGAGGTCCAGTCGTCGGCGATGTGTTTCACCCGCACACCCCCGAACAAATAGGGAGGAAAGATGTTGAAGAGCGCTCGGTAAACGCGCGGAGATTCACCGGGATACAACATCCCCGCCGAAGGATCCTTGGCGCCACCGGATGATTCGAACGTTCGAGCGCTTGGCATACTGCCTGATCCCTCCCTGTGGCGGCCATCCCGGCCGCGTCGTTTCACGATCTTCGTAGCTCGGCGATGATCATCCCACAGCGCGGGCTGTTCGGGTAGCGATGAGTCGAACCGGTCCGCGCGGCGGGCATCACGGGGGCGAACATACCCGTGCCGACCGGAATTCAAACATTCTCCGCCACCACGGAACCATTCGGCGAAACTCGGGGATCACGCCGAACCAACCGGCTACGATCTTCTCGTTCGTCCAGAACCTTGCCAGGGGGGATCTCGTTGACCTGCGTCATGAGTATGAGCCGTGCGATCTCGACCGGAATGCACATCGCACCGGCAGTCGCGGCATCTGTCGGCAGTCGCGAACGGCGGTCGCCGCAATGATCACACGTCTGACGGAATTCGCGATCCGCGCGCCCAAGACCGTGCTGGCGTTGGCGGCACTGGCCTTCGTACTTTTCGGAGTGATCGGTTCGTCCGCCTCCGAACGATTATCCGCGGGCGGCTATCTCGACCCGGCCGCCGAGTCGGCGCAGGCGGGCGAGATACTGGCCGCCGACTTCGGGCTCTCGAGCATGCAGTTGATCTTCGCGATCGAATCCGCCTCCGGGGCGATGGAATCGCGTGCCACAGTCGTGGCAGGCGAGATAATCGACGACCTGAAGGCCGACCCGCGCGTCGAATCGGTGGTCGCTCCGTGGTCGGACGCCCAGATAACGGCGCAGTTGCTCAGCCGCGACGGACGAATCGGCTTGGTGGTCGCGACGTTGTCGGGAAACGACAACGAAGTGCAACACACCGCCGAGGAGATCGCCGCCCGTCACGTTCGCGACATCGACGGCGTCACGGTAACCGCCGGTGGCCAAGCCATGGCGCTGTTCGAGATCAGCGCCCAGGCCCAGCGGGACATCCTCCTGGCAGAGGCGATCGTCGTGCCGCTGACCTTCCTGCTTCTGGTCTGGTTCCTGAGAAGTGCTGTCGCCGCCGCGATACCGGTTGTCGTCGGGATCTTCGCGATCGTCGGCACCACGGCCGTTCTGTTCCTACTCACCTTGATCACCGAATTGTCGGTGTTCGCGCTCAACGTCGCCACGGCCCTCGGACTCGCTCTCGCGATCGACTACTCGCTGCTGATCATCGGCCGCTACCGCGAAGAGGTGGGTCGCGGTCGTGATCAGACGACCGCCATCGCGATCGCAATGCGCAACGGCGGCCGTGCGATCCTTTACTCCGGGATCACCGTCACGATCGCGTTGCTCGGCATGTCGCTGTTCCCGATGATGCTGTTGAAGTCCATCGGGTTCGCGGGAGCCGCGGTCGTCGCGCTCTCGATCGTCCTGGCGATCACCTGTGTTCCGGCACTGCTGGCGGTATTCGGCTCACGGATCAATCGCAAGCCGTTGCAGGAGAGCACGGCCGCGGAGTCGACGCCGCTCTACCGCGTGGCGGTTGCGGTGCAACGGCGTCCCGCGCTCTTCGCGTTACCGGTCCTCGCGGTCTTGCTGCTCGCCGGTGCCCCGATCGCGGGGCTGCAGATCGGCTTGTCGGACGATCGCGTTCTGCCCGAGTCCGCCGAGGCCCATCGGGTGGGCGACCTCCTTCGGGAGCGATTCGATCAGAACGCCACCGGCACCGTGCACATCGTCCTTTCCGGTCCCGGCGCGAACGACAACAGCAGCATCGGCTCCTACGCCACCGCACTGTCCCTCGTCCCGGACGTCCGAGCGGTGGTCAGCTCGGCGGGCGTATTCGCGGGTGGGCAATCGGTCGGTCCTGGAGACCCCCGGGCCGCAACGCATTACACGGCGCACCTCACCGTGATGACACCGCTCGACCCGTACTCCCCGGAAGCCAGGAAACAACTCGAGACCTTGCGGAACGTCGACGCCCCGGCAGACTCCCTGTTCGGCGGGCTGGCGCAGCAGACCGACGATGCGGCGACGGGGATCGTGTCGGGCTTCCCGAAGACGTTGGCCTGGATCGCGATCACGACATTCGTTCTGTTGTTCCTGTTGACCGGCAGTGTGCTGCTTCCCCTGAAAGCCTTGGCGCTGAACGTCTTGTCGCTGGCGGCGACATTCGGCGCAACGGTCTGGATATTCCAGGACGGGCATCTGGGCGGCCTCGGGACGACCACCACCGGATACACCGGGCCCTCGGTGCCGGTATTGGTGTTCTGCATCGCCTTCGGTTTGTCCATGGACTACGAAGTCTTTCTGCTCACCCGGTTCACCGAGGAATGGCGCAACTCCGGACGGACCCGAGCCGACAGCGACGCCGCCGTGGCGATCGGACTGGCCAGATCCGGCCGGGTGGTGACCGCCGCCGCTGCGCTCATGGCTTTGGTGTTCGCCGGTATCGCCACCAGCGGCGTGTCTCTCATGCGCATGCTGGGATTCGGGCTGATCCTAGCGGTGCTGGTCGATGCCACCTTGATCCGCATGATTCTGGTCCCCGCCCTCATGCGTGTCGCCGGAACGTGGAATTGGTGGGCGCCCCGCCGCTCGCGTTCGATTGTCGAGAAGGTTCGAGTTCGCGCAGAGGCGGGGTCGTAGTTCGGCCCGGCCGTGCGCTCACACGGCGACGAGGCCGCCGATAGTGTCGGCGATCACGGTGTCGACTGAGGTCGCGGACAGGCCGAAGGTCTGTTCGGTGAGAGTCGCATCCAGCACGTCGGGATGTTCTAGCGCATAGAACATCTCGACGAGCTCGGCCACGATCGGATCGGTCCGCCCAGCCCACGCGACGTCCACCAAGGACAGCGGGCTCAGGCGTGGTGCGGGAGCGCCCGCAGCCGCGGCGATGCGCTCGCTCAGCTCGCGCACCGACAGCTGTGACGACGGCACATGCCAGGCGCGGCCCCACGACCGATCGTCGAGGGCGACGGTGACCAGGGTGCGTGCGACGTCATCGACGGACGACCAGGTCTTCGGTACATCGAGATCGCCTGGGAAGGCGGCGGGTTCGCCCGCGAGTATCCGCGGCGCGGCCAGGATCGTGTAGGCCGACTGAGCCCCGGCGCCGAGGTAGGTCGAGGCACGCACCTCGGTGACGCGGACTCGCCCCGCCTCGTGTGCCGCCAGCGCGTCCAGCCATATCTGCGCTCGCACAGCGCCTTTCACCGACACCGGGGCCAGGGCGGAGTTCTCGGCCATCGGGCCGTCGACGTGGCCGTATCCGTAGCTGTTGCTCAGCGACACGTAGCTTGCGCCGGTGCGTTCGGCCGCGGTCAGCACCGCCTCGGCGATGGGTGGGAAGCCGGCGGGCCAGCGGTTGTACGGGGGCCAGGTGGTGTTGATGAGAGTGGTTGCGCCCTCGGTCAGTTCGGTGAGCCGGTCGGCATCGGTGGTGTCTCCGGTGACCTTCTCGATGCGTGGATGGTCGGGACCGAGTCCGCGACGGCTGACCAAGCGCACCTGCTCACCGGCCTCGGCGAGCAGCAGGGCGGCCCGGCTGCCGGTGCTACCCGCACCCGCGACGACATGCACAGACATGTGTTCTCCTCCTCGGAAGCGGCCCTCGGACGTCGGCCGCATCGACAACCTTGCCGAGCACGGGCCGATTACAGTAGTGGCTGAAATGCCATACATCCCAAGGATCGAGCCATGCACACCATCGCGGTTCTCGCCATCCCTCCGGTGACCACTTTCGACCTGTCGATTCCCGAGATGCTCTTCCCCGCCGTGCGGGTGGACGGCATGCCCGGGTACCAGGTGGTGCTGTGCACACCCGATCCAGGAACGGTGCCCAGCCTGCTCGGCATGTCGGTGGTGATCGAGCACGGCCTCGATGCGCTCACGACCGCCGACACGATCGTCGTGACCGGTACCGGAAGCCGCGCGGAGGGCGATCCCCGTGTGCTCGACGCGCTGCGCGACCGCGCCGCGTCGGGTACCCGGATCGCGTCCATCTGCACGGGCGCGTTCGTGCTGGCGCAGGCCGGATTGCTCGACGATCGCCCGGCGACCACCTACTGGCTCTATTCACAGGAGATGCGCGAGCGGTTCCCCGCGGTGCGGCTGTGCCCGGACGTGCTGTTCGTCGACGACGGCCAGGTGCTGACCTCGGCAGGCCTGGCCGCGGGAATCGACCTGTGCCTGCACTTGGTGCGCAGTGATTACGGTGCGGCGGTCGCCAATGCGGTCGCCCGGCTCGCGGTGGTGGCGCCGGTCCGGGCGGGTGGTCAGGCACAGTTCATCGAGACTCCCCTGCCGCCCGAGAACGGGGAGTCGCTGGCGGCCACCCGGGAGTGGGCGGTGCAGCGACTCGACGAACCGCTGACACTGCGCGAGCTCGCGGCCTACGCGCACCTGAGCACCCGAACCTTGACCAGGCGATTCCGTGCCGAAACCGGGCTGAGCCCGCGGCAATGGCTGCTGCACCAGCGCGTCGATCGGGCCAGGGAGCTACTCGAAGTCACCGATCTGCCGATGAACGAGGTCGCTCGTCGCTCCGGACTCGGCAGCGCCGAGTCGCTGCGCCAGCACATGGTCCGCCGGAACGGCCTGACGCCCAGCGCTTATCGGGCCGGTTTCAGCCGCCGCTGAGATCTTCGCCTGCACGCGCCCACCTGCGCCGCGCCCTCGATCGCCGAGGTCACCGAATAGCCTGCCCGGGTACTGGCGGGCGCACCGCGTCCGGGTCGATTCGAGAGCTGGGTCGGCGTGCGGCAGGATTGCACTCACCATGCCCGACAACAGCACCTTCTCCCCTATCAGCCGACGGCGGCACATCGTGCGGCTCGCGTTGTGCGTCGCGTTCCTGCTCGGGATATTCTATCTCGTCGCCGTTGCGCGGGTGATCGATATCGAGGGCGTGCGCAGTATGGTCGCGGCGACGGGCCCTGCGGCGCCGTTGGTCTACGTCGGTGTGTCGGCCGTTCTCGGCGCCATCTTCGTTCCCGGCCCGCTTCTGGCCGCGGGGAGCGGTCTGCTCTTCGGGCCGTTGGTCGGGACGTTCGTGACCATCGGCTCGGCGACCGGCACAGCGATCATCACCAGCTTCCTCGGGCAGCGAGCGGGCCGTGAGAGTGCACGGGAGTTGCTCGGCGCGGAACGTGCCGCGCGCATCGACGCGCAGATCGAGCGGCGCGGTCTCTGGGCCGTCGTCGGGCAGCGATTCGTCCCGGGTATCTCGGATGCGCTGGCGTCGTACGTGTTCGGCGCTTTCGGAATTCCGTTGTGGCAGATGGCCATCGGTGCGTTCATCGGATCGGCACCGCGCGCGTTCGTCTACACCGCGTTCGGCGCGTCGATCGGTGAACTGTCGGCGCCGCTGGCCTATAGCGCGATCGCGGTGTGGTGCGCCACCGCGATCATCGGAGCCTTCACCGTCCATCGCGGATATCGGAGCTGGCGGGCCCGTGGTGCGCGGAGCGAGCGCGACGCAGCGCCGGATGGCGCACGACGTGACCGCGACGCGGTGCTCGACGATGCCCTCGAGTCGAGCGGCTGACTACCGAGCCTCGGATCATCGCGGCAGTCTTCGGTGTAGAGAGACCACGAGTCCCTGGCCGAGGCGGCAGGGCAGATCGCCGTACCAGTCCGGTTCCTGCCCCGGAGGCGAAGCGCTTCAGCGGCGGGATCGTGTCACGGCTTCAGCGCTACCTTGGCCCGGGTCGGTAGCAGTGTGCGTGCCCTCGGCGAAGTGACGTTCGTAGTGATGCGCGCCCAGCAGATCCCGACACCCGACCGTGGACCGCTGGTGACGCCAAGTGTTGCCACGTCGTAGCTATCCTGAAGAACCCCGGGTCCTTTGTGCGCGACACCGCACGTGCCACCGGCATGGAACAGGTACCTCAGAACGATCAGGAATCGAGAAGCGCTGATCACCAAGCCGTAGCTAACGTCTTTTTCATCGACGTCCACCCGGCAGATCGCCGGGCCACGGGTCGCCCGAAGTCGGAGGAGGACTCCATGCGCTGGAACAAGCAGGTTCGGCAGATGCACCGGTGGCTGGCCATTACCTTCACGGTGACCCTCGTCATCACCGTCGTCGCCTTGGCGTTGCAGAGTCCGGTTTGGGTGTCCTACTTTCCACTGCCCCCGCTCGCCTTGCTGCTCCTTTCCGGCCTCTACATACTCATGGTGTCGTACACCACCAGGTGGCGCGGCCGACGAGCCGCGGATGTCCCGCCTCGGCAGGTCGTTACCGCCGGAAGTCGCCCGGCGACCCAGCGGGTCCGGCAGCTGCACCGGTGGTCGGCCATTGCCTTTGTCTCGACCGTTCTCGCCACTGTCGTCGCCTTGGCGCAAGCGGAGCCGATCGTCTGGGTGTCCTACCTTCCGCTGCTCCCGCTCGCCGCCCTCCTGTTCTCCGGGCTCTACATGTTCGCGCTGCCGTATGCCACCCGACGCCGCAACGCCCGTCAGGCACTCTCCGCTCGGGCCAATCCACTGCCCACGCGACAGACGAACATTCCCTGACGACAAGCTAATTCGCACCGCCCAGTAAGGGTCGTCAGATCGCCAGCCTGCGCTGCCCGTGATTCCGGCGCTGCCGCAGCTTCCCGCGCCGCCAATGCCAATGGTGCCAATTCCCGGCTTGGCGCAAGTCTCCGCCATGCCGCCGATTCGCGGTCGGCCGGGCCTGTCGGCGACCCGCAAGCGAGCCACCCCGCCGCCTCCGTCGAGCCCGTCCGTGGCATCGCGGCCATCGCCATGCCGAAGACGCATTCGACGAACTCCAAGACCGCTACGCCACCGCGATTCCCGCGTTCCCCGAACCGGCGGTACGCCGATCCGGCCGACGCCGCGGACCGGCGTACCGCGCCAGCCTTTCACCTGTAACGTGTTCCACTTCTGGGGTAGAGCAGACGGTCAGGGGAATCAACACAATGGTGAGTTTCTTCGTCGGACAGGGCGACCAGCTCGTGGCCGAGAAGCTGGCGGTCAGTCCATGGGCACCGGACAAGCAGAGCGGAACAGGCATATGCGGTCTGCTGGCTCGCGAGCTCGAGGCCCACTGCCCCGACGGGTTCGTCCCGGCTCGGCTGACGGTGGACCTGTACCAGCCGGTGGCCAACGAAGCGTTCGACATGCGCAGCAAGGTCGTCCGCCAGGGCTCGCGAATCGCCGTCGTCGATGCCGCCCTGGTCCAAGACGGCCAGGAACGTGCCCGGGCGTCGGCGGTCTTCCTGACCACCGGCGCCGAGCCTCCAGGGCAGGTGTGGAGCCCGGTCGAAGATCTGCCGGCTCCTCCGGAAGGATGCGTGTCCCCGGACGGGTCGCCGCCGCTGTTCAAAAGCGGTGAGCGCGACTGGACTTCCGATTATGCGGCGAATCAGAACGCCGAACGCAAGGTCTCCTGGCACAGCCTGCCGCCGCTGGTGGACGGTGAGCCGATCACCCCGTTCCAGCGCGCCGCGATCCTCGGCGACGCCACCAACCACGTGTGCCACTGGGGATCGGAAGGTGCCGGCTACATCAACGCCGACGTCACCGTGACCCTCTCCCGGCTCCCGGTCGGCTACGAACTCGGGCTACGTGCCGACAACACCATCGCCGCCGGCGGCATTTCCATCGGCAGCGCCACCCTCTACGACCGCACCGGCCCCGTCGGCACCTGCGTGGTGACCACGCTGTCCAACGCGCGTCGCCAAATCGACTTCACAACCACTACGACCGCTGCGCTCGCCGGCGAACCGCGCTGACGCTGGAGGAGTTCGCCGCCCCCGGATTCGACTTCACGTTTGCTATAGAATTGCTGAATATTCGACGCTCGAGCCTGATCGAAGGCGATGTGCACCCGTCGCGTCACGGGTGCGGCAAGTAGTGCGCCCGGCCGCACGCGGCCTCGCACAGAACTTCGACACGAAGGCGGCGCGCCATGACAGACGTCGACTACTGCGTAGTTGGTGGGGGATTTGCCGGATTGACCGCCGCCCTGCGGCTGAAACAGGCGGGTCGGTCGGTGGCGCTGCTGGAAGCGCGCGACCGGCTCGGCGGGCGCACGTTCACCGAGGTGCGCGCGGACGGGTCGTGGATCGATCGTGGCGGCGCCTGGATAGGGCCGGGGCAGGACCGGATCTCCGCGTTGATGAACGAGTTCGGGGTATCGAGCTACAAGCAGTACACCGACGGCGAGGCCATGATGGTGGTCGACGGCAAGCAGCATCGCTACGAGGGCACGATTCCGTGGACGATGAGCCCTTGGGCCGCGATGAACCTCGGCGCGGTACTTCTCGAGCTGGGTCGTATGTGCAAGTCGATTCCCCTCGAGGCGCCGTGGGCCGCGAAGAATGCCGGCAAGTGGGATCGAATCAGCCTGGCGCAGTGGCTGAATGACAACGTTCTGTCCAAGCCCGCCCACGAACTCCTCGAGACCGCGATCGCCGGCATGTACACCTCCGCCGCCTCGGAGGTGTCATTGCTCTTCGTGCTGTATCAGATGGCGTCGGGAGGTGGACCCGGCTTCGTCTTGGGGATCAAGGACGGCGCGCAAGATGCTCGGCCGGTCGGAGGCATGGGCGCCATCTCCCGTCCGATGGCGGCCGAGATCGGCGATTGGATCCACCTGTCACAGCCGGTCCGGCGCATCCATCAGGACGCCGACGGCGTGACGGTCCGCTCCGACGATTCGACCGTGCGGGCCCGCCGCGCGATCGTGGCGGTTCCCCTGGCGATCGCAAGCCAAATTCTGTACGAACCGATGCTGCCGGTCGATCGTTCGTTCCTGCATCAGCGGATGCCGAGCGGCTCGATCGTCAAGATCGCCGCCGTGTACGACGAACCGTTCTGGCGCGCCGACGGATTGACCGGACAGTCGGCCGCACCGGGATCACCGGCGACCATCACCATCGATGCCTGCACGGACACCGGGCGACCCGGGATCTTGTGTGTCATCACCGAGGGGCCCGACGCGCGGCATCTTGGACGACTCGACGAAGCCGAGCGGAGGAGAACGGTACTCGCGGCGCTCGTCGAGCGGTTCGGCGACAAAGCCGGCGTCCCCCTCGACTACGTCGAGCAGAACTGGAGTGTGGAGCGCTACTCCGGTGGCGGGATGCTGAGCCACGCGCCGACCGGCGTGCTGACACAGTTCGGTCATGCCCTGCGCGAACCGTGCGGCCGTATCCACTGGGCCGGAACCGAGAGCTCTGCTGTCATGTGCGGCTGGGTCGACGGAGCCATTCGCTCGGGCGAGCGCGCGGCGAGCGAAGTGATGGAACACGAAGCCGTGACCATGGCCGGAGGTAGGGCAAGCGATCGTTGAATCCCTTGTGCGACGGGGCGAGCGCGATGTCAGCGGCACGAGCAAATGTGGATTCCATTTCGCCGATCCGGCGGCTCTCGATGCCGGATTTCGTCGAGGATTTCCTCTGTTCGAATTGTTTACACCTGAATCATCTGCACAAAAGCCACCAGGTGACGCCTCATACGAGGAGGATGTCGCCGGTACCGACAAATGGAGCACATCGGACCGCAAAAGTCGATAACAGAGCCGTGTCGATGTGATCGGATTCGAATTGCGAAGTACACCGCGAATTCCTCCGGCCGACATAATCGGGCGGCCCGTAAAGGGTGTCGGATGCCGGGTTCGCCGACCCGACTGTGGCTACCGTTCGACCGTTTACGCTGTTCAGCACAGGTTTCATTCGAGTAGTCGGATTACGGCGCGCGACGCTGCAGGCCGCGGGATCGTGGGTGGTCGACTCTTGCGGGGGCAGTACGGGGCGGTCGTATACTCCCTTCATGGCGGATGAACCGTCCTCTATCGAATTCCCCGACGCACCGGTTTTGGTGGTGCAGACGAGAGAACGCGTCTATCGGCTACGCGCCGGGGGCGTATATAATGTCGGTCGCGATCCGACGGCCGACATTGTTGTGACCGATCCGCGCGTATCTTCGTTGCACGCCGTTCTGGAGCGGGGTTCGGACGGCTGGGAAATCGAGGACGCAGGCAGCCTCAACGGCACCTTTTTCGACGGTAAACGCGTCGAGCGGAGGGCGATCGACCGAGACGCGACATTCCAGCTCGGACATGCCAGGGATGGCGAGAAGCTGACCTGCTCGGTGGAAGCGCCACCCGGCCACGAGCCCGATGACGATGCCGGTGGCGACACCATGATCGTCCCCGATCCCGGCTACGAGCTCGACGAGGAAGCAACCGTCACGAAATTCCGTCCGGGCCACGACCGGCAGGTTTCGCGATCACCGGCGCCGGAGGCAGACCCCGGCTCGGTAGTCCGGATCACCTCGAGCCCGCTTCGGATCGGCCGCGCCGCCGACAACGACATCGTCGTGCACGATCTCATGGTCTCCCGCTATCACGCCGAACTGCAGGTGATCGGCGAAGGCAGGTACCGGATCGTCGACCTCGACAGCCACAACGGCACCTACGTCAACGGCTCCCGGGTCGACGCCGCGGACCTCTCCGAATTCGATCTGATCGGCCTGGGGCATACCACGGCCCGGCTCGTCGGCGACGAACTGCGCGAGTTCGTCGACACCGGTGACGTGTCGGTCTCGGTGCAGACCCTCATCGTCCGGACACCGGAAGGCAAGGTAATTCTCGACGGGGTGAGCTTCCCCATCCCGCATCGCTCGCTCGTCGGCGTCATCGGTCCCAGTGGAGCGGGGAAGTCGACGCTGCTCGGCGCGGTCACCGGATTGCGGCCCGCGACGGAGGGAACGGTCCGCTACGACGGACGCGATCTGTACTCCAACTACGACGAACTCCGGCACCGGATCGGGCTGGTCCCGCAGGAGGACATCCTGCACAACCAGCTTCAGACCCGGCGCGCCCTGCTCTATGCGGCCGAACTGCGCTTCCCCGGCGACACACGCAGCGAGGAGCGTGAACAGCGGGTCGACGAGGTCCTCGAGGAACTCGGTTTGGCGCAGCATGCCGACACCCGCATCGATAAGCTCTCGGGCGGGCAGCGCAAACGTGTGAACGTCGCGCTGGAGTTGCTGACCAAGCCGTCCCTGTTGTTCCTCGATGAACCGACCTCCGGCCTCGACCCGGGCTTGGACAAGACGGTCATGGAAATGCTGTCCGAGCTGGCGCACGACGGGCGCACCGTCATCGTGGTCACGCACAGCGTGGCGAATCTCGATTCCTGCGACCGGCTGCTGGTCCTGGTGCCCGGCGGTCGGCTGGCCTACTACGGTCCACCCTCTGAAGGGTTGCAGCACTTCGGGCAGCGCAGCTGGGCCGAGGTATTCCAGGAATTCGACCGCGACGCCGACCGCGACTGGGCGGGCGAGTTCCGGGATTCGCCTCGCTTCCAGAACTACGTCGCGGCCGGACTGACCGACGATGTCGGCCCGGAGGAAGTGCACCCGCCGGAGCCGCCGCCCGCGCCGCAGTCCAAACTCAGCCAGCTCAGTACGTTGTGCCGGCGATACCTCGCGGTAATCGCCTCGGACCGAAGCTATTTGGCGCTGCTCGGCGTGATGCCGGTGCTGCTGGGTGGCTTGATCGCCGCGGTGCCGCCGGGTCAGGGATTCGCGGGAGAGCCGGGAACCAACGTCGACGCACCGACCAAGCTCATGATTCTGGCGTTCGCCGCGTGCTTCGTCGGCACCGGCAACTCGATTCGCGAGATCGTCAAGGAGCAGACGATCTACGGCAGAGAACGCGCGGCAGGCCTCTCGGCTGGAGTCTACCTGATGTCGAAAATGCTGGTGCTGGGGGTGATCACCACCCTTCAGGCGGTGGTGTTGGTCTTGATCGGCACCATTGGCGTGGATATGCCGCCCAAGGGGCTGTTCACCTCGGTCTTGGTGGAGCTGATGCTGGCGATGGCGTTGCTCGGCATCACATCGCTGGCATTGGGCTTGCTGGTGTCGGTCTCGGTGAACACCTCGGAGAAGACGCTGCCGCTACTGATCGTGCTGTCGATGGCCCAACTGGTGCTCACGGGCGGACTGGTGCGGCTCCCCGGCACACCATTCCTGGAACAACTGTCCTACATATCGCCATCCCGCTGGGGTTTCGGCGCGGGAGCCGCCACCCTCGACCTCGACACCCTCTCGCCACATGAGGGCGCACCCGATCCCCTGTGGAAGCACACCATCGGCACGTGGCTGGCCGACATGGGAGTCGTCGCCGCACTCGGCGCCGTCTTCCTCGCGCTGGCCTGGTACCGCCTCTACCAGCTGCGCCCACGGCGCCGCGGCGCCCGCGCCGCAAGGCTTTGAAGCACCGGACTTCGCAGGCGGGCCGGGCTCACCGGGCCGTGAAGGAACCGAGCCCCGAGGACACATTGATGGCGAAGCCGCCTGCGGTCGCGACCGCGACGATCTCGCCGGCTCCGGTGAACACCGGCACCGGCGCCGGCGCACAGTCGCAGGGCCGGAACGCCGTCTCTCGGTCCGCCACGTCCACCACACCGACCGCTCCGGTCGTCACGTTCGACCAGTGAATCCGGGCATGGGAGTCGAAAAAGCTGCCACCGCTGAAGGGGCTGGGGTTGGCGACACCGAAGGTGGTGACTCCGGGTGCATCGCCGACGGTCGCCGTCAGGTAGACCATGAAGTGTGATGGCACACCCCATGTTTGGGTCAGTTTCATGAGCGGAAGCTGGAACGTGGTCGTCTCCCCGGCGCGAGCGACGGTGTCTTGTCCCAGCACCAACGCACCGACCACCCCACCGACGACACCCAGCTTGGCGCCCGCTCCGACAGCCCGGCGAACCACGTTGTTCGTCACTAGCCCTCCTCACAGTCGATTCCGGCCCGCATCCATGCCGGCACAGCCGACAGCCGCATTCACCGTGCCGCCTGCGCATTCGACCAGGCGCCGTGAACGAGTAGCACGCCAAGTAAACAACCCGAGTTGCGCTATTCGCGGCATCGACCCGCCCGGACTTGCGGCTTGCCGCGGACGGGCCTGCGTGGGCGATGGCGGTGTCCTCACCTTTCCGTAGCCTGGACGGGTGAGAACCGCAGACTTCGGCCGCGACCCTGATGTGGGGTGGGATTTCGCAGGTCCGGCCGATGCCGTGCCGCCGGGTGCCGCGATCATCGGCTACCGCGATACGGGTGGCGCGGGGTTGGATCTTCGGACTGCCGGGACAGCGGCGATCACCATGGTGATCGAACTCGGGGATCGCGGGCTGATCGTCGACGATGCTGTCGGGCGGCGGACCCTCGGCGGCTTCGTTGTCGGGCTTCCCGCCGAGGCCATGCGTGTACGTGGCGAGCGGGCAGAGTGCATCGAGGTTCGCTTGTCGCCGATACAGGCGTATTCGCTGTTGGGTGTTTCCCCCACTGATTTGGGCCGGGGTGTGGTCGATCTGGAGGACCTGTGGGGATTGCGGGCTCGGCGACTGCGTGAGCAACTCGCGTCCACCGGCACCTGGGACGAACGTTTCGCGTTGACGAAATCGTTTCTGGCACAGTGCGACAGGCCGATGCGGACTCCTGACCCGGAGGTGCTCGCCAGCTGGAATCGCATACTCACCTCCGGTGGCCAGGTGAAGATCGGTGAGCTCGCCGAATCCCTCGGATGGAGCCGCAAGCGGCTGTGGGCGCGGTTCGAGTCCCAGATCGGCCTGACACCCAAGCGGGCGGCGATGCTGGTCCGGTTCCGGTACGCGGTCGACGGTCTGCTGGCGGGCCGGCCCGCTGCCGACGTCGCGGTGGACTGCGGGTACGCCGATCAGGCGCATCTGTGCCGAGACGTGTCGATATTCGCCGACCGCACGCCGGGAGCACTGAGGGCGCACTATCTGCCCACCATCGCTCGGCACCGGTACCGGGCCTGGGGAAGATTTTTCCAAGACCGGGCGTGAGCGGTCGGTCGATAGTGGTGGCGTGACCAACACATTCGATCCCGAGAAGCTACAGACCGCCCTGGAGACCGTCCATCGCGCGGGCATGCCCGGAGTTTTCGCCGAGGTGCGCGACGACGACCAAATCTGGCGCGGCGCCGCCGGATTCGCCGATGTCGCCACCGCCCGCCCCGTCACGGCCGCGATGCGACACCGTGTCGGCAGCATCACCAAGCCGTTCACCGCCGCCGCTGTGTTGCATCTGGTCGACGAGGGCGAAATCGAACTCGACACACCCATCGGCCACTACCTGCCGCGGCTGGTTCCCGGCGAACGCGGTGCGGCGATCACGGTCCGGATGTTGATCAACCACACCAGCGGCCTCGCCGAATACCTCCCGCATGCCTACCCGTCACTCGCGGCCTTCCCCGCCCTGGCGAAAACAACACCGGCCAGCCTGGATGACAGCCGGTTCACCAGGTTTCACGCGACCGAGCTGATCGAGATGGGGGTCTCGGCGCCCGCTACCGGGACCCCGGGTGGCACACCGGGGGTGTACTCGAACACCAATTACCTGCTCATGTGCCAACTCCTGGAGTCGATTACCGGTAGCTCGGCGGAGAAACGCATCACCCGCAACATCATCGAGCGGGCCGGGCTGCGGGACACCGAGCTCCCGGCCGGACCGCATATCAACGGACCGCACTCACTGCACTACGAGGCGTGGTTCGGCATGATCGACCCGCCGCGCGACTACAGCGTCTACGACATGTCGTGGGTGGGGCCGGCGGCTTCGCTGATATCGACCGTCGCGGACCTGAACCGCTTCTTCGGCCTGCTGCTGGCCGGCGAAATCATCAGTCGAGCGTCGCTGGCGCAGATGCAACGTACCGTTCCGGTCATCTCCTTCGAGGGAAAGACGCTCGACTACGGTCTGGGCCTGCAGAAGATGACGGTGCCCGGTCACGGCACCTACTGGGGCCATGAGGGTTCGGTCTGGGGCGGCGGCGCGACGTCCATGACCAGCGCTGACGGCAGACGGCAACTGTCCATCGCGGTCAACCTGCAGCGATGGAACCACCTCGACTCCTCGGGGAAACCACAGCCCCATCCCATCGACGACGCACTTCAGGCTCTCACCCAACTGGCGCTGTGTGGTTGATACACACAGCCACCGAACAAGCGACGCGTCGAGACAGCCTTGGTGATCGCGGCCGCCCTCGGCACGGCGCTTTACCGCCATGCCGAGGTTCTGATCACCGGACAAACTCAGCACGAATGATCAACGCGCTCAGGGAGTTTCGAAGCCAGCTGCGGTGAAGACCTCCTTCGCCCTTGCGGACCGGATGAAGTCGACGAAGGCCGTCGCCGCGGCGGTGTTGGGCGCCTCGGCCAGCGGCGCGATCGGGTAGGCGTTGATCGCCTTGGCCGATTCCGGGAAGTCGATTCCCTCGATCTTGTCACCGGCGGCCTGCACGTCGGTGCGGTACACCAGCGCGGCATCGACCTCGTCCAGCGTCACCTTGGTGAGCACGGCCTTCACGTCCTGCTCACGAGTGTCGGGTTGCGGGGTGATCCCGGCGATCTCGAAGACCTTCTTGGCGGCGGAGCCACAGGGCACCTGCTCGGCGCACAGCGCGAGGCGCGGCTCGGTCTTGCCGAAATCGGCCAGCCCGGTGATCTTGCCCGGATTGCCCTTGGGCACCGCGATCTCCAACCGGTTGCTGACGAATGTCGCGGGCTGGGCGGTGATCTCACCGGCGTCGACGACTTGCTGCATGGAGGCAGGCGCCGCGGAAGCGAACACGTCGGCGGGTGCGCCCTGCTTGATCTGCTCGGCCAGCGCCGAACTGGCGCCGAAGCTGTACACGACCTTCACCCCGGGGTGGGCGGCTTCGAACTCCTCACCCAGCGCGGTGAAGGTTTCGGTCAGCGACGCCGCCGCGAATACCGTGACCGTGCCGGAGATCTGGCCCGCACCTTCCGTGGTGGTCTTCTCGTCGGAACCACACCCGGCCAGCCCCGCGGTGACGGCGAGCGCGGTCGCAGCGACGCTCAGTGTGCGCAATGTCTTCATCCTCATCAACTTTCTGGTATTTCGACCACGCCATGGGTCGAGGTCACCGTGGCGACAGCGGCGCTGCCGACCTCGAGGCCGAGTTCGCCGACGATTCAGGACTCGGCAGCGACATCGACACGCCGCATAGCTGATCCGCAAATTCGTCACCACGGGAAGCATATTGCCGTAGGTGCGGAACGAACCGCGATTCACCTCCAAGCCGACAAACGCTACGTGCGCGACGTCTACTGAACTCGCCGACCCGCTCGGCGCTACCGGCCGGACGAAACGGCCGCGCGTATCGTCGTGCCATGCGCCTGAGCACCCGCAACCAACTCGACGGAACAGTGGTCTCGGTCACCCGCGGTGAAGCCATGGCCGTCGTCCGCGTCCGGCTCACCGGAGGTGACGAGATCACCTCGTCGATCACCCGCGACGCCGCCGACGACCTCGACCTCGCCGAAGGCACGGCGGTCAAGGTACTGATCAAGGCCACCGAGGTCACCCTCGGCATCGAGTAGTCCGCACCTACGGCGAATCCTGGCCGCCTCAGGCGGTTCTCCACCACACCGGCACCCCCGCCTCGGTGTCGCGGAAATGCGCCGACTGCCGCCGGTTCAACCTCGCTCCCCCGTTCATGCTGACTCGCACCGCCCGGCTCCCCCACAGCAGCGGGAGCTGACACCGACGTCAGGGAGTCGTGGCAGTCCACCGGAGGTGACGCCCACACCTCGGAGGACGCGATTCCCTCCTATCCTCCGGAGAACCCGGCGACCGGCGGAAAGTAGGCTACCGGGGAGTTCTGGAATGGCCCCGTTGCGTGATGACGGATTCGAGTTGGGAGAGAAGACAGTGGAGCTGGTCGGAGTAATCGGTGGCGGCACGATGGGCGCGGGCATCGCGGAGGTGTGCGCCAAGGCCGGGAGCTCGGTGCTGGTGCTCGAGACCACGCCGGAGTTCGCGGAGGCCGCACAGCAGCGCATCGCCACGTCGATCTCCCGCGGCGTCGCCCGGGGCAAGATCACCCAGGAGGAGGCGGACGCGGCGATCGCCCGCGTGCGCGTCACACTCGACATCGACGATTTCGCGGACCGCGACCTGGTCATCGAGGCCGCCCCGGAGATCGAGGCGCTGAAGTACGACATCTTCGGCAAGCTCGACAAGATCGTCAAGCCCTCCGGCATTCTGGCCACGAACACGTCCTCGATCCCGGTGATCAAGGTCGCGGGCGCCACCCAGCGCCCGGAGCGGGTCGTCGGCGTGCACTTCTTCAACCCGGTGCCCGTGATGCCGCTGGTCGAGATCATCTCGACCCTCGTGACTGCGCCCGAGACCGCCGCGGCCGTCACCGACTACGCCAAGAACACCCTCGGCAAGACCACCGTGCAGGCGGGCGACCGGTCGGGCTTCATCGTGAACGCGCTGCTCATCCCCTACCTGTGCCAGGCGGTGCGGATGCTGGAGTCGGGGTACGCCACCGCCGAGGACATCGACGCGGCCATGAAGGGCGGCTGCGGCTACCCCATGGGCCCGCTGACCTTGCTCGACACCGTCGGCCTCGACATCGCCCTCGCCGCCGCCGAGTCGCTGTACGGGGAGTTCGCCGAGCCGCATTACGCCCCGCCCGCGCTGCTGCGCCGCATGGTCGACGCGGGCCGCCTCGGCCGCAAGACCGGCCGCGGTTTCTACAACTACAACTGACACAAGTCCCCGCCCTCGCACTGGTACGAGGACACGGGGCGGCACCACACGGCCGGGCAGGGCCGACACACACCGTGTCGGTCCTGCCCGGCCCGTTTACGGGGAGACACGTTCGCGTCGACACCGGCAGGTTGCTGCTACACCTCGCGCACGAGTGGGTCGTGCAGCACGAATCACCTTCTCCGAGAAGAATTTCGAAACGCTCGATCGGTCAACCCTCCGAACTCGACAAATAGTTGAATTCGACGTCAGAATTGAATATCGTCTGTGAGCGACACAGCTTCCGAACGCGAGGTGGCTCCAGGATGGAAACACGCAATCTGCTGGACCGGTGGCTGCGGCTCGGCAGCCGCCAGGTCGCGACCAACGGGATCGAGTTGCGCGTCGTCGACCACGGCGAAGGCCCCGCGGTGGTCTTCTGCCACGGCTTTCCCGAGCTGGGATTTTCCTGGCGCCACCAGGTTTTCGCGCTCGCCGAAGCGGGCTTCCGCACGCTGACGCCGGATATGCGCGGGTACGGCGGCAGCTCGCGTCCGGACCGCATCGAGGACTACGACACCACCACCCTCTGCGCGGACCTGGTCGGCGTCCTCGACGAGTCGGGCATCGATGACGCGATCTTCGTCGGCCACGACTGGGGTGCGTCGGTCGTCTGGCAGCTGGCCATTCAACATCCGAGCCGGGTGCGTGCGGTCGCGGGCCTGAGCGTTCCGGTCACTCCACGCGCCTCGGCGCCACCGATGTCCATACTGAGATCCAGGCTGGGCGACGACTTCTACATGTGCTGGTTCCAGGAGCCTGGCGTGGCCGACGCGACCCTGGCGTCGAACGTGCGTCGCACCCTGCTGCTGGACGATGTCATCAGCGCCCGCGATTGGCTGGACAGCGACGGCTCGGAGCAGGCGGCCCCGGCCTGGTCGAGCGAAGCCGAACTGGGCTATTACGTCGACACTTTCACCGCCACCGGTTTCACCGGCGGGCTCAACTACTACCGCAACCTCGACCGGAACTGGGAGCTCACCGCGCACTCGGCCGGCGCGAAGATCGACCAGCCCGCCCTGTTCATCGCCGGATCGGAGGACCCGGTCATCCGGTTCACCCCGACCACCAAGATGACCGCCGTGCTGTCCGACCTGCGCGGTTCGCTGGTGCTGGACGGTGCGGGGCACTGGATTCAACAGGAACGCGCGGCCGAAGTGAACGCGGCCCTGATCGACTTCGCCCGCGGCCTGAACTGAATCCAAGAATGACAGCGGCGGCCACCGCCGCGACAGGTCAGGCGCTCCGCGCGCCCACGATCCGCAGGGCGAGGTCGACGTAGTAGTCGCCGATCTCCTCGGGTGCCCACGGTCCGTCCTCCCGATACCACCGTGCGAGGTCGATGCCGAGCGAGAGCAGCGCGATCGCCGCCATACGCGGATTCGGGTTGTCGAAGTCACCCGCCGCGACGCCGCGCTCGATCAGGCTCCGCACCTCGCTGTCGATGACGCGCCGGATCTCCTTGATCTCGCGCTGGTGTTCCGGGCTGAGCGCGGTCAGCTCGTAGTTGATGACCCTCGCCACGGTGTGCGCGCGTGCGTGATGGATCGCGAATTCACGGATCACCGCGATCAACTGGTCGACCGGATCGTTCGCGGAGGCGATGGCCGCCCGGACCCTGTCCAGGATGTCCTGATGACCGATCCGCGAGACCTGGTAGAGCAACTCCTCCTTGGAACGGTGATGAACGTAGATGGCCGCGGTGCTGAGGCCCGCGATCGAGGTGATATCGCGGGTCGTCGAGCCGTGGAAGCCACGCTCCGCGAAGGCGGCAACGGCGGCATCCAACAGCCGTGCTCGCGTCTCGTCCGCGCGCGAGCGGTCTTCTGATCCGGTCACCGGCACAGTCTCCCATCCATCCGTCCAATGCCAGCGGACCGGTACCGCTCGCCGGGTCACGCCGCCGAACAAAACGCCCGCTCACGGGCCGCAGTCAACATTGAACATGAACTCATATTCAACTAAGCTCGGTGCGAGAAACGACACTCGACCTGCCGGACACTCGCACCCGGCGCGCGGCTGCGCCTCGGCAGCCGCGCGCACTCGACACCGTGACGCCTCGTCCGGCAACACCGAGCGGAAAGGGAATCCCCATGACCACCCCGCAACCGGCCCCGACCGAGCACCGTGTCCAGGCGACCGCCGTTCTGTTCGACTTCGGGGGTGTGCTGACCTCCAGCGTCCTCGGCGCGTTCGAAGCGCTCGGCGAGTCGCTCGGCTGCGACCCCCGCTTACCGCTGCGCCTGTTCGGCGACGACGCGGAGGCGCGGGCGCTACTGGTCGCGCACGAGGAGGGCCGGATCGGCGAGAGCGAGTTCGAACAGGGATTCGCCGCGCGCCTGCGCGCGCACGGTGTCGAGGTAGACGGGGACGGCCTCGTTCGCCGTATCCAGTCCAGCCTGCGCGCCGACTCCGCCATGATCGCGCTGGTGGCCGAAGTCAGAGACGCCGGGTTCCGCGTCGGGCTGCTGTCGAACTCACTCGGCGACGACTGCTACGCCGGATTCGATCTCGCTTCGATGTTCGACGCCGTCACCATCTCCGGCGAGATCGGAGTGCGCAAGCCCGCGCGGCGCGCATACGACATCGCCTGCGCCCGTCTGGATGTCGAGCCCGGAGCGACCGTGATGGTGGACGACCTGCCGCAGAACATCGTCGCGGCCGAGCGCGCGGGGCTCACCGGCGTCCTGCACCGCGACGCGGCGGGCACCACCGAATCGCTGTGGGCCGCGCTCGGACGGTCGTGAGCCCAGCGATCCACGGATCCCTGCTCGGAAGCACCTGCCGGAGAACAGGAAAGGAACACGGCGGCGAGCCGACCGCCCGGCTCTCGCGCTGCCGACCATCGTCGCGGCGCGGGAGCCGGACCTCCGACCGTGGCCGCACACATGTCGGGGCCCCGCGCGGTGTCGCACCGGGCCCCGAGCGTCGAGTTCAGAGCGCCAGCACGAGCTTTCCGACATTCGCACCGGTGAACAGCATGTTCAGCGTTTCGCCGAACCGTCCGATACCGCCCTCGACGACGTGCTCACGGCTCTTCAGCGTCCCGTCGGCCAGCCATTGCGAGATCTCTGCGATGGCCTCGCCGTAGCGGTCGGCATAGTCGAAGACCACGAATCCGGTCATGGACGCGCGAAACACCAACAGCGACATGTAGCGCGACGGCCCTGTCGACAGCGTCTCGTCGTTGTAGGCGGAGATCGCCCCGCACAGCACGACACGGGCGCCACGGCGGAGATTGGCGAGCGCGGCGTCGAGAATGTCGCCGCCCACATTGTCGAAATAGATGTCGATCCCCTTGGGGGCCACTTCGCGCAACCGCCGCAGCACGTCCTCGTTCCGATAGTCGACGGCCGCGTCGAAACCGAGTTCCTCAGTGAGCCAGCGGCACTTCTCCGCTCCACCGGCGATGCCGATCACGGTGGCGCCCTTGGCTTTCGCGATCTGCCCCACCACGCTGCCGACGGCTCCGGCCGCGGCCGACACGACGACGGTCTCCCCCGCGCTGAGCTTCCCGACCTCGAGCAGACCGAAATAGGCCGTCATGCCGGGCATTCCGAGCGCGCCGAGCCACGTGGGGCCCGGCGCGACGCTGGAGTCGACCTTCTGGACGCCGTTCCCGTCGCTGATCGCGAATTCGGTGACCCCGAACGTTCCGCTGACGGTGTCGCCGACGGCGAAGTCCGGGTGCGTCGATTCGACGACCGTGGCGATGTCCAGCGACCGCATCACCTCGCCGATCCCGACCGGCGGCACGTACGAGCGAACGTCGTTGAGCCAGCCGCGCATCGCGGGATCGAGGGAGATGAAGTCGACCTTGACCAGAATCTGTCCCGCGGAGAGCGCGGGGAGTTCCTCGGTCGTCACGTTCCAGGTGTCGGCGTCGGTCAATCCGGACGGGCGCTGCGCGAGCCGCACCTGCTGTGTTTTCGTCATGAGATCTCTTCTCGTTCGTACCGCCGTGCCGCGAGCTGCCCCGTGGCACGGCGTCCCACGCTGTCGAGCCGGTCCGCCCGACCAGCGAGTCCTGATATCAGAGCGCTCCCAGTTCGGGATCGCCCGCGGGCAACGGCTCGAAGACCGACACCTCGGGCGCACCGGCGAGTGCCTCGCCCAAGGCCGCGCCGACCTGACGCAGCGCCGCACCTTGCCCGTGGGCGCGCAGCGCTTCCTTCGAAGCCCATTTCTCGATCATCACGAAACGACCGGGTTCTCCGGCCTTTCGGTGCAGTGCGTACAGCAGACAGCCCGGCTCGGCGTGCACGGCGGATGCCGCCGCGCGCAGGGTCGTCTCCACCAGCTCTTCCTGGCCCGGCTTCGCGACCATGGTCGCCACCACCACGCAGGGTTCGGCCATCGGTTCCTCCTCTGGGAGTGGGTTGTGTCGGTACTTCCGTCCGGTTACGGTCGCTTGCCCCACGCGGGGTCGCGGCGGCGCAGCTCCATCTGGGCGATCGTGCGCTTGTGCACCTCGTCCGGCCCGTCCGCCAGGCGCAACGTCCGCAGGTGCGCGTACATGCTCGCCAGCGGGAAATCGTCGGAGACGCCGCCACCGCCGTGCACCTGAATGGCCCGGTCGACCACCTTCAGCGCGACCTGGGGCGCGGCCACCTTGATCGCGGCGATCTCGACGCGCGCGTTGCGGTTTCCGACGGTGTCCATCAGATGGGCGGCTTTGAGCGTCAGCAACCGCGCCATCTCGATCTCGATGCGGGACTCGGCGATCCAATCCTGGATATTGGCGCGGTCGGCCACCGGCGCGCCGAACGTCGTCCGCGCCTGCGCCCGATCGATCATCAGGTCCAGCGCCCGCTCGGCCATGCCGATCGCGCGCATGCAGTGGTGGATCCGCCCCGGCCCGAGGCGGGCCTGGCCGATCATGAACCCGTCGCCCTCACCGGCGAGCAGCGCGGTGCGCGGCACCCGGACGTTCTCGAACACCACCTCCGCGTGCCCTTCCCGGTCCTGATACCCGAAGACGGCCAGGTTGCGCAGGACCGTCACACCCGGGGTGTCGATCGGGACGACCATCATGCTCTGCTGACGATGCACGGGCGCGTCCGGATCCGTCTTGCCCATGACGATGAGGACCTTGCAGTTCTTGTGCAAGGCGTTGGAGGTCCACCACTTCCGGCCGTTGAGAATGTACTCGTCGCCGTCGGGCTGCATGCGCAGCTCGATATTGGTGGCATCGGAACTGGCGACCGCGGGCTCGGTCATCGCGAACGCCGAAGCGATCTCGCCGTCCAGCAGGGGCTGCAGCCAGTCCTGCTTGTGCTCGGGCGTGCCGAACAGCGTCAGCACTTCCATGTTCCCGGTGTCGGGGGCGTTGCAGTTGGTGGCTTCCGGCGCCAAATGCGCACTGCGGCCCATGATCTCGGCGAGCGGTGCGTATTCCAGGTTGGTCAGGCCGGGGCCCCACTCCGAGTGCGGGTGGAACAGATTCCACAGGCCGCGCTTGCGCGCCTCGGTCTTGAGTTCCTCGATGATCGGCGGGTGGAAATGCGGATCACCGGACTCCGTCATCTGCGCGTGGTAGATCGACTCCGCGGGATAGACGTGCTCGTCCATGAAGGCGAGCAAGTCCTCCTGGTATCGGCGCGCTCGCTCCGAGAACTCGAACATGGCAACTCCTCGTCCTGACTGTTGGCTTCCTTCGCACCGTACTTGAATTCGACATCGGGTTCAACTTTGCCGCGACGGTGCGGCCTCGGCACACACACGAACGGTGCCGTGACGGGTCACGTCACGGCACCGTTCGCGATCGGATCGCCCGGCGGACTCAATCGCCGACCCGGACGAGCACCTTGCCGAAATTGCGCCCGGACAGCATGGCGCGGAAGGCCTCTGGCGCGTTCTCGAGCCCGGCCACGACGTCCTCCCGGTATCGGACCGAGCCGTCGCCGATCCACCCCGGCATGTCACGCAGGAAGTCCGCGTGCCGAGTGGGGATGAACTCGTCCTGGATGAAACCGCGCACCGTCAGGCTCAACGTCAGGATCTGCCGCATGAATCCCGGCAGCCGGTCGGGGCCCGCGGGTAGCCCGGTGGCGTTGTAGAGCGAAACGAGGCCGCACACCGGTATCCGCGCGAAGCGATTCAGCAGGGGCGTGACGGCGTCGGCTACCCGTCCCCCGACGTTCTCGAAATAGACGTCGATGCCATCCGGAACCGCCTCGGCCAGTCGTTCCTCGAAGTCGGGCGCGCGGTGGTCGACCGCCGCGTCGAAGCCGAATTCGTCGAGCAGGGCGCGGCACTTGTCCGGCCCGCCCGCGATGCCCACGGCGCGGGCGCCTTTGATTCGGGCGATCTGTCCGACGGCCGAGCCGACCGGCCCGGTGGCGGCCGCGACCACGACGGTCTCACCGGGCTGCGGGCGGCCGATTTCGAGCAGCCCGCCATAGGCGGTGAACCCGGGCATACCGAGCACGCCGAGCGCGGTCGAGATCGGCGCGGCCTCCGGATCCAGCTTCCGTACGTGGCGGGCGTCGGCGACCGCATGGGTCTGCCAGCCCGAGAACGACAGCACCACGTCACCGGGAGCCAGCGAATCCGCTCGGGACTCGACCACCTCGCAGACCGTGCCGCCGACCATCACACTGCCCAATTCCACGGGCGCGGCGTAGGACTTGGCCGCGCTCATCCTGCCCCGCATATACGGATCCAGCGACAGGTAGCGGACACGCAGCAGCACTTGGCCATCGCCGAGTTCCGGCAGCTCGACCGTGGCGACGGCGAAGTCGGTGTCCTTGGGCTCGCCCTCGGGCCGGGCGGCGAGCCGGATCTGTGTCGATTCCATGATTCAGACCTCTCTCAGCCGTAGATCGTGAGAACCGTGTCGGTCATCGATTGTTCTCCTGGAGGGCTGCGATTCCGGTGCGCAGGAGCGGTTCGACCCCGGCTCCCACACTGTCGAACCCGGATCCCACGGTTTGTCCGTGCAGGTAGCGGTAGTGGATACCCTCGAGGATCGCCACGAGTTTGAACGCGGCGAGCCCCAGGTAGAAGCCGAAATGCGCGAGGTCGCGGCCGCTGCGTTCGGCGTACCGGTCGAGCAGTTCGGATTCGGTGAGGAATCCGGGCGCTAACGCCACATCGCCGACGCCGGTGACACCGAGTTCTCCGAGGCGCTGGTACAGCAGCAGGAGCGCCACGTCGGTGAGCGGATCACCCACGGTGGCCATCTCCCAATCGATGACGGCGACCACCCGATCGGAGGAGTCCACCAGGACGTTGTCGAGCCGGTAGTCGCCGTGGACTATTCCATCCGGAGACTGTGGGGGCTGGTGGGCCGCGAGCCTTTCGTACAGCTCGTGCGCACCCGGCAGGTCCCGGGAGTAGGAAGCGTCCAATTGCTTCTTCCAGCGGTGCACCTGTCGCGCGAGGAATCCGCTCGGGCGTCCGAAATCCGCGAGACCGACCTCCGCGGGATCGACGGTGTGGAGGTCGGCCAGGGCATCGACCATTCCGGCCGAGATGGTTCGCGTGCGGTCCGCGCCGACCGCCGTGAGTTCGGCCGCCGTGCGGTAGGGAGTCCCGATCACCCGCTCCATCAGATAGAAAGGCGCTCCGAGGATTTCGGGATCCTCGCACAGTGCGTAGGTGGCGGGAACGGGGACGTCGGTATCGGCCAGCGCGGTCATGACCCGGTATTCCCTGGACATGTCGTGCGCGGTCGCCAGCACGTGACCGAGCGGGGGCCGCCGCACGATCCATGCCGAGCTGCCGTCGCTGATCTCGTAGGTCAGATTGGATCTCCCGCCGGCGATCAGGCGGGCGGTGAGCGGCCCGGCGAGCAGATCCGGCCTGGTATCGGCGAGCCATGCCGCCAGGCGGTCCAGGTCGAGGCCGGGCAGATCCTTACCGTCTCGACTGTTCATCAAGGCACCAGCACCGCAACGGTCTCGGCCACGCACGCGGGCTTGGCGGCGCCATCGATGTCGACGGTGACTCGGCTGACCGCCTGGAATCCCAGGCTCGCCGGCGCGAGCGAGAGCAACTCGACGCCCGCGCGCAGCCGCGACCCCACGGGAACCGGGGCGGGGAACCTGACCTTGTTGGCGCCGTAGTTGACGCCCATCGACAGGCCATCGACGCGGTAGATCTGCTGGGTCAGCATCGGAATCAGTGCGAGGGTGAGGAACCCGTGGGCGACGGTCGTGCCGAACGGTCCCGTCGCCGCTTTCACCGGATCCACGTGAATCCACTGGTGATCGCCCGTCGCGTCGGCGAATCGGTCGATCTGATCCTGGGTCACCGTGTGCCAGTCGCTGTATCCGAGGTGAGTTCCGATGGCCTTCTCCATGTCGGCCAAGCCCTGGAATATCTTCATCGGTCGCTGTTCCTTCCGTCCTAGTCCCGAGGTCCGCCGGCCACGTAGACGACCTGGCCGGACACGAATCCCGCGCCCTCGCTGGCCAGGAACGACACGGTGTGCGCGATGTCCTCGGGCGTTCCAGCGCGAGCGACCGGGATCTGTGCGATAACCACCTTCTTGAAATCCTCGAAGGACACGCCCATGCGTTCGGCCGTGGCCGCGGTCATGTCCGTCTCGATGAATCCTGGCGCAACAGCGTTGGCGGTGACACCGAACTTGCCGAGTTCGAGCGCGAGAGTCTTGGTGAAGCCCTGGAGACCGGCCTTGGCAGCGGCGTAGTTGGCCTGGCCGCGGTTGCCGAGCGCCGAGGTGCTGGAGAGGCTGACGATGCGCCCCCACCCCTCGTCGAGCATGTGGCGCTGCACCGCGCGGGTGCACAGAAACGCGCCGCGCAGGTGCACGTCCATGACGGCGTCCCAATCGTCGGCGGTCATCTTGAACAGCAGGTTGTCGCGCAGGATGCCCGCGTTGTTGACGAGCACCGTCGGCGGACCGAGTTCGGCGACGACGCGCTCCACAGCCGCGGTCACCGCGGCTTCGTCGGCCACATCCGCGCCGACCGCGAGTCCGCGGCCGCCTGCGGCTTCGATGTCCTCGACCACCGGCTTGGCCGCGGCCTCGTCCAGATCGAGTACCGCTACCGCCATACCGTCCGCGGCGAGCCGTCGCGCGACGGCGGCCCCGATGCCGCGCGCCGCGCCGGTGACGACGGCGATGCGCGGAGTCCCGTTGCTCATGGTGTTCTCCTCTGTGGTGTGTGTTCGATGGCTGCCCGCGCGAGCGGTCGCGCCGCTCATGGTGCGTAGACGACCCGGCCGACGGTCTTGCCGTCGGCGAGGCGCTGCACACCCTCGGCAATGCCCTCCAGCGACAGGCGTTCGCTGACCAGGGGCTTGACCGCGCCCTCCCCGGCGAGCCTGGTCAACGTGCGATGGCATTCGGCGACCGCCGCCGGTTCGTACGCGTTGTACAGACCCCAGTGCAGGCCGACGATCGAATAGTTCTTGACCAGCGCATGATTCAGTGCGGCCTTTTGGATGTCCCCACCGGCGAATCCCACGACCAGGATCCGGCCTTCGAAGGCGATGCACTTCGTCGACCGCGCATAGACGTCGCCGCCGACGGGGTCGTAGACGACGTCGGCGCCCCGGTTGTTCGTCACGTCCTTGACGACCTCGACGAAATCCTGTGTGCGCCGGTCGATCACGATGTCGGCGCCCAGTTTCGCAGCGTAGGCCGCCTTCTCGGGACCGCCGACGACCCCGATCACCCTGGCGCCCGCGGCCTTGCCGAGCTGGATGGCGGCGCTGCCCACGCCACCGGCCGCGGCGTGCACGAGCAAGGTCTCCCCCGCTTTCAGACCGGCGCGGCGATGCAATCCGAACCATCCGGTCTGGTATCCGATGTACAGCGCGGCCGCTTCGGCGTCGTCCAGCGCGGGCGGTGCGGGAAACGTCTGCGCGGCGTCCATCAGGGCGAATTCCGCGAAACCGCCGTGCGGCAATGCGGTTCCGCCGATCACGCGATCGCCGATCGCGATCCCGGCTACGTCGGCGCCCACGGCAACGACCTCGCCGCACACTTCGACGCCCGGCGTGAACGGCAGCGGCGGGCGCACCTGGTACAGCCCGCGACACATCAGCACGTCGGGAAAGTTCGCCGCGGCGCCGGTGACGCGCACGAGGACCTGTCGCGGACCTGGCTCGGGCCGCGCCACGGTGTCGAGCCGCAGCACCGTGCCCGGCTCCCCGAGATCGTGGACCCGCCACGCCTTCATGTCCGTCACCTCAGACACCGCCGGTGAGGGTGATACCGCCGTCGACGACGAGCAGCTGCCCGGTGAGCCAGGCGGCGTCCTCGGAGAGCAGGAAGGCGACGACGCTGCCGATGTCCTCGGGCACGCCGAGCCGCTTGAGCGGGTAGGCCGCGGCGACCTCATCCTCGCGGCCCTCGTAGAGGGCGCTGGCGAACTTGGTCTTCACGACGGCAGGGGCGACGGCGTTGACCCGCAGGTCCGGGCCGAGTTCGACGGCGAGTTCCTGGGTGATGTGGGTCAGCATCGCCTTGCTGGAGCCATAGAAACCGATGCCGGGCGCGGGCTTCAGCCCGGCCACCGAGGAGACGTTCACGATCGCGCCGCCGTGCGCCTTCATCCATCCCTGGTACGCCTGCTGGACCCACGAGAGCGCGGCGAGGCAGTTGACCTCGACGATCTTGCGGGCGGCCTCCAACGGCAACTCCACCATCGGACCGAAGACCGGGTTGATGCCGGTGTTGTTGACGAGGAGATCCGCGCTGCCGAAGGTGTCGATCGCCCGCTCGACGGTCTCGGCCTGGTGGGCGACATCGTCGGATCGCCCGGCGACGGCCAGCGCTCGGTCCGGACCGCCCAGCGTCTCGACGGCCTCGTCGAGAGTCTTCTGATTGCGGGCGGTGATGACGACCTTCGCGCCCTCGTCGACCAGACGCTGGGCGATGCCGAGGCCGATGCCACGGCTGGCGCCGGTCACGATGGCGGTCTTGCCTTCGAATCTGTTCACGTGTCGGTCCTTTCGGTTGTTGCCTGTGTTCACGCCGCAGGGATGACCGACGACGGCTTCGGGCATGGGGCCCAACCTCCCCGCGGGAACTTACTAAGCGCTTATTTTCTCCCGCCACCTTGCGGGAAGGGTGCCGCCGCGTCAATACCGGCCACCCCGAAAACCGCCTGTGACATGCCTCACCCCCCGAACGAAAGTCCAGGTCACGTCATGGAAATCAATACGATCTCGAACTCGGATTCAGATTCGGCCGGTGTCGGGCGTGATTGCGCTCAGTCGGCCGCGGGCCCGATCCGCAGCGCGTTCACCCACAAACGAGTGGCGGTCTGCACCAGCTCGTCGATGCCCGCCCCCTCCCCCAGGACGAACGCGTAGTACGCCATCCGGCCCACCATGCCCGACAGCGCTCGCGCCGCCTGGTGCGGATCGAGCTCGGGATCCGCCAGCCCCCGCTCCTGCAGCTCCACGATCGACCGGGCATTGCGCTCCCAGAAGGCGCGACTGCGCCGTCGGCGGACCTCACGAAACTTCGGATCGATGGCGGCCACCTGATCGAGGATGCCCATCAGCTTCGCGTTGCGTTGGTACGCCTCGAAGTAGGCCCGATTGCTCGCTTCGACGACCGCCGCGGGGGACGCCTCGTCCGGCTCGAGCCGAGGCATGCCGGGATGCAGCATCTCGTCCCGAGCGAGGTCGAGGACCGCCTGCAGGATCTCCTCCTTGCCGGCGAAATAGGTGTAGAAGGACCCGGTCGAGCACTTCGCTTCGGAGGCGATGTCGGACAACCTCGCGTCGAGGTAGCCGTCGCGTTCGAAGACCGCCCGCGCCGCGGCGACGAGCGCGGCGCGCGTTCGCGCACCGCGCGCCGTGATCGGCAGCTCACGCAGAACCGACGTGTCGGCAAGCGCGGGGATGTCCCCGGCCGCGACGTCACCTCTGGTGGTCCTGGCCATCACTGCCCTCGCTTTCGCCGCTCGCCCCCTCGCGCACCCAGGTCGAACGCTAATCGAACCTGATTTCATCCTCAAGTTTCACGACCGGGACAACCACCCGCCCGGTCGCCGATTCACTCCGCGGTCTGCAACAGCACGGCCTGGTAGCGGCGCATGCCGCCCAGCCACCTGTCGTAGTCCGCCCCTTTGCCGCGGTACATGTCGAGCACCTCCGGATGCGGCAAGATCAGGAAACGCTCCTCGTCGATGGCGTCCAGCACGACCGTCGCGACCGCATCCGGGCTCAACACCGCGCCTGCGGAGGTGACCGCCCTGGTCGCCGCCGCACCGAGCGCGTCTCCCGACTCGGCGCCCGCGCGCAGCAGCTTCGTCTCGACACCCATCGGACACAGGCAGCTCACCCGAACCCCGCTGTCGCCGTACGTGACCGACAGCCACTCGGCGAACCCGACCGCCGCGTGCTTGGTCACCGCGTACGCGGCCGAACCGATCTGAGTCAGCAGCCCCGCGGCCGAGGCGGTGCTGACGAAGTACCCCTCGCCCCGTTCGAGCCAGCCGGGGACCAGCAGCCGGGCCGCCCGCACGTGCGCAGTGAGATTCACATCGATCGCGGTATCCCAGCCCGCGTCGTCGCCGAGCCCGACCGGCCCGCCGACGCCCGCGTTCGCGAAGTACAGATCGACCGGGCCGAACTCGTCCTCCGCGCGCGCGATCAACCCGCCGATCTGCGCCGCATCGGACACGTCGGCCCCGACGGCCACCGCCGAGCCGGGGGCATCCGCCGGGATGGACCGAACGAGGGACTCTGCCGCGTCGGCGTCCAGATCGGCGATCACGACCCGCGCACCCTCGCGCACCAAGCGCTCCGCGATCGCGCCGCCGATTCCGCCGGCGCCTCCTGTGACAATTGCCGTTCTTCCAGCGACCTTCACGAATATCTCCTTCCGAGATTCCCCGGGGAGCGATTCCCGGGTGACCACGCCGGGCCGAGCATCCAACAAACTTGAATCCCACGTCAAATTCAAGTTCGAGGACGCGTGGCCGGCGACGGGGAAGGAGGCTGGGACGCGGTCCTGGTATCCGCGAGGAAGCAGAGCTCCGAAAGCGCGAATCAGTCCGAGTCGAGCTGCAAAGCGTTGACCCACAGCTGCGTCAAGGTGGTGACGAGCTTCTCGAACGCGATGCGCTGATTCTGAACGAAGACCAGATAGGCCATGCGGCTGACCATCACCGACAAGGCGTGCGCGGTGATCATGGGATCGAGGTCCGCGCTGGCCCGGCCGGATTCCTGCAGCTCGCTGATCATCTTCGCGTTGCGCTGCGCGAAGGCCTTGCCGCGTTCGATGCGCAGCCTGCGGAAGTCCTCGTTGATCAGGGAAACCTCCTCGAACACCGCCATCAGGCGCGCGTTGCGCTTGTAGGAGCGGAGGTATTCCCGGTTGGCCGCCTCGATGAGCTCGCGCGGGTCGGTGACACCCGTGCGCTCGCGAACGTGCGGGTGCAGCATCTCTTCCTGCACCTGCTCGACCACCGCGGCGAAGATTTCTTCCTTGCTGTCGAAATAGGTGTAGAACGATCCCGCCGCCGTCCCCGCGGCCTTCGAGATATCGGAGATCTTGGCGTCGAGATACCCGTCGCGCTCGAATACCTCGCGCGCCGCGCCGATCAACGCGGTGCGCGTGCGTTCGCCGCGCTTCGTGCGCGGGACGCCTTTCCGAGGCTCGGCCTCGCTCACAACGGGATCGGACACCAACGCTGGCTACTCACTATCGGTCGACGGGACGGTTGTCGCATTCACGGTATCACCGCGCCGACGGTGCTCGGCGCACCACGGGAATGCCCGCGACGAAGGCCGATGCGCCCGCAACATGATTGAAGTTGACACCAGATTCAGTTAAGGTGCCATCCTGACGTGATCCCCGTCACACGCTTTCCATACCTGTCTGGATGTGCCATGACCAATGTCGCCGACCGTTTCTGGCAGCACGCCTCCGAACGCCCCGAAGCCACGGCGCTGCGCATCGGGGACGAGCGCATCACCTATCGTGACCTCGCGCAGCGCAGCGCCGCGTTCGGCGGACGGATCGCCGAATCCGGTGTGGGAGCGGGTGATCGCGTGCTACTCGTCGCGCCGTCTGTCCCGGAGTTCGTCATCGCGTATCTCGGCGCCCATCTTCTCGGCGCCGTTGCCATTCCGGTCAACACCATGGCGACCGCACCCGAAATCGGCTATGTGCTCGATGATTCCGGTGCCCGGCTCGTCCTCGCCTGGCACGGGGCGCAGGCCGCGGCACAACAGGCTGCGGCCGAGCGCGACATCCCGCTGCTCGTGCTCGAACCCGGCGCGCACGCCGAGACGACGCGGGCGGTCGCCGAACCGGTCCGGCGCAGCGCCGACGACACCGCGGTCCTGCTGTACACCTCGGGGACCACGGGCAAGCCGAAGGGCGTCGAACTCACCGTCGCGAATCTCATCGAGACCGCACGGATCTTCATCGACCAGCTGCGGCTCACACCGGAGGAACGGTTCGGCACCGGGTTGCCGCTGTTCCACGTGTACGGCCAAGCGGTATGCCTGATCACGGCGCTGCACGCGGGATGCTCGTTCTCGATGGTGTCCCCGTTCGAACCGCGCGCAATGATCGAGACGATCAGAGACCACCGCCTCACCGTGGTCGCCGGGGTACCCACGATGTGGAATGCCATGCTGCACACCGCCGGTGACTACGGGCCGCGGGACTTCGCCGTCCTGCGCTTGGCGGCGTCCGGCGGAGCATCACTGCCCGCGGAGGTCATCCACACGTTCTCGGATCGGTTCGGCTGCACCATTCTCGAGGGTTACGGTCTCACCGAATCCACCGGCGCCGCGACCTACAACGCGGTGGATCGTGAGCAGCGGGTCGGATCGGTGGGAGTCGCGCTGCCCGGCACCTCGATCGAGGTCCGCGATCCGGAGGGCAATGTCCTGCCCGCGGACACCGTCGGTGAGCTCTTCCTCCGTGGACCCAGCATCATGAAGGGTTACTGGAACCGCCCCGATGCCACCGCCGCCGAACTGTCCTGCGGATGGCTGAAGACCGGCGACCTGGGACGCATCGACGCCGACGGCTACGTCTATATCGTCGACCGCGCGAAGGACCTCATCATCCGCGGTGGATACAACGTCTACCCGCGCGAAGTCGAAGAGGTGCTCTACCAGCACCCCGACATCGTCGAAGTCGCCGTCGTCGGCATCCCGGACGATCACTACGGCGAGGAAGTGGGTGCTGTCGTCGCCGCCGCGCCCGGAGCGCGGCTCGATCCGCAGGAGCTGCGAACCTGGGCGAAGCAACGCCTGTCCGCCTACAAGGTTCCGCACCGTTTCGCCTTCGTCGACCAGCTACCCAAGGGCGCTACGGGCAAGATCCTCAAACGCGCGCTCGATGCCACCGTGTTCACCGCCGCGACAGACAAGGCCTCCCGGTGACGCTCGTACCCACCGTGACCGGAACCATCGACACGCGAGCGGTCATAACGCCACCGCAAGCCGGGATCGGGATACCCGAGGCAAGCGTCGGCGGAATCGGTCGGCGCGAAACGGCGCAAGGACCGGCGGACGGGCGCCGTCGAGGATGTAGCCGGTCAGCGCTTCGGCGGCGGGCGCGGCCAAGGTCATGCCGAGCATGGACAGCCCCGTGGTGAGGTAGGTGCCGGGGTGGCCGGGCAGGCGGTCGATGATCGGCAGCCCGTCGGGTGTCACCGGTCGTTGCCCGCTCCACGGGTGTCGCCGATCGGTCCAGTCGATGTCGTCGAGCATGACCGCCGCGTTCCGGGCGAGCGGTTCCAGGCGCCGGTCGCTGAGCCGCGCCGCGGGCCCGAAGTCCATGCCTCCCGCGATGCGCAGGCGGCCGCCGATCGGCGCGCAGGCGATGTGAGCGTCCAACAGCAGTATCGACCGCCGCACCGCGGTACGCACGGGGACGTCGAAGCTGTAGCCGCGCCCGCCGATGACCGGGTATCGCTTGCCGATCAGCGCGGTGCTCGCACCGGTCGCGACGATCACCACATCGGCGTAGCGACGCCCGCCGCCGGTCTCGACTCCGGCCCGCGGACCGGGCGCGGTCAATCCCGTCACTAGGTGGCCTTCCTCGATGCGCACCCCTGTCGTCCGCAGGTATGCAGCCAGCGCGGCGACGAAGGCGCCCGGGTCGATCTGCACGTGATCGTGGAGTTCCATGCCGTAGCGCACTCGCTCGGACAGCGCGGGTTCCAGCGCGCGCAGCGCGGCCGCGTCCAGGATGGTGCGGGACAGGGTGAACCCCGCGGCGCGGAAGGGTTCACGGACACGGAGAAAGGCCTCGACGGCGCGGACGTCGCGCGCCACGGCCAGCAAACCGGTGTCGTTGCGGGTGAAGTCGACGCCGTCGGCGGCGAGCTGATCCAGCAGCGGGAAGCAGCGTGTGCCGAGTTCGGCAAGGGCCAGCGTGCCGTCACGGTAGCGGTGAGCGGTGGCGTGGCGCGCGAAGGACGCGAGCCAGGGCAGCAGACGTGGGTAGTCCCGGACCGCGATACGCATGGCCGCATCGGCAGAGCGCAGGTGCCGCAACCCATCCCGCAGCAACCCGGGTTCGGGCAGCGGTCCGGTCTGGAGAGGGTCGACCCACCCGGCGTTGCCGTGCGAAGCCCCGGCACCGACGTGCTCGGCCTCCACAACGGTGACGTCGACTCCGCGCCGCGCCAGGTGATAGGCGACGCTGAGCCCGGCGATCCCGGCGCCGACGACCAGTGCGGTGCGCGGTGTGTTCACGGGCGCACCGGCTATTCGGCGGAGTGCGCGGCACGCGGCCGGTGGCTCTCCGGCGGCGGTGATTGGTCGAGAAGCAAGGGTTTTCCTTTCAGTGGACCCAGGCGCCTGCAAGTTGTGATCAGCGGTGCGGCGGTCGACCGCACAGGCTCTCGCGTCACCGGTCGATCAGCGCGGCGGAGGCGGTGCTTCCGCGCGGCATGCCCGCGACTTTCGAGCCGAGATGGACGATCGGGTGATACATGATCCGCCGTGCTGGACTGGTATAGCCGAGGACGAGCAGGAAGTCCAGATCCTCCGGGGCCCGGCGTGCCGGTGGCTGCCTCGGCCGAACGCCGGGTCGGTCTCGGACGAGGACGAAGAGACCCGTCAGCGCTTCGGTGATCGCTCACCCGCGTGGTGAGAGCTGTTCGATGGCAGCCTGATTCGCGTGTCAGGCGTCCAAAGTGCCGGTGTCACGCGCTGATCGAACCCTTGCTCATGCTGCCGCGGCCCCCGGATGGACCGAGCGTCGGTGGCGATCCAGGCCGAGTCGGTCCGGCGGGGGAACGACAGCTGCGCAGGCGGCGGTCAGTGCTTATCCGGCAATCCCCAGCAGGGGTACTCACGTCCGGCGTCGACGAGGCCGATACTCTGCGGCGTCCGACAGACAACGTGCGGTCTGTGTCGATAGTCCACGACCAAATGCATGGTCGCGGCCTGCTCTCCGGTGAATGTCTGATGGCACTGGGCGCAATGGCACACATTGTGTGCACTCAACGGCCACCAGCACTCGCACCCCCGGCATTTCACCGTCTCCGGCGACTTCGTCCTCATCCTCACTCACCCACTCGCACAGCCGCGCCGCGGGCGGCCATCATCACGGCCGTACCCGCGTCGCGCTGCGTCACACCTTATGTCTTCGATCGCCGAATGGGGTCCCCGGGAAGAGGGCAACCACGGACGATCAATCCAGCGGTAGCGTCGTCATCCCGGTCGCTCGGCTCGGCGACCTCGGACGGTAGCGTACGCGTTGCACGCGATCCGTGGCGGATTCGGTTGCCCGGTACGCGATCTGGAGGGCCGGTTGTCTCTCGGACTGGTTCACCGGCGGCGTCATGGGTGCTGATTCCTTTCGGTGATCGCGCGCAACGCGGCCAGTTGATCGCAGTAGTGTGCAGCGGAGGTCGCCCGGATGGCGCAGGTCACAGCGGTGGCTCCGGCGTCATGGAGCCGGTGCAGGACGCGCTCGGCGGTGTGGGGATCGCCCAGCGGGTCGAGCGGGCGGCCGGTGCCGAGCACGATGTCGAGTCCCGCGGGCAACTCGACATCGCCGAGCATGGTCTCGATCTGCTCGGCGCTCAGGCCGAACGGCATCCAGCCGTCACCCAGTTCGACCGCCCGGCGCAACGACCGCCGCGTCCGGCCGCCGACCCAGAGCGGTACGTGATCCCTTGTCGCGGAAGGCGACACGATCATGCCGTCGACTTCCGGACGACCCCAGACCGCGCGCAACTCGCGCATCCGCGCGTCGGTGACCGCACCGCGGTCCTCCCACGGCGCTCCGAGCAGTTCGAACTCTTCGCGCAACGAGCCGACGCCGACGCCGAGCACGACACGGCCTCGGCTGAGCCGGTCGAGGGTGCCGTAGCGCTTCGCGATCTCCAGCGGACGGTGATACGGGAGCACGATCACCGAGGTGACCAGGCGGATGCTTCGTGAGCGGGCGGCCAGGAAGGACAACGTCGCCAGCGGATCCCAGTAGGTGCCGCCGCGCGTCGCCGCGGCGTCGACCGGTACGGCCACGTGCTCGGAGCAGGTGATGTGGTCGAAACCGAGTTCGTCCGCGCACGACACCACCTCGCCGAGCTCGTCCGGTCCCGCCGCGGCTTCCCATGCCGAGGCCATCCCGGGGACCGCGGTGACTACAGGAGCCGACAAGCCGATGCGCATGGCAGAAGTTATACCGGCGCGCCGATCCGCTGCACGAAACCGCGGAGCCTGCCGGGCGCCCGGCGTCGAAGACCGGTCGGTGGGCAACCTGCTATGGGTGGAGGCGTGCCAGCGCGGCGCCTAGCGTGATTGGCGCCGTCCGTGCAGTTCGGTCGCTCGTCCGGCGAGCCATGCGAAGTCGTCCCACAGCTCGGGCGCGCCCCGATCCGACCGATACTTCTCGACCAGTGGCCGCACGACGCTCCAGCACGTACGGAGCGAATCACCCCAGGAGTCGGCGACGACGTCGGTGGGGATGAATCCGTTGCGGCACATGATGCCCACACAGTCGTAGCTGTGGCACACCCGTTCGGCGCGCAGGATTTCGCCCTCGGTCCAGGTGTCGAGGTCGCGAATGCGCAGTTCCCTCATGACGAAACGACGATCCTGGCGTATCTCCTCCGCCTGCAGCATGTCGTACACCGCCTTGAAGGCGTTGGCGTACGTCGTCTTCCGCATCTCGGTCACCTGCCACACCACCAGTGATGCGGCAACGAGGGCGATCAATGCCGTCGCCACACCAGCAGCGGCAGCGACCCCCGCCGAGTCCATTCCACACCTCGCATGATCGATAACAGAGCTTGTGAAGCACCTTAACGAACCGCGAATTCATCCGGAGCACGACATCCCTGAAGACTCCTGCCCGACAATCACTTTCGCATGCGGGTAGCCGAATGCGGCCGCAGCGCTTCATGCTTGCGAGCACCACCGGTCGTTTGGATGTCCGGCCGGGTGGATTACGCTCCGCGCATCACGGGTGGTGGCGGTCCTTTAGGAGACCGTAGAGGGCGAAGGCTGGTTTCAGTGGCATCCAGTCGCCGAATCGGTAGTCGGCTCCCCGGACCAGGTGGGTGGCCAAATCGGGGCACTGCTGCGCGAGATAGTGGCGGGCCTTTGCGGCGTGGGAGGGCAGTGAGACGATCTTGATCCGGTCCACGTCTTTCAGGTATGGGATCGCGAAAGCGATATTCTCCCAGGTGGTTCGGCTCAGATCCTCCAGAACGAGCTCGCCGCGGTACCCGCAGGTTTGGATGGCGTAGCGGGCCATCAGCGACGCCTCGGTGCGCGGTCCCGCGCATGCGCCTCCGCACAGCACGAGCCTGCTCTCGACCGCGTCCGGGTCGATCGATCGCAGACCCGCGCGCACGCGCCATCGGTTCATGGCGTTGGCGCGGGTACCGGCGTTGCGATATCCGAGCACCACGACGGCCTCGGTGGTACCGGGCACGGACCCCACGAGCCTGCGGGAGGCACGCCAGTTCTCCCACTCGCCCCACAGCAGCAGCAGCGCGAGACCGGTGCCGGTGGTCGTCAGCCAGGTCCGTTTCCGCACAGGTCCAGCCAAGCACACGCGTCAAGCTCGGCGACTCGATCGAGCCGGTTTCGCCGACCGTCGACTCGTCCCGCCCGCACGGTCTCGGGTGCGAATTCCCACGTCAGAGCCCTGCGGTTCGTCAAGACAGCCGAGGCTCGGTGCCGATCTCCCCGCCGGGAGATCAGCACCGTGCGCCGAGCTCGACGATTACGAGGCGGCCTTCTCGTACGCCGCGACGACATCGGACGGCACCCGTCCGCGGCTGGGGACCGCGAAGCCGTTCGCCCGCGCCCACTGACGAACCACGCCCGCCTCGGGCCCGCGCGCACCCGCCGGCGCTATGAGCGTGCTCCGCCGACGTCCCGTTTTGCCGACCTGCCTCCCGAACGACGTCCACTGGGCGAACACCTCCCGCAAGCGCGCCGCGTTCTCCTCCGACAAGTCGATCTCGTAGCCGACTCCGTCGACACCGAACGAGACGGTCTCCACCGCGGGTGAGGATCCGTCGTAATCATCGATCACCGTGACAACCACTTTGCGTGCCATCGACATCCACTCCCAACTCATCGAATCGACCGACCGTCCCCTGCAGAACCGGAGAGCAATGCGATCCAGAAAGCGCGAAACCGCCGCTTTTCTGGGACTCTCCATCCAGACGCAGGATGGTACGCGCGTTCGGCCCGACTACAGAATCGATGTCCACTCCTACACTTTCGGAGACCGATGAGTTTCGGTATGCGGACAAACAACGGCGGGCGGCCTACGCGATGTAGTTCGTGATCTCCCGCGCCGCACCGAGTAGCGGCTCTCGCAGCGCTCGAATCCGTTCGGGAGGGAGCCTGTCGTTGATCGCCGAGATGGTAATCGCCATATAGGGCCTGCGCGTGCGGGAAGGTACCGGCGCCGCCATCCCCGTCACTCCGGACAGCACCGTGTCGGTGTCGAAGCACCATCCGTGTTGCCGAACATCGATGATCTGCCGCCGGACCGAGGAGAGGCGCGCGGCGAAGTTCGACACGTCGAATCCCAGTCTCTTGCGGCGCGGTTCGTTGGCGCGCAGCTGCGCTTCGACGTCCTCGGGAGCGTGCCATGCCAGGAGTGCGATCCCGGCATAGGTGACACCCAGCGGCACCGTCTCGCCCACATCGACGACTCGTGCGCGAATCGGATACGACCCTTCGGCGCGAAGCAGGTAGTGCAGTCCACCCAGCTGGCGAATGGCGACGTAGACCGTATCGCCGGTGCTGTCGGCGAGCCGCTGCGCGCATCTCTCGATGCCCCCGTAGTCGCCGATGGGCGAGGGAGCACTCAGCCCGAGCGCATAGAGGGCGGGCCCCAGGCGGTACTTCTTCGCACGCTGCTCGATGTACCCGATCTCGATCAGTTCCTGCAAGATCCTGTGCACGGTGGGTCGGGTCAAGCCAGTCGCCTGTGTCACGTCGATCAACCGAGCTCCCCAAGAGCCGTGCAGCGCGACCGCCTCCAGGATCGCCGCGGACCGGTTCAGCACACTCGTCCTCGACGCGTCGCCGAGGGGCTCCCCCGGCCCCGATTCTTCGAATTCCACCACGCGCAGACCCTATCAAAAGTCCATTGAGCGGACTATTTCAAAAAATATGCACTATGCCATAGAACCGAGGTTGACAGCGGATGGAACCGCGACTGATGATGTGTTCGGCGCACATGCGGGGCATATCTCCAGCAACACGACGCCGATGACGGACTCGAGAAAGTCCATTCAATGAACTTTTTTGCTCCAGCGCGGAGGAGAACACCGGTGAGCAGATATCTATCCGAAGTGCCCTACACGTCGGGCAGCGATGATCGCGCCACTCGCACGATCAAGGTGTTCATCGCCCTGAGCTTCTTCGGAGAATTCAACTTCCTGCTCCTCGGCCTGGTCCTGTTCCCCGATCACGGCACGCTGTTGTGGCGGGTGGTCTGGACACTCGGCCTGTGCGGCATCGGGATGGGGGCGGCGGTCGGCGGACTCACCTACCTCGTCACCGCCGGGCAGCGCCCGGGAAGCCCGGCGGGGTTCGCGTTCACCGCGGCATGCGGCGCGCTGGCATTGAGTGTGTGCCAAACCCTGTGCTGGGCTCTGGATCACAATGTCGGACTGAACTATTGGGGATCCGTCGACAATCCCGCGCTCTTCCTCGTGAAGGGCTACGCGTCGGCGCTGGCGGGCGGAGTGCTCGGCGGCTATCTGCTCAACTCCCGGCGCGGCGCCCGGCTGCTCGACCTCGCGAGAGCCTGAGATCGCGATGACGGGCGCGTCCACCGAGGATTTCCGAACCACACTCGCCCCAGCGGTCATTGCCGCCGCCCTCACGCTGATCGCTTGGCACAGTGCGCTTCTGGGAATGGCCGACAGCGCTGCGGTGAAAGCGCTGGCGGCGGGTTGGTTCCTCCTCGGGTGGGGTTTCGCACCCGGCGCGCTCACCGTGCTGACAGCGCACTCGGCGCTGGGACGTCTGCCCCGGGTGTGGGCCGTCCCAGCGACAACCGTGGTGAGCCTGCTGCTCACCACGGGCGTGTGCTACGTCGTCTACGCCTACCTGACCGATCCCGCATTCATGAACGCCGCCATGGGCGCACCCGCGCACGGCGGGTCCGGCGCAGGCGCCGCGGGCCACGCGGGTCACGCCGCCGCGTCCCCTTCCCCGCCCCGATTCGAGGTCGTGGCGACCCCGACCCTGTGCGTCATCGCCCTGTCTGTCGCGGGGCTTTTCACCTCTGGACAACGGAAGTCCGCGACACCGTAGGGATTTCCGAAATCTCCAGCTCGAAAGGAAGCTGTCCATGCCGCTGCTGCAAGCCAATGGCGTCTCGCTGGCCTATACCGATACCGGCGCACCGCCGGGTCGGCCCGATGCCCCGACGATTCTGTTCGGTCACGGATTGTTGTTCGGTGGATGGATGTTTCGGCCGCAGATCGATGCGTTGCGGCACCGATACCGGTGTGTCACCGTGGACTGGCGCGGCCAGGGCGAAACGCCCGCCACGGCCGACGGCTACGACATGGACACTCTCTGCGACGATGTCGAAGCCCTCATCCGAAAGCTCGATCTCGCGCCGGTGCACTTCGTAGGTCTGTCGATGGGCGGATTCGTCGGGCTCCGGCTCGGCGCCCGCCGGGATCCGCTGCTGCGATCGTTGACGGTGCTGAACACCACCGCCGACGGTGAGCCGCGGAATGTCGCACGAAAGTACACGCTGTTCGCTTGGATCTATCAACTCCTGGGCCCCGCGCCGCTGCGACAGCAGGTGCTGCCCACCTTGTTCGGTCCGGATTTCCTCAACTCCCGGCGTAGCGCGCCCGTTATCGAGGAATGGAGCGCCCGCCTTTCTCGTTGCAGCCGAACCGGAATCAGAAAAGCCATCCTCGCGGTCGCCGACCATGCGCCCATCGGCGACGAGCTCGCCGACATCGAGGCGCCGACCCTGGTGATCGTCGGCGCGGACGATCTCGCCACTCCCCGCTCCGAAGCCGAACGCCTCGTTGCTCGTATCGATCACTCCACGTTGCAGGTCGTTCCCGCTGCCGCGCACACCAGCACCCTCGAGCAACCGCACCTCGTCACCGCGTGTTTGGAATCCTTCCTGCACTCGGTCGACGACGAAATCGGCGATCTCGCGGCAACTCACGGCTCACTCGACGGGATCGGTCATGGAATTCACTGAAATCACGCTCGGGGATCGCACGGTTCCTGTCGTCGAGAACGGCTACTACGACCGCTACCGGATGAATCCGGACCTCGAGGAAATCCAGCGCGACCCCGCCGTCGGCGACCTAGCCTTCTTCCGTCGGATGCCGAAGCGCATGACGGATTCGGCGTTGGGCCCGATGTGGACGCCGAACTTCTACTATCGCGCGAGCTCGGCGCAATTGCTCTTCGCAGTACCGCTGTCGCGTCTGCGAGCTCACCTTCCCGCCCCGCTCGAACCGGTTCGCATCCTGCCCGGTGTCGGACTGATCGCGCTGGCGCTGTACCGCTACGAGATCTGCGACAACGATCCGTACAACGAGGTAGGAGTCGCTGTCGTCGTGCACGATCCGCGCCGCCATCGCGCACGCACGCTCGGCTTCCTCGATTCCCTCCGACGCCGGGTCGGCTACGCCCACGTCCTCGCGCTGCCGGTGAACACCGAGATCGCGCGTGTGCGCGGGGTCGACGGCTACAACCTGCCCAAATGGCGAACCGACATCGACGTGAGCATCGACGGCCAGGTGTATGCGCGGGTCGCCGGAACCGAAGGCCGAACCGATATCGAGGTCGGCGCGAAGCTGCCCGCCATCCGAAAGCTACCTCCCGGATCCCGCGTGTCGGCCACGAAACTCATCCACACCCTGGGCGGACGGTGGCACGAGACGACAACGCAGACCAACGCCCTCGCGATCGGTGCGCAATTCCTTCCCACGCACGTTCGGCTTCTCCGCGGCACGGGGCCGCTCGGCGACCTGCTCACCGAGCTCGGCGTCGACAGGCCGCTGCGCATGGAGGTCACGACCGAAGCGCAACTCGCACTTCACCTTCCGCGTCCACTCGCGCTGTGACGCGCCCGGGCCGACACCCTCGTATCCCCTGTCACCGAACCAAAGGAGTACCGCCGCAATGGAGTGGACCGGCGCCCTGTATGCCGACACCCCGACCGCCGAGGCCAGCGCCTACATCGGCGCTCCCCTCGCGAAGGTCTGGAATGTCGTCACCGACATCGAGCTCATGCCGACATTCAGCACCGAACTGAAGTCCGCCGAATGGGTGGATCCCGTCCGAGGCCCGGAGCTGGGCAACACCTTCACCGGTACGAGCAGACACCCGAAACTCGGTGAATGGTCGACCACGTCCCACGTCGTCGAATGCGACGCACCCCGGGCGTTCTCCTGGGCCGTGGGAAATACCGAAACCCCGGGCGCAACTTGGCGTTTCACGCTCGAGCCGGAGGACGACGGCACCCGGTTGCGGCAATGGGTCCGGATGGGTCCCGGCCCGTCCGGCCTGAGCCTTGCCATCGCCGCCATGCCGGAGAAAGAACAGAAGATCGTCTTCGTCCGGATGCGCGAGCTCGAACAAGCCATCGAGCACACCCTGGCGGCGATCAAGACATTCATCGAGTGCGAGGAACACTGATGCGGACCGCCACCACCATCGAGGCCTCCTACCCGGGCGCCCTCGAATTCGCCTTGGAGGCAGAGAAACTCGGCCTCGACATCTGCTGGGTCGCCGAAGCGTGGGGTTCGGACGCACCGACCGCGCTGGGCTACCTCGCCGCCCGCACCGACCGAATGTTGCTGGGCTCCGGCGTCATCCAGATCGGGACCCGGACACCCGTCGCGATCGCCCAAGCGGCGCTCACCTTGGCGGATCTGTCGCAGGGCCGGTTTCTCCTCGGCCTCGGCGCTTCCGGACCGCAGGTCATCGAAGGCCTGCACGGCGTACCGTTCGGCGAACCGCTGGTCCGGCTGCGCGAGACCGTGGACATCATCCGCCAGGCGTTCGCCGGAGAGAAGATCAGCTATTCCGGTCGCAGGCACCGGATCCCGCTGGACGGCGGCGAAGGGCGCCCGATGCGACTGTCGATGGCGGCGAACACCCACATCCCGATCTATCTCGCGACGCTCTCACCCCGCATGCTCGAATTGACCGGCCGGATCGCCGACGGCTGGCTCGGCACGAGTTTCGTCCCCGAGCAGGCCGCGGCCTATCTCGACCGCCTCGACGCCGGCCTCGCCGCCGCCGGGCGCTCGCGCGACGAGCTCGACATCTGCCAAGGCGCGGAAGTGGCCTTCGCCGACGACGAGGCCACCCTGCGGACCATGATCGCCGCCCGCAAGAAGGAGCTGGCGTTCAGCCTCGGCGGTATGGGATCGGGCACCACCAACTTCTACAACAACGCCTACAGCCGCCAAGGCTGGGCCGACGTCGCGACCGCGATCCGTCACCACTGGCAGGCGGGAGACCGGCAGGCCGCCGCCGCGCTCGTCACCGACGAGATGGTCCTGGCAACCACCTTGATCGGCACCGAGCCGATGATCCGCGCCCGGCTGCGGGTATGGCGCGACGCCGGTGTCGACACGATCCGCTTCTACCCCGCGGGCGACACCCTCGATGCCCGGGTGACGACCCTGGCCCGCGCACTCGACATCATCCGCGACCTCGATCACGACAGGTGAGACGCGCGGGAATTCCCGGCGCTGTCACGAAATGACGGGTCCCGGTGTCTCGTGGGTGACACTGTCGAGAGCAACGACGAGGAGCCACCCGATGACCAGCCCGTTCCGCACCCTCAACGCGCGCGCCGACATGCGGTCCGGGTCCGGCTCCGCGGCCGGGCCGCAGCGCCGCGCGGACCCGGCGACCGAGGCGTTCGTCGCCCACCGCAACCTGCTGTTCACCGTCGCCTACGAGATGCTCGGCTCCGCCGCCGACGCCGAAGACGTCCTGCAGGAGACCTGGCTGCGGTGGGCGGACGTCGATCTCGGCACGGTGCGCGATCCGCGCGCGTACCTGATTCGGACGACCACCCGCCAAGCGCTCAACCGGATGCGCACCCTGGGCAGGCGCAAGGAGTCCTACGTCGGCCCCTGGCTGCCCGAGCCCCTGCTCACCGCGCCCGACGTGGCCGAGGACGTCGAGCTGGCCGACAGTGTGTCGATGGCGATGCTGCTGGTGCTGGAGACGCTCACGCCGACCGAGCGAGCAGTGTTCGTGCTGCGCGAGGTGTTCGACCTGGGCTACGACGAGATCGCGGAAGCCGTCGGCAAGAGCTCGGCCGCGGTCCGCCAGATCGCCCACCGAGCGCGGCAACATGTCGCGGCACGGCGGCCGCGCGGGGCCGTTTCCGAGGCCGAAGCCCGGGATGCGCTCGCGGCGTTCCAACGGGCGATCGAAACCGGCGATCTGCAGAGCCTGCTCGACCTCCTCGCGCCGGACGTCGTGCTCCTGGGTGACGGCGGCGGAGTCGTGCAGGCCGTGCTGCGACCCATCGTGGGCGCCGACCGCGTGGCCCGCTTGCTGGCGGCGGGTACGCCGAGGATCGCAGGCGAGATATCGACCGAGCCGGTGCAGGTCAACGGGCGCCCGGCGCTGATCGTCCGGATCGACGGAGAGATCGACGACGTCGTGGCGATGCGGATCGACGACGGCTTGATCACCGGGCTCTATGTCGTGCGCAATCCCGAGAAGCTGTCGCGTGTCGAGCGGGAGACCACCGTGAGCCGCTGAGCTCCGGCGTTGCCGGTGGCCGAATCTGACAGAGATACGTCGTTGCGGCCATCGGCAGGCCCCACGACGATGGATTCATGACCTTGATCCACCGCGTCGTCATCGCGGCCTTCCCCGACGTCGACCTGCTCGATGTCACCGGGCCCGCGGAAGTGTTCGCGCTGGCGAACCGCGAGGGCGGCGGGCGAGTGCGCTACGACGTGCGGCTGGCGAGCCCGGTCCGCGGCGAAGTGCGCACCTCGGCCGGGGTGCGTGTCGTCACCGACCTCGGCTTCGACGAGGTCGGCCCCACGATCGACACGTTGATCGTTCCCGGCGCCGTGGATTGCCCGCCCAGCGGACCGGTCGCGCGCATCGATCGGGAAGTGGTGGCGTGGATCGAATCCGTCGCGCCGCACGCAGGGCGGATCGCCTCGGTGTGTGTGGGCGCCCACCTGCTCGCCGCCGCGGGCTTGCTCGACGGCCGAACGGCCACCACCCACTGGTCGACGGCCGACCAGCTCGCGGCGGAGCACCCGCACATCCTCGTCGACCCCGATCCCATCTTCATTCGCTCCGGCCGGATCTGGACCGGCGCGGGGATCAGCGCGTGTCTCGACCTGTCCCTGGCGCTGGTGGCCGAGGATCACGGCGAGGACTTGGCGTTGCAAGTCGCGCGGCAGCTGGTCGTCTATCTCAAACGGCAAGGCGGGCAAAGCCAATTCAGCGTGCCGCTGAGCCATCCCGCGACCGCACGCCGCGACATCGATGACCTGCGCCTGTTCATCACCGAAAACCTCGACGGCGATCTGTCCACCACCCCGGCACTGGCGGCCAGGATGTGCCTCAGCGAACGCCATTTCACGCGTGTCTTCCAGCAGGAAACCGGCGCCAGCGCCGCGGTCTATGTCGAGGCGTGCCGGGTGGAAGCGGCGCGCAGGCTGCTGGAAACCACCGACCAGCCCCTCGAACGGATCGCGACGACGGTGGGGCTCGGATCGGTCGAGACCCTGCACCGCGCCTTCCGCAGGCAACTCACCGCCACCCCCGGCGACTACCGGAAGCGATTCCGTATCACGACCTGAATCCTCGAGCGGCCCTGCCGCACGAATTCTCATCCCCCACAGAAAGTAGGAAAACCATGTCGATGACTGCTGCCTCGAGCACCCTGCGCCACGTGATCGGTCTCGATGATCAGCTGCCGCGACTGGCCGACGCCACCGTGATCATGATCGATTTCCAGAACACCTATCGGCACGGCGTCATGGCGGTGGACGGCGCGGAAGAGGCGCTGGCGGCCGGAGCCCGATTGCTCACGGCCGCAAGAGAATTGCACCGACCGGTGGTGCATATCATGCACGACGGCGGGCCGGACACGCCCTATGACGTTCGCACCGACATCGGCGCGATCAGCGATCCGGTCGCACCGCAGTCCGGGGAGCCGGTGGTGGTCAAACAATTCCCGAACGCATTCCACAACACCGATCTCGAGCAGACACTGAAAGAACTGGGCGCCGGGCAGGAATTGGTACTCGCCGGATTCATGACCCACATGTGCGTGAGCTACACCGCGCAGGGCGCGTTCAACCTCGGCTACCGACCGACCGTCGTCGCCGAAGCCACCGCCACCCGGTCCCTGCCGAGCCCGCTGGGCACCACAGTGCCGTCCGCCCTGCTGCACACCGCGGCCTTGACCACCATTGCCGACTTGTTCGGGGTCGTCGCCGCGACCGTGGACGACCTCCTCCGCTAGCGGAGGACCGGCGCGCACGCCGGCCTCGGCCGTGCTGCGCCGATGTCGGTCCGGGCTGTTACCTTCCGCGGCATGGTGATCGACCGGGGCGCAGACCCCGCACACGGAGCGGCCTTGACGGAGCGCGTGATCGACGCGGTGCGGCGAGCACCCGAAGCCTCCGCGCTCAGGTACCAGCACGTCCCCTGGGTGGTCGGTACTCCGCGGCCGATTGCGGCGGATGTCTTGGCGGACATGGTTTTCCCGTCAGGACGTCCGCTGCCGCCCAGCCTGCGGAGGTGGCTGGGGTTCGATGTCGGTCTGCTGGAGCGCTACGACTGGTTCGACCCGGACGGCGGGTTCGCGCCCCGGCCGCTCGACCAGCTGGTGGACGACGAACTGGGCACGATGTGGGCGGATTGTTTCACTCCGCTGGCCGAGCGTTTCGGCGAATGCTTCCTTCTCCCGGGCGGTTCGGACTCTCGGCGGGTCCTCGCCGTCGGCGACACCGACTCCGAGGGCGAGTACCCGGTGCTGGCCATCGATGTGGACGATCTACCGTTCGTGGGTCTGATGTACCCCGGCTTCGATGTCTACCTGGCGGACACCGCGGGTCTCCTCCGTACCGAATTTCCCACCTACACGGCGCTTTTCGATCATGCGGTCTACCGTCCGCGGATGCGTCAGCATGCCGGCCATTGGTTCGCGGGAGAGGCCTACGCCGAGTTTCCGTTCTGAGCATGCGCTTCTCGATGCCGACCGCATCACGGGCGCAAGAGATGTTCTCCGGCAAGCTGAATGGCTTCGAGTGTGGTGTAGCCGGGATGGTCCGCGACGATGAAGTGGCGGCCGATGGCGAGCGCGAACATCAGCATGCTGCGCGCCTCGATCTCGTCGGGATCGGCGATATAGGCGCCGAACATCTCCCGCAGGAACGCCATCCGCTTGTCGTCGATGCGCCGCAGGCGCGCCGCGACGGTCGGGTCGTGGCTGGCCCACGCCCGGATCGCGAGATCGATGCGATGCATGTCCTCGGAGAACGTCAGACTGCCCACGCGCCGGATCCGGTCGGCGGCATCGCCGCCTTCGGCGTCGGCTTGCGCGATGACCTCCGTGGTGGAGCGCTGTTCCCACTCGTCGAGCATCTCCTCGAGGAACGCGGCCCGGCCGTCGAAGTGCCCGTAGAAGCCGCCCTTCGTCACGCCGAGCGCGGAGGCCAGCGTCTCGACACGGACCGCGTCGGGCCCTCCCGCGGCGAGGGCGTCGAGGCCCGCCGCTATCCAGCGGGCGCGTGTCGTTCGGGCCACGGCGGGAATCCGGTCACCTCCATTGATCGCCTCTCGTTTATACGGTACCGTACAAACGATCTATACGGCACCGCATAAACGAGAGGCGAACCGTGCCATCACTCGCGAAGGCCGCCCCTATCGAGCAGCTCCGGCGCATCCGCGAACTCGCCCGGCGTGATCGCACCGACGCTGCGAAGGGGTCCCGATGAACTCCCGAAAGCGGCTGCTCCGCTGGGCGAGCGGAATCCTGCTCGTCTTGGGCGCAGGGCACCTGTTCCTGCTGGCGCTACTTGCCTGGGACGACGTCACCGGCTGGGTGGATCGCGGGATCTGGGCGGCTGTCCCGCTCGCGCCCACGGACGGGGGTGACGGCCCGTCGGTGGAGTCACTCCAGAACGAGGTCACCTTCTGGGCGGGCCCGGGCAGTTTCGCCGTGCCCTTCATCCTTTTGGGTTGCCTCATAGGGCATCTCGCCGGACGCGAGATCGCGGTGCCCGCCTGGATCGGCTGGGGCCTCGCGGCCTATTGCGTGGTCAGCGGCGTCCTGCTCGTGCCATCCCCGTACTTCGCCGGGGCCGTCGCAGGCGTGCTCGTCATCGTGGCGGCGCGGAAGGACGATCGGGCGGAAGCAGACCGCGATCGGGCGATGAATCCCACCTGAACCACGCTGCCCGCCACCGACGGCTACCGCCCGCCACCGGAAGCATTCGAGGATGATCACTCGAATCATGGTGGGCGGGCGCCGATTCGGAAGAGTTCGACGACTGCCTTCGGTAGGGAGCGGTCGCGTCGGCGGTGGACCGATCCCCGTCGTCAACCGTCTCGCGACCCCTGGTCGAGGGAGAAGTATTCCGACTGGCGTGGGCGCGCGGCCAGTGCCAGGACCGCGGCGACCTCGTCGATGCCGCCGGCGAGAGGCGCGATGGTCACGCGCACCGCTTCGGGGTGGCCGCGGTCGGCGACAAAGAAAGGGCCACCGGGGGCGACGCGGATTCCGTTGGCGGCCAGGTGGATCAGCGCCATGCGCTCGTCGGCGACGGGCAGCCAGGCGTTGAGGCCCTGCCCTTCGGCGAGGCGCAGATTGTGGCGGTGCAGTGCGTCGGCAAGCGCACCGCGGCGGGCCTGGTATTGCGCGCGGGCGTGTTCGACTGTGCGGGTGACGGTCTCGTCGCGAAGCATCTCGTGCAGCAGGCGCTGCAGGATGCGCGGCGTCCAGCCGGGACCGAGCACGCGCGTGGCGACGATGCGGTCGATGATGTCCTCCGGGCCGGAGAGGGCCGCGATCCGCAGGTCGGGGCCGTGCGATTTGGAGTAGCTGCGCACGTGCAACACCCGGTCGGGCAGCCAGCGGCCGAGGCTGATGTCCTCGACGGGAACGACCGCGCCGGAGTGGTCGTCCTCGATGATCATGCACCGGTGTTCGCTGTGCCGCAGGATCGCGACGAGCTCCTCGGCCCGCTCGACGCTCATCGATGCGCCGGTGGGGTTCTGTGCGCGCGGCTGCAGCACCGCCGCGCTCGCCCCGGTGGCCACCGCGCGCGCGAAATCGTCCGGCAGCACGCCCTCTTCGTCCATTCGCACCGGAACTATCTGCGCGCCAATGGATTCCAGATAGTCGAGAATGTGCGGAAAGGTCGGGTCCTCGACGACCACCCGATCACCGAAGCGGACGACGGCGTGCAGACTGCGGGCGACGGCGTCCATCGCGCCGTCGACGACGGTCAGCGCGCCGGACCGGGTGGGCCAGTCCGCTTGCAGCAGCCGCCCGAGCTCGGGCACCACCGGCGCCTGGTGGTAGTCGGTGGTCTCGGCGTTGAGGGCGAGCCGGGACAGAATCGACCCGATCTCGGGCAGCAGCGCCGGATCGGGCGTGCCGAGCGAGAGGTCCAGCCGGGCGTCGGTCGCACCGCGGGTCATGCTGTCGGTCCGGGACAATGCGGGCCTGACCCCGCCCTCGGCGACGAAGGTCCCGCTGCGACCTCGTGACACCACCAGCCCGGCCCGCGCCAACGCCCGCCAGCCGTGACTCACGGTCGCGGGACTGACCCCGAGGCGGCGCGACAGCTCCCGCACCGTGGGCAACCGGTCTCCTGCGCGTAACTCGCCGCTCGTGATGAGGCGGGCGATGGCGCCCGCGATGCCCGCGGGAGTCGGGTCATCGATCTGAATCCGGTCGTTCATTTCCATGCCTCGACCACCTCGCGAGATTTACACTTTCGGCACCGACTGAAATATTCAGGAAATGTTTACCTTCGAAGATAACATAACCAACTTCGGTAGGGAGATCGACAGGTGACGACAATCAGAGCCGCCATCACCCAGGCGACGTGGACCGGTGACAAGAAGTCGATGCTGACCAAGCACGAGGGTTTCGTCGAACAGGCCGCCGCCGCGGGCGTGCAGGTCATCTGCTTCCAGGAGCTGTTCTACGGACCGTATTTCGGCAACGTGCAGGACAAGAAGTACTACGAGTACGCCGAATCCGTGCCGGGACCGACGACCGAGCGATTCGCCGAACTGGCCAGGGAGCACCGGATGGTGATCGTGCTCCCGGTGTACGAGGAAGACCAGCCCGGCGTGCTCTACAACACCGCCGCGGTGATCGACGCCGACGGCAGCTACCTCGGCAAATACCGCAAGCACCACATCCCGCAGCTGGCGGGCTTCTGGGAGAAGTTCTATTTCCGGCCGGGCAATCTCGGCTATCCCGTGTTCGAGACCGCCGTGGGCAAGGTCGGCGTCTACATCTGCTACGACCGCCACTTCCCGGAGGGCTGGCGCGCCTACGGCCTCGCCGGAGCCGAGCTCGTGTTCAACCCGTCGGCGACCAAACCCGGCTTGTCCAACCGGCTTTGGGAACTTGAGCAGCCCGCCGCGGCGGCCGCCAACCAGTACTTCATCGGCGCGAACAACCGGATCGGCACGGAGACCGAAGAATTCGGCGACGACGCCGTGACCTTCTACGGCAGTTCGTATTTCGTCGACCCGCGCGGCAACTATGTCGGCGAGCGCGCCTCCGCCGACACCGACGAACTGCTGATCCGCGACCTCGATCTGGATGTGGTGCGCGAAGTCCGCAGCGACTGGCAGTTCTATCGCGACCGGCGGCCGGATTCCTACGACGCCATCGTGGCGCCCTGAACCAGGAGGCGAACATGGCCACCACACTGATCACCGGAGGAACGGTCGTCTCGGCGACCGGGCGAGGCGAGGCCGACATCCTCGTCGACGGCGAACGCATTGTCGCACTGCTGCATCCGGGCACGACGGCGCTGGGTGCGAATCTGGCCGACACCGTGGACACCGTCATCGACGCGACCGGCAAGTACGTCATCCCCGGTGGCATCGACGCGCACACGCACATGTCCATGCCGTTCGGCGGCACCACGGCGTCCGACGATTTCGAGACAGGGACGCGGGCCGCCGCGTGGGGCGGCACCACCATGATCATCGACTTCGCGGTGCAGAAGTTCGGTGAGCGCGTGCAGGATTCCCTGCAGACCTGGCACAAGATGGCATCCGGTCAGTGCGCGATCGACTACTCGTTCCACCAGATCGTCGGCGACGTGAACGACGAGTCCCTGGCCGCGCTGCGCAGGCTGCCCGACGAGGGCATCACCAGTTACAAGCTCTTCATGGCCTACCCCGGCGTGTTCTACAGCGACGACGCCCAGATCCTGCGCGCCATGCAGATCGGCGCGGACACCGGGCTGCTCACCATGATGCACGCCGAGAACGGTCCCGCCATCGACGTGCTCGTCGCGCAGCTGCTGGCCGAGGGCAAAACCGATCCGTACTACCACGGCATCGCGCGCGCCTGGCAGCTCGAGGAAGAAGCGACGCACCGGGCGATCATGCTCGCCGATCTGACCCGTGCGCCGCTGTACGTGGTGCACGTGTCGGCGAAGCAGGCCGTCGCCCAGCTCGCCGCGGCTCGGGACCGGGGCCGCAACGTCTTCGGCGAAACCTGTCCGCAGTACCTGTATCTCTCCCTGGAGGACAACCTCGGCGCAGCGGGTTTCGAAGGCGCGAAATGGGTGTGCTCGACGCCGCTGCGCTCCCGGCGGGAAGAACATCAGGACCAGGTGTGGCAGGCGTTGCGCACCAACGACTTGCAGATGGTATCCACCGACCACTGCCCCTTCTGCATGAAGGGCCAGAAGGAGATGGGGATCGGCGATTTCTCCAAGATTCCCAACGGAATCGGCACGATCGAGCACCGGATGGACCTGATGTACCAGGGCGTGGTGGACGGCCGGATCACCCTGGAGCGCTGGGTGGAGATCACCTCGACCACCCCGGCCCGCATGTTCGGCCTCTACGGGCGCAAAGGCGTGCTGGCCCCCGGCGCGGACGCCGACATCGTCGTGTACGACCCGAACGGGCACACCTCCATCGGCCTCGGCAAGACCCACCACATGAACATGGACCACTCGGCGTGGGAGGGATACGAAATCGATGGCCACGTCGACACCGTGCTCTCCCGCGGCAAGGTCGTGGTCGCGGACGGCGAGTATCGCGGCCGCAAAGGCGACGGACAGTTCGTCCGCCGCGCCCCGTGCCAGTACCTGATCTGAGGAGACGCCATGCAATTCGGAGCGGTACTACAGTGCGATCCCCCGGCGGCGCGCACCGTCCACTTGGCGAAACTGGCTGAGGTGCACGGGTTCAGCCACCTGTGGACCTTCGATTCGCACCTGCTCTGGCAGGAGCCGTACGTGTTGTACAGCCAGATCCTGCACGAGACGAAACGCATCATGGTCGGGCCCATGGTGACCAATCCGGCGACCCGCGACTGGACGGTCACGGCGTCGCTGTTCGCCACGCTCAACGAGGCCTACGGCAATCGCACCATCTGCGGGATCGGACGCGGCGATTCGGCGGTGCGCGTCGGCGGCGGTAAACCCACCACGCTGGACACGCTGCGCGAGTCGATCCATGTCATCAGGGAACTGGCCAACTCGCGGCCGGTCGAATACGGCGGCAGCACCGTGCAATTCCCGTGGAGCGTCGGGTCGACGCTCGACATCTGGGTGGCCGCTTACGGACCGAAGGCGCTGGCGCTGACCGGCGAGGTGGCCGACGGCTACATCCTGCAGCTGGCCGACCTGGACATCGCCGAATGGATGATCGCCAGCGTGCGCAAGGCGGCGGTGGCGGCGGGCCGCGACCCGGGCTCGATCAAGATCTGTGTGGCGGCGCCGATGTACATCGGCACCGATCGCAAGCACATGCGCGACCAGTGCCGCTGGTTCGGCGGGATGGTCGGCAATCACGTCGCCGACATCGTCGCGCGCTACGGCACCGGTGGGGAGATCCCGCAGGCGCTCACCGAATACATCGCGGGCCGAGCGAGTTACGACTACAACCTGCACGGCCGCGCGGGAAACGTGCACGCCGACTTCGTGTCCGACGACATCGTCGAACGGTTCTGCGTGCTCGGCACCGCCGATGAGCACATCGCCAAACTCCGGCGACTCGCCGATCTCGGCGTCGATCAGTTCGCGGGCTACCTGCAACACGACAACAAAGAGGAAACCATGCGCGTCTACGGCGAGACGATCATTCCGCAACTGCGGCAATCCATCACGGCGACGAAAGTGACGGCATGACCGCCGTGCGCGTCGATCTGGACGCGCGCGCCTACGAACTCGACCGTGACCACGTGTTCCACTCCTGGTCGGCGCAGGCCGCGCTGAATCCGGTGGTGCTCGCGGGCGGTCGCGGCTGCCGGGTATGGGATCACGGGGGCCGTGAATACCTGGATTTCGCCAGCCAGATGGTCAACGTGAACATCGGCCATCAGCATCCGGTGGTGACGGCCGCGATCGCCGATCAGGCCGCGCGCCTGGCCACCATCGGACCGGCCACCGCGAATCTGCAACGCGGCGAGGCGGCCCAGCGGATCGCCGCGCTCGCGCCGGACGGGCTCGAGAAGGTGTTCTTCACCAACGGCGGCGCGGACGCCAACGAGAACGCCCTCCGGATGGCGCGGCTGCACACCGGCCGCGACAAGGTGCTCTCGACCTACCGCTCCTACCACGGCAACACCGGTGCCGCGGTGGTCGCGACCGGCGACTGGCGGCGGATACCGAACGAGTACGCCCGCGGTCACGTCCATTTCTTCGGCCCCTACCTGTATCGCAGCGAGTTCTGGGCGAGCACCGCCGAGGAGGAGAGCGAGCGCGCGCTGCGGCACCTCGAGCGGGTCGTGCAGTGCGAAGGTCCGGCAAGCATCGCCGCGATCCTGCTGGAGACGGTGCCGGGCACCGCGGGCATCCTGGTGCCGCCGCCCGGCTATCTCGCCGGTGTCCGCGCCCTCGCCGACCGGTACGGAATCGTGCTGATCCTCGACGAGGTGATGTGCGGATTCGGCCGTACCGGACGGTGGTTCGCGTTCGACGGCTACGACGTGACGCCCGATCTGATCACCTTCGCCAAGGGTGTCAACTCCGGCTACGTCCCCGTGGGCGGCGTCGTCATCTCCGAGTCGATCGCCCACACCTTCGACGACACCGTCTTCCCCGGCGGCCTCACCTACAGCGGGCACCCGCTGGCGGCGGCGTCGATCGTCGCCGCCCTCGACGTGATGGCCGACGAAGGCATCGTGGCCAATGCCGAACGCATCGGCCGCACCGTGCTCGGCCCGGCGCTCACGCGATTGGCCGAGGAGTGCCCGGTGATCGGTGACGTGCGCGGCGAGGGCGTGTTCTGGGCCCTGGAACTGGTCGCCGATCGCGCCACCCGGGAACCTGTGTCCGCCGCGACCATGGCGCGGGTCAAGACCGAGCTCGTCGCCCGCGGGCTGCTTCCGTTCCTGGCCGACAACCGCATTCACGTGACGCCGCCGTGTGTGGTCACCGAGGCCGAGGTCGCCGAGGCCGCCGCCATCCTGCGTGACGTACTGACCGCCCTGCCAGCCGAGGAGATCCGATGACGCATCCCGCGACCACCGACATCGTCGAACACTGGGTCGACGGCAAGCCATGGCGTGGCGAATCCGCCCGCACCGCACCGGTTTTCGATCCCGCACTGGGGGTGGCGCAGCGCAGCGTGCGGATGGCCACCGGCGACGACGTGGGTGTGGCCGTCGCCGCCGCCGCGGCGGCGCTGCCCGCCTGGGCCGACTCCTCCGTCGCCACCCGCCACCGGTTCCTGCTGAATTTCCGCGAACTTCTCAACGCACGCAAGGACGAACTGGCGAGCATCCTCACCGCCGAGCACGGCAAGGTGCTCGCCGACGCGGCGGGCGAGATCGCCCGCGGGCTCGAGGTCGTCGAATTCGCGCTGTCCATGCCGCATCTGCTCAAGGGCGAGTTCAGCCAGAACGCCTCGACCGGGATCGACGTGTACTCGGTGCGCGAACCGGTCGGCGTCGTCGGCATCATCAGCCCGTTCAATTTCCCGGCCATGGTGCCGCTGTGGTTCTTCCCGATCGCGATCGCCGCCGGAAACACGGTGGTGCTCAAGCCGAGCGAGAAGGATCCGTCGGCGGCGAACTGGCTGGCCGAGCTGGCGGCCGACGCCGGACTGCCCGCGGGCGTGCTCAATGTGGTGCACGGCGACAAGGAGGCGGTGGACGCGCTGCTGACGCACCCGCAGATCGCGGCGATCTCGTTCGTCGGCTCCACACCGATCGCCGACTACGTATATCGGACCGCAAGCGCGCACGGCAAACGGGTGCAAGCCCTCGGCGGCGCCAAGAACCACATGCTCGTCCTGCCGGACGCCGATCTGGACCTGGCCGCGGACGCCGCCGTCAACGCGGGCTTCGGCTCGGCGGGCGAACGGTGCATGGCGGTGAGCGTGGTGCTCGCGGTCGACTCCATCGCCGACGATCTGGTCGCTCGCATCGCCGCGCGGATGGCAGGCCTGCGCACCGGAGACGGCCGCCGCGGCTGCGATATGGGGCCGTTGATCACCCGCGAACACCGGGACCGCGTCGCCGAGTACCTCGACACCGCCGTCACCGATCGGGCCCGCGTCGTCGTCGACGGCCGCGACAGCGCCGTCGACGGCGACCCCAACGGGTTCTGGCTCGGCCCCTCCCTGATCGACCGGGTGCCGGTCACCTCGGCGGTCTATCGCGACGAGATCTTCGGGCCCGTGCTCTCGGTGGTGCGGGTCGAGGGCTTCGAGCACGGCGTCGACCTCGTCAACTCCTCCCCCTACGGCAACGGCGTCGCGATCTTCACCAACGACGGCGGCGCGGCGCGGCGCTTCCAGCGGCAGGTGACCGTCGGCATGATCGGCGTGAACGTGCCGATCCCGGTCCCCGTGGCGTACCACAGTTTCGGCGGCTGGAAAGCATCGCTGTTCGGCGATGCGAAAGCCTACGGCCCCAACGGTTTCGCGTTCTTCACCCGGGAGAAGGCGATCACCTCGCGCTGGCTCGACCCCAGCCACGGCGGCATAGACCTCGGTTTTCCGCGCAACAGTTAGCACCCACCGCAGCACGAAGGACATCCGATGACCGAAACTCGGGTACGGCCGCTGGACGGCGCGCCGCGCAGTTCCACGCTGGTCAACGACGACTTGGCGCCCACGACCAAGGAGACCGCGACCTGGCGTACGTGGGACATCTTCTGTCTCTGGATGACCTCCGCGCACAGCATCGCCAGCTACGGCTTCGCGGTCGGCATGCTCGCACTCGGCATGACCGGGTGGCAGACGATGCTCGCGCTGTTCACCGGTGTGCTCATGCTGTGGCTGGGCAGCAATCTCGTCGGCGTCGCGGGACAGAAGGTCGGGGTGCCGTTCCCGGTCTTCGCCCGCGCCGCCTTCGGCGTCTTCGGCGCCAATGTCCCTGCGCTGCTGCGGGCCATCGTCGCGGTGTTTTGGTACGGAATCCAGACCTATCTGGCTTCCACCGCGCTGATGGTGCTGTTGCTGCGCGTGTCACCGGGTTTGGCGTCGTGGACCGAATCCAGCTTCCTCGGCTTGTCGACGTTGGGCTGGATCGCGTTCCTGGTGCTGTGGACCGTGCAGCTGGCGATCATCAACTACGGCATGGAAGTCGTGCGCAAGGCCTCGGATTTCGCGGGGCCCGCGGTCTGGATCGGCATGATCGCGCTGGCGATCTGGATTCTGGGCAAGGCCGAGTGGAGCATCGACTTCAACGCGCGTGTCGGTGCGCCGCTGTCGGGCGGCGCGACCGTCGCCGCGTTCGTCGGCGTCGCCTTCCTGATGGTGGCGTTCATGGCGGGCCCGCTCGTCAACTACGCCGACTTCGCGCGGTTCTCCCCCAGCAAGCGGGCGGTGCTGCGCGGCAACGCGTGGGGCATCCCGTTCAACGAGACGGCGTTCGTGGTCCTGTCGATCGTCATCTCGCTGGCCACCCTGAAGGTGTACGGGAAGGTGCTGAGCGATCCGGTGGAGCTGGTCGCCGATATCGACAGTGATGTGGTGGTGGTCGTCGCCGCGGTGTTGTTCGCGACGGCGACCGTCGGCATCAACGTGGTCCTCAACTTCGTGTCCCCCGCCTACGACATCTCCAATGCCGCACCGAAATTCATCTCGTTCCGGACCGGCGGGATCATCACCGCCGTCCTGTCCATCCTGGTGATGCCCTGGAAGCTGTGGGAGAACCAGGATTTCATCATCTACTTCCTCGGCGGCGTCGGCGCGCTGATGGGTCCGGTGTTCGGCATCCTGATCGTCGACTACTACCTGGTGCGGCGTCAGCGCACCGCGGTCGCCGAGCTGTACGACGACACCGCGGAGGGACGGTACTACTTCTCCCGCGGATTCAATCCGAAAGCGCTGGCGGCGCTGATCCTTTCGGGCACGGTCGCGGTGATCGTCGCGCTGGCTCCCGATTCCCGGGAGGTGACGGCGCTGTCCTGGCCGGTCGGCGCGGCGCTGGGAGCGCTGCTCATGTACGCGTTCACCATGATTCGCCGGGCCGCGCCGACGACGGACAGCGCGGAGTGACCTGATTCGGGATCGACGGGTCCGCGGGAGTGCGCTGCGCCGGATCAATCGGCGAGCCGGAAGCCCGCCCGCTCGACCGCGTCGGCTACCGCACCGCGCTCGACCGGGTCTGCTCCTTGGACGGTCACCGTGCCGCCGTCGAGATCGACGGTCACCGCGGTGACGCCGGGGATCGAGCCGACCTTGTCGCGAACCTTGCCGACGCAGCAGCCGCAGGTCATGCCTTCGACGGCGAAGGTGGTGGTCGTGACTGCCGCGGTAGTCATGTCTTCTCCTCGTTCCTGGCGACGGCAACCTCCGCCGCTCGTCTATTACCCTACCCCCCTAGAGTATTTCGGATCAATCCCTGACCCCGCTTCGTTCCTGCGGCCCGCTCCGACGGGCCTTCGGTGATTCGAGTAGTGCGCTACCCGCGACCACCCCGCGAGGTCGCGGCAGGCTGGGCTGACCGGTGCCGCTCCGGGCACCCGGCACGAGCGGAAATGGCGTGAGGGCATGGAAATATCACCTGAGCTGCTGGCGGCCAAGGACGCGCTCGCCGACGCGCTGGAGTCGGCGATGGCATTTCTTCCCGGCGTGCTGGGCGTCGATGCCGGTTTTCGCCAGGAGGGCGTCGAACTGACGGACGACGTCGTCATCCGGGTCCTGGTAGCCGACGACAGCAGTATTCCGTTCCCGTTGCAACAGCTGATCGCAGGCGTCGATTTTCCGGTGGCGGTGGTGCGGCGCGAATTCACCCCCTTGGCCGGGCCCGACACCGCGCCGCACAACCCCGTGCGCGGTGGAGTCACCATCAGGGCCGAACACAGCGGCTTCCTGGTGCAAGGCGGCACCTTGGGCGGGATCGCAAACGACACGATGTTCGGCGGGCAGGTCGGCGTGACGTGCGCGCACGTGATAGCCAGCCTGTCCGAGCAAGGCGAGATCCGGCAGGGCGACCCGGTGTTTCAACCCGGCATCTCCCGCAGGATCGGCGCACTGCACCGCTGGCAGGACGCCACCGACATCGCGGTCTTCACGTTCGACGCCGGTGTCGCCATCGAGTCGACGATCGCCGAAATCGGCGGCTTCAGCGGTATGGCCAGGGCGAAACCGGGCAACAAAGTGCGCAAACGCGGCCGGACGACGCTCCTGACCACCGGAGTCGTCAGCGCGATCGGGTTGCGGCCGCTTGGGATCAACACCCCGGCGAACTCGTTCGAGATCTATACCGACGACGTCGCCGGGCAACCGATCCTCGCCGAACACGGCGACAGCGGGTCCTTGGTCGTCAACGCGGCCGACCAGATCGTCGGGATCATCACCCAGAAAGGCATCGAGTTCAGCTCGATCGCCACGATCGGTTCCCCACCGCCCGGGGCGATCTCCGCATTCGCCACGCAAATGGTGAGCGGCGACGGGTTCACCGGAGCGGCGGACTCGGTGGGCATCAGTTTCTGACAACCAGGAGGCGGCCATGGCGCCCTTCGATCTCATCATTTCTACCCCAGTGGACCCCACAGGATTCACCGGAGGGCTCGGCGGCCCCAACGCCAATGGACATACGGGTCCGGATTGGTTCATCCGGTACGGCATGGACATCGGAGGCAGCACCGGAACATCCGTCTTCGCAGCATTCGATGGACACATCACCAAATTTCAACCCCATAATCCGGTGGCGGACGCGGGCAAGACGTACGGCGCACACATCTTCGTGCGCGCACCCGACGACAAGATGGGCGGCTACTACACGCACATCACCGGCGTGCCTGCGGGACTGAGTGTCGGCTCCTCGGTCAGCCGAGGAGATCTGCTCGGCACCATCTTTCACTTCGACGGGATTCCGTCGCACCTGCATTTCGCCTTGGTCGAGATCGTCGGCGGCCTCCCCGGTGGCACCTACGTCGGTGTCGACAACTTGTACGACTTGTTGCTCAGCCTGCACGAGCCGGGCGGCGACGGAGTCGCGTCCGTCACCTTCAACCAGGACGGCACACCACCCGTCCCGGGCTGAGCGGCGGAAATCGACGTGACAAACCCCGTGCCGTCGATGATGCTGGCGCCATGCTGATTCGGAACGGCGGTGCGGCGGACGCGCAGGCAATCGCGGCGCTGCACACCGCCAGCTGGCGCACGGCGTACGCGGGCATCATGCCGGACGACTACCTCAACGGGCCGCTCGACGCGGAGCGGGCCGCGCTGTGGCGCCGGCGCTTGACCGCCGCGGTCACGCCCGGACTGTTCGTTGCCGAGGATGCCACGGCATTGCTCGGATTCGTCTATCTCGTCCCCACGGACGACGGCCGGGTGCTTCTGGACAACCTGCACGCCCGCCCAGGCAGTCTGCGGAGCGGAATAGGCAGCCGCCTGCTCGACCGCGGCCTGGCGTGGGCGGCCGCCGAATTCCCCGGTCGCGCGGTGTATCTGGAGGTGTTGCGGGCCAATACCGGTGCCATCGCCTTCTACGAGCGGCACGGTGGGCGGCGCACCGACGCGCGGATCGGGCGATTCGATGCGGGCTTCGAACTCCCCGAGTACGAATACACTTGGGATCCTGGTGGTTTCGACTATTCTCAGCTCACGGTGGCGACGGATGCCGTCCGACCCTCCCCACCGAGCGGCGACCGCTGAACCGATCACAGCGACACATCAGCGCTTCCGGCAGCAAGCTCGACCGCGGCGCCGTCCCGGCCGAGGCACGCGGGGACGTGCCGTCCGGTTGCCGAGCTAGATTCTCGCTTCTCTTGCGCTCCGTTCGCCTCCGGTTGGTCCGGGGCCTGGCTAGTCCTTTTCGGCATACTTCGCCAACCACCCCTGGTTCTCAGCCACGATCACGCCCTCGCACCGGCGGACGAACCCGGCCCACTCGGCATCGCCGGGTGCGGGCACGTCCTCGAGCAGGCGCTCCAGGAGGTTCGCGGTCGCGAGGTAGGTGATGACCGTGTAGTCGTGCCGTTTGACAGCTATATACGCCGCGACACTTCCGCTCAATGTCGTCAATGCGGCGACCCACGGCGCGAGCGCGGTCGCCCCGCTGCCCGGGGCGACCACCGCGACCGCCGCGATGAGCGCGGTGACGACTCCCAGTGCCAGCGCGAGCCGCCGCAGCCGCCTGGAGCGTTCTGCGCTCACCTGCGCCTTGGGCCGGTAGTAGCGGTCGATCTGATCCCGCACCCGGTCCCGGATGTATTCCCCGGGAGTCATCGGCCCCGGCGGCGGCACCGCCGGCGGCACCGGCGTCGCCGCATACTCCGGCAGCAGATCGGTCGCGGCGGACACGATTTCCGCGACCTCCGCGCGAAGCGGTCCGATCGGCGAACCCGCAACGGCGCGGTACTGGTACACCTCCCGCTTGATCGCCTCGGAAATGGACCGTGCACGTGTCCATTTGCCGATGGCGGCAGGCGTCAGGAACTGCGCGCCCACATACGTCGCCAAGGCGAGACACACCGCCGCGACGATCGCGACCACCGATCTCGGCACACCGCGCGCGTTCAACAGCGTGGCGGTCACGGTCGTGGCGATCGCGCCAACGCCACCGAGGACGAGCGCCAGTGCGCGGGCGGTGTCGAGCCGCTTCTTGAGTCGGTCGGCGGTTCGCGACCAGCGGATTCTGTCGGCCCAGATCGCGGCGACAACGGATTCTTCGTCGGTGATCACTGTCCGGCCTCGGCATCGTCGGCAAGCGGCAGTCCACGGCAGAGCTCGATGTAGTCGATCTCGGAGGACACCCAATCACGCCATTGCTTGTGGCTCATGTTGTGAGTCACTTTGTCGCACAGCGCATCCGGCCATGCCGCGGGACCAGGCCAGACGCGGATGGATCCGTCTGGATCGCCCGAGGAGACAATCCGCCGATTATCGGGGCTCATGGCGACCTTGACAACGTCTGCGGTGGTCCCCGGCATCGGATTCCCCACAGGCAGACCGGTGTTCGCGTCCCATACTCGAACCATCGAGTCATGGGCCGCGACGATATAGCGGCCGTCCGGGCTGAACGATGCGGCGCGGACCGACCGCCCGGTGTCGGTCATGCGTTCGCCGACTTGCTCACGACTGCCGACATCGACGACGACGAGTGTCCGGTAGTCGGTGAGAAGAAGCCTTCGTCCATCCGAGCTGAACTCGACGGACGTCGCGTCCATGGGAATGGTTTCTCCGACCTGGCTTCCGTCTTCGACGTTCCAGAGGCGCACCTTCTGGTGGCCACCGTTCGACGCCATCCACTCGCCATCCGGACTGAACGACGCGCTGCCGACATCGGTGTGCGCCTCGAGTGGGGCGCCGATCCGGTGTCCCGCCGTGTCCCACAATGTGACCGTGCAGTCGATGACGTGGGGAAGGTAATCCATGTCGACCGTCGCCGGATCGATCGAGCGAAGATCGACGCCGATCCCGGGCCGTGCGCAGCCCACCGTCGCCAGCATCGCTCGCCGCGGGTTCGTTTCGACCCTGACCATCCACGCGTCGACCTCCCACCGGCTCCGGAGTGCACCCCTCGTATCCCAGATCTCGATCTCCCACCGGAATTTCAGATTCAGGAAATCCTCGAACGATGCGAGGGATTCGGGTGGGTCGACGATCCGCTGTGTGGCTGCGGCGATATGGCCGTCGGCGGTGATCGCCATACCCGCTACACCGCCGGATACCGTGGAGATCGTCGGACCGGCCGGGCGCAGGTCTCGCGCGTCCCACAGTCGAATCGTCCCGTCGCTACCGCCGGTGACGATCCGCTGACCGTCCTCGATGAAATCGACCGACGTGGTCATGCCGCTACCGTGAGCCGCGACCGGAACACCCAGTGTCGGACCGTGGCTCGCATTCCAGATCCGGACGGTGTCGTCCTGGCCGCCCGACACGATCCGGCTGCTGTCCCGGTCGAAGGCGACGTCGTTGACTCCCTTGTCGTGTCCGAGGAACGGTTCACCGTGCGGGCGCCTGCTCGTGACGTCCCAAACGCGAACCGTCTTGTCGCCGCTACCCGACACGAGCAGTGCGCCGTCGGCGCTGAAGGCGACTGCGTGCACGGAGTCCAGGTGCCCCGTCAAGGGCTCGCCACGCGGCGTCAGGGACGTCGCATCCCACAGGTGGATCATGTTGTCGAACCCGCCGGAGGCGATCATGCGCCCGTCCGGGCTGAATGCGACCGCGCGCACGTGGGCGTTCTTTTCGGCTGGGGGTGAAGACGCGAGCTGACGGCCCGTCCGGGCGTCCCACAGCCGAACGGTGCCGTCGGCGCTACCGGACACGACCCGTTCGCCATCGGGACTGAATGCGACGCCGTTGACGCAATCGATGTGTCCTTGCAGCGGGATGCTCTGCCCGGTTTCGGTGTCCCACACCTGCAAGCCATCGAAACATCCGCCGAGTGCGATTCGCCGGTCATCGGGGCTGAACGCCACATCCATGATCAGGCCCTTGCTGTTCCATTCGATCGGTGAACCAATCGATTCCCCGTTCGCGGCGTCGATGAGCCGGACGACGCTCTGCCGCGTACCGAGATCGAACCGGACGGCGCGCCGACCGTCGTTGCTGATGGCATTCCCCATCACCGGTTGCGCCACGGGCAAACCCGTTATCGCATCCAATGTTTCGACCCCCTTGCCGGAGTTCACCACGACATGACGTCCGTCGCGATCGAACCCGACCCCGTACGGAGTGCGGGCTTCGATGATCTTCGACTCCCCCGCATTCGTCAGCAGCGCGTCCAGCGCGCTCCCGTCATCCGGTGTCGACCCGATGTGACGCGCGGCCAGGATCTGCGTGATCGCCCGCGTGTCGCTGCCGGGCCGTGCCCCGGCCAGCATCGCCTGTGCTTCCGAAACCAGCCGCAGGGCGGTCGCCTCGCGCAATTGCTGGTCGGCCCTGCGTTCGGCCAGGGTCGACCGGACCCCGAACAGTACCGCCACCAGCGCGACCACCACCGTCATCGCAAGCACCGCTCGCAGGATCCGCGAGCGCTTGCGCAGACCCGCCGCGTACTCCCGCGCGTCGTCCAATTCCTTTTCACGGCGGCGCTTTTCTTCGGCGAGAGCGGCTTGCTGCCGTTGCCGGGACGCGAGCAGGAACGGCTCCGCCGGGGCGAGCCGATCCCGGTACGTCGGCTTCGCCGACAGCTCCTCCGCAGCAGCCAGCCGGGCCCCGCCGATGAGCCACGCCTCGTCGTGATTGTTGCCCTCCCACGCCGCTGCCGCGCGCTCGAGCACATCGGCCGCGGCCAGGTCGCCCGCCTCTTCGCGAAGCCAGCCTGCCAGCACATCCCATTGGCGCAACAGGGTTTCCAGTGCGACCTCGATGACCACCTCGCCATCGCGCTCGTCTTTGACCAGCAGCCGCCTGCCGACGAACGCGTCGATCAGATCCCTGCTGTCCTCCGGCAGCTCGGTCCACCGTGCGACGCGCCGCAGGGGCTGCTGGGTGTCGGGATCGACGGTGGCCAGCCACGGCACGAATGCTGTTCGCAGCCGTGCGAGTTGGCCGCATCGAACCGAATCATCATGCGAAAGAATGGAATCGATCTCCGAGTCGACCACATGTGGCATGCCGCCCAGCGCCTCGTACTCGGCGAGAGTCAGGTCACCGTCGCCGCCGTAGTCGGCGTAGAGCCGGGCCAGCGTCAGCGACAGCAGGGGCAGCGGGTCGGCGCTCTGGGCGCACTCCTCGAGCAGTCGGTCCACCAGATCCGGCCCCACCTCCAGCCGGAATCCAGCTTCGCCCGCGCGGCGCGCCGGGCCGAGAACGACCTCTTCGAACCGAGCGGGCGACAGGGGTTTCAGCTCGTCGAAGATCACGCTCGACAGAGCCGCCAGCGCGGGCGCGGTCTGCAGGGGTTCGTACCGATCGGCCCGGATGGTCAGCGCGACAATGAGATCGAGTTCGCGCAACAGCAATTGAGATGTGGCCGAAAGGAACCGCTCCGCCTCGCCACCCGCTTCGGCGGTGAACAACTCCTCGGCCTGGTCGACGGGAAGAACCAGCGTCGGAGGCGCGGCGCCCTCCCCTGCCATCAGCCGCGCGGTCGCCGCGTCCTGCGTCTCCCGCAGCCAGACCACCACCTGCCCGATGTCCGAGGTGCACGCCTTCTTCACCGCGCCGAGCCCCGGCCCGGGGAATCCGAGCCGGGTACGCAGCTCGTGGATCGCGGCGGCGAGTCCCAGCGAACCGGTAACGGCTGCCCGTTCCGGCCGGACTATGTTCAGGACCAGGAAATGCCGATCGTCGCGCACCAGCCGTGGCAGCAATCCCGCCCGCAGGAACGACGACTTGCCGACACCCGAAGGCCCCAGGATGACGAACAGCCGCTCGGCACCAGAATTCCGCATGCCGCGCAGGGCATCGAGTCCGCGGACGATCTGCCCGTCGCGCCCGAAATACACTGCCGCATCGACACTTTCGAATGGAGCCCAGCCCCGGTACGGCGCTCGGTCCTGATCATCGGGCGGGGGCCACGCGAAATGCTCCGCACCGATCCCCGCCGCACGCAGCCCGGCCGCCAAGCGCCGCAGCCCCTCGGTGAGGAACACGACCGGCTCGCCGTCATCGACGCGAATCTCGGTCTTCGGCCCCGGACCGTACAGGTTGCAGCGCTGCCACTCGTCGGTGATGAGGCGACCGGTCGGCCGCTCCAAGCAGACGCAGAAGATCAGCTTGTGCAGGTACTCCGCCGTGCGGAACTCGGCCTCGCATTCGTGGGAGGTGAGCCAGTTGTCCGAGAGCAGGCAGATCACGGCCTCGCATCGGGCGCTCGCCTGCACGAGCGCGTCCTTCCATCGGACGCCGGTCCGGATGCCCGCCTCCGGGTCGAGGTCGAGAAAGATCTCGTCGGCGAGGCCGGGATCCTGTTCGATCAGCCACCGCCGCAGCGCGATGGCCTGTCGGCTGTCGCGGCTGGAATGACTGAGGAAGATCCTGGACATGTCGTGCTCATCTGCGCTCTGACCAGTGCCGTTGGACTTCAAGTCTCGCCCCGTGGGTGGTCCGGTGTCTCGAGTACCGCGCTACTCGACTCCGTGGAAGGACGGCACCGGTGTACAGGTATTCGCCTGTCACGGGGCGACGCTGGCCGAACGCGGCTTCGAGACCGTCGCGCTCGACAATCTCGGCTACGGTCTGACCCAGGTCGCCGAGGGCGTCACCCCCGGCTACCGCGACTGGATCCGCATAGCGGGCACAGACCGCGACCCAGGTGGCAGCATCGATGCTGCCGTCCTCGACCCGACCTCGGTCGGGTCGAGGACGGCACGTCGTGACCAGCGAGCCAGAACCGCGCAAGAGAGGTGCTTCCGTGCCGGTCTATCCCATCACCCCGATACCCGCCGTGCCCGCCGCAACACGGACGGCCGCGGCGGCAGTGCGCGGATTGCTCCGGTTGCCGCCTCGGATCAAACGCGCGCTCGCCGGTCCGGCGGTGCACCGCGACGGCAACGAGCTCGATCTCGACGCCCATCTTCTGCTGCGAATCACCCGGTCGCTGCCCAGACCCGCACCGGCCCCGGTGACACTGCGAGGCCAAGCGCGGCGGATGGCGGCGATCGGCGCGGGGCGGCGCGCATCCGTGCGCGTGGAAGACATCACCGTCGCCGGTGCGGCTGGACCGCTGCGGGCCCGGCTGTACGATTCCGGTGCCGCGGACACGCTGCTCGTCTATCTCCACGGCGGCGGCTGGGTCATCGGCGACCTCGACACCCACGACGCGTTCTGCCGGACCGTGGCGCACACCGCACGGATTCGGGTCGTCGCGGTCGACTACCGGCTCGCACCCGAGCATCCCTATCCCGCGGCCGTCGACGACGCCGTGGCCGCCTTCCGCGACATCACCGATCGCGCAGGCGAATTCGGCGTGGCCGCCGAGCGGATCGCGGTGGGCGGCGACAGCGCAGGCGGACATCTGGCCGCGGTGCTGTGCCAGCGGATGCGCCGCGACCAGGGACCCGCACCCCTGCTCCAGCTGCTGATCTACCCGCCCACCGATCTGACCGGGAAAGCCGAGTCCCGCACGACGTTCGCCGAAGGTTTCGCCCTCACCCGCACCGACATCGACTTCTTCGACCGCTGCTTCCTCGCGCCCGACATCGACCGCAGCCAACCGGACGTGTCACCGCTGCACGCCGACACCACCGCCGGACTCCCCCGCGCCGTCGTGATCACCGCGGGTTTCGACCCCCTCCGCGACGAAGGCGAAGCCTACGCCGCCCGCCTGCGCACCGACGGCGTGCCCGTGACCGCGCGCCGATTCGACGGCTACATGCACGGTTTCATCAACAACGCGCTCGCCTTCGCCCCCGCGATCGCCGAGATCGCCACCATGCTCGCCGACGCAGTGGCTAGCTCCGCCACCGATCCCGGGCCCGACGGCGAACGAGACCGGCCCGCCACGCACCCATCCGGTTCCTGAACTCGCCGCAGGCCGAGCGGAACAGCCGGGCCGCCAAAGCGTTTCGGTCCCACCGACCCACTGCGACGCGTTAGGGTGCGAGAGAGAGTCCGGCACATCGTGGCACGGGAGGTTCGGCCCTGGACACACTGTGGACATTCGTCGTCGACCGGCGGCATCAGCTGCTCGTCGACTCGTATTTGCATGTCTCGGCGGTGATCCAGTCGCTGATGGTCGCCTCGCTCATCGCGGTGGCCGTCGGCGTGCTCGTCTATCGCAGCCCGTTCGGATCGGCGGCGGCCACTGCCGCGGCGAGCGCGATTCTCACGGTGCCGTCGTTCGCGCTGCTCGGTCTGCTGATACCGATCCTCGGACTGGGCGTCGGGCCCACCATTACGGCGCTCGTGCTGTACGCCCTGCTGCCCATCCTGCGCAACACCATCGTCGGGCTCGCCGCGGTGGATCCGTCGGTAGTCGACGCGGCCCGCGGTGTCGGCATGAACCGGATACGGGTGCTCGCCGCCATCGAACTGCCGCTCGCCTGGCCCGCGATCCTGACCGGTATGCGGGTCAGCACTCAGATGATCATGGGCATACTCGCGCTCGCCGCCTACGCCAAGGGCCCCGGGCTGGGCAATCTGATCTTCTCCGGACTGTCCCGGCTCGGCAGTCCCAACGCCGTGCCGCAGGCATTGACCGGCACGGTGCTGATCATCGTGCTCGCGCTGCTGCTGGACGGCCTCTTCGTCCTCGTGGGACGACTGACCACCTCGAGGGGGATTAGTGACTGACACCGAGACCGGCGCCGCGGCGGTGTCCGGCGTCGAGATCGTGCTCGATGCCGTCACCAAACGGTATCCGGGACAACGTGATCCGGCCGTGGACGCGGTGTCGCTGACCATTCCGGCCGGCGAGATCGTGGTTCTCGTCGGGCCGTCTGGCTGCGGCAAGACCACGACCATGCGCATGATCAACCGGCTGATCGAGCCGACCTCGGGCACCGTCACCATCGGCGGCCGGGACGCCGCGGCGATGAATCCCGATCAGCTGCGCCGCGGCATCGGGTACTCGATCCAGCAGGCCGGGCTCTTCCCGCATATGACGGTGGCCAAGAACATCGCGACCGTGCCAGGGTTGCTCGGCTGGGACCCCGCGCGCATCGCCGCGCGGGTCGACGCGATGCTGGACCTCGTCGGTCTCGACCCGGACACCTTCCGCCACCGCCACCCCCGGCAGCTCTCGGGCGGGCAGCAGCAGCGCGTCGGGGTCGCCCGCGCACTGGCCGCCGATCCACCGGTGCTGCTGATGGACGAACCGTTCGGCGCGGTGGACCCGATCACCCGCGGCCTGCTGCAGGACGAACTGCTGCGGTTGCAGGCGGAACTCGGCAAGACCATCGTGTTCGTCACCCACGACTTCACCGAGGCGGTGAAACTGGGTGACCGGATCGCCGTGCTCGGCGACCGGTCCCGGATCCTGCAGTACGACACCCCGGCCGCGATCCTCGCCGACCCGGCGGACGACACCGTGGCGGGATTCGTCGGCGCCGACGCCTCGCTCAAGCAGTTGACGTTGACCAGGGTCGGCGACGTGGAACTCGGCGACTGCCCGAGCGCCGGGCAGGACGAACCGGTCGAGACGTTGCGCGCGGCACTGGCGGGCCTGGAGTGGCCGTGGGCGCTGATCCTCGACGGGCGGCGGCGGCCGCTGCGCTGGGTGTCGGCCGAACAGCTGACGGACGCGCGGACGCTGGGCGAGGTGGGCAGCCCGATCGGTCAGGCGCTGTCGCTGCGATCGACCCTCCAGGACGCGCTGGAAGCCCTGCTCGCCGAGCAGACCGCGACCGCGGTCGTCACCGACGCGCGCGGCGAATTCGCCGGGCTGATCACCATCGACACGCTGGTCGGGCACCTGTCCGCAACGCGGGCTCGCCACAGCGGCGAGCGGCCCGCTGCCGAGGCGACGCCGTGACCGCCACCGTCGCCACACCCACCGCCGCATCCACACCGGCCGCCGAGCGGCTGCGGTTGCTCGTTCAGCCCGCGCTGGTCCTGGCGCTGACCGTCGGCGTCCTGGTGTGGGCGTTCCGCCGCGACCTCACCGCCACCCAGCGCGCGAGCATCAACGCGAGCAACATCGCCACCGTCACCTGGCAGCACGTCCTGCTCACCGCGACGGTCGTGCTGATCGTCGTCGTCGTGGCGGTGCCGCTCGGAACACTGCTCACCAGACCCGGATACCGCCGTCTCGCACCGGTTTTCGTCGGCATCGCCAATGTCGGCGCGGCCGCGCCCGCCATCGGGCTGATCGTGCTGTGCTACCTGGTGACCCGCACCACCGGGTTCTGGATCGGCGTCGCACCGATCGCGTTCTACACACTGCTTCCGGTGCTGCGCAACACCATTCTCGGGTATCAGCAGGTGGACCGGACGCTCGTCGACGCGGGACGCGGCCAGGGCATGTCGGCGGCGACGGTGTTGCGGCGCATCGAGTTTCCGCTGGCGGTGCCCTTCATCCTGGCGGGACTGCGGACCTCGCTCGTGCTGGCCGTCGGCACCGTGACGCTGTCGTTCCTGGTGAGCGCGGGCGGGCTGGGGATTCTCATCGACACCGGATACAAGCTGCGCGACAACGTCACCCTGGTGGTCGGCGCCGTGCTGGCGGTGGCGTTGGCCCTGCTCGTCGACTGGCTCGGCGCGCTGGCCGAACGCTTTCTCGGACCGAGGGGGTTGACGTGAGGCGGGGCGGGCGGCTGCGCGTGCTCGTGGCGGCGGCGCTGCTGGTGCTCGGCGGCTGTGGTCTGGAGTCGGGCAGCGCCGTGCCGCTGCGGGTCGGGCCGGGCAGCATCCAGCCTGTGCCCGAACTGCACGGTGTGACGATCACGGTGGGCTCCAAGGATTTCACCGAACAGAACATCCTCGGCTACCTCATCGAATTCGCCACGACCGCGGCGGGCGCGAACGTGCGCGACCTCACCAACATCCAGGGCTCCAACAGCCTGCGCGACGCGCAGCTGCACGGCCAGATCGATGTCGCCTACGACTACACCGGCACCGGCTGGATCAACTACCTCGGCAACGAGACCCCGGTGCCGAGCGAGCTCGGCCAATTCGAGGCGGTGCGCGATGCCGACCGCGCCGCGCACGGCATGGTGTGGACGGCGTTGGCGCCGATGAACAACACCTACGCCCTGGTGACCAGCAGCCGCGTCGCCGAAGAGACCGGCGTCCGCACGCTCTCGGACTACGCCAGGCTGATCGATGCGGACCCCGCCGCGGCCGCGACGTGCGTCGGCACCGAATTCAATGTCCGGCAGGACGGTTACCCGGGGATGGCACGCAAATACGGCATCGACGTCGGCGAGGTGCGCAAGCAGATCATGCAGGACCCACTCGTCTACCAAGCCACCGCCGATGCGCGCCAGTGCCGCTTCGGCTCGGTCGCCGCCACGGACGGACGCATACCGGCGCTGAATCTTGTTCTGCTCCAGGACGATCTGGCGTTCTTCCCGAAATACAACGCGTCCCTCGTGCTGCGCGCCGATTTCCACGAAGCGCACCCGCGGATCGCCGAGATCATGACGCCGATCTCCGCGCTGCTCACCAACGAGGTGATCACCGGCCTGAACAGCCAGGTCGACGTGGACGGCCGCGAGCCGGCCGAGGTCGCCCGCGACTGGCTCGTCGCCCAGGGATTCGTCACCGCGGAGTGAAAACCAGTGCTTCGCAGACTTTCCGCACGCGTCGCACGGGATGTGTCGTCCGCGAGCGTGCGCGGGCCCATCCGATGCCGACCGGTGCGCTCTAGGACAGACGGCTGATCGGCCAGTCTCCGGGCAGCTCGAGCCAGGCGCCGATCATGCGGATCGCGGTGAGCAGCGCCTGGATCTCGTCGAGGCCGGAGGCTACGGCGTGGCGGCTGCCGTCGATACGGAAGGGGCACACGTAGAACTGGGCGTCGGACGAGCAGACGGGGCGGCCGATCGTGATGGTGTGCGGGCCGTCGGCGGCGATCAGTGTCCGGATCGCGAGCAGATCGCCCAGCTGGTACTCGATTCCGGGATCGTGGGCGATGTCGTCGCGGGTCGGTGGCGCCGGGAACCCGAGTTCGGCGGGTCCGGCGACGGTGAACTGCGCGCCCGACTCGTTCGCTCTGGTCAAGTGCGCACCGATCTCCACCAACGCGCAGTACAACGCCGCCAACGCATCCACCCCGGTCGCCTTCGACTCACCCCAGCCCTGAATGCGGAAGCCGCACACATCACCACCGGCGCCCGCCGCGGGCCGCGGTCTGCCGACTTCGATCAGGACCGACCGATTCCCGTCCGCAACCATACGTTTCGCAATCACCTCACCCAGGCGATCGATCACCGGTACACCTCCCGCCTTCCGGCCGAACCGCCGGACCGGTCTCGCCCGTCACTTCCGTAGCGACGTGCCCTCGCGATACCCGCCCACCAGCGCGCCTAACAGTGCGCGCCCCGTTCGACGCCGAACGCGGATGTGCCAGTCACGTACCGGGATACAACCGCTGATGCCCCGATCGAAGTCGCCACACGAAATCCCCAGCCACCGACCGCCATTCGACGACTCCGCTGTGGTCAGCCGCGCGGATCCGACCGAACACGACCGACACTGCGCCAGGGCAACGACTGACCGGGGTGGCAACCGAGTACTTCGAGCCGTGGCTGCCTGCGCTGACCCGGCGACGACCACCAGCACTGTGGGTCGTCACCAGAATGCGCTACGCCAATGATCTCGGGCTCGGGACCGCCGCGATCGCCGTCGAAGGATTCGACCGCACAACCTTTGCCCAGCTCAGCCCGATCCCGCCTCGCTCGACTCGGCGGGGTCCGGCAATCGAGCGGCCGCTCGGTCAGCAGGTGCCATAGTCCGCTGGTTCGGGGAGAGGCCGCGATTGGTGGGCCGTTTGGGGTTGACGAGGGTGAGGTCGCCGCCGTAGTGGGCGAGCACTCGGTGGTCCATGACCTTGCGCCACAGCGGCGGCACGGCGGCCAGCACGACCATGCTGGCATAGCCCGCGGGCAGCTGCGGCGCCTGTTCCGAGCTGCGCAGGGTCTGGTAGCGGCGGCCCGGATTCGCGTGATGGTCGCTGTGCCGCTGGAGGTGGAAGAGGAAGATGTTGGTAACCAGACGGTCGCTGTTCCAGCTGTCACGCGGCGAGCAGCGCTCGTAGTTGCCGTTGGGGCGGCGCCTGCGCAGCAGACCGTAGTGCTCGACGTAGTTCACCGTCTCGAGCAGTCCGGCGCCGATCACCGCTTGCAGCGCCAGGAACGGGATCACCTTCGGCCCGAAGACCAGGATCATCGTCCCGAACAGCGCGATGCTCATCGCCCACGCCTGCAGCAGATGGTTTTCCAGGCTGAACCAGCCCTTTCCCTTGCGGGACAGGCGTTCTCGTTCCAACCCGAGCGCCGATCGGAACCCGCCGAAGACGGTGCGCGGCAGGAACTCCCACAGCGACTCGCCGAATCGCGCGCTGGCCGGGTCCTCCGGCGTGGCGACGCGCACGTGGTGGCCGCGGTTGTGCTCGACGAAGAAGTGCCCGTAGCCGGATTGTGCCAGGGCGATTTTCGCCAGCCACCGTTCCATGCGCTCGACGCGGTGGCCGAGTTCGTGCGCGGCGTTGATGCCGATGCCGGACACGACACCGAGCGTCACGGCGAGCCCGAGTTTGTCAGCCATGCTCAATTCGGTTCTGGACCAGAGATAGCCTGCGATCAGCAGGCCGATGAACTGCATCGGCAGGAAAAGGTATGTGCACCACCGATAATAGCGATCGTTGGACAATACCTCGTAGTCCTCGTCACGGGGATTGCTCCCGTCGTCGCCTACCGCCCAGTCCAGCAGCGGAATGGCCACGAACACGATGATCGGACCGATCCACCAAAACAGTTCCAGCCCAGTATGAGCCACTAGTTGTGAGGGGAGGAGCGCGCAACCCGGTGCAATCAAACCGAATATCCAGAGGTATCGCTTGGGATCGCGCGCTTGCGTATTTTTGAATACCGTCATAGCCGTCCCGCTGATCCAACAGAACACCCGATGAAGAAGTGTGGCCGAAAACGGTTGCGCTAAATGTGTAGCTCCAGGATAGCTGTTTCCTCGCCGCAATCCAGAGAACCGACAAAATCGTCCCCTGACCGGGAGGCTTTCGCCGCGCACGGACCCCGCGGCCGGGTGAACGTCGGCGGCGGGTCGGCCCCTCAGGACCGACCCGCCGCCGGGCACCGTACACAGAAGATCACCGCATCACAGTCACGAACAACCGCGCCGCACAGCCGGAGACAGGACGCCGTTCACCGAGAATCCAGCAGGCATCCGAACGCGCCGCGGATCCGCGGCTACGGCAGCGCCCCGCAGTTGGTCGGGGCCGGAAGGCCGGCGAGCCGATCCGTCACCCACTGCTGCGAAGCGGCCAGCCCCGGGAAGAACGCCATCACATGGGTGCCGACGAGTCCGGACATGCTGGGAATCTGGGCGTTCGCATCCAGCTGAACCGGGACGCCACGACTGCACCAGCTGGCCGCCACGGCGTGAATCGGCGCGAACGGCGCGCCCTCGTCGTTCGGTGCCGAGGAGATCAGCACGGGCATATCCGGGGTGAGCCCACCGACACGCTGCTCGTCGAACACCGCCTTCAGTGCAGGGGACTGATCGATCACCGCGGTGAGAGGCAGTCCGCTGGCGGTCCACTGCGACGTGAACTGGTGCTGCTGCGCCAGCCCGAGCGGTACCGCGCATTTGGAAGCCGCTTCGTTCAGGATCGCCTTGCCGGTGTCGTTGAGCTCGGCGTCGAGCACCGGGCCGATGTTCGGGTAGTTCGCCACCATACCGTTGAGAATCCAGGCGTAGGTGGGGGCGATGTCTGCCCGGCCGTCGTTGTATCCGATGAAGTACTGGTCGTCGACCACCGGTCCACCGACATAGGCGCCGCGGACGTTCAGATCGGGGGCGTAGCTCGGGTGGAGCTCCGCCGCACCACTGGAGGCCATACCGCCCTGGGAGTATCCGTAGAGGATGACCGGGGCGTTCGGGCCGAGGCCGCTGCCGGGCAACTGCAGCGCGGCGCGCGCGGAGTCCAGCACCGCGTGGGCTTGTGCCTTGCGGTTGAGGTAGTCGTGCATCGCGGGCGTGCCGAGGCCGTGGTAGTCGGTCACCATCACCGACATGCCGCGCGCCAGCAACGAGAAGATCGCCACCAGGTCGTATTCGAAGATCACATCACCTGGCGGGTCGAGATGGACGATCTGCGAGAGCAGCTTGGAAGGCGCGCACTGATCGCCCTGCCCCTTGGTGCCGCCCGCGTACGCGATCAGCGGCCGCTCGCCAGGACCGGTCCACGGCACGATGGGATCCAGATACGTTCCCACCACCGCGGTCGCCGCGTCCTGGGCGTTGCTGCTGAGGTACATCAGACGCGTCGCGCGCGCCGGAACCACTCCGGGCTGTCCGGGCGCCGACAGCGCCACTTGCGTCGGTTCGGCACGAAGGATGTTGCCCGGTGCGCCACCCGGGAGCGGAGCGGGCGGAATGTAGAAATCGGCGGCGGCTTCCACCACCGGATTCGTCCACGCGTGCGGTGCGGAAATCGCCCCGCCACCGACCACGGTGAGGGTTCCCGTCAAAACTGCGGCCAAGCTGAGTATTCGACTCCTCACGATCCGTCCTCCTTCGATGGGGAAGAGCCACGACATCTAGAATCGGATACCGAGATTATCGGTATCGCGGCCGACAGATAGGAACAACGCGCATCCTATTTCCACGCAACTGTCGAAAGGCAGTTCGAAACGCCGAAATACGGGTTACGGTTTCGACAAGTCCGCCGCGACCACCCGTTTCATCGGGCCACTCGAATTCCCTTGCTCCGCGGCCTTAAACGTCCGGCCCGTCCACCGATCATCGAAGCACAGAGTCCGCACATCGCGCGCTGCCCTGGTCCGATGCTGCCCTGAGCAGATCTGCCCAGAGCAGCATCGGACCGATTCCACCGTCTCGCCGGGGCACGGTGGAGGCATGGCTCACGACGACAAGACTCCCCTGTTCAGCTGGCGCGCCAGAGAGCAACTACTCGGCCGCCGCATCCTGGTGCTCGACGGACCGCTCGACGACGACAACGGGACGCTGTTGGCTACACAGTTGCTGACCCTCGCCGCCGAGGACGACGCAGCGGGTATCTCGCTGTGGATCCATTCGCCGGGCGGCTCGGTGCCCGCGATGCTCGCGATCCGCGACGTCATGCGCCTCGTACCGTGCGGGGTGTCTACGTTGGCGCTCGGATTGGCGTGCAGCGCAGGACAATTCCTGCTTTCCTCGGGCAGCCCCGGCAAGCGCTTCGCACTGCCGCACGCGAGGATCCTGATGCACCAGGGCTCGGCGGGTATCGGCGGCACGGCCGTCGATGTGGAGGTCCAGGCCGACGACCTGCGCCATACCGTGGAAACGGTACTCGGCCTGATCGCCGCCGACACCGGCCAGCCCTTCGACCGAATCTACGAGGACTCCCTGCACGACCGCTGGTTCACCGCGACACAGGCCAAGGAGTACGGATTCATCGACCACATCGTCGACAGCTTCGGACAGGTCGTCCCCCAACGCCAGCGAATCGGGATCTCGGCATGAGTACGTACACCATTCCCAATGTCATCGCCCAGCATCCGCGCGGCGGCGAGCGCATCACCGACATCTACTCGCACCTGCTCGCCGAACGCATCGTCTACCTGGGCACGCCCATCGATTCCGGCGTCGCGAACGCGTTGATCGCGCAGCTGCTGCACCTGGAATCGGAGAGCCCCGAGCAGGAGATCCAGTTCTACATCAACTGCGAGGGGGGTGACCTGTCCTCCATGCTGGCGATCTACGACACCATCCAGCACATCGGCGCCCCCGTGCACACCACCTGCGTCGGCCAGGCCATCGCCGTGGGCGCGGTGCTGCTCGCGGGCGGCGCGCCGGGTCGCCGCGCGATGCTTCCGCACGCCAGGGTGGTGTTGCACCAGCCCGCCGCCCGCGGGCAAGGCGCGATTCCGGATCTGATCCTGCAGGCCGACGAGCTGGTCCGGATGCGGGCGGAGATCGAGTCGATCCTGTCCCGGCACACCGGGCAGCCGGTGGAGCGGCTGCGTCACGACACCGATCGGGATCGCGTCTTCACCGCACAGGCGGCCATCGACTACGGACTCGTCGACACTGTGCTGCAGCCGCGGAGCTGAGCGACCGGTTCAGGCCGCGCGGAGCAGGAGGGTCGGCGCGGCCTGGGGGTGCCGCACCGGGGCACGCCGCCGCCCGAGCAGGTCCTCGGCGACCTGCTCGGTCAGCCCGCCGAGGGTGGTGCCGAGCGCGCCGGCCAACGCCGCGATCATCTCGCTCGACGGTTCCTTGCGTCCGCGTTCCACCTCCGACAGGTACTGCGGCGAGATACCCGCGCGTCCGGCCGTCTCCACCAGCGTCTCGCGCTGTTCCTGCCGCAGCGCGCGCAGCCGGTCGCCGAGCACCTCGCGCCACAGCGGTTCCGGAGCGGTGGGCTGCTTGTGGCGGGGGCGGTCGTCACGTCCACCGGGGATCGAGTGCAGTCGCGGATGCTCGGTCATGGACGAAGCGTACGTTTCGCCCCGCGGTGCACGCCTAGTCATTACGCTGTGGGCGTACGCGCTCGGTGTTGCCGCCGCCGCCGAGTCGCGACGCTTGACCTGAACCCGGGTTCAGGGTGCACGCTGGGAGCATGACTCAGGCTCCGGAATTCTGGAATACCGTCTACGACAACGACACCGCTCCCTGGGTGATCGGGGAACCGCAACCGGCGATCCTCGCCTTGGAACGGGACGGGTGGATCCGCGGCCGGGTGCTCGACCCCGGTACCGGCGCGGGTGAGCACACCATCGCGTTGACGAAGCTGGGCTACGACGTGCTCGGTGTGGATCTGTCGCCGAGCGCGGTCGCCTACGCCCGGCGCAACGCCGCGGACAAGGGTGTCCCCGGCGCTCGGTTCGAGGTGGTCGATGTGCTCACGCTCGCCGATGCGGACGACGATCGGCTCGGCGTCTTCGACACCGTCGTCGACAGCGCCCTGTTCCACGTCTTCGGCACCGAACCCGACGCACGAGCCGCCTACGTCCGCGGACTGCACCGGATCACGAAGCCTGGCGGCTACGTGCACGTTCTCGCGCTCTCCGACACCGAGGAGGGTTTCGGCCCGCGGATCAGCGATTCGCTCATCCGCGAGTCGTTCGCGGCTGACGGCTGGGACCTCGAGGAACTCGTCCCCTCCACCTATCGCGGCCGGGTCACCGAGGTGGTGGCCGACGAAGCGGCGCGCCACAACTTGCCCACCGAGGGACCGGTCGACGTGGTCGCCTGGCTGGCGCGCATCCGGCGCGTCTGAGCGGGCCGCCAGTCCTGCACTCGATGGACCGGCGGTCGATCGGCAGTATGTAGACGAATACCCTTGCGGTGGGCGAGATTCCGCGCGCGTGCTCGAATTGCTCGGCCACCCTCGGGTTGTCGGCCGGAACGAATCCCACGTCGCTCACGGCGGCCACCGCGAGTTGCGGAATCATTGCCGAGCCGCCGATCGGGGTTATCCTCGGGAGGCAGGATCCGACCGCAGGGTCACCCCGAGAGCTCGTCCAGAATCGAGGCCGACGATGGCCGACATACTGCCGACACAGCGCAGCCCGTCCTCCGGCATCGACGCAGACCTGACCGCAGAAGGGTTCGAGCAGGCCGAAGAGATCGGGCGTGGCGGCTTCGGCGTCGTCTATCGGTGCAGGCAACCGGACCTGGACCGGATCATTGCCGTGAAGGTGCTGACCTCGGATCTCGATCCGGAGGGCATGCAGCGGTTCATTCGCGAGCAGCAGGCCATGGGGCGGTTGTCCGGCCACCCGCACATCGTGGACGTCTTCCAGGTCGGCACCACCGGCTCCGGACACCCCTATCTCGTCATGCCGTACCACGCCCGCGGCTCGCTGGACCAGCGAATCAGGCACGACGGACCGCTCGACTGGACCGCGACACTGCGGCTCGGCGTCAAGATGGCGGGTGCGCTGGAGGCCGCCCACCGGGTCGGCACCCTGCATCGCGACATCAAGCCGGGCAATATCCTGATGACCGACTACGGCGAGCCGCAGCTGACCGACTTCGGCATCGCGCGGACCGCGAGCGGCTTCCGCACCACGACCGGAATCATCACGGGCTCACCGGCATTCACCGCGCCGGAGGTGCTGCGAGGCGATCCGTCCACGCCGGCGTCGGATGTGTACGGCCTCGGCGCGACGCTGTTCTGCGCGCTCACGGGGCATGTGGCGTATGAGCGTCGCAGCGGCGAGCAGGTGGTCGCCCACTTTCTCCGCGTCTCCGCGCAGCCCGTCCCCGATCTGCGGACGGCGGGCGTGCCCGACGACGTCTGCACCGTCATCGAGCACGCGATGGCGGGCGATCCGGGCGAACGACCGCAGTCGGCCGCCGCTCTCGGCGAGGAGTTGCGCGCGGTGCAGCGCGAGCACGGCGTGCCGGTCGACGTCATGGTGCTGCCGATCGGCCAGGGACCGCGGACGCCCCCGCCCGCCACGACGGTTCGCCACCGCGAACGCCCCACCGCTCCCCCGACCCCGGCGACCAAGTATCGTCCCCCGACCCCGGCGCGGACGCCGATCACCAGGAAGCGGCTCCTGGATCTGCTCCGCTCGGGTTCGCGCAAGCGGTTGACGTTCATGCACGCGCCGAGCGGCTTCGGCAAGACCACGCTCGCGGCCCAGTGGCGCGACGAGCTCGCGGGCGCGGGCGCGCCGGTCGCCTGGCTGACGGTGGACGAGGACGACAACAACGTCGCGTGGTTCCTCGCCCATCTCGTGGAAGCGATGCGCGGGCCGCGCCCTCACCTCGCCAACGAACTCGATCGCGTCCTGGAGGCGCATCCCGACGATGCCGAGCGCCACGTGCTCACCGCACTGATCGACGACCTGCACTCCCGCGACGACCGGCTCACGGTCGTGCTGGACGATTGGCAGCGGGTGACCGACGACGCCTCCGTGGCGGCCGTCCGGTTCCTGCTCGAGCACGGCTGCCACCACCTGCCGATCATCGTGACGAGCACGTCCCGATCCGGACTTCCGCTGAGCCGGCTGCGCATCGACGGCGAGCTGGAAGAAATCGACTCGAGCACACTGCGTTTCGATAGCGACGAGGTGCGGTCCTTCCTGAACGAGGCGGGCGGACTGCGGCTGGCGGGCGGCGACGTCGACGCGTTGACGCAGACCACGGACGGCTGGGCGGCGGCATTGCAGCTGGCGGTGTTGTCGCTGCGCGCGGGCGACGATCCCGCGCACCTCGTCGACAGCCTGTCCGAACACGCCGACATCGGTGAATTCCTCGCCGAGAACGTGCTCGACGCGCTGGAGCCGGACATCCTCGACTTCCTCACCAAGACGTCGATCTGTGAACGCCTCTGCGGTGATCTGGCGTCCGCCGTCACCGGGAAAGAGCACGGGCGTGCCATGCTGGAGGACATCGAGGACCGCGGACTGTTCCTGCAACGCATCGATCCGCATCGCGAATGGTTCCGCTACCACCAGCTTTTCGCGGGATACCTGCGCCGTCGCCTGGAGCGGGACCGGCCAGGGGAGATCGACGCGCTGCACTACCGCGCCTCGGAATGGTTCGCCCGCCACGAAATGCTCAACGAGGCAGTCGATCACGCGTTGGCCGCTGAAAATCTGGAGCGCGCGGTCGATCTCGTCGAGCGCGGTGGCGGATTCCTGCTGGAGCGGTCCAAGATGACCACGCTGCTGGGCATTCTGGCCAAGCTGCCCGCGGGGTCGTTCCTGTCCCGGCCCCGCATCCAGCTCTTCCTCGCGTGGGTGAATCTGGTGCTGCGCCGCCCGGAACCGACCAGCGCGGCACTGGCCCGGTTCACGGCGGCGCTGGGCGAGGCCGAGCTGACGGACGCCGAACGGGCGGATCTGCGCGCCGAGGCCGACGTGCTCGCGAGCGTCAGGGAGATGTTCGCCGATCGAGTCGCGGAGGGCGACCGGCTCATCCGCGATGCGTTGTCCCGCCCCGGCGACTTCTCCCCGCGGGTGGCCGGGGTGGCGGCCAACATCGCCTCGTTCTCCGCGATCCACCGCTTCGATTTCGACGCCGCGCGCCGGTGGCAGCAGTGGGCCGACCCGTATCACGAGGCGACGGGCCCCTTCCTGTGGGTGTACGGCCGCTGCTTCGCGGGCATCGCCGCCAGGGAGCAACTCGACATCCCGGCCGCCCACGAGGCGTTCCAGGACGCCATGCACGTCGCGACCACCACCATGGGGCCGCACTCGCACGCGGCGCGGCTCGCGGGCGCCGTGCTCGGCGAACTTCGTTACGAGACAGGAGATCTGGAAGCCGCGGCGGATCTGCTCTTGGAGAGCCTGGAGCTGGCGGACGAAGGTGGCGGCGGCGTCGACTTCATGATCGCCACCTACGCGGCGGGAGCGCGGGTCGAGGCCGCGCGGGGCGATCTCCCGGCCGCCGCGAAGCGGTTGACCGAGGGGATGCAGAAAGCCGAGCGATCGGCGCTGCCGCGGCTCACGGCGCGGTTGCGCAACGAGCGAATCCGGTTGGGACTGAGTGTCGCTCCCGGCGAGGCCGAGCGTGTGCTGCGGCCGCGCGAACTCCGCCACGACAACGGAATCACCAGGCTCATCGCCGAATGGGACGAAGACTCCGCGGTTCGGCTGTTGCTCGCGACGCGCGCGCCGCAGCGATACGACGAGGCATGCCGGCGGGCGGGCGCCCTGGTCGCGACCATCGAGCCCGACCTCCGCCCGCTCGCCGCGGTGCGAGCCCGCTTGCTGCTCGGCGCCGCACTGCGCCGAGCGGGCCGGGCGGAGGAGGCGGAGCGGGAGCTGGCTCCCGCGGTGGCACGATGCACCGAGGCCGGACTGACGCGTCTTCCGCTCGACACCGTGCGGCTGCCCGACGCCGATTCGCGCTGACCCCTCCGTCGCCAGAGCGGCCGCCACGCGTCACACCGCGCTCGCCGGTCAGCGGATCGGATATCGCCGGTCGATCACGTCGAACATGTTCGGCTGGCCCGCTTTGTACAGTTCGCGGTCGATCAGCTTGAGCGGCTCCCACAGCGGCATGGTGTATCGCGGGAAGATCTTCGCCGGAGAGCCGGGGACCCCGGAGGCGTGTAGTACGGCGTTCGCCGCCAATCGGCCGCCCTCGTTGGCCGCTTCCATGCAGGCGACGTTCATCTGGGTCTTGATCCAATCGCCCGCCAGGAACAGATTATCGATGGCGGTGTGCGCGTCGGGGCGGTCGTACCAGGAGCCGGGGTTCTGGATGAAGATCGGGTCGTCGTAGGCGACGTCCGGGGTTCCGGCGCCGGTGAGGGCGGGATCCAGGAACCACGAGTGCAGCATGTCGTCGGTCAGCTGTGTGACGCCGTCGTCGTTGACGCCCGCCTTGATCTGCGCCCAGGCTTCCGCCGCGATCTCCTCCGGCGTGCATTGCTTGGCGGTCTTGCGAGTGAACGTCCCGAGTGCGTCCCACTCCGAGATGATCACCGAACACACGTCCCGCACTGCCCCGTCACCGTAGGTCGACAGGGGGCGACGCCAGAACTGGGCTTCGTTGATCGATGTCATGCTCCACGGCGCGTCCACGAAGGAGGTGTGGCCGTTGACCAGATCGACGCGCTCGGTCAGGAAGAACTGCAGCCCAACCATCCACGCCGCCTGCAGGCGACGAATCGAGTCGAGCGACGGGTCCGCGGCGACCATCTCCTCGGACAGCACATCGGGGATCTTGTCCAGGGGTATGGCCGAGATGTAGTGATCGGCTTGCACCTCGTGCCGCCCGCCGCCTGCGTCGGTGACCGTCGCCGAGACGATGTGCGAACCATCCAGCTGGAACCCCGAAAGCCGCTGTCCCGCATGAAAGGTCACTCCGATCGAGCGCAGATAATCGATCCAGGGGGTGATCCACGCCTCCGTCGTCGGCCCGTTGAGCACCCGATCGTTACCACGTCCGTCGTTGTTGTTGTTGAGGTTGAGCACCGACCACACGTATTCCTCGCCGACCAGCCCGATGGAATGGGCGCTGCAGTTGGCCGATTTGGTGGCCACCAGCGAACGGATGAAACCATCGCCGAGGAAGCGGCCGTACTCGGGCGAGGAGTTGTCCAGCTTCGCGAAATCCGCCCAGGTCATGCGCTCCCACTGACCGAGTTTGCGTTCACCGCAACTGGATACGTACACCGCGAGCCGCTCGGCCGCGAAGATCGCCTCGTGCAGTGGCAGGCGAAACAGCGTCTCGAAGACCGCGGCGACCGAGTCGATGAACGCCTGGGGCGTCAGCGGCAGTTGTGAGAAGGGCAGCGGGAACGGCAAGGGGATCGTCAGGTTCTTGCGATTCGTCCCGACGATCATCTCGGCGTTGAGCCGCACCAGATTGTCGAGTGTGCCGTTCGCGTTGCCGGGAAAAGGCGTGCGCCGCATGGTGTCCGGCAGGTTGTGATAGAAGCCGAAGAAGCTGCGGAAACCGTGTTCCCCCGGCAGTCCGTCCGGGGTGTAGATGCTGCGCGTCTTGCCGCCGAAGTCGGCCAGCGTCTCGTACACGGTGACCGCGAAGCCCCGTTCGGCCAGTTCGTGCGCCGCGGTCAGACCCGCGGGCCCGGCGCCGAACACCGCGACCGATCGACCTGCCGCGGCCCGGACCGGGTGGGTCGGCGCCAACGTCAAGGCGGCGGCCACTCCCCCCGCCCATGCCGCGGACTTGATGAACGTTCGCCGTGACTGCGACGGCAATTGCATTCTGTGCAACTCGAACTCCCGACCATCGGCCCGCGACTCGACACTGAGGCCGCGCCCAGGCACCTTCGCCTCGCGACAGCGATGTTAACAATAATTCTTGTCACAAGAAGTCAGTTCGGGAGAACTTCGGAGACTCCATCTCTGCATTGCACTCGCAATTACCCAGAGATACATCGTCAATGAGGGTCGAGACGACATGGCGATGGCGATCGATATGTTATCGATAAGTCCTCTGGAATATGCCGCCAGCCCGAGCGCGTGGAGGAGGCCGGTGGCACGCGGCGTCGCGTCGGCCGTCGTGCGGACCGGCCGGAAACAACTCCGCCCGGTGCGCACTACGCACCGGGCGGAGAGGAGGTGGTCGAAGCGATCAGAGGCCCGCCTCACCGAACCGCGACGCATCCTTGCGGACGAAGAAGGCGGTGATGATCTCCAGGATGCCGAGCACGATCAGCCACACGCCCGCGACGAGGGTCAGGGTGGCCACGGAGCTGACCGGCCAGATGATCAGCACGATACCGGCGATCGTGGTGATCACGCCGAAGAAGCCCTGCCAGCCGCGCCCCGGCATCTCGGGATCGGAGACGGCGGCCACCACCATGGCCACGCCGCGGAACAGCCAGCCGATGCCGATCCACAGTCCGAGCAGCAGGATCGAGGCGAGCTCGTCACGGAAGCAGAACACGCCGATGATGACGGACAGCAACCCGCTGATGAAGTACAGCACCCGCATGCCGGTGCTCTTGGTCGCGCCGAACGCGGCCACCAGCTGCAGCACACCGGCGACGACCAGATAGATACCGAAGAGGATGCCGGCGACCAACAGGGTCTTGTCCGGCCACACCAGAATCACGACACCGAGGATCACCGAGAGGACGCCGGTGACCAGAACGGTTTGCCAGGCGCTCTTCACGAGCGCCTGAACAGGTCCATCGACCACACTGTTTGTCGTCATGACCAGATGTTATGCCTCGTGACATAGGTTTTCTGATCATTTGCTATAGAACGTGCCGCGGGCGTATCCCGCGGCACGGCGCCGGTCAGTTCCCGGACGCGACGATGTTCACCATCCACGAGATGCCGAACTTGTCACGGCACATGCCGAATTCGTCGCCCCACATCTGCTTCTCCAGCGGCACGGTGACCACACCACTCGTGGTCAGCTTGCCCCAGTAGCCGCGCAGCTCCTCGGCGTCGTCACCGCTGAGGCTGATCGAAATACTGCTGCCCGGCTGGTATTCCATGCCGGGCGGGGTGTCCGCCGCCATCAGCGTGAACCCGCTCGGCGTCTCCAGCTGTCCGTGCATGACCAGCTCGGCGCCGGGCGATTCCTTGTCGCCGAACTCGCCGAAGGTGTTCACCGCCAGGGTGCCGCCGAACACGTCGCGATAGAACTCGAGGGCCGGGCGCGCGTTGTCGCCGAAGCCGAGATACGGGTTGAGCTTGGAGACCATGGGAATGCTCCTTAGCTGTCGTTGCCGCCAAGTGCGAGGGTACTGCCGCGCCGCGGAGAGTGGCGTGGATAACGCTCCACCCGGTCCACGTTTACCGCTCGAGCGGCATGGGAAGTCATCCCTCAGTGGCTCTCGTCGTAAGCACCTGCGGAGTGGGGGTCCATTTTGTGAGGCTCGGGTTGCTAGGGAGAAAAGGGTGGCGGTTGTACTCGTGCTGCAGGCACGCGGACTCGGTGATCTGCTCACCGCGGTCCCAGCGCTTCGTGCGCTGCGACGAGCCAAGCCGAGCGACCAGATCGTCCTCGCCGCCCCGCACCGGCTCAAGCCGATCATCGACCTGATCACCTCGGTGGACACCATGGTGCCGACCGCCGACGTGAGCGTGCTGCGCTGGGACGGCCCGCCACCGCAGCTGGCGGTGAACCTGCACGGGCCGAGCGCCGAGAGCATCGTCGAACTGGTCAAAACCGATCCGGGCCGGATCCTGACCTACCGCAACCCGGCCTTCCCCGAGCTGGAGGGCCCGGACTGGCAGCAGGACATGCACGACGTGGAGCGGTGGTGTCATCTGCTCGAATCCGACGGCATCGTGGCCGACCGCCGCAATCTGGGCCTGGTGCCGCCCGTGTCGACCAACAGCCGCCGCGACTGCGTCGTCGTGCACGTCGGCGCGGGCGCGCCCGCACGGCGCTGGCCTCCGGACCGGTTCGCCGCGGTGGTGCGGCACCTGCTCGTACTCGGTCGCGAGGTGGTGCTCACCGGTGACGAGTTCGAGCGTGACATCGCACTGAACGTCGCCGCGCGGGCCGGACTCTCCCAGGCGAACGTGCTCGCAGGCGAGCAGAACCTCATCGACCTTGCCGCCACCGTCGCCGAGGCCGCGCTGGTGATCAGCGGCGACACCGGCGTCGCACGGCTGGCCACCGCCTTCGGCACCCGCACCGTGCTGCTGTTCGGACCGAGGCCGCCGCGCTGGGGCGGTCCGCCACCGCACCTGCTCGCCAGGCACATCGTGTTGTGGGCAGGCCAGACGGGCGACCCCCAAGCCGACACTCCCGACCCGGGCCTGCTGCGTATAGGAGTGACCGACGTCGTCGGCGCGGTCGAGAAGCAGCTCAGCCAGCGCAACTCGGCCGCGGCTCGTCGCCCCACCTACCGCCGGGTCGGCTGACCTCTCAGTGCTCCGCGCGGGCCTCGCTCAACGCGGCCGCATAGGCCGCCAGCGCGCTCGGCCAGAACTGTTCGAGGTAGTCGCGCGCGTCGCCGAGCCCCCGCGGATCGAGCGTGTACACCCGCCGGGTGCCCTCGGGACGCACCATGACCAGCCGCGCCGCCCGCAGCACCTTCAGATGCTGAGAGACCGCCGAGCTGCTCACCCCGACCAACTCGGCCAGCTCGCCCACCGACCTCGGCGCATGCGGTAACGCCTCGAAAATCGCCCGCCTGGTCGGCTCGGCCAGCGCCTCCAGGGCCCGGACTCCGTTAGTCGCCACTTAAACATTGTGATCAACTAGCAAATAGCTGGTCAAGATCGCCTACTACGCAATTTTCCCAGGTCGCTCGCGCATGAGCGTCGAGCCGTTATCCGTTCGTAATACTCGAGCTGGTCTTTTACCGATCTGTGACTGTAGCCACAAGATAACGATCCGACTATCACGGTCCCGTAGCTTCGAGTCATGCCCGTGACCGATCTGTTATCTGTTCTTCGGCCCGGCGCGACTCGCTCTCGCCGGCACCGTGTCGCCACCCGTGCGGTGGCAGTCTCCGCCGCCGTAGGCGCCACTCTCGGCGTCCTCGCCGCTGCCAACCCCGACCAGGCTGCCGCGCCCGCGGCCGCCGCAGAGTCGAGCGCCATCCAGTTCACCTCGGCCGAGGGGCAACTGCCCGTCTCCGAGCCCCTGCCCTGGGAAGAGCATCACCAGGCCCAGGAGGCCGCCCCGCCGCCTCCGCCGCCGGCCCCGAAGACCGTCCGCCCGGTCGCCGGTCGGCTCACCTCGACCTTCGGCCACCGCTGGGGCGCCGCGCACAACGGCCTCGACTTCGGCGACCCGCTGGGCGCCCCGATCTCGGCTGTCACCGACGGCGTCGTGGTCGAGGCCGGTCCCGCCTCCGGCTTCGGCCTGTGGGTCCGAGTCCAGCAGGACGACGGCACCGTCGGCGTCTTCGGACACGTCAACGACATCCTCGTCGAGGTCGGCCAGCCGGTCCGTGCCGGCGATCTGATCGCCACGGTCGGCAACCGCGGCCAATCTACCGGACCGCACCTGCACTACGAAGTGCACGATCCCTACGCCGGCCCGATCGACCCGCTGCCGTGGCTTGCCGCCCGTGGCATCGATGTAGGCCCCGTCTCCGACTGATACTGCCGGGTTTCGCGAGCACCGATGAGGGGCTCGTGAAACCCCGCCGGTCGTCACTCCCGGCAGCCATGCCCGCGAACAGCGCCGTTCGCGGGCATGCGCTTCTCTACCCGCCGCTCCCCCGCTCCGGGGTGAGCGGCGGCGCCGTCTGATACTCCGGTACGAGGCGCGAATGGCGCTGCGGCGGGACGTGTTCCGACATCTCCGGTTCCTACCTTCGTGACATGTCGACGACCGAACTCGCCACCGTCACCGCACGCCACCGCCTCGATCCGCGGCCCGGCCTCGATCTGCCGCGCGATCTGCGGCGCCTGCACGGTCCGCTGCTGTGGTCTTCGGCCGCGATGACCGCACTCGCCCTGTTCTCCCTCGGTGGCATGCTCGTCGACGACCGCACACTGCTCGGGGAGTCGGTGTGGTTGAAGACCTTCAAGTTCGGGTTCGCGTTCGCGATATACGAAATCACGCTGGCGTGGCTGTTGTCCTTGCCGCACAAAGGATCTCGCGGCACCTGGTGGCTCGGCACGGTGTTCGCGGTGACCGGAGCGCTCGACGTCGGCTTCATCGTGGTCCAGGCCGCCCGCGGCACCTTCAGCCACTTCAACTCCTCCGGCGACTCCGTCAACTCGATCGGCCAGATGGTGTTCGCCTCGGGTGTGCCCGGCCTGTTCTTCGCGAACCTGCTGATCGTGCTGATCCTGTCCTGGCAGCGGTTGGTCGATCGCCCCACCGCCCGCGCCATCCACGCCGGACTCGCGCTGGCCGTGGCGGGCATGGCCCTGGGCTACCTGATGGGTTTCACCGGCGGGCAGCTCGTCCGCGACGCCAACGGACGAGTCGTGGAACTGGTTGCCGGGCACACCGTGCTGCGGGACGCACCCGCCGCCGAGCTCGCGGTCCGCGACACCGTCGAAGGCATGCCCCTCACCCATTGGAGCACCATCGGCGGTGACCTGCGCGTCCCCCACTTCGTCGGCCTGCACGGCATTCAGGTCCTGCTGCTCGCCGCGTTCCTGCTCACCCGCCAGGCTCGACGCCACCCTTGGCTGCGCCCCGAACGCACCCGCGCGGCTCTCATCGGCGTCCTCGCCCTCACCTACACCGGCTTCCTGGCCATCACGTTCTGGCAGGCCATGCGCGCCCAGTCCCTCGTCCACCCCGACGCCCGAACCCTCACCGCGTACGCCTGCCTCACCACCTTCGCCCTCACCGCAACCCTCGTCGTCCACCGCCGCGGCCGACGCCTCGTCGCCGCAGAACGGTCAGCCTTGTGAGCGTCACGGCACACGGCACGGGTGGGCCCCGGGTCGGCTAGCGCAGCCGTTCGGCTTCGCGGGCCAGGGTGACGAGGGTCGCGCTGAGGGAGGCCAGCTCCTCGGTGTCGGCGCCTTCGCCGATCGCGGTGGCGATGTCCTCGGCGGCGCAGCGGGCCGCGAACCAGCGGTCCGCCAAGTCGGCGGCCTCCTGGGCGCTGAGCACGACGGAGTCCTCCGGAATACCGGTGCCTTTGAGGCTGTTGCGGTGTTCGTAGGCCCGTTGACGGCAGGACTGGCGGCAGTACCGGCGACGACGCCCGGCCTCCGACTCCACGATCTCCCGCCCACACCACAGGCAGGACAGCAAGCGGCGCGACATGAGGCAGAACACTAGTGCGTCGCCCGCCGGGTTCGCCCGCAGACCCCCCACCGTGGCCGGACCGCAACACAGCAGACCGCACCGCCGCCCGCGTCGCGAGGGACTGCAACGCCACCGACTACAATGGAACGGTTCACCGGCGCCGTATCGGGAACTATTGACGCAGGCCCGTTCGTTGCACTAGAGGTCCAGCGAGCGCAGGACGCGTTCGCCGGGCACGGTCGCAGCGCAACAAGACTCGAGCACACAGGGAGAGGCACACCATGGCAGATCGCGTACTCCGAGGCAGCCGGCTCGGAGCGGTGAGCTACGAGACCGATCGCGACCACGACCTGGCCCCGCGTCGGATCGCCCGGTACCGCACCGACAACGGCGAAGAGTTCGACGTGCCCTTCGCCGACGACGCCGAGATCCCCCCGACCTGGCTGTGCCGCAACGGCCAGGAGGGCATCCTGGTCGAGGGCACCACGCAGGAGACCAAGAAGGTCAAGCCGCCGCGCACCCACTGGGACATGCTGCTGGAGCGCCGCAGCAAGGAAGAGCTCGAGGAGCTGCTGAAGGAGCGCCTCGACCTGCTCAAGACCCGCCGCCGCGCCTGACGCAGCAGACTACGAAGGCCGCCCCTCCCGTTCGGGGGGCGGCCTTTTGTCGTGACGGCGGCCACGCGCGATCAGTGGCTGGCGACCTTGCGGTAGCGCAGCAGCGCCATCGGCATCGCCACGGCCAGAATCGCGACCGAGCAGATGATGGCGTACTCCACGCAGTGGTCGGCCGCCCAGCCCGACGGCGGCACGAACGACGGCGGGGAATCGTTGTCGAAGAGCTTGCGACCGGCCGCCGACACCGCCGTGATCGGATTCCATTCCGCGATGGTGCGCAGCGGTCCCGGCAGCGTCTCGGCGGAGATGAAGGCCGAGGAGATGAAGCTGAGCGGGAACAGCCAGATCAGACCCGCGCTCTGCGCCACCTCGACGGTCGGCGAGAACAGACCGGTGACCGCGCCCACCCACGACATCGCGAACGCGAACAGCAGGATGATCCCGAAGGCCAAGGCGGCGTCGGCGATGCCGCCGTTGATCCGCCAGCCGACGATGTAGCCGCAAACCACCATGACCGCCAAGCTCAGGATGTTCACCACCAGATCCGAGAGCGTGCGACCCATGAGCACCGCGAGCCGCGACATCGGCAGCGTGCGCATCCGGTCGATGATGCCCTTGTGCAGGTCTCCCGCCAGGCCGACGGTGGTGAACGCGGCGTTGAAGGCGACCGTCTGGGCGAAGATGCCTGCCAGCAGGAACTCGCGGTACTGGCTGCCGCCGAGCGTGGCGCCGAAGATGTAGGCGAACAGGAACACGAACATCAGCGGCTGGATCGTCGCGGTCACCAGCAGCGTCGGCACCCGCAGGATGGTCAGCAGATTGCGGTAGGCGACGATCGCGCTGTCCCGGAAGACGCGCATCTTCGGGGGCTTGATCTCGTAAGGCACATGCTCTTTCGGCTTCGGCTCCGAAGCTTCCTCGCACTGATCGGTCTCGTCTCGTACCACGGTCGCACTCGTCACGAGACCACCCCGCTCACGCCGCGCGCGGCCACGGTGATCGTCGGTTCGCGTCGCTGACTCACGACATGATCTCCTCGGGTACGTCGTCGGTTTCCGATTCGGCGTTCGGCGTGGGCGCCGGGGTGCCGGTGAGGGATAGGAATACGTCGTCGAGACTCGGCCGGTGCACGCTCGCGTCGACGACGCACACCCCGGCGTCGTCGAGCCTGCGCAACGCTTCGACCATGGTGCGCGAGCCGTCGCCGACCACCACGGTCACTTCCTCGGTGCCGGTCTCGTGACTCGGCTCGCCCACGCCGATCTGGGCGAGCACCGTCATCGCGGGCTTCGCCTCTTGGCCGGGGGCCAGGGTGACGGTGAGCCGGTCGCCGCCGATCGAGGTCTTCAACTCGTCGGCCGAACCGCGCGCGATGACCCGCCCGCGATCGATGACGGTGATGCGGTCGGCGAGCAGATCGGCCTCTTCCAGGTACTGGGTGGTGAGCAGCACGGTGGTGCCGTCGTCGACGAGATCGCCGATGACCCGCCACATGTCGAGTCTGCCGCGCGGATCCAGACCGGTGGTCGGCTCGTCGAGCACCACCACCGTGGGGCGGGCCACCAGTGCGCCCGCCAGGTCGAGGCGGCGCGCCATGCCGCCGGAGTAGGTGCCTGCACGGCGGTGTGCGGCGTGATCGAGACCGAGCGTGCCGAGCAGTTCGGCGGCCCGGTTGGCGGCCTGGCGCGGTGACATGCCGTAGAGCCGCGCCACCATGCGCAGGTTCTCGTAGCCCGAGAGGTTCACGTCGACCGCGGCGTACTGGCCGGACAGGCCGATGCGCCGTCGCGCACCCGCCGGATCGCGCAGCACATCGACCCCGGCCACCCGCACCGAACCCGCGCACGGCTTCAGCAAGGTGGTGACGATCCGGACGGTGGTGGTCTTGCCCGCGCCGTTGGGGCCGAGCAATCCCATCACCGTTCCCGCCGGAATCTCGAGGTCGATGTCGTCGAGCACCCGGACCTTGCCGTAGCTCTTGACGAGGCCGCGCACTTCCACCGCGAGCGTCATGACCGCACCTCATTCACTAGGCATCCTCCTTCGTTGTGCCCGCTTCACCCTCGAGATGCCGGTTCAGCACCGGTCCGATCACGGCGAGCGATTCGGGTGCGGTCATCGCCGAATGACGACAGGGCAGTTCGTGGTCGTGAACGGCTCCGGTGACGAACGGCTCCCACGCCGCGGCGCACCGGGTCGGGTCGGACTGGTTGACCTCGTCGGCCGCGGCGGTGAAGAACAGCACGTCACCGTCGAAGGTGCGCGGCCGGAAGCCGTGCGCCAGCACCGTGCCGTTGGTGTAGCCCGCGTACAGCCGCTCCAGGTGCTCGAGGGTGAGCGCCGAGAACGCGCCGGGCCGCGAGCGCAGCAATTCCGCGGCGTCGAGCAGGCTCATCGTGGGATCGAGATCGCCGTCGTCGCCCAGGTCGCTGCCGAACTCCGCGATGATCTCGGCGACGCCCGGGATGGCGTGCTCGAGCCACTGGTCGGAGAGCTGGTAGCTGTCCATCATCGCCAGCAGCGCCACCTCGTCGCCGGACTCCTGCAACCGCACCGCGATCTCGTGCGCGATGAGACCGCCCAGCGACCAGCCGAGCAGGTGGTACGGCCCCTCGGCCTGCACCGACTTGATGTGCGCCACATAGTAATCCGCGGCCTCACCGATGGCGGAGAAGCCGTCCTCCCCCGCGACGTGCGGGGACTGCAGGCCGTACACCGGACGGTCGGGCGACAGGTGCGCGAGCAGGCCCGAGTAGCACCAGGACAACCCGATCGCCGGGTGAACGCAGAACAGCGGAGCCTGACGGCCCGCGGCGACCGGCCGGATCGGCAGTACCGGCCCGAGCGCATCGGCCATGGCGGTCGCGGCGCCGTCGGAGCCCGCCAGCCGCGCGGCGATGGCGGCGGGCGTCGCGTCGCCGAACATCACCTGCACCGGCAGGTCGATCCCCTCGGCCCGCACCTGCGCGACAATCTTCGTGGCCAGCAGCGAGTTGCCGCCGAGCTCGAAGAAGGCGTCGTCGACGCCCACCGTCTCCACGCCGAGCACCGATTCGAAAGCCGCGCACAGCGCCGCCTCGATGGGGTTGCTCGGCGCGCGGTAGCCGCCGGACGCGCTGAACACCGGGTCCGGCAGCGCCTTGCGGTCGAGCTTGCCGACCGGGCTGAGCGGCACCTCGTCGATGAGCATGATCGATTGCGGCACCATGTAATTCGGCACAAGGCCTGCCACATGCTCGGTCAGCTCGCTCGCCGTGACGTCGTATCCGTTGCGCGGCTTCACATACGACACCAGCGCCGTGCTGCCCGCGGGCGTGCGGTAGCCGATCGTGGTGGCGAACTCGACGGCGGGGTGGCGGCCCATCGCGATGTCGATCTCGCCGAGCTCGATGCGGAAGCCGCGGATCTTGACCTGGTGGTCGGTGCGGCCGACGTACTCGATCTCGTGCTCGCCCTCCGCGGCGCCGGACCACCAGCGCACCAGGTCTCCGGTGCGGTACATGCGCTCGCCCGGCTTGCCGTACGGGTTCGCGACGAACCGCTGCGCGGTCAGTCCCGGCCTGCTCAGGTAGCCGCGGGCCAGCGCGGTGCCCGCCAGATGCAGCTCTCCCGTGACGCCGACCGGCGAGGGGTGCAGCCTGGCGTCCAGCACGGTCGCGGCGACGCCGCGGATCGGGCCGCCGATGGTGATCGGCCCGCCGGGCTCCATGGGCTCGGAGATCACCGTGACGATGGTGGTCTCGGTCGGGCCGTACACGTTGTACAGATTGCGGCCCGGCGCCCACCGGGCGACCAGATCCGGCGGCAGCGCCTCGCCGCCGACCAGCACGTGCGCCAGATCGGTGACGCCCGTCGGGTCGACGGTGCCCAGCGCGGAGGTCGTGATGAACGCGTGGGTGATCTCCTCCTCGATGAACACCTGCGCCAGCTCCGCGCCGCCGACCACCCCGGCCGGGGTGATCACGAGCGTCGCCGCGCCGCCGAGGGCGAGCAGCAGGTCCAGCATCGCGGCGTCGAAGCTCGGCGTCGCGAAATGCAGGACACGGCAACCGGGTTGGACGTCGAAGCGCTCCGCGGTCTCGGCGGCGAAATTGGACAGGCCGCCGTGGGTCACCACGACACCCTTCGGGGTGCCGGTGGAGCCTGAGGTGTAGATCACGTACGCGGGGTTGTCCACCCGCAGCGGACGCAGCCGCTCCTCGTCCACGATCGCGTTGTCCGATTCCGCGAGCACGCTCGCGCGGAAGTCGGGCTCGTCCAGCTCGATCCACTCGATGCCGTCGGGCAGCTCCTCGCGGTACTCGGCGAGCGTGATGCCCAGTGCCGCACCGGAATCGGAGAGCATGTGGGCGATGCGCCCGGACGGGTACAGCGGATCCACCGGCACGAACGCCGCGCCCGCCTTGGCCACCGCGAGCACCGAGGCGACCGACTCCACCGACCGCGGAATCCCCAGCGCCACCAGTGTTTCCGGTCCGACACCGCGACCGATGAGCACGCGGGCCAGCCGGTTGGTCCAGCGGTCGAGCGCGTCGTAGGTCACCTGGGTGCCGTCGGAGCGCAGCGCCACCGCCGTGCGGTCGACGTTCGCCGCGGCCTCGAACACCTCGGGGAAGACGATCGGGCGGTCGGCCTCGATACCGCGCACCGGAGCCAGCCCGGTCCACTCCTCCGGATCCAGCAATTCCAGATCGCCGACCGCGGCGGTCGGCGTCGCCGCGATCGCCGAGAGCAGTCGCACCAAGCGCTTGCCGAGCCCGTACGCGGTCCGCTCGTCGAACAGATCGCCCGCGTAGTTCACCGCGAGGCCGATACCACCGGGCTCGCCCTGTGCGGTCTGCTCTTCGGTGAGCGTGAACTGCAGGTCGAACTTGGCGATTCCGGTGTCGCTGTCCTGTGCCTCGATGTGCAGTCCCGGCAGTTCCAGGTTCTGGATCGGGCGGTTCCGCACCGAGAGCATCACCTGGAACAGCGGGTGGTGCGACTGCGAGCGGGCCGGGTTGAGCACCTCGACGAGCCGTTCGAACGGCAGGTCGGCGTGAGCGAACGAGTCCAGGTCGATATCGCGCACTCTGTGCAGCAGATCGGTGAAACGCGCGTCCGGATCGATCCGGGTGCGCAGCACGAGCGTGTTGACGAACATGCCGATCATCCGGTCCAGCGCCGGGTGGCCGCGCCCCGCGATGGCGGTGCCCACCGCGATGTCGTCGGTGGCGGTCATCCGGTGCAGCAACACCGCGAGGGCGGAGTGCAGCACCATGAACATGCTGACGTTGTTGGAGGTGGCCACCGTCTGCAGTTCCCGGTGGGTGACCGCGTCGATCGCGCATTCCACCGTGCCGCCGCGATAGGACGGCACCGGCGGCCGCGGCCGGTCCGCTGGCACGTTCAGCAGTTCGGGGACACCGGCCAGCGTTTCGCGCCAGTAGTCGAGCTGCTGGCGCAGCACCGAGCCGGGATCGTCCTCGGCGCCGAGCGTATCCCGCTGCCACAGTGTGTAATCCGCGTACTGCAGGGTCAGCTCGTCCCACTCCGGCTGCTGCCCGGCGCAGGCGGCGCTGTAGGCCACGGCCACGTCGGCGGCCAGCGGCTCCAGCGACCAGCCGTCCATGGCGATGTGGTGCACGACGAGCACCAGGACGTTGTCGGTGGAAGCGGCGGGCAGCGCCGTGCCGTCCGGGTCGGGTTCGTCCGACACCGTGATCAGCGCGGCGCGCAGCGGCACGGTCTCGCCGAGATCGAATCCCGGTTCGGCGAAGCTGCGCACCGCGTCGTCGACGGCATCGGGGGTGACCGTCGCGACGAACAGCGTCACCGCGGCGTCGGCGTGGTCCAGCACGACCTGGGCCGGCTCGCCGTCCAGCTCCGGGAACACCGTGCGCAGCGACTCGTGCCTGGCCTGCACCGCGTGCAGCGCCTGCACCAGCGCGTCGACGTCGAGCCTGCCCTGCATACGCAGGACGACCGGAATGTTGTAGGCGCCCGCGCTGCGGTCCGCCGCGTCGGCGGCCGCGCCGACTTCGTTGAACCGGTTGAGGAACCACAACCGCTGCTGCGCCGCGGAGAGCGGGATCCGGTCGGGCCGCTCGCGCCGCACCGGCTCGGGACGCGCATCCGCCCCGGACGGGCCGGATTCGAGCATGGCGGCGAGCTCGGCGACGGTCGGCGTGGCGAAGACGCTGCGCACCTCGAGGCGGGTGTTGGTCGCCGCTTCCAACCGCGCGACGAGCTGGGTTGCCAGCAGCGAGTTTCCGCCGATGTCGAAGAAGCTGTCGACCGCGCCGACCAGCTCCGCGCCGACCAGCTCGGCCATCACCGAAGCGACCAGCTTCTCCATCTCCGTCTCCGGCGCACGACCGGCGGCCCCTGCGGCGAATTGCGGCTCGGGAAGCGCCGAGGTGTCCAGCTTGCCCACCGGGGTGAGCGGGATCCGGTCCAGCACCGTGATGCTCGCCGGAACCATGTGCACGGGAAGCAGTTCCGCGGCGTGCGTGCGCAAGGCCTCGATGTCGATACCGACGTGCACGTCGATCGGCTGCACGTAGGCGACGATCCGATCGGCGCCCGCGATGTGGCGGACGCAGGTGTGCGCGAACCGCACGCTCGGGTGCCTGGAGAGCGCGGCGGTGATCTCGCCGAGTTCGATGCGGAACCCGCGCACCTTCACCTGGTGGTCGCTGCGGCCGAGATACACCAGGTCGTTCGTGACGTTCCAGCGCACCACGTCACCCGTGCGGTACATGCGGGCGCCCGCCGGGCCGAACGGGTCGGCGACGAACCGGCCCGCGGTCAGGCCGGAGCGATCGAAATAGCCACGCGCCACACCGAATCCGCCGAGGTACAGGTCGCCGGGCACGCCGACGGGCACCGGCCGCAGCCGGTCGTCGAGCACCGTGGCACGCGCGCCGCGCACCAGCGTGCCGATGGTGATCGGCGCACCGACGGCCACCTCGCCTGCGGTGACGACGACGGTGGTCTCCGTCGGACCGTACCCGTTGAGCATCAGCCGTCCCGGCGCCCACCGGGCCACGAGTTCCGGCCCCCACGCCTCGCCGCCGATCATGAGCGAACGCAGGTGCGGCAGCGGCCAGCGCCCGTGGTCGATGCTGGACAGCGCGGCAGGCGTCATGAACGTGTGGCTGACCCGCTCGCGGTCCATCAGCTCGGCGAGTTCGTCGCCGCCGTAGATGTCCGGCGGGCAGATCACCATGGCCGCGCCCGAACCCACCGCGAGCAGCAGGTCGAACACGGCGGCGTCGAAGCTGGGCGAGGAGAAGTGCAGCGTCCGCGCGTCCGCGTCGACCCGCATCCGGTCGTGGATCTCGTCGGCGAAGTTCGACAGTCCGCTGTGGGTGACCGTGACGCCCTTCGGCGTACCGGTCGAGCCCGAGGTGTAGATGATGTAGGCCAAGTCGGCGATCTGCACGGTCCGCGACAGTTCCGCGTCCTCGATCGGCCCGTCGTCCAGCCCTTCCAGCTCCGCCGTCAACACCGGATCGTCGAGCTCCAGCCAGTCGATCGACGCGACGTCGCCCGCCGCGTGCAAACGGTAGGCGTGCGCGGACACGGTGACCCCGAACCGGCAGCCGGAGTCGGTCACCATGTGCCGGACGCGATCGACCGGGTAGTTCGGGTCCACCGGCACGAAGGCCGCGCCGGACTTGGCCACCGCGAGCACGGTGAGCACCGATTCGATCGAGCGGGTCAGGCCGAGCGCGACCCGAGCGCCCGCGCCGAGACCGCGCCCGATGAGGGCACGGGCCAGGCGGTTCGAGCGCCGGTCGAGCTCGGCGTAGGTCAGCGAAACACCGTCGGACCGAATCGCTTCGCGCCACGCATGCCGCCGCGCCGTGGCAGTGAAGTAGGCCGCCAAGGTGAGCTGCGGCGTGGTCTGCCCGCCGGTCGCCGGGCTCAGCAGCCTGCGCTCGATCTCGGTGCGTGCGTCGATATCGAACACCCGCGCCCGTGGATCGGCGGTGACCGAGGCCAGCACGCGCAGGAACCGATCGGCCAGCGTCTCGACCGTCGCGGCATCGAAAAGTTCCGCCGCGTAGACGAATTCGAAGGAACGCGCACCGGTGTCGCGCGTCGCGACCCGCAGCTCCAGATCGAACTTGGCGCGCGCGATGTCGAGTTCCTCGGCGCTCAGCGCCAGCGCGGGCAGCTCCAGGGCCGGCGTCGGGCCGTCCTGGACGGTCAGCGCCACCTGGAACAGCGGACGGTTCGTCCCGACGCCCATGACGCGCCCCAGCTCCTCGACGACGCGTTCGAACGGAACGTCGGCATTGGCCATGGCCGTCAGTTCGGTGTCGCGGTCGGCGCGCAGCTGGGCGGTGAACGGCCGGTCCGGATCCACATCGGAGCGCAGCATCATGGTGTTCACGAACATGCCGACCAGCTCGTCGAGCTTGGTGTCGGTGCGCCCTGCGACCGGCGTGCCGATGACGATGTCGCGCCCGCCGGTGATGAAGCGCAGCATCACAGCCAGCGCCGAGCGCAGCACCATGAACAGGCTGACACCCTGCTCGCGCGCGAGTTCGCCGAGCGCACGCTGGACCGGCTCCGGCACGGTGAACCGCACGACGCCTGCCTGCTGGGTGGGATCGAGGGGCCGCGGCCGGTCGTACGGCAGCGGCAGCTCGGCGGGCAGGTCGGCCAATGCGCTGCGCCAGTAGGCCAGCTGCCCGCCCGCGATGCTGTCCGGGTCGCTCTCGTCGCCGAGGCAGGCACGCTGCCACAGCCCGAAGTCGGCGTACTGCACCGGAAGTGGCGCCCAGCCGGGCGCCCGG
>NZ_BDBP01000027.1 GCF_001613045.1 Nocardia lijiangensis NBRC 108240 | reverse complement strand
CCCACCAATGGATCCAAGACGGCACAAACCCGATCCAGTGTCGCGGCAAACGGCGGGAACACGCACAGGCCCAAACCCATACCCACCCGCTGCGAACCCTGACCCGAAAAGACCAGACCCACACCGGAACCCACACCACCGACGGCACCGACAGCAACACCGAACCCAGCCGCCTCCCCACGCAGCACACCGGCGGCCTGCCCAGCGGCCACCCGCTCCAGCCCAGTCAGCAACGCCTCCCGGTCCCGGCCGACGATTACCGCACGGTGATCGAACAACGCACGCGACTCCAGCAACGCCCGTCCCACCTTCGACGGTCGGAATTCGGGACAATTTCGCATATGATCGAGTAGCCGGTCTGCTTGATCACGCAGTGCGGCAGCCGATTTCGCCGACACTACCCACACCGGAAGTTCGTGCGATCGATCCGCCGATACGTTGTGGTCGGCGGGCTCATCCGATTCCAGGCGGAGTCGCTCACCGGACGGCAGCTCCGACAGGATGATATGACAATTCGAACCACCCATCCCGAATGAGCTCACGCCTGCGACCAGCGGCCGTGCCGGGTTCGGCCACTCGCTCGGTTCCTCCTGAACCCGCATCCGCAAGTCGGTGAGCGGAATATCGGGGTTCGGCGTGGAATAGTTCAGAGTTGCCGGTATCCACCGATTTTCCATGCAGAGAACAGCTTTGATCAAACCCGCGATACCGGCGGCACCTTCGAGGTGTCCGATATTCGTCTTTACGCTTCCGACAATCAATTCTTCGGTGCGGTTCGACACGGCACCGAGCACGGCACCGGCTGCTTCGGCTTCGATCGGGTCCCCGACCCGCGTTCCCGGGCCGTGGAGTTCCAGGTATTGGACTGATGCGGGATCAATCCCTGATTCTTCGTATGTTTCCCGCAGCAGCTTCGCCTGCGATTGAACACTGGGCGTGGTAATTCGATCCGCACTACCATGGCCCATCCCGCTCCCACTGATGACACAATAGATGTGGTCACCGTCCGCGAGCGCGCGCGGAAGTGATTTCAACAGAACGGCACCGCCACCCTCGCCTCGAACGAATCCATTGGCGCGCGCATCGAAGGTGTAGCAGCAGCCATCGGGTGACAGAGCTCCCCATTCAGCGAGGATGTCGGAGTTGGACGTTTCAAAGGCCAGGTTGATGCCGACCGCTATGGCAATATCCGTTTCACCACTGCGAATACTCCGATACGCCATGTGGGTGGCCGCGAGCGAGGAGGACTGACCGGTATCGATCGTCACGCTCGGCCCGTGCACCGACAGGAAGTGCGAGAGCCGGTTGGCGATCATTCCCCGCTGCACACCGGCGGCGGTTTCGGGACCGATACCGCCGATACCCTGCCGCTTGGTCAGCTCGCCATAGTCATCCCACATCGATCCCACGAATACGCCCACCCGGGAAGCGTGGAGATCCTCGGGCCGGATTCCGCCGTCCTCTAGCACCTCCCACCCGAGCTCCAGAACGAGTCGCTGCTGCGGATCGGCGGCGACAGCCTCCGCCGCAGTCATGCCGAAGAACTCGGCGTCGAAGGCATCTATGGATTCCAGGGAATGCCGGAGCCCGGCGGTGCCTCTGCTTTCGACCAGCATTCTCCAGAACTCGCCGGGGTTCTCCACCCCTGGGAATCTGCATGACAGTCCGACTACGGCGACACCCTCCGTAAAACCGGCATTTTCACTACCACGACACCAATCGGCGGAACTGGGCATACGACTTCCTTAACTGGCGGATCGGCGAGTCGCCTGTCCGAAGAAGACCCCGGGGCTACGTTGAAAGACGTTGCGCCACTGCGCGCATTTCATCGGAGATCACTTGAGCAACCTGGGCCTTGTTGGATTCGAGATAGAAAATATCACCCACGAAGAGATGGAGCTTGGCTTCTCCTCCTGCGCGTGTTCCGACATACCCGCTTCGGAGACGGTGGTATAGGGGTCGATATCCCCTATCGGGATCGTAGCGTCCACTACGACCAAGCCGTACGGGACATAGTCGTACTTCTCCACAGCGTGATAATCGTTGGCGACCACGGGCAGCTCCATCGAAAGCAACTCAGGACCACGCAACCAAGCCGCTGGCGTGCCACCCGCGCGCCGCAATTCCTCGACCAGCATTGCGTGCTCAGGGCGTGGACACCCTCCTGTTTCTGGATTGTCGGGGCTCTGCGAGATAAACAGATGACCGACGACTTTCTTGCCTTTCTGCGCCGAGTATTAGCGCTGTCTCGAACAGTAGTAATGCGCCCGTGCTGTGACCAAATAAAGCAATCGGCCGGTGCAGCACCGGTTCCAGAGCCCCGACCACAGCGCGGGCCAAAATCCCGACATCATCGACCAATTGCTCGCGGTGACGGTCCTGCCGCCCTGGATACTGCACAGCCACGACTTCGAAGCCCGGAGCGAGTTCACGCGCTAGACTGGCGTACGCACTCGCCGACCCTCCCGCATGTGGATAGCGCACCAAGACCGGGCAACCAGGTGGACCCGGCCGCAACTTCGGCACCCATCTTGCGAACACCGGATCCCAATCACGACTCAATGGAAAGCTCTCGCCGAATACGAAACCGTGTCAAGATCCTGTTCCGCGGCTGCGAAGACTTCCACGATATGACCATTCGAGTCGAATAGGAACACCTGCCTACCGGTCGCATCAGAACCAAACGACTGCAGATTCTCCCGGTGCCGGCCTCCCCAGTGTGTCAAGCCTTGATCCTGGATCCGATCATACATAGAGTCGAAGTTGTCATTGGACACTTCGAACGCATAGTGCTGCGGAAGAACGGACAAGCCCCATCTCACTCGGGCCAAATATACCGTATATGCGCGATCCAGCTCGATTGACAGGACCTCGCCGCGCACCTGCGGATCCGGTAGACCCAACAACGTCCCGAAGAATCGCGCCGCTTCCCACGTGTCCTTGGCGAATATGAAGATATGTTTCAGTGCCACCGACATCAGCATGCCCCCTTCAACCATACTCAGCAAACCCCACGCAAACTATCTGCGAGGAGCTAAGCCACGAATCTCGAAACTCGCTGCAGTGCATGACATCTCGCGCCGTCCGCTTCGCCAGGCTATGCGCCAACTCCGCCAGCGTCAAGAGGAACAGACCGTTCAGGATGCCCATCCTGGCCCATCCGCAGCTCATCCGCGGATTCCGATATTTGCGGAAAGTATGCCGCTGCTACAAACAACCAAGAGCGCGCTGTTTCCGAGCATTCAGAAGGGGCCAGACCCTCTGGGTAGCCAGCCGAATGCTGTCCATTCGTCGGGGCCGCTTCAACGTTCAACCCGTCCACTTGACCGCTACAGTTCTGCTTCACAACTGCTCTCGGTAGAGTTGCGTGCCCACGGTCTATGAGTACAGTGTGGTTCGGCACCAACATCCTGCCATCTCGTGCGTTGGCGTCGCCGCCAGGTATCTTGGCGGATAATATTATTCGATCGACCACAGGGGAGAAACACCAGCAATGCGAGCGATCCGATTCCATGCCTTTGGCACGCCGGACGTCCTTTCTCTGGAGGAAGTTCCTGATCCTCAACTGACCGCTGACAGTGTCCTTATCAAAGTCGCAGCAGCAGGCGTAAGCTACGCCGATATTCAAATGCGTTCGGGCGTGATGAAAAAGCATGCGTGGTTCCCGAGCCCTCCGTTGCCATTCGGGCCGGGTTTCGAAGTGGCGGGCACAGTCGTAGAAGTCGGAGCGAACGCCGATCCTTCCCTCGTCGGCCGCCGTGTTGTCTCGGGGTTGCCCACTGCCGGCGGGTACGCAGAACTCGCCGTCGTGCCTGCGGCGGCCGTGTACCCGCTCCCAGACGGTATAGACGAACATACCGCTCTCGCCCTTCATGGTCAGGGTGCCACCGCGGTGGGAATCGTGGAGTCTGCGAATCTTTCGGGCAGTGAAATCGTTCTCGTCGAGGCCGCTGGGGGTGGTGTCGGCAGTGTTATCGTCCAGCTCGCGAAAAATGCCGGAGCCAAGGTCGTCGCGGCGGCGAGCACCGAAGACAAGCTTGCAGCGGCGAAGCAACTTGGAGCCGACACCGTTGTGAACTACTCCGAGGAAAGCTGGCACGAGCAGATTCGCAAGGAGTACGGAAAGGTCGATGTCGTCTTCGAAGCTGTCGGAGGCGATACGAGCCGAAAAGCTCTCGACCTACTTGCGATCGGCACTGGAAAGATGGTTCTCTACGGCACCGCCAGCGGGGAGCTTCCCGAGTTCTCTCCGCTGGATATCTACATGAAGGGATTCACGGTAACGTCCTTCGGACCGCGCCGGCACGTAGATCCGGCCTACGGGCTCGGCCTCCGAGACAAGGCTTTCCAGCATCATCTCAACGGAAGCCTGCACCCACTCAAGGGACTCTCCGCCCCGCTTTGGGAAGCCGCTGCTGTTCATTCCGCAATCGAGAACAGAGCCGCCAAAGGTAAGTCCATTCTCATTCCGTAGCGAGCAGCGAGGGCCCTCCTCGATAATTGTGAGTAGTTATTTGTATTGCTAGGGTCGCTGGTCAACGCCCCATTACTGGCCACATCCGGGAACGAAGAGATTTCAATGAGAAATATTTCGCGTCGAGGCATCTTGTTTGCGACTGGCGCAACCATGGCCGGCGGGGCACTCGCTTCTGCGACCGGGTGCTCGAAGGGCGATACGACTCCTGAACCGGCCCCACCGCAACACTATGTTTCCATTACACCGACAGATCCCCGGTACCAAGATATGTTACTGCGTGGCTACAATCGTCGGATCATTGGAAAACCCGACAGTGTGGTCATCGCATACAACACCGCCCAGGTAATGAAGGCAGTCAGCGACGCCGTATCCGAAAATAAGAGGTTGGCGATCCGTTCAGGCGGACACGGCCTCGATGGCGCCGCAGACGCAGCCGATGTGCAGACCGTGATCGACGTCAGTCAGATGGATGATGTCTACTTCGATCCGCACCACAATGCCTTTTCCGTCGGCACCGGAACCACCCTCGGCGCACTGTACAAGAAACTGGACCTCGGATGGGGCGTAACCGTTCCTGGCGGCGGTTGTCCGTCAGTCGGGATCGGTGGCCACCTGGCCGGTGGCGGTTTCGGTCCGCTGTCCCGCTTGCACGGCTTAGTCGCAGATCACCTGTACGGAGTTGAAGTTGTCGCAGTGGGCTCCGATCGAAAAGCGCGCACAGTGTTTGCAACACGCGAGCCCAACGATCCAAATCGAGACCTATGGTGGGCACACACCGGAGCCGGAGGCGGCAATTTTGGTGTCGCAACACGGTATCTGCTACGGACGCGTGATGCGGTGGGGCCCCCGTCCGCACTACTACCGAAGCGGCCCACTGCCTTTACTCGAGTAACAACTGCATGGAAGTCGGAGACTCTTACGCGAGAGAACCTGGCTCTCCTCGTCGAAAATTTCTCCAAATGGTCCAAGAAGAATAGTGCCGCCACTACGAAAACTGGACCACTGTGGGGATCACTGGTTGTCTTCGGTCGAGACCTGGGTCGGGTCATGCTCATCGCACAGCTCGATCCCACCAATCCATCTAGCTCCGACCTGCTCGCCGATTTCAATTCATCAATCACAGCGAATCTTCCAGCCGGTAGTGTGCGAACCGAGGACAAGATTCCTTGGCAGTACACGACGGTCAATCAGCGGGATATCGGGGATTCATACAACATCCCGGCATCGCAACTTCGGTCGAAGACCAGCGGTGGCGCGTATTTCAAAGATTCACTAACACCCCACCAATCTAACGTACTGTACGACTACCTGCTCGGAGAACGATATAAGTTCTCCGGGGTGACCACCATCCTGCTGACTTGGGGAGGCGCGTTGAATGGTGTTCAAGCCACCGACACGGCCATTGCACAAAGGGACTCCAGCATGCTGTTCGGCGGCGGGATGTACTGGGCCAACCAAGTAGAAGATTCGGCACGGATCGACTGGATGAACGAATTCTATAGGGAGTTGTTCGCGGAATCCGGGGGCGTTCCGGCACCGAACGACCGAACGGACGGATGCTACATGAATTGGCCTGACACCGATTTGGCTAATCCGGCAGTCAACAAGTCCGGAGTGCAATGGAACACCCTCTACCACAAAGACAATTACACTCGTCTGCAGTCAGTCAAGCGAAAATGGGATCCCCACAATATTTTCAGGCGGCAACTTGGCGTTTCCGTTGGTTGACATGCGGAATGCTGGAGATGGAGTGAATGACGTGACACCTGTTGACGCGGTGTCAGCTGGTGTGCAGATACAGCGAGATCTGACGGCAATGGAGCGATGGTGCTGGATAATTAATCAGATCTTTCCGCACAATGTCATTCCGAGGATCAGAGTCACCGGAGATATCCATGAGGGCGCTCTGCGGGCGGCGCTCGATCACCTGCAACAGGAAAACTGGCTCCTCCGTACGGCGATAGCTGCAGAATCAGACGGAACGAATCCAAGGTTTCTTGAGATACCCGGAAGATCTATCCCGGTTCGCAAGGTGATCGTTGCTAGCCACGACTCCACAGCATGGGAACGTGAAGTCAATGACGTGGAGTTGCGTGAGTTCATCGACTGGAAGTCAGGCCCCCTTCTCAGAATGGTGCATATGAGTTCCGAAGGTTCCGCAAAGGGCGAACAATGGCACGATATCATCCTGACGGTTTCACACATCATCGCTGACGGGACAACGGCGTTCATGCTGCTCCGTCGTTTGGTGGAACTCACACACCAGTTTCAAATCGGAGATAGGCCTACCCCGTCTCCAAGCCGTGATCTCGATCGGAAATCCGGGAGCGATAATTGGCTGCCGCGAACACATCTCGGTCTATGGGGATCTGCGCGAGAACGTCTGTTCAAGACGGTAAATCAAGCAATTTCGCGATTTCGCCCACCGTCACGCATGGTGATAGACAGGCCGGAAGAGATCTCCGTTCGTGAGACGGGCTTTATTTCACGGCAGATTCGATCCGAGCCCCTGGAGCTGCTGTACGTGCGTTGCCGAGAAGAAGGAGTCACCGTTCACAGCGCGCTTGCCGGGGCTCTTGCGGTCGCGACCGGGAGGGTGCTGTCGCCTGCTGCGAAGATCTGGCTAAATATCAGCTCTCCCGTAAATTGCCGCGCAGACATGGTGCCCGCTATCGCGCCCTCAGTCGTCGGGTGCTACGCCGCGTCTGTCTCGGCGATGGTGCGTGTGGGCGACCAGCGAAGCATGTGGGATGCGGCCCGGCAGATCAATCGTGAGGTGAAGATCCGACGCCGTGCCGGTGAGCACCTGAATCGACTATTCGTAATGAATCGCACCTGCCCGCAATCGTTAAAGGACAGTGAGCGTGCAGTCTCCCATGTTATTCGGAATGGCCCGGGCAGCATCTGTGTGTCCAGCATGAAGGAGTTTACTTTTCCCGATGCGATCGGTGACTGGACGTTGGACGGGGCCCAGTTTGTCGGCGCTCCGTCTGTACACGTAACGCTGTTACTAACGACCAACATCAGCCACGGTGTTCTCCAGTGCAATCTGTCTCATGTCTACAATGTGATTTCGGCGGTGCACGCAAAGGAACTGATAGATGATGCAATCGCAATGCTTGAGGAATCTGTGATGGGCGGAGTGGGTTCGCGGCGATGACACAAGACCACGGACGGGCGTACTCGGCGCCCCTCATCGGGAAGATCAGATCGGACGGGTCACGATCGGGTTAGGGGGTCGTCGCTTTGGTGAGGGCGCATTCCGCTGCTCAAGGCGTGAGTACGTGATACACGCTCACCTCAATCTATCTTGCTGGCACGGACTATGTGTAGATTCTGGCCGACCTCGCTGGGATAGCGGCGGGAGTGTGTCTCGACCCGTGGCCATCCAGAGTCGGTGAATGCGCGAATTCGGCGGCGGCCGCTACAACCCCGACAACGTCACCCACTCGAAGATCATCGCGCACGGTCCCCGCACCAGGTGCCGCATCAGGTCGACCGGCTTGGCGGTGATGTGCTGGCGGTCTTTACCTTTGGGCGACCCGACGCGGTATACGCCCGGCAGGCATGGGGGTTGGTGGTCGCGGTCAATCACGCCGTGCGATGCCCACAGCACGTACTCGCATTCGTTCCCGAATCCAGGCTGTGGGCGCGCGTTCGTCTTCGCCCACACGGTGACTCCACGCCAGCGCCACCTGCGGCCTGCAGGGCATCGCTGAGGGCGGGCAGTTGTCGCCAGTCCGTGAAGACAAGCGCCTGGCCACCGGAGCGCACCAAGCGGAGGACTTCGCCGAGCCACAGCGTGCACCACAGCGTGTAGCTGCGCTGGTCGCGCTGATCGCCGTCGAAGTCGGGCATGGCGTGGCCCGAGGCGGAATCGGTGCTGACGTACTTCTGCGGCGCGGTTCGGCTGGTTCGCTCGGTCGTGGTGGTGCCGCCGCTGCAATAGGGCGGGTCGGTGATCAGCGCGTCGAACTGGCGCGCTGCGAGCCCGCGCATGGCCGCCAGGGCTTCGCCGTGGATGATCCGGGCGTGCTCGACTTCGAGATGGGTGAGGGTGCTCGGCTCGGTCATGACGAGGCCGCCTTCCTGCCGTACGACGAGGCCCCCGCGGCCCGTCTAGGGCATGAAAAAACCGCCCTGATCGACTTCCGAGGTCGGGTCGTCAGCAGCGGTTTCGAGTCTCGCTGTACATCAGTGGGGAGATTGACCAGGTGCAACACCGGTCCGACTGCGGTTATCGGTCCGCCATGGCGTAGTAGAGGAGAAGACCCGCCCCCACCACTAGTCCCGCAACGGGGAACCACCAGGAAACTACCGAATTGAACGCAAGCAGGATTAGCAACGCGATCACTACATTGCCGATCCAAACAAGCCAGAGAGACACATGCTCAGGAGGGCTATAGCGCCCTAGAGCAGCCAACTCTTCACTCATCTGCCGCCTCAGAACCTGGTCACGGTCCACGTCATCGGGGATCTCCTTTGCAATCTCGACGAGTATTTGCAGCCGCTCATGGGGGAGCTTGTGATGCGTTCGAGCACTGAACCACCCGGTGATGAAAGCAACTACCAGCGCGGCAATGCCGCCGACAATTCCTCCAACGGCTCCGGGCGTCGCCCCCAGGTCATTGACCCACCCCCAGTCGGCCATATGACACGCCCCTCCCAATCCGCGCTTGCACGTCGATCATCCTCCTTTGCTCGCCTCTCGTCTCGTCACATCTACCGAATCAGTAAGCGGGCGCGGGTCGCCGCCACCGCACCTTCGACGGATTTCCTCGTGCGCGCGCCGCGTTCGGGCGGCGGACGCTCAGGGCGAGCGTCATACGATGGTGGACCATCGGGAGCGCCTGCGCGGCGCTCGTTTTGGCGTCCGGGTGGGCGTTCGGGGCGATGCCGACTCGTGAGGTCGCCGACGCGGGCGAGCTGCACGACGCGGGTAGCCGAGTGGTTGTGCTGGCGCCTCTCGCATGGCTGGCGGTGACGAGCGCTCTTGTGGTCACGGCTGGGGCTATCGGCTTGCGCGATCCACGCTCCCCCCCCGTTACCTTTTTCGTGGGCCCGGAACCGGGCCCACGGTCGCCAGGCCCGGTATGACTTCTTGCCCCTGTCTTTTCAATGATCCGGGGGGTGGTGTCGCCGGGTCCTGGTGGCGTCGACGGACCGCTGATGGGGACAGGGCCGCTGGTAGGTCTCTTCGTAACGTGGGTGCCGGGCGTTGACGCCAGATCCGGCGGCCGTCCGCTGAGCGTTTCGATGCGATGAGGACCGAGCAAGGTGACACAACCTTATGCCGTGTTCTGCGGCGTTGACGTGGGAAAAGGCGAACACCACGCGGTCGGGCTCGACCCGAACGGCAAGCGCGTGTTCGACAAGGCACTGCCGAACGACGAGTCCCGGCTGCGGGCGGTATTCGACAAGCTCGCCGCCCACGGGCCACTGCTGATCGTGGTCGACCAGCCGAACACGATCGGCGCGTTACCGGTGACCGTGGCCCGCGCCTGCGGACATGACGTGGCCTACCTGCCCGGATTGGCGATGCGCCGCATCGCCGATCTCTACCCAGGTCAGGCCAAGACCGACGCCCGCGACGCCCACATCATCGCCGACGCGGCCCGCACCATGCCCCACACGCTGCGCCGCGTCGACATCGGTGACGACACCCTGACCGAACTCGGTGTCCTGGCCGGGTTCGACGACGACCTCGCCAGTGAAGCGACCCGCACCAGCAATCGGATCCGCGGCCTGCTCACCGGCATCCACCCCGCTCTCGAACGCGTGCTCGGCCCCCGCATCGCGCACCCAGCGGTGCTCGAAATCCTCTCGCGCTGCGGCGGTCCCGAAGGGATCCGGGCCTCCGGCCGACGCAAACTCACCGCCATCGCCGCCAAACACGCCCCACGCATGGGCGCGCGACTGGTCGATGAGATTCTGGCCGCGCTGCCCGCGCAAACCGTCACCGTTCCCGGAACGAAAGCCGCGGAAACCGTGCTCCCGAAACTGGCGGACTCGTTGAAATCTGTTCTGCTGCAACGTCAGCAGATTGCCGCCGATATCGAGAAGATGTTCTCCGATCACCCTCTTGCCGAGGTCCTGACCTCGATGCCCGGCATCGGTGTCAGGACCGGCACCCGCATCCTGCTCGAAGTCGGCGACGGCACCACCTTCGCCACCGCCGGCCACCTCGCCTCCTATGCGGGCATCGCCCCGATCACCCACCGCTCCGGCAGCTCCATCCGCGGTGAACACCCCGCCCGATCCGGCAACCACAAACTCAAACGGGCGCTGTTTCTGTCCGCGTTCGCCGCGCTGCACGATCCAGCCAGCCGCGCCTACTACGACCGCAAGAGAGCCGAGGGCAAGAAACACAACGCTGCCCTCATCTGCCTGGCTCGGCGACGCTGCGACGTCCTGTTCGCCATGCTCAAAACCAAACAGCGTTACCGGGCTCCGCAGGCAGCCGCATGACGCTCCGGCCGCCCGATAGTCTGCGATCATGACCGGCCCAGACCCGATCGAGGAATCCGGATCGCTGAGACTGGCGCGGCAATTCCTCGGCCGAACAGTGGATCTCACCATCGACCGACCCTATGGAAGCCACCACCCCACCTGCGGATTCCTCTACCTGGCCAACTACGGCTACGTCCCCGGCACACTCGCGCCCGACGGCGAGGAACTCGACGCCTACTACCTGGGCCCTGCCGAACCGATGACCTCAGCACGCGGGACCTGCGTCGCGATCATCCACCGGCTCCACGACGATGACGACAAGCTCATCGTCGTCCCCGACAACAGCGCCGCCCTCGACGATGCCGCCATCGCGGCCGCCGTCGAGTTCCAAGAGACTGCGGGGCACTACATCATCATCAGGCCCTGAACCCACCGAGCCTCTGAATTCTCGAACCCCGCCGCGCAGAACCCGGCCGACGTCCTTGACGAAAACCATAGGGACACCCCCCCCCGAAGGAGTCGTCAGCATCCTCGACGCCGACTACCACGACACCGAACAGATGCTCGCCGACGCAGCCAACGTCCTGGACTTCTCCCAACCCGTCGCGGTGCTGTTCATGGGAGTCCTCGGTTACGCACGCAGCTACTCCGACGCCGCGAAGATCGTGCACACCACCACGGCTGCCCTGCCCGCGGGCAGCTACCTGGGCCTGTGGGACGGCACCGACGACCACCCCGACTACGTGCGAATGTGCGAGCACTACAACCGATCCGGCGCAGTGCCCTACACACCACGTTCCCGCCAGCAGATCCGCGCATTGTTCGACGGATTGGAGTTCGTCGACCCCGGCCTCGTAGCGATCAACCAGTGGAGGCCCCCGGCCACCGAGATCGGCCAGGCGACACCCCTACCGGCTTGCGGCGCGCTCGCACGCATCCCCACCCGATAAGCCCAGCGACCGAATGACGAACAGACCAGCGCTGCGACGGCTGACGAGGTTGCTCGCACGAGGAGGCCGTGCACTGATGGTCGACCATCCCCGCTACCGCGGTCCGAACGGCGAGCTCGCCGACGATGACGCGGTACTCCGGCACACCCTGCCGCCCTGGCTGTGGCCCGACTCGCCCCGATAGACCAGCACCAGCCCAACCACGCCGAAATCCCACACGAACACCTAGCCCCGCGATGGCACCACGCCGAAAACCGTTCTGCCACAAGCACTCCTGATACAAGTGCCATGAAAGGAGACCTCGACCATGCCCGACGTTGTCATCGAAGCTTCCCCGCAGCAGCGATCTGATCCTGCCCGTTTCGTGCATCTTCTGCCGCCCCGACGATCCAAACCTGAACACCGTCATCACCCGCAGCCGCCGGTGGTATGCCCGCTGGGACAACTTCCCCGCACAACCGGGCCACCTCGAACTCGCCCCCTTCCGCCATATTCCGTCGTTCTTCGACCTCACCAGCCCGGAGATGCACGACCTGCGCGCCGTCGCGCGATCCGCGCGCCAACTCCTCCACGACCAGTTCCAGCCTGACGGCTACCACCATCGGAATCAATGACGGCGACGCCGCCGGACGCAGCATCGCCCACATCCACATCCACATCCACATCCACATCCACATCATCCCCCGCTGGCACGACGACCTCCCCAACCCACGCGGCGGCATCCGACGACTGTTCCCCCACCGCGACGACGCACTCGACAAAGCCGCCGCAGCAACAACCATGGCCCGGCCCGAGGCGTCGGACGCTTCGATGGACGGGTGCGTATGACCTCGTCGAACCGCCCCCAACCGCACCGCTGGAAGACACCGGTCGCGCCCAGATGCGGACGGTATTGTGCGGCAATGGCGCCCGGGGACCATCGAGCATCGACTCACCGCGGCCGTTTGCAAAGAGTCGCCGGACGCCTACTCGTCACCATGGGTAAGCGGCTACTGAGCGATCCGGTTCCCCGAAAGGATTCAGCACCCAGATCAGTTCTCCGCTGTACGAGCGTGGCGAGGTGGCGGTGCTCATCGACGCCGACAACGCGCCCCCGTGGTGCGACGAGCGACGCTATCGGCGTTGATACCGGTGTTCCACAAAGCGAGGGTGATCAGTCCGGCGAAGAGCCGGATGTTTTCCGTGGCCGCTGGGCCGACCGGTGTGTCGAGCAAGAGCAGTTCGTCCAGGGGCTTCCGGTGTCAGCCCGGGACAAACTGCGCTGGTCGATCTACTGCGGGGCACGCGCCGCGTCGGGCAGCTCCACTACCATCTCGGCGGGGTGGTGACATCGGGAAATTGTGGTTACCACGCGCGGTTGTCTACTTGTTGGTAGCGATGTCTATCGCGCTCTACCGCCTGTGCGCCACGCTCACTTAATGCATGATAGAACGCCGCCGTCACCGGTGATATGGCCTGGAAGCGGTCGGCGATCGCGGCACATTCATCGCGAAGCTGGATGTCCTCGGGGAATGGCTCTCCTGCCACCCCCTGTCGAGACCCTGTCAACGCTGACGAGGCTAAGGCCTGCTGTATCAGTTCAAGCCGCTCTTGCCCGAACTGGTTGGCTGTCGTCAAGACTTCCGTCACGAAGCTGACCTCCCGCAAGATCAGATCCCTGGGTGCGTGTCGAATCGCCACGGCGACCGATCGGGCGTAGGCGTCGCTACCCATCGACAGGAGCTCTTGGAGCAACGACAGCACTGGCTGATCGTAAGTCGCTGCGGCAGTTGCGAATAGCGCACCACCCATGCGCTCGCGTTGCCAGGAACTTCCCTGGCTGATCCATATGAGTATTTCATGCAGGTGTTCTCGGAAGTGCGGGTGCTCGCGGACCGCCAGTGGTTCAGTCCAGGAGATTGGAACGGGCCGCCGTGACGCCTCTGGATGAGTTGACTCCGACTCCTCGATTCGCTGCCGAAGTAGCCCGATTACTGTCGCCGGGTCCTCCGAGGAGCGCTGCCGAAGGAACGCGAGTACAGCATGGTCATCGAGCTTAGAAAGGCTGCGGATTCCTTCCCATATCGTCGACTGCTGTGCACGAGACAGCGAAGCCCAGGTGAGGGCATGGCCTGCCTCAAGGTACATGAGTATGTCCTGAGCGATGGCTGGCGAATCTGAGAACGGGATGCGAACCAGCAGAGCGGTGGCGTCGTCGTGGTGTGTGTCGGCGAGCCTGACCGCTGCTTCGACAACAGCGAGACGAACCGCAACATCGTGGTCTACGGCGAAGTCGAACAGCAGGTCGAGTTCGCCATGGTGGATTGGCTCGTTGACGCGAGCCCTTCTCGCCAGGCCGACAGCGGCGTTGTTGCGGATCGTGGGATCGGTACTGTCGAGGAGTCGTTGAGTGGTGGCCATCAAGTCGGTGGGGCATGTTCGCCCTACCAAGTCGACGATGGCCACGACGAAAACACTCAATACAGAGCCAGGATGGCTCAGTACCCGATCAACGATAGCTGTTGCCAGCGTGGGTCTTCCCATCACGAGAACTTCGAGCAGTCTGTTGCGAGACACTACCGGCCTGCCGAAGGCCGCTTGCTGTCGTTGTGCGCGTCCTTCAAGCAGTCGGGTGATCGCCTCATCGTCCAGCTCTTCGATGACACGTGCCGATACGCGCGCGACTTGGTCTGCGACTATGCGTTGGTTTTCCTCGAAGCCGATGCCGGCTCGTCGGATCAGCCGTCCCCAACTGTCGTGCATCCAAAGCGCGACCTGATCGGCGAGAGTATCGGGCAGAGCTACGATCGCAGCCACTGCCGCGGTATGAACCGGCCCGGTGCCGTAGTTGGCGTGCCACGACAACGCGTCGCGAATGCCCAGGTACACCACCGGATCGAGCACGGTTGAACAAAGGACTTCGTTCAGTTCCGAAATGGTGTCCAGGAAATCTGGTTCCCATCCTTCTCGCTCGGAAGCGTCGACTTGTCGGCTGACATCACCAGTCGGGTAACGCAAAGCCAACTCTATGAACGTCGTCGCAGCGATCGCGCGGCGGTGATCGTCGCGCTGGATTTCTTGCAGGGCCAGCGCGATGGCGCGGCGCCGCACGGGGCGCACCACGTCGCGGTTGAGCGCGAACCCGGTCAAGGTCAGCGTGTAGTCGCGGTACTGGTGTGAACTGCCTTCAGTAGCGACCAGCGGCTCGATCGGTGTGAGCGGAGACAAGGGCGGGCTTTGTGTCGCCCAGGATTCAGCGAGGACGATCATCGCCTCGTTGACGAGGATCGGCTTCTTCGGTGCAAATGCGGAGATCTCTTGCAGAATCCGCAGTGGGTTGTTGGAACGCGTCTCCGTCGAGTTCTGTGCGGCGGCCTGAGCTTGGTTCCACAGCAATTCGCAGGCGTCGCGGAGGGCTTCGGGGGTGTACGAGGCCAGATGTGCTGTGGTCGCGATTTCGTCGAGCACGTGCTGCCATGTCGGTGTGAATACTCTTGCTTCGTCTGTGGATTCGTCTACGACGGGATGGTCGAGTATCCACCGAACCAGTGCCAGCGCGTGGGTTGACTGGAACGCAGCCACCCGATTCACCGTCTTGACCGTGCGCAGGTAGGTGGCGATATCACCGTGCTGCAGGCCTTCTCTGACCACGTCCCAGCACCGAGTCACGGCATCGGCCATACGGTGGTCGACTTGCCAGTCCACCCGTGACACATTGAGGAACAGGTGTACGCGCGCGTCGTCGCTCTCCGCCGCGGCGAGTACCTCCGACAGGTAGCCAGAGTCCACTTCTGACTGGCGGTCGAAGCAGACGTCGGCCAAAATCACGTCGCCAAGCAGGTCGGGAACGATGCGGATCGACTCGCGTCGCCGCAGGAGGAGACCGGAGTCCTCAAGACTTCGCAGGTGATGGCTGACTCGGCTGTAGGGAACCCCGACCAGCGTCGCGATGGTCTTGCGGAACGCGGGATCGCCACTGCGGAATGGCTGGAGTGACGCGACAGCATCCAGGACAGCCCTGCGTGTCTCGCGGTCACCGTGTGCAGAAGGTGCGAGAACGGCGTCCCTGAAAGCGAGAAGTATTGTCTCGCGGATACGGTCGTCCTGTTCGAGGCTAGCGGGGTGGAGCTTGCCGGAACGGATGAGATACCCACCCACCGTGGTCACCAGAGGACAATCTCGAGTCAAAGCTGCGAGTCGATCCGCATGGGTCTGCAGCTCTGGCCCCAGGGCTGCAGTGGCCAGCTCGTACGATGCGGTGTCGACAAGGTCGCCCAGCGAAACGTCGACTAGATCCGACTGGAGCAAACCGGCATGTCTCAAGTGCCGATCCAGTTCCGCCTTCCCATAGGGCCGAGAGGCAATCAGGATCTTGACTCTGCTGTTCCGAGCGGTGAGCTTCGCGACGATGTCGCCGCAATTCGGGCGTTCATGAGCATCGTCGACGAGAACCAGCACAGCGTCGGCGCGCGGGATCGTCTCGTACGCGCGATCATCGAGCAGGGCGTCTTTGCCCAGCATCCGAACGAACCACCCGTCGGAGTCAAATATCTGGGCGATTGACCGGAGGAGTCGGGTCTTGCCGATTCCACCGCGGCCGAACAACAGCGACACAGGGAAGTCGCCCTCGCGGATCGCGTGTTCCAACGTCGACAATTCGGTGTCGCGTCCGACGAGCTGCCAGTCATGGGTAAACGCTTGGTCTCCGGAGGTTCCGGCGTAGAACTCAGCAATCGTTTGCCATGGGCCAGGGAGCGCAACGCCGAGGAAGGGCTCTCGGTGATTCGGAAAGTAAGTGTCGACGAATCGGATCGACTCATCGGAGGACATCTTCTCGCGTACATAGCGGGACATCGTCTCGCCATCCCACAACAACCAGTTCGGGTGGCTTTCCATCTCGGCGCGGGCATCGGCGGTTGCTACTTCCCGCGACAGAAACAGGTAGTTGATCCTGCCTGGTTCAACTACCGCCGCCACCGCATCCCTGACATCTGCTGGACCGAACTGCTTGTGGCGTTTGCACTGTCCGGTCGCGTATCGGAGGCCATCAATTGTGGTGAGCAAATCGATTCCGTCCTGGGTCTCACCAGAGGCTCCGTATCGCGCGGTGTGTCCACCGGGGTGTCGGTGATCCTGTAGGGAGATACAGGCCATCTCGAACTTCTCCGGCGTGAGCCGGTTGAACGGTAGCGATGCCGTCAGTGGGCGGACAGGCAGCCCGTCCGAGTTGCCGGAGTCGCTGACTGCACGGTATCCGGCAGCGACGAGCAACTCGTCGACGCTCGCGTCAAGTATTGTGGCCGCCGCGATCAGGGAGTCACGTTTCGGTCGATTAACACCCCGTTCCCAACGTCCAACAGTCTGTTGGCTAACTCCCAGGTGCTGCGCAAGCTCTGAGATTGTCAGGCCCGCCGATGAGCGCGCAGCGACGAGCAATTCCGCCAACGTTTGCACGAGACGATCCTAGGCGGCAAATATCCAGGAACTCAACCGTTTCCAGAACCGGAGTTCCTGAAGTCCAATCTCGTGGTACCGATTCGCGCGATCCTTCAGCCTACTTTCGTCGATCTGGACTCTGGTTGCTGTCACCACTGTTCTGTCGCTCTACATGGTCTGGCGCATTACCGTCAAGCATCGACCGTGAGCGCACTGTCATGCCACATATCCTGCGCTGGCCCCAGCGGCCAACGCCCCCGCTCAGGCGGCGTTCGACGCCGGACGGGGCGCTCATCGGATTGATGTGGTTCGATCTCAGCCCGTCGCGTCCAATGACATGGCGATGCCCCTACGATCACGGGCGTGACTGACGAGCTTCGGGTCGTGCTCACCGGCGGCGGAACCGGTGGTCATGTGTTTCCTGCGCTGGCAGTGGCACGCCAGCTGCGTGAGCTGGCCGGTCCTGTCGAGTTGTTGTGGATTGGTCAGGCTGGGTCGCTCGAGCAGCGAACCGCCGAAGCTGAAGGTATTGAGTTTGCTTCGGTGCAGGTGGGCAAGCTTCGCCGTGACCGTAATCCGCTGGCCATTCTCAATCGCGCGAACCTCACCGATCTCGGTCGTGTCCCGGTGGGTGCGGTGCAGGCTGTGCGGGCGGTGGCTGGGTTCAAACCCGATGTGGTGCTGGCCACCGGTGGGTTCGTAGCGCTGCCGGTGGGCCTGGCGGCACGGCTACTGCGCGTCTCGCTGGTCGTGCACGAACAGACGGTCGGTCTTGGGCTGGCGAACCGAGTATTGGCCAAGGGCGCGGCCAGGATCGCGTTAACCGCCGAAGCCAGCATCACGCTCCTGAGCCCGCGTCTACGCGCTCGCGCGATCGTCACCGGAAACCCGGTGCGCGCGTCGATTCTCGGCGGGGACCCCGCACGGGCGCGAACACAGCTCGGGACTGGGTTCGATCCGGGTTTGCCGACGGTCTATGTCACCGGCGGCGCCCAAGGCTCGCAGGAGATCAACAGCGTGGTCGCCGAGTTGCTGCGGTGGCTGTTGGCTCGCGCCAACATGATTCATCAGGCCGGGCCCTCCAACGTAGAGGCACTAGCGGTGGCCGCTGCTGGCCTGCCCGCCGAGCTGGCCGCCCGCTATCACCTGTGCGGGTTCGTCTCGGGTGATCTGGTGGCCGATGTACTGGCGTTGGCCGATGTGGTGATCAGCCGCAGCGGCGCGGGAACCCTCGCCGAGCTGACCGCGGTCGGCCGGGCTGCGGTGCTGTTGCCGTTGGCGTCCTCGGCCGGGGGCGAGCAGGCCAAGGCGGCCAGGCTGCTGTCGGAGGCGGGTGCAGCGGTCGCGGTGAGCGAGGGGATCACAACGGAGGCAGTGCGCGCTGCGGTAGAGCCGCTGCTGGCTGATCCCGTTCGGCGGGAGACGATTGCGGCGCGGGCGCGCAAGCTTGGTCGTCCGGACGCCGCGGTGGCGCTGACCGAGGTGGTAGCCCAGGCCGCAGGAGCGGTTCCTGCGGCCCAGCGCTGACCCGGCAGGGGAGGTGGAGTTCCTCAAGGTGTTCATGGCGGACTGCGGTGTTGGGTGGTTCGTTTGCTTCGGCCATTCCACCGGGAAGGTCCCAGTCGGGTTTGTAGGCGGGATCGACGAGCAGGATGGAGTGGTCATGATCGAGGGTGAGGGCGTCGGCGCCGACTCGCTTACGGGGCTGGCGTGCATTGCCTTCGGCGAGGTACTGCTGCCAGGCGTCTGGGTCGCGCGGATGGAGCGGCCCGGCGTGGCTCATGAGTTGGTCGCCGATCGGTGCATCAAGGCCCTTTCGTGGAGCACCTCGGTGAGGTGATCCCGAATTGTCTCACCGTGTTCGTGCGGTAGCGCTGCAGCCGGCAGGTCCAGCTCGTGGTGTTGGCAGGTGAAGTAGGTGCGAGCGAATGGTGGCGGCGCCGTTGGAGGGCCAGGCGATAATGCGTTGCGCTGCTGAGCGGCGCTGGCCAGGCTCAGGCGATGAGGGTATACAGGGCGGCTGCCGATGATTGGCAGCTCGTGCGGGCTGTGCGGTTGGAAGCGTTGCGGGAAGCCCGGGTCGGTGTCTTCGGTTCGGGGTTCGAGGTCGCCTCGGCGTGGAGCGAGGGGCAGTGGCGGGGCTGGATGGACCGGCAGGTGCTGTTCGTCGCCGAGGCAAACGATGCGCTAATCGGTTCGGCCGGCGGGCTCCTCGACAACGGGCAGCCCTCTCTGGTGTCGCTGTGGGTCCATCCCAGCGCCCGCGGCACCGGTGTCTCGGATGCACTCGTCGGCGCCGTCGTCGACTGGGCGCGCGCAGGCACGCATCGTCAGCTGCACCTGTGGGTCGTTGAGGGCAATCAACCTGCTCGTGTGCTGTACACCCGTCTCGGGTTCACCGAGACCGGTCGACGCAGGCAAGCACTAGACGACCCCGGCACCACCGAGATCGAGATGTCGCTGCCACTGATCTCCGGCACCAGCAGCCCGGCGGGTTTCCGGCTGCGGGTGCTCGGGCCGGGCGACGAGGAGCAGTTTCTGTCGGTCCGCCAGCGCCTGCACGCCGACTGCTTCACCTTCGCCAAGGACTACGACGGCCCCTGGGCTGCCTACCTGGATCGGCTCGACAGGGCTCGCCGCGGCATCGACCTCGATCCCGGTGCGGTGGCCAGCACGTTCCTGATGGCCGAGGACACGTCGGGGCAGATCATCGGCAGCAGCGATATCCGTCACGAGCTCACCGAGCAGTTGCTGCACTGGGGCGGCCATATCGGCTACGTCGTCGTCCCCGACCGACGCAGACAAGGAGTCGCCACCGAGATCCTGCGCCAGACACTGCCCCTGGCAAAGGATCTCGGCATCAGCCGCGCCCGGATGACCTGCCGTGCTGAGAATCTCGCCTCCCGCCGCGTCATCACCGCCTGCGGCGGTGAACTCGACGCGATCACCAGCGACGGAATCTGCCAGTACTGGCTTCCAACCTGAAGATTGCCGGGCGGTGGATGACCGAAGAGATGTGGCGCTTAGAGGGTGCGCGCTATGTGGATGTCGAACCGCGGGGCGAAGCTTTCGCCGACCCCGGGATCGCTGCGGGCACGGCCCGCAGCGATCCGGCTTCGCGGGCTATAGCGAGACGCCTTGTCGGTCTATGACATTGGCAGAGCGTCGAGCTGGTGTTGGATCCTTTCGATGTCGCGGTGGGCGCTGCGCTCTCGAGTACGGATGCCGTCGATGACGTTTGCGGGTGCTTTGGCCAGGAACTGGTCGTTGCCCAGCTTCTTTGTTGCGCCGTCGAGCTCCTTTTGCGCCGCCGCGAGGTCCTTTTCCAACCGTCGCCGTTCGGCGTCGACGTCGATCGCTTGCGTCAGGTCCAGGCTCACCCGACCTTCACCCAGAGGCAATGTCGCGGTGGCCGTGAAAGTTTGGGTAGCTGGTTCCAGCCGCAGCAGGTGCCGGATTGCGGCCTCATGTTTTCCGAGGGCGGTGGACAGTTCGAGTTCGGCTGGGACGGACTTGGTTGTGGGCAGACCTTGGTCGGAGCGGAAACGTCGAACCTCGGTAACGAGGTTCTGCAGTCCGGTGATTTCGGTTTCGGCCGCCGGATCGTGGTAGCCGCCGCTGGTGGGTCAGGTTGCGATGACGAGGGACTCCCGGCCGGTGAGTGTGGTCCACAGCTTCTCGGTCACGAACGGCACGATGGGGTGCAGCAGTCGTCCGGCGCTGGGCGAGTTGGAGGTGTTCGCCGCTCCGGCGTTGGCGACCGGGGAGAACGTGACCTCGTTGCTGGAGTGCAGTCGCAACAGCGTGTCAAGGACGTGGCCGAGGACACGACGTGCCGAGTCCGCCGCGGCGTCCCCGGCGTAGGTCGCCTTGGACAGTTCGAGATACCCGTCGAACACCTCGTCCCACGCGAAGTGGTACAGCAGGTCGGCGATCGTGGCGAACTGGTAGTCCTCGAAGAGGGCATCGGAGTCGGCCATGACGGTGTCGAGCCGCGACAGGATCCAGCGATCCGCTGTGGTGAGGGCTTCTGGTTGAGGCAGCGGGCCGTTGGCAATGGCACGGCCGCAACGATGTCGGAGCTGTAATCCGGCCGCCAGGACTAACGTCTGAGCTGATCGACCACCAGGGCATCTTCCACGATCTCGCCGTCCAGCCCGCGTGAGACCTTGTACGCGCCAGCACCTTTCCGATCACTGACCGCAGCCACGAGTTCGGTGCCCGAGAAATGCAGTCCGGCACCAGCATCGGTAGCGTACCCGATCGAAACGGGCCCAGAGGCGAGGTACTCGTGGAACTGCTCGCGGCGATCGCGGTGGTGCACTGCATTGGCGAACGGGAGGAATCCCAGGCCGTTATCGAACGGTTGAACCTCGCCGTAGGAGTCGGTAGTTCCGGCCTGGAACCAGCACAACGAACCTGCTGATTCACCGCCCAGGACAACACCGCGCTCCCAGCAGTCCCGCAGAATCCGGTCGAGGCCGTGCGCGCGCCACACCGCGAGCAGATTGACCACGCTCCCCCGGTCGATCCAGACGACATCCTGGTTGTTGAGGTGCTCGGATAGGTCAGAGATGTTCGGTTTGTCGAACAAGCTGACGTGGCTGGTGGCGACACCGCTGGTTGCGAAGGCGGCATGGAACGCTTCGATGCTCGTCGGTCGGTCACCAGTACCCGTGGAAAGGAAGCACAAGCGGGGCCGCGACGCCACCCTCGCCAGTTCGAAGGCGTACTGGAAGATCGGGGAAGGCTGCCAGGGGGCGCGAGCCCGGTTGAATCCCATCGAAGTTGCCAAGATCGTGGGGCCATCCGCGGGCATGTTGTCCACCTACTGTCGTGCGAGCGAAGTCGGAATAGCCGGTTCAGGCAGGCTATCAACTCCGACGTGCTCCTCGATCTCGTCCGAACACACCGACCGCGGCGAGGACACCTCGACCGGCCTGACTTCGGGCGCGGCGGCTGGAGGTTGTCGATCACCCCCATACCGGCCGGGTCGCGGTCGCGGGCGCTCAGAACTAGGGCCTCGATCCGTTTGTAGGAAGAACGCTTCCAGCAACGCCTGGCGGGTGGGAAAGCGCCGGGCAGCCCGCAGTACGCCAGGAACCTCGACATTCCACGCCGAAAAGCTCTGAGCAAATCGCCTTTCCGATCGTACCGTGGACAGGGTGAGCATCGTCTCGGACTACGAGCAGCTGATCGCCGACCAGACTCGCGTACTGGGGGCTGACCATCGTGACACCCTGACCAGCCTGCGCCGCCTGGCCGAATTCCAGTTCGACTGCCGCGATTTCGCCGGCGCGGCCGCCAGCTACGAGCAACTACACGCCGCCCGAGTACGCAGTCTCGGTACCGATCACGAGGAAACGCTGATCATGCTTTCCAACCTGGCCACCTCCCGCGCCATGATCGGTGATTACACCGCAGCCATCGCCGATTACCAGCAGGTGTACGACGGGCGAGCACGTGTGCTCGGACCCGACAACCCGGACACATTGCGAACACTGGACATGCTGGCCGATACCCGGGCATCCGCCGGAGACCACGAAGGCGCCGCCGCCGACTTCCAGCAACTGCTCGACACGCGCAACCGACTGCTCGGCCCGGAGCACGAGGAGACCCTGCGGACCCGCGGTGACCTTATCCACCAACAGAGCCAGCTGATCACAGCTCAACAGCAGACGCCAGACAAGAAGTAGACAATTAGCCTGTCCGGAACACCGTGAGGCCCGATTGTACGGTCGGTACTCGACCCGCTGACCTGCCGTACGACAGATCACCCGGGTAGACGATAGGTCAGATTCTGAACATCAGCTTTAGGTAGGCTTTCGGACGGCCGCAGGGCATCACCGTGACATGGCCTGGGGACGGGATACGATCGTCCTGGAACAGGCTCACGCTTCGGTACAACACCAAATTCTTCGATAGTGTGCCCTTCCGCCGCTCTGCTGGCCGAAGGCTGCGCCGAGATCGACCGCCCCGGCTCCACCGGCACGAGAGCGCGGCAGAAAGTGGATCTATCTACCCGGCGGGCACGTCGAACCGGGTGAAGCGGTCGAGACTGCACTTATCCGGGAGATCGCGGACAACTTGGGACCAGCGCCACGATCGTTGGCCTGGCCGGTGTGATCGGCCGAGAGTTCGTGGCCGTCATCAGCGTGCGCACCTACTCCGACCAGACCGCCTACCTCGAACACCTGCTGATCAATTGACACGAAGGAGAGACATCCGGTGACCGCAGCACTGTTCGTAGGTCTGGCCACCCTCGACATCGCCTACGCCGTCGACCACTATCCCGGCGAGGACACCAAAACCCAAGCCCAAGACCAGTTCCTGGGCGCCGGTGGACCAGCCGCCAACGCTGCTGTCGCCTACGCGATCGTCTCCGGCCAGGAGCCGACGCTGATCACCGCCCTTGGCCGTCACCAGCTCGCCGACCTCGTACGTAATGACTTGACCAGCCACCGCGTCACCGTCGTCGACGCAACACCCGACACCGTCGACCGACCGCCGGTGTCCTCCATCGTGGTCGCGCTGGAAGCGCAGTCCCGCACCGTCGTCGGGCTCGACGCCGCCCGGATCCACGCCCCATTCGCTACCGAGTTCACACAGTACGTCGACCAGGCGTCTGTGGTGCTCGTCGACGGCCACCATCCCGATCTCGCGATCGGCGTCGCACGTTATGCCACCAGGATCGGGGTGCCGGTCGTCCTTGATGCAGGCCGATGGAAGCCGGTCCATGACCAGCTCCTACCGCTTGTCGATGTCGCGATCTGCTCGTCCGCCTTCGCACCGCCCGGCTTCGACGGTGACAGTGCAGCGCTGCTGGATCACCTGCGAGCGGCCGGGCCGAAGCATGCGGCCGTGACACGCGGACCGGAACCGATTCTGTACACCGCGGACGGCCGACACGGCGCCATCGACGTCACCCCGGTCACCCGCGCCGATACCCTCGGCGCCGGCGATATCCTCCACGGCGCGTTCTGCGACGACTACGGCCACAGCCGTGACTTCGTCGGTGCCCTCACACGCGGCTCCGAGATTGCCACGCTGTCGTGCCAATCTTTCGGCACCCGCCACTGGGCCGAGAGCGTCAGCGAACTTCGCAGATGAGGTAGCTCCCGGACGTTGCGCGCAGAACGACACCGGCGCGGTCGCGAGTGTGCGCAATCAACCGGGCGTTGGGCATATCGCTGTCAGCGATCTTGGACTGCGCCTGCTCGATGGTCTTGCCCCCGAGCAGATGCCGATCGGTCAGCCGCTGCTCGATCACACCTTCCTCGGCATCGAGGTACCACACCTCATCCAGATGGCTGCGGACCTCTGCCCATCCAGGATCGTCGAGCAGCAGGTAGTTCCCCTCAACCACCGCAATCCGCTCATCAGTGAAAGTGATTGCGTCCGGGACCGGATCATGCAGTTCGCGGTCATAGATCGGCCAGCCCACACGCGCGCCGAGCGGTGATTCGCGCAGCAACTTCAGCCGGTTGACGAACCCGGCCACATCGAAGGTGTCGGGCTCACCCTTGCGGTGCCGTGCGCCGACAGCGTCCAACTCGGCCGAAGTCCTGTGAAACCCGTCCATCGGAGCGATCTCCGCTCCAATCCCGCATGCGGTGGTAATGAACGCAGCCAGATTCTGCGACAGCGTCGACTTGCCCGCCGCCGGTGGACCGGCGATGCCCAAGACATAGCGGCGCTCACCGGGGACGCGCGCCGACACCCACACCGCGAGCTCGGTCACGGAGACTACGCTACCTGCACGCATCACGGAATCCTTTGCACGCGAGCCGAATCAGTGGTGCAACCACGGTACCAACCGCGCGCCTCGCACCGGCGTTGCGCAGAATGGCGTTCACTGCGGGTGGTCGGCGCCACCGATGAGCGCGAGGTGGGAGCGAACCGTTGCAGCGGTGAACGTGATGCCGCGGCTGTGCTGGTTGTCCCCGTTCACAGGGCTCACTCCCAACTGGAATCGGTGGCTTGGTCTGGCTCAGTCGGCGAGGCGACCGAGCAGAGCGCCCTGTCCCGATTGCAGGACGTGGGCGGCTTCGAGCGGAATCCAGAAGCATTCGAACCGTGTCGGCGCCGCCTCGCCGTCGTGGTCTTCCTGGCTTGCCCACCGGTCCGGCGCGTCCTGGCACAACTCCAGCTCGAAGAAGTGCCGTTGCTGGATCTCGAACCGATAGGGGCTGATGTCGTACTCGGCTTCTCCGAGCTTGCGTACGACCTTGAAGTCCGACAACCCGGTCTCCTCCCGCGCTTCGCGCAGCGCCGCATCCTCGGGCGTTTCCCCGGCGCGAACGCTGCCGGCGGGCACCTGGATCCCGACTTCCTCCCACGAGTAGTCGGTGTGCCGGAACACCAGCAGCTTGCCGTCGCGAACGACGTAGACCAGTACCTTCTCCTTGACGACCTTCTCGGGCACCAGGCGCAGTCCTTTCTGCGGATCATGAGATCAAGATGGCGCGGAATGAACGAGCTGAGAGACCGAGCGCAGCCCCCGACGGGACGTACGGCCGTCTCCAGCCAGGCAGTCTGGTAGCGGACCCAATGTGTTCACCCTGACGCCACGCTACCGGCGCTATCGTCAAATAGACTGCGTTCCAGATGTTTTCGCAATGGTGACGAGACGTTGCGGGGGTCACCGGGACATCAAGACCCATTTCATCGAACAAACCGTTCCAATTCGCTAGCAGGTGAGAAGCACCCGCCGTCGGGGGCGAGGAGGGCACCGCATCATTTCGACGGCGGGACTGAAAGCAACGCTATGCGGAGATGTTTCGCGGATAGAACACTTCGGCGTCTACAAACGTCCACAGCTGGCTTAAGCCGTTAGGCTGGTCGTGTGGCCGCCAGCAGCGAATCCGACGGCACCATCTCGGGTGCACAGCTTCGTGCAGCTCGCGAAGAGGCGGGCCTGAGCTTGTCTGCGATGGCTGCGCGCACCCACTACAGCAAGGCACTGCTAGGCATGCTGGAGACCGGGCAGCGGACAGTCAGATCCGAGCACGTCAGCGCCTATTCGCAGGCCTTGGACGTGAGCGTCCCAATCCTGACCGAACCGGTTGGCGATCCTGTGCGAATCGCGCACGGATGGCTTGTCGCGGACACACCTTCGGTAGCGCATTCCGCGGCGGGACGAATGATCGGCGCGGGACTGGCTGTTCAGCTCGAGGAGCGCGTTATCGAGTTGCGTCGCCTCGATGACGCGATCAGCGGACGAGAGCTGTTCCCGGTGGTGTCCAAGGAACTCGCTGACGCCCAAATGGTGGTCCGCGAGTGCAGCTATACCGACGAGGTTGGACGCCGATTGCTGAGCACGGTCGGAGAGCTGGCACAGCTTGCCGGTTGGGTCACCTCCGATGCGGGCCACTATGCCGAGGCGCAACGTATCTACCTCGAAGGCCACCATGCGGCAGCGACTGCTGACAACCAGCCGCTCGCGGGCCAGTTGCTCTCCAGCCTCGCCTACCAGTTGGCCAACATCGGTAGGCCCGCCGATGCGGTGCTGCTGGCCCGGTCGGCGGTGGTCGGCAGCAAGAACGCATCTCCCGCCGCCAAGGCGTTGCTGCTGGAAAGGGTCGCCTGGGCAAGCGCCAAGGCAGGCGATGAGGACACGACGCGGCGCGCGCTCGACGCCGTGGACGACGCGTTCGAATCTTGCTCACGTGGTGGTTCCGAACCGGATTGGGTGTACTGGTTGAACCGCAACGAAATCGAGGTGATGGCAGGCCGTTGCTTCGTCGAACTGGGCGATCCCACGCGGGCCGAGGAGCTGCTTTCCCCTGCCATAGACCGGTACCCAAGCCACCTTGTGCGCGAAGTGGCACTGTATCGAACCTGGCTGGCCGAAGCCCACGCCCGCACCGGTGACCTCGACGCCGCGCGGCACATACTGGCTCGACTCAGCAGCGACATCGGATCGGCCAGGCTCGCGCGTCGTGTCGGTGAAGTGCGCCAGCTCGTCGCTGCTTCCGCAGGCAAGCGCAGCTAGTGGTCGACGGTTCCCGCTCGCTGGGCGTGCATTTGGGGATAGGCTTCACGTTCATCCTCGTGCACGTCACAGGCCATGAATTGCGATAGCGCCTCACGCACAGTGTCGGTGCGGCGCGCCCACAATCAGTATCGTCCACTCGGGAGCGACACCTGTGTTCGCTGACGTCGATCCCGAGACGCTGATGGTGACGCCGATCGCCCGGACGGTGTCCGACCGAATCCTCAGCCTGCCGCTCTACCCCGCGATGACCGACACCGACCTCGACGACGTCGCGGCGGCGGCCCGCAAGATCGCCACCGCCTACCAGCGCTGAAAGGACAACCGCCTCATGGCGAAAAAGGAAGGCACGCAGATCATCCTGGCCAACCCGCACCACCAGGTGCTGCTGTATCTGCGCGACGACAAGCCAGAGATCCTCTACCCCAACATGTGGAGCCTGCTCGGCGGGATGATCGAGCCAGAAGAGACCCCGCTCGAATGCATCGTCCGCGAAATCACCGAAGAGCTCCACTGGACCACGACCGGGTTCGGTATCCAGCTCGACCCGACCACGGTGACGCACCTGTGCACGCGCGACCTCGACTTCGGCATCGAGCACACCTTCACTGCAGCCGTCGATTTCGACCTCGACGACATCACCCTCACCGAGGGCCAAGATCTGCGATGGTTCACCGCTGACAACGTGGCAACCACCGAGCTGGCCTACGCCGACAACGCGATTCTCGGAACCTTCTTCGGGTCGCTCGAGATAGCTCCAACAAGCTACTGAATCGGTCCCATCACCTTGATCCGGCGGGAGGGCGAGCAGATGAATTGTTCGAGAGTGGCGCGGCAGATGCCCTCTACGAGAAGCTGGTCGCGGCTTATGGGCCCCGACTTCAGCATCGACGACTTCCGGCCGGATCCGGACGCCGCTCCGATGGAACCACCGCCGCCGATGATGCAGGAGAACGCCGAACAGCTGCTGCGCGACGCTCTGACCGACGGCGAGAACAGCGGCGATCCGACACCGTTCGATTTCGACGCTTTCCTTTGGCCGCGAGCAAGACCAGACCGACGAGCAATAGCCAGCATCGGCACCGCATGTGGTGGGGGGGTCTCAGCGATAGGGGGCGTCGGCGGCTTGCACGTGGGCGGCCACGATTGCGGCCAGGGTTTCCGGCTCGGTGTCGCGGAAGGTCAGTTCGATGGCTTGTTTGTCCACGTCGACGCGGATCAGTCCCGAGCCCCAAACCGAGGCGTTGTCGACGGATCCGACGATGCCATCGACGTCGGGAAGATAGAGGTCGTGCCGGTCAGTGAGCGGATCGCGCGCCCACGACGCCCGCATATGCAGCGGCTCGTCTTCACTGATCGGTTCGAATCCGAACGGTCCGCGCTCGAACCCCTCCCCGGTGAGAACGTCATCGATCGCAGCGATGGCAGCGGCGAGCTGTTCGTAGCTGGCAGGGTGCAGATCGAACCACGGTTGCCGCGACCGACGGTCGCCACGAAAGTTGCGGTCTCGCATGGCTATCAGCACCCCATCCGGAACCGACACCGGCTGCGTACGCACGAATGCCACCGCGCGACGCCGATCGCCCGCACCCGCTAGTTCGCTGTGTCCCGCGGATCGTTCCTTGCTGCTCTGATCGCGGCTCGAGGCGGCAGAGGACCTCTTGGAGGAGTTCACATGCATGCTGTTCTGCGGTAGGGCGAGTCGTGCAGGCACCTCGGTCAATTCCTCCTGGACCGGGGTCGAGGTAGGCATGCTGGCAGCATGTCACGGCCGCGAGCGAGCGGCCCACGGCAGCGCGGCGGACGGCGTGGTCGAGGCCGACTCCAGCGCGGCGGCTGCTGGTCCCCCGTCCACGACATCGACGCAAGGACCTGAGGTCGCCGCGCGGATTCGCCCCCGTGCGCGGGTCCGCTAGGCTCGCCAGTCATGGCCGTCTACCTCGTCACCGGCGCCGCAGGTTTCATCGGCGCGAACTACGTGCATTTCCTGCTCGAGCGGGAACCGGATGCGCAGGTGGTGGCGGTGGACTACATCGGGTTCGCCGGGAACATGGCCAACCTGGATCCGGTGATCGACCGGATCAGCTTCGAAAAGGCCGATATCGCCGACCTCGAGGTGATGGAGGCGATCTACCGGCGGTATCAGCCGGACTACGTCGTGAATTTCGCGGCCGAGTCCCACAACGACCGCGCAATCCTGGGGCCGTCGGCGTTCATGCGCTCCAACGCCCTCGGGGCGCAGGTGATGGCCGAGTGCAGTCGTCTGGTGCCGGTGCGCTCGCACGTGCATGTGTCGACGATCGAGGTGTACGGGGAGCTGCCGCCCGGGGACAAGTGGTTCACCGAGCGCAGCCCGCTCAACGCCAAGACCCCGTACTCGGCGGCGAAGGCCGCCGGTGATCAGATGGTGCGCGCCTACATGGCGACCTACCCGCGATTGAACATTCGGTTGACTCACTGCGCCAACAACTTCGGCCCGTACCAGTTGCCGGAGAAGCTGATCCCCCTGGCGGTGACGAACGTGCTGCGGGGCCGCAAGATCCCCGTCTACGGCGACGGGTTGCAGAGCCGGGACTGGCTGCACGTGCTCGACCACTGCGATGCGGTGCATCAGGTGCTGCACGCGGAGCTGGGCGAGATCCCGAAGGCGGCGGCGACCGACCCCGGCTTGCTGCCGATCTTCGACATCTCGGCACGCCACGAAGTCACAAACCTCGATATCGCCCGCATGGTGGTGACCGAACTGGGGCTGGATCCAGCCGAGTGGATCACCCACATCGAGGACCGCCCGAATCACGACCGCCGCTACGTGATCAACCCCGAGAAACTCGAAACCGAGCTCGGGTGGCAGCCGATGCGACAGTTCGAACCGGAGATCGCCGAGACCGTCCGCTGGTACCGCGACAACCGCGACTGGTGGGAACGCATCCTCGCAGACAAAGGTGAACTCGGGTTCGACTGGAGCCAGCACCCCACCGAAGCCCGATAACCCCGCGTTCTATCCTGCGTCGGCTTCCGCGCAGCGGCTCAGGGCTTCTTGGTGATGACGTGGTGGCCGATCACCGCGGCGTCGGCGGGTGAGGAGAACAGGAACGCCACAGCCTGTTCGGGTGCGGCGATGATCGGCTCCCACCCGGAATTCAGGGATGTGTTCAGCACCGCCGGTGTCCCGGTGAGCTGGTGGAAACCCTCGATCAGACGGCGGTAGAGCCCGGTCTCCGAATTCACGGTGTGAGGGCGGCTGGTGCCGTCGACGTGGGTGGCCGCGACGATCGGAGCATTGTTGGCAGTTGGCAGGGTGAAGGACATGAACGGCGCATCGATCCGCCGTCCGAACAGGTCAGGGATGTATTCCGAGAGCACCGACGGGCCGAAGGGGCGGAACTGCTCACGCCGTTTGATCATGTTGACCCGGCGACGCATCTCGACGGTGGACGGATCGGCCAGCAGTGAGCGCGCGCCGAGCGCGCGGGGCCCGAACTCCATGCGGCCCTGGAACCAGGCCACGATCTGCTGCTGAGCGAGCAGTTCGGCTGCGGTGGCGGCAGGGTCGTCGGTGCGCCGAAATTCGATCCCGCACGTGGTGAGCATCGACCCGATCCGATCCTCGCCCCAAGACGGGCCGAACTGAGTGTGGGTCAGCCGTCGGGGCCGGAACCCATGACCTGCGGCGACGACGAGAGCAGCACCGAGCGCGGTCCCGGCGTCACCGCAGGCGGGCGCGACGTAGATGTCGGTGAACCGGCCGGATGCGGCGAGCTTTCCGGCGAGCACGGAGTTCTCCGCGACGCCACCGGCCAGGCACAGCCGAGTGTCGGTGGGAGCCCGGTGCCGGTCGACGAGCGCGGTGAAGGTGGTCTCGATGCTGGCTTGCACAGTCGCGGCCAGGTCCGCGTCCTCACGGTGCAGCCCACCGGGCAGTCTGCGCGGCGACAGCCCGGGGAGTTGATCGGCGGCGATCATCGGTAGCTGGTCGGTGTGAAACAAGGGGTGGCGGTGGAACACCTCGGTGTGCAGCCAGCTGGTGTCGATGTGCGGGCGTCCGGCGTCGCTGCCCAGCAGCACCGGATGCGTGCGGTCCGGGGTGCCGTGCGCGGCCAGCCCCATCACCTTGTATTCGTCGTGGTTGCTGCGCCCGCCCAGGTATTGGGTCATCGCGGCGGCGTACAGGCCGATCGAGTCCGGCCAGCCCACCGACTCAACCGGAATGATGGTCGTGTCGTGGCCGCGGAACACCGCGCAGCAGATCCCGTCTCCGGCCTGGTCGGCGGTGACGATCAGGGCGTCGTCGAACCCCGAGGGCAGATACGCCGACGCGGCGTGGGAGAGGTGGTGATCGACGTACTCCACCGGCGGTGCGTGCCCGAACTGGTACCACAGATAGGCGACGAAGCGGTCCTCGAAGCCGCGCCAAGTGGCACGCGGGAACGCGACCACGTTCACCTCGTGGATGCTGATTCCACCTGCGGCGAGGACGAAGCGGATGGCGTGGTCGGGCATCAACCCGACCGCATGCTTGTAGCGCACGAACCGTTCTTCTTCGGCGGCGGCGATGATTTCGCCGTCGCGGATCAACACCGCCGCCGCGTCGTGATCGGCGCGCCCGAGTGTGCCGTGAACTCCCAGGATGTACACCGCGAATCACCCAACCCGGCCGGTGTGCTGCTGGTAGGCGGTGATCGTCGCGTCCAGCCCCTCGGCCAGGCCGATCGACGGCGACCAGCCGAATACCGTGCGGGCTTTGGCTGCGGTGGTGATCTGGCGGGGCGGATCACCGCGGCGGGCGGGCACGAAGTCGATGTCGGTGGCCGGGCGGCCGACCTTGGCGAGGACGTGGCTGACCAGGCTGAGCACGGTCCACTCCTGCCCGGTGCCGATGTTGAATATCTCGCCGTGCACGTCACGGTCGGTGAGTGCGGCCGCGACGAGCAGTTCGCAGACGTCGTCGACGTGGATCCAGTCCCGTCGCGCCGACCCGTCCCCGACGATGCTGATCCGCTGCCCGGCCAAGGCACGGGTGATCGCGACAGGCACCAGCCAGCCGGGTTGCTGGTCGGGGCCGTAGATGGTGACCGGCCGGAACACGACCACCGGAAGACCCTCACTGGCATGGAATGCCGCCAGGTATGCCTCGAACGCTGCCTTCGCGGCTGAGTAGATGGTGGTTGGGCGGACGGGGTCGGTTTCGACCAGGTCATCGGAGTCGTTGACGCCGTAGATGTCGGAACTGGACATGAACAGCAGCCGCCCGATCCTTGCGTCAGCCAGGGCGCGCAGGTAACCGATCGGGTCATCACCGACCCCGTCTTGCGGGCGGTCGGCGGTGTTGACCTCGGCGGCCAGGTGGATCACCAGATCCCCGGCACCCACGATCCGCGCCGCGACCCCCGGCGCATAGATGGAGCTCTGCTCGAAGCACACGCGTTCGTCGGCAAGGATCCGTGGCGGGATCTTCTGCACCCCGTACTGGAGCGGGTCGACGAGCACCGCCTTCTCGTACTGCTCGAAGGCGGGATCTCGGCGGATGCGGCGCAGCAGGTTGACTCCAATGAATCCGGATGCACCCGCGATCACGATGTTGGCCAATGGATTTCACTCCTCACATGATGGATTGGATGCTGGTCGTGACGGCGTCGATGACCCGGCCGACGGTGCCGATTTCCATGCCCCGCCACAGCGGCAGGCAGATATGGCGGGCGGCGAAGTCGTCGGCTGCCGGGAAGCTGTCGCCGATGTTCAAGTCGGCGAACACTGGCTGGGCATGTAGCGGCGCCTCGTACACCCCGCGCGCCAGCTCGACTCCCTGTTCGGCGGCCACACACCGCAGCCGCTGCCGGTCGATGCCGGGGTCGAGCAGCGCCACACATTTGTGGCCGCTGACCTGCGAGCCTTCCCTGACGGTGGGGAAGGTCAGGCCGTGCCCGTCCAGCTGGGCGGCATAGCGGTCGATGACCGTGCGGCGGGCGGCGATATCGCGGCCGAGGTGCTCGAGCTGTGCCCGACCGGTCGCGGCGCCGATCTCGGTCATCCGCCAGCTGTTGCCGGCCACGACGTGGCGGCCGTCGCGGGTTTTGCCTTGGTCCCGGTACATGCGGGCCATCCTGTTCAGGTCCGGGTCGTTCGTGGTGATCGCACCGCCCTCACCACCGGTGCTGACTACCTTGGTCGCGAAGAACGACCACGCCGCGGCATACCCGAATCCACCGGCCGGGGTCCCCGCCAGCTCGGAGCCGTGCGCGTGCGCGGCGTCCTCGATCAACGGCACCCCCACCCGCTCACACAGCCCGGCCAAGCGCGGCAGCTCCGGGCACAGATGGCCGCCGATGTGCACGACCACCACCGCGGCGACCGCCGGGGTGAGCCGCCGCTCGACATCGGCGACATCCGGGTACAGCCCCGAGTCATACAGCTGCACCCGCGCCCCCGCATGCACGGCTGCGGCGGCGGTCGCGTAGTTCGTGTTCGCCGGGACCAGCACTACGCGGTCGCGGACATCCAGGGCGCGGAAGATGATCTCCAATGCCGTCGACCCGGAGTTGACCGCGATCGCATTCCGGGAGCCGGCCATGTCGGCGACGGCGGCTTCGAACTCTTCGGTGTGCTCGCCGAGGACCAGCCTCCCGGACCGCAAGATCTGCTCGACAGCCGCCAGGACCGTAGCGATCTCGTCGTCGGGCAGCGCGGCGGTGAAGGGTGGGATCATCGCACCTGCACCTCCTGGTGCGCCGCCCAGGGAGACGCCGCGACCAGTTCGGCGACACCGTCACTGGGTGGCCGACGCTGGGCGGGCAAGGCCAGGGGCGGTGTGATGCCGGTCATTCGGGCCGTGACATCGCGGGATGCATGCAGCGACAGGGTCATCTTGCCCGGCAGCAGGGTCCACAACCCGGTGATGCCTTCCTGCGCCGAATGGTCGACGACCGCGTAGTTCGGTGCCGTGCCCCACTGATCTCGTTGCGCCCCTGTGTGTTCGGTTTTCGAGCACACCCAGGCCACCCCGCCGCCATGGTCGATCGAACCCGGAACCAGCCAATCCGCCAGCTCACCGTCCAATGCAGCAGCTTCGGCGGCCGGGACGGGCCAGCGGCCCGGCCGATCCACCCACCGCTGCACTCCGCCGTAGCGCGAGGCCAGCACCGTTCCCGCCGCCGCGGCCGGGGCCAGCGCCGGCCACCCGAACTCCAACCCGACGATCGGGCGCCGCAGTTGCCCGGGATAGGCCATCATCATCTCCAGCCGCGAACGCAGCTGGCCGCCGATCACCGACCCGGACTCCTCCAGCAGCTGCTTGGCGCCGATTCCCGCGCACACCACGACATTCGAGGTACAGATGCTGCCCTGGGCGGTGTCGACCGCCTGGACTACACCGTTCTCGACGACGATGCGCTGCGCACCTGAGGCGACAGCAATCTCTACGCCCAAGGCAAGGCAGCGCCTGGCGAGCTCGGCCAGCAGCGCGTGGGTGTCGATCACCAGCTCACCGACCGCGCACGCCTGCACATCGCGGCCCTCGTCACGGACGAGTTCGCGAATCTCCCGGGTGTCGACGTTTCGGTGGACGATGTCGTGGCGCCGCCACAGCGTTCTGTAGGTGTACAGGGTCTGCGAATGCGCTACATACCAGCAGGATTCGGTGGCGACCAGGCACTCGGGGAACGACGATTGATAGGCCAGTTGCGCCTGCTTGCAGGCGGTGACGATCTCGGGGTGCCAGCGTGCGTAGAGCGCGCCGGAGTGGATCATGCCGTGGTTGCTGGTTGTCGCCCCGGAGCCGAGCAGGCCGCGTTCGAGCAGCACCACCCGCCAGCCGGCAGCGGCGAGGCGAGTGGCGGTCATCAGCCCCGCGATCCCACCGCCTGCGACGACGCATCCGACCGTGCGTGTCATCTTCGATCACCTTCCTGCGTGTAAACTCCTGCCGCACAGCGTGTTTCGACGCCGAATTGTGTCGACGGCTCGGATTTGGTTGTGCGGGCGAGAAGATACTGTGGCGACTACTCTGCCTACGACGGGCCGCCACGAAATAGCCTCTGGCACATCACTACCGTCACACCGGTGCGCTCCTGGCGGCATACTTGGGGCCGGAACCGCGGAAGGGGGATCACGGTGGAATGGACGGGTTTGGAAGCCATCGCGCTCAAGACCGCCACCCGACGATCAATACGCGAGTTCGCCGCCGACCTCGGCGTCGGCCACAACACGGTCACCAAGTGGAGCCAGCGGGGCGCAGCCATTACCCTGCGGCCACTCAACCAGCGGGTGCTCGACGAAGCCTTCGCGCGTGCTGACGACGCAGCGAAGGCGCGCTTCGCCGAGATTCTGCGTCAGGCTCGAGCCGGGCAAACGGTCCCATCACCGCCGCGAAGGCTAGACGGATCCGACATGTTCGGCATCGACGCCACATCCCCATCGCTGGCACGTCGTGGCGGTAGGCCCATGCCCCAGCTCGCTGTCACCAGGGAAGTCGACAGTTCTGAGCTGACTGGACTGGAAGCGTTAGCGGGCCATGTCGTCGATCTCGATCTGCGCATCGATCTGCAGATCAGCGACGATGGCGCGGCGCGGGTGCTCTACTGCTACGAGACGGTGAACCTCACCGACCGCCCGCTGACGCGGATGTCACGCGAGTTGTGGTTCGAGTACACCGCCGGTGGACTGAGAATCGAACCGCTGACGTCGAGCTCCCGGCAGGTCGCGATTCAGCGCATCCACGACACCCCGAATCTGGCCAAGTTCGCCTGCCAAATCTCGCCATCGATCAAGCCAGGTGAGGCCGCCAGGATCGGATACTGTTGCGTAGGTGGTCGTTTCGTCGATGCCCTGTACTGGCGGCAGTCGATCTACCGTCATACCCGACGACTGAGCATTCACCTGCGTCACGCGGGGGCCGGGAGGATGCTGAGCTGCTCGGCGACCGAGGAACACCCCGACGGCGCGGAGAACTCCGCGGCTGAAGGCTTGATCTGGGATCACGACGGCCGCGACGTCGTCGCTACCCTCACCCGTGACCACCTTCGCCCGAATCAGTCGGTCACCTTGCATTGGGAGGTTACGCGTGAGCACCCGTGACGCCGTCGAGGCAGCTATTCGGGCATGGAACCAGCACGAGATCGACCGAGGTGCACCCGCGGTCATCGACTTCGACTTCCACCCACGTGCAACCCGACACCACGATCCCGCCGATCGCCTCACCACCTTCCGGCGACTCACTCAACTGCGCGAGGACACCACCGAACCCGCCGTCCTCCAGCGCATCAACGCCGACCTGGCCTATCTGCGGGCACTCATGGGCGAACGAGCTGCGCTCGATGACTACATCCGTGTGACCCAGGGATGCCCCGCGAACGGCTGGCCACCCGACTACATCACCGCCCGAGGCGAGATCGCCCGCGAATGCCTCGACCGTCTCGGGGTTGCATGGGGCGCGAACACCATGGCCGATCTCGCCGCAGCCGAAGGCCCTCTGCATGCGGCCGACGCACCCGATGCCATCCGCGACGCCGCCATCGAATACGAGGCCGCCGTCCGCGCCGCCACCGGCTCGTCTGCACCCTACGACCTCACCATCGAAACCGCCGACATCGACGCCTACTGGGCCTACTGGCTCGACGGCGCCGGTGACCGCGTCCGGCTTCGCCTCAACATCCGCAACGCCAGCTACACCAAAGTCCAAGCCCGCCAGTTCGCACTGCACGAAGTTCTCGGCCACGGCCTCCAAAGCGCCAGCATCGCCGCCCGCTGCTCCACCGAGGACGTCCCGTGGGTGAGACTGCTGTCCGTGCATGGCCCCCAACAGGTATTGCTCGAAGGCTGGGCCCAAGCCATGCCTCTGTTCATCACCCCCGACGACGAACAACTCATCACCCGAGTGCGTCTGGACCACTACACCCAACTCGTGCGCGCCGAACTCCACCTCACCCTCAACGCCGGCGCACCAATCGAGGACTGCGCCGCGCGCGCTCACGCACGCATTCCATGGTGGAGCGACAACCACATCGCCGACATCCTCACCGACCGCAGCACAAACCCGCAGCTACGCAGCTACATGTGGGCATACTCAGCAGGCATCGACTGGTTCACCCACCTCGCCACTGCCGCACCCACCACCATCGAAACGGTCCTGCACAACGCCTACCGCAGCCCACTCACCCCCACCGAGCTCCAACAACTCTGGCCGCACGGCCCCACCATCGGGGGGCCAGAATCCCTCACCGCAGTGCGATTCCCATCGCCGTAATCTGTCAGCTCCACTCGTCGTGGCTACCGAAAGGCTGCGACCAGCGCGCGAGTTCGGCAGCGGTGAGCGTGATTTGGTGGTCGGCGACCGAGGTGAGGGCACGGCGGGCGGCGCCGAGTGCGGTGTAGGCGCTGGCTTGTGCGAGAAAGCCCGGATGCGTGGGAATCGGGACCAGGCCGCAGCTTCGCCAGTAGCCCGACAGTCGGCGAGTAGCCCGCTGACCGGCGAGGCTGGTGGGGTCGGCATCGTCGGGGGTTGGGGATAGCACGATCAGTCCGTCGTGGGAGGACAGCATCCGGTAGGCGATCTCGGTGAGCATCCAGGCTCCGAGCTGATGGCCCCGTAGCGGCGGAACCACTTCGGCGTGCAGGACCACGACAACATAGTTGATCGGTGTCGCGTCGAATTCCTGCACGTCGTCATCGAGCCAGTCGCCGTCGAAGCCTGGGGAGAATTCCTCGGCGGTTTGGGAGTAGGAGTCGAGCACGTTGTCGGCGACGAGTTCCTGGCCGAGTCGGATGGTGAGGAAGTCGATGCAGCCGACACATACTCGTGCGTCTTCGACTTCAGCGGTGGCTTTGTTCGCGATCTCTGGGTTCTGGCTCACTTTCCGTGACGAAAGGTGTTGTGCCGCTGGGCCACAGGTCTGCATTGTCACCGTTGCGCGGCAGTGAGAAGGACACGTTTGCGAAGCAGTGCAAGGCCAGCCCTGCCGAACATCTGCCTTTTGATCATTTTGATGTGGTTGACCCGGCCCTCGACCGGACCGGAGTTCCAGCGCATGGTCAGACCGGCGCTGACGGCGTTCAGGTCGGACTCGAGCCCGTTGGCGAAGGAGCTCAGACCGGGCAGGTCATCGGCCCGGACGGCCGTAATCCATGCGGGCAAAAGTTGGCCTTGCAACATAGTGAGCATTTCACCGAACGCACGGACGTGCACGGCAGCGGCTCGAAGCTCTGGGCACTGATCCAGCACGGCTTTCAACCGTGACCGATCGTCCTCGGTGAGCTTGTCGGGGTGGCAGGTGAGCCACCTGGTGAACTGTCGGACAGTCGGTGGCGATGCGGCGATGAGGCCTGGTCTGGTGCGGCGTTGTTCCAGATAGGCGCGCACCCGGCCGTAGCTGCCAGGATAGCCCAGTTCGGCGATCTCACGGTAGAGCTGTAAAGCGTTGGAGCAGCCCGATTCCCAGCGTTGATCCAGGTAGGGTTTGAATGGGTCGAGTTTGCTGGGACGCGGGCCTTTCCATTTGCCATCGACCAATTCCTGCCATGTGGCGGCGTGGGCGTAGCGCTGCACTGTGCGCTGACCCCAGCCCAGGCCGCGAGCGATGCCGCGGATGCTATGTCCCTGCCTGAGTAGATCGTGCACTTTCGCGTGGTGTCTTTGCGCGCGCTGGGCGAACCTGCCGACAGGCTCTTCGCTGGAAGGCTGAGAGATTGTCGAGTCGGCCGGCACAGGCTCGGTGGCGCGCAGGCAGTCGCGGTGGCGAGCCACGCAACGCTCGACGGCCTTGCCCACGTTCTGCCAGAGGTGAAACCTGTCCGCGACCTGCACCGCGTCGGGAGCGCCAATGCGAACTCCCTCCGCGTACGACCCGGAGCGGTCTCGGCATACAACTTCCACCCCGGGGTGGGTGTCCAGCCAATTCGCCAGAGTCTGGGCGTCCCTGCCTGGCAACAACTCCACAGGTGCGCCCGTCTCACAGTCGATCAACACGGTGCCGTAGTTCTGGCCGCGCAGCAACGCGAAGTCGTCCACCCCCAACACCCGAGGCGTTTGCGCCGCAGGATCGGGCAACGCCGCAAGCAGCCGCAGCAGAGTAGACCGGCCGACCGGCGCATGGATCTTGGCGGCCAGCCGCGCACCTGCCCGGCCCGCCAACGCGACCGCGATACCCTCCAGCATCGCCCGCAGTAGCGGCGTTCGGCGCCCGTGCCGGACCGTCACCCCCTCGACCTGCTCCGCGAAAGTCCTTACACCGCAAGATGGTTGATCGCAAAACCAGCGCCGTACCCGCAGCCGCACCACCAACAGCCGTCCACCCACCGGCGCGTCGGCCAGACAGCGTTCATACCGGCTGTGCACCCTGGACGCGGCGTGCCCGCAACGAACGCAGGCCACAGACGCCGCCCGCGCGGACGCCCGGATGCACACCACCCCACCGGCCTCTGCAACCTCCTCAACAGCCACCCCTGCCAGATGCGGCAACAGAACAGCCACCAAATCAAGATCAGAACACCCGAACCATGATCAAACCTCAAGCAGCGGTCCGCATTTCCAACCGATCATCCTGTCCGACAGTGCACGATATGCTGATTATCTGATGTTGCTGGCTGGCTTTGCATCCTGCAGCAACGGCAGAGGATGAACTCGGCGCCGACGCTCAGGGCTGTGGTGATGCTCCGTCTTCTCCAAGTTCGGCACGGGCGGTTTGCAGAAATCGCGCGCGAGTCGGCTGCAGGAAGTCCCACACCTTCACGTGCGGGGGCTTCTTCCAGATCGCGTCCACTGAAGCACTTGCGAAAGCTTCTGCAGCCTTGTGCAACTCGTGACTACACAGCACTTCGATTCTCTTCTGACCGATCCAAAGGCTGTCAGTCGCCTGGTCAGCGGCCTTGCGCCACTCGGGTCCACTCTCACCGTTGTCATGGCAGTTGACGGCCACCCGTTCGGCGTCCTGAGCGCTGATCAGGAATTTTTCGATCGCACCGATGCGCTCGAGACGCCGTGCTTCCAGACGTTGTCGATTCTGCCGTAGGTCCTCAAGTGCCCGCGTCGAGCGCAGGGTCTGCCGCTGGGAAAAGAATGTGAGCCCACCGCCAAGGGCAACACCTACAAGTGACACGAGAGCGGCAGCGAGACTGACCTGCATCAGCTGATTCTGGTGCTTGCCTGTCGCTAAAGCTGTGAGATCCATGAAATTGGCAGTCAGCTTCACGTCGTACACACGAGCCCGACAGACCAGGCCCCGCACTGTCAGCCGCTTGCACCACCACAACACAGCAGCCGAAACTTCCGAGTTCGAACACGCTGGAATGCCGCTGACCGCATGCTGGTCGAGTGTCCAAAATCTGGCTCGGATCGAACCGGGGCATGGGCTTTGTCTGCAGCCACGGGCTGTAGCAAGGTACTCGCACGGAGCCACGGCTCCAGACCTGATCACGGAAACTGGGCCAGAACCCAGACATGACGGACAAAACCACAGCGGGGTCGTCCACGCTCATCGTCAGTTGCGCGCACCAGTCTAGGGCGGCGTCGTATTCGCTGATGTTGAGGCTGCGGTACCGCACCGTGGGCATGCTCAGCCTCACGGTGTCGGCACCGCTGCGACGGGCGTGTGCGGCGAGGTCTGCCAAGGTCATCGACACAGCGGGCCAGTATGCCGCACCTGCAAGGGAATTCGGTCAGTGTTAGAAGGTCAGGGAGAAGTACCGTTGTTCGGGTGTGGTGGTCAGTTGCAGGTCGATGTCGGCGAGTGTGGCGAAGTCCAGGCCCGCGGTGGGTAGGTCCACGCTGAACCCGCACCCGCGGAAGAAGGACGCGAGGTTGGTTCGTTCTGTGTCGAACTGCCCGTGCACCAGGTGGGCGTTCGCGCGGCGGGCTTGGTCGATGGCGGCGCGGACCAGTGCGGTCCCGACGCCGAGGTGGCGGTGTTCGGCGTTGACCGCGACGATTTGGATTTCGATCGTGCGCAGCAGTGCGGCGGTGAGCGTGTCACGTCGGCCTTGCACCGCGGGCTGGAGCAGCGTCTGTACCGACGGCCCGGCGACGAGCCCGCCGACCAGCTGCCCGTCCACCACTGCCGCCAGCGCCATGGTGCGCCTGGCCACCGTGGCGGGCAGGCCATCGTTGTGCAGGGCGTGTATGACTCGGCCAGGGTCGGTGCCGTCGAGGCTGGCGCCGAGGATCTGGTCGTGGCTGTGGGTGAGTAGCTGGCGCACCAGCAGGTTCGGGTCGCTGACGCCTGCCAGCACGGCCAGGTCATGGAAGCCGATCAGCTCGTCGTCGTCTTCGGCGCGGCGAACGATCGGCCGCGCAGCCAGATCGGCTGGCCAGCGATCGGCGTTCTGGCGTGCTGGGGCGCGGCTGGTGTTGTCGTGGTGTATGGACATGGTCTTTCTCTTTCTGTGGAGGGGTGGGTCAGCACGCCGTTCGTCGGTGAACGGAGGGGTTTTCGGGTTGGTGTTGTCGTGCTGGGATGGAGTTCGGGGTGGCCGCGATGGGGCGGGTGCGGTGGGCGGTGAAGGTTCGCGCGGGAGCATGACGACGCAGCAGGCGCTGGAATTGGCGGAAGCTGGCCGGCCAAGGGTTGGTGATGCGGCCGGTGGGATGTTTTGCAACACCGAGCCCTCACCGGTCGAGGTATCGCTCCCCCGGCGCGGCTGCACCGATAGAGCGCTCACTGTGTCACCGCCCGGTGGAACAGGGTTTCCTCGGGTAAGGGGGCGACGACGGCGGGCAGGTCGGCCCAGGCTCGCAGGTCCACTGGTAAGCCGGGTGCGCATAGGTTCATCCCGCAGCGGCGGTAGAACGCCGCCACACCGGTGGCGTAGGTGGGGAACTGGCCGTAGATGATTCGGGCACCGCTGTTTGCGGCGATGGTGAGCGCTTCGGTCAGCAGCGCCCGCCCGAGGCCGCGACCCCGGTAGGCGGGTAGAACTGCGAGAGCATGGATTTTGATCGTCGCTAGCGCCGCTTGCACGACCGCGGCCTGGCTCAGGACGGCTAGCTGGGAGACCAGGTGGATCGAGGGCCCGGCCGCCAACCCGCCGACCACCCGGTCCTCGGCGAGGGCGACCAGCGCCATCGTTCGCGCGGCCAGCACCGTGGATACGCCACCGACCGCGCTGATGTCGTCGCGTGCCGAGGGGCCGTAGTCGCGGGTCAAGCCGGTCGACAACACCTTGTCGTCGTGGGCGTGGAGAAGGTTTCGTGCCGCCCGGCGGGCGTGTGGGACACCGCAGAGCCGATGCCATCGCTGGAACTCGCGCAGCTCGGCTCGGAAACGGGCGGGTCGGACCTCAACGGTCCCAGCGCGGGAATTGGGAGGGAGGGTCATGTGATCTCCTGTGCGTGAGAGGGAAGCCACTGGCGACGGGTCCAGCGGCAGGGACACCGAACTTGCTTGGGCCACAGCGCTATTCGGGCTGCCACGCGCACTGTCCGCCAGCGTGGGTGGTGACGCGGCCGAGTTGGATGTCGGCGAAATGGACACCGAAGCCGACCGTGTCGGAGCGGGACAGTTCGTTGATCAGGCGCATTGCGGTCGCGCGGGCGAGGGCGGGCTCATCGTCGGTGACCGTGGTCAGATGCGGGTGGGTGATCTGGACGGGGGTGGTCAGCGCGTCGCCGAAAGCGATCAGCCGCTGCCCAACGGATTCGATGAGGTAGCTGGTGTGGCCGAGGCTGTGGCCGGGGGTGGCCATCGTGGTGACGCTGGGAAAGATCTCCTCGCCGGAACCGATGGTGCGCACTTGGTGGGCGAAGATGTCGAGGACCTCGCCGGGTGTGCCGTCGGCTGCGGCGAGTTCGGGGTGTTCCCATTCGGTGCGCCCGACCACGACCGGGGTGTCAGCGAACGGGGGGCGCGTGTGCCCGGGCGGGTGGGCCCAAAGCCAGCCGATGTGGTCCATGTGCAGGTGGGTGACGGCGATGAGATCGATGTCGGCGGGGGTTTTGCCGACGGCGGCGAGGCTGTCGAGCAACTGTCCACCGCGCAGCAGCCCGACGTTGGTGGGGACCGCGAGGGGGCCGAAGCCGGCGTCGATGAGCATCGCGCGCTCGCCGTGCTCGACGAGCAGTGCGCCGACGCTGGCGACGAGGAACCCGTCGGGGTTGATCAGGTTCGCGTGCTGGGCCCACACCTGCTCGTCCGAATCAGGCAGCCACGCTGCGGGTTCGAGCAGGGCGACACCGTCGGGCAGGTAGGTGATCCTGTGGTCGCCGAGCTGGTGGCGGTGCACGGTGGCGGGCCGCGTGCTGCGGCCAAGGCTGAGGGTCATAGCGGGTGCTCCTGTTCGTGCGAGATGGATGAGGCGTGGTCGCGACCGTCGATGGCGGCCTAGAGGTGGCGGGCGGCGCGGGTCGCGGCGTTGAGGTGGTCTGGTCATGTCGGAAGGCGAGTCGGTGTCCACGCCCAGTGGGGGTCGGATCGGCTGAGGCGGTGTGGAGGCGGCGTACGACGGATCCGCCGCCGGGGTTAGGGGTCGGGTCCGGCGTCGGGAAACGCCTCGCTGGTAACGGGTTCGGCCTCATCGACGCTCGCCGCGGTGTTCAGCTCGAGGTCGTCGCGGTCGGGCATCGCTGCGGCGATCGCTTCCTCGATAGCGGTGGCAGAACTCGGCTGATCGGCCACCGCTTCGCCCAGGGCCGTGCGGGCGCGTTCTCTCAGCTGTGCCGGTTTGGGCAGCTCTTGGTCGAGGTCTGGGATTGGTGCTGCGTTCGGGCTGGGACTGCGGCGCAGGCTCGACAGAGAGCGTCGAACGCTGGCGGCGATGTCCGGGGTCGTGTGCCTGTGCCACAGCGCATTGAGCTCATCGAGCGGGTAGTCCAGGTAGTGGGCGATCTGTTGCCGCAACTGCTCGTCGGTGACGGTGAACGCGCGAGCCCGCTCCTTCTCGCTCATCCCGATTGCTGCCGCGGTGCGTGTAGCGCGGGTCCACAAGGCGTCCATGTTTCGTCGGAGCTGTTGGGCGGCAGCGGGTTCCGGATCATTGGTGACGCCACTGGAGGTGAGAAGGCGTTCCCGGGCGGCAGTGATCGCGGCCATGTCGGTGAGCTGGCGGGTGTCTGCGACAACCCGTTTGACCGTCCGTCGACCGGCCTGTGTGCGTGTCGGTGCGCGCAGCAGCTGCTCGCGGCGCCATTCCCGCCCGGACTGCCCGGCCTGTCGTGCCTGATCGACCCAACTGCCCGGGACGCCCTCGCCGCGGGCCTGGATCTCGGTCAATTCCCGATCCCGATCCACCTCACCGAGCCGCTCGAGCAGCTGCACACTATCGGCGGCGGTCAGACGCGTGGTCTGCATGGCGTGTCGCAGACGCGCACCTTCGGCGGCGAAACGGTAGACCTCGCCCAGCAGTATGGCGTGCTCGGGCGGGAGATCAGCGACCCGCACATCGGTGTTCGGGCCGCTCATCGCTCGAGCCCGTCCGCCGAGGACATGACAGTGACCTCGGTCCAGGGATCGGCGCCTTCTGGATCACTGAATATCGGTATCGCTGCGGCGTTTTCGACGTCCAAGTCAGGATCGTAGGTGAGGTTTGCGGCGTCGACCGCAGCCTCGATTTCCTCGTCAACGCTGAGCGCTGACCGGAACAACGGCTGCGGCGGCTTCACTGTCGCAGCGATTCGGGGCGTCAGATCATCGAGTTGTGGCAGCGCTGCCGCGGTGTCGGTCGGTATTCCGGCCTCGGCGAGCGTACGGGCTTGTAGCGTATAGCCGCTGGTAACGGTCCGCGCGGCCTGCTGCCAGCGCTGCGCGACGGCTTCGGCGGGAACGCCGTCGAGCATCGCCACCGATGCCTGCACCCACTCCTGGTCGCTGCCCCACAACTGCTGGCCTTGCTCGGTGGTGAGGCCGAGCAGGTTGGCCACGCCGGTGATCCTGGTGTGCAGCGCGTGCAGGTTGTGGTCGAGCCCCGTGGGGTGGGTGTGGCCGGGCTGGGGGTGGGCGGCATCGAGGGCGGTCCATTCGCGCAGCCTCAGTACATCGTTGTCCAGCCCGCCCAGTACCCGGTCCCAGTCGACTGGTTCCGGTGCGCGCAGGTACAGATCGGCGCGCCAGCTGATACCGCGGGCGCCGCGTTCGCGCACGTGGTCGATCCACGCCCGTGGTACCCCACCGGCGAGAGCGGCCTCGGTCAACGCCTCCCGGGCCACCGCATGGTCGTGATAGTCGGCATACCAGGCCCGTGAGGGTGGTTGGCCGGTCCGCTGCTGGTGTTCGGTGGCGGTGGCGAGCATGCCGCTGACCGTCACCGACTGGTTCTGCAAACTCTTGAGCACCTTGACCTGCGCCCGCGTCGGCGCCCTCACGACCCGGCCCCGTGTGTCGAATTCCCGAATGCGCGGAAGTCGGGTCCGAACCCGAGGCGATCGATCGGTGTCTTCGCTCCTGGCGTGCCGAACCAGTTCTCGGGAATCGGTGCCGCGGACAGACCGGGTGTGGTGATGTGCTGGTCGGGGGTGCAGCGGTGTAGCGGCCCGTTCGCCGCGTCCAGGATGTAGCGCATGTGCGGGTCGATGTGACGGGTGAACAACGTGCTCATCGCCGACTTGTCCTCAGCGCGCAGGGCGGCTTCGAACACCGCATGCAGCCCGGCGAAGCGCACGGCGACCGCGTGGTGGCTCCACCACTGTCGACACCAGGTGTATTGGCCTTCACGGTTGTTGGCCGCGATCCGCACGGAAGTGACTGGCAGCAGCCAGCCTTGGACGAACTGGCTGTAGTGTGCGAACCGTGGCGGCGGCTTCTTGTCCTGCGTTTCGCCGTCGTCGGTGGGGGTCACCGGTTTCGCCGGTTTGAGCTGGGGCCGTGGTGCGGGGTCGAACGGCAGTGACGGCGTTGACACATGGGTGGTGCGGGTGCAGCGGTACAGAGGTCCGTTTGCCGCGTCGAGGATGACCTTGAAGTGGGCGTCGACGTGGGAGAGCAGGTAGCTGCTCAGCGCGTTGCCGGTTCGGGCTCGGCGTTGGGCTTCGAAAGCGCTGTGCAGGTGAGCCACACGCACCGCGACCCCACGGTGGGCCCACCACTGGGCACACCAGGTGTAGGTGTTCTCGCGATTCGCCGAGGCAAGGCGCACGTTGATGAACGGCAACAGCCATCGCTCGACGAACTCGGTGAAATCCGAATACTCCGGTGGTTTCGGCTTCTTCGCGCCCGCCGCGGAGGCTGCGTTGGGGGTGGTCATGGCTGCTGCTCCCCCGCCGCGGGTCCGGTGTTGGCCTGCGGGAGTGGGATCGGTTGCGCGGCTTTGTCGAAGCGGGCCAACGACTTATAGATCAGGGGCGCGTATTCGGTGTCTTGCCACCAGATCTTGCGCACCACCACCGGCGCGTGGTTCGGCAGCCGTACCAGGGCACGGTCTTTCGGGAGCGCGCCGAGCAGGGCGACGTCCAGGATCGGCTCCGAGCGCCACGACAGGCTGCGTTGGATGCCTTGGGCGCCGTGGCTGCGGGACCGGTCGGACACATCGTGGGGGCCGGTCATCGCCGACCAGTGTTCGAGGTAGTCGGTGGCGGCGATCCCGCCGCCGTAGACCTCGATCGACTGCGCCCGCATGGTCTTGAGACCGTTTGCGCCCCAGAGGTCTTCGCCTTGTTCGAGGACCTGGAGGATTGCCATCAGGATGACTCCCGACCCTCCGGCGTAGGTGTAGTACAACGGCAAATCGGCGATGCGGGCGCAGTTGGCGGCCTCGTCGAGCACCCCCAGCAATGGCACCTTCAAACGGCCATCGGGGCGGGCCCGGGCGGTATCGAGCGCTGCTTCGAGGATCTGCCCGACCAGTGCAGAGGTCAGTGGTGCCGCACTGTCGGGCCCAGCTTTCGACAGTGCGTAGAGCGTGTCGGTGGAGGTGACGAAATTCAGCGGAAAGAACTGCGGCAGGCTGTGGGTCGGGTCCTGTTCGGTTTTGACCACGACGAGGCGGGTTTTGCCTCGCGCGTCCTTGTCAGGTTTCTCCTGTACCTGCAGTTTCTTCCGCCGGGGTGGGGTGACCATCAGGGCGTAGCCCTCATCGGTCAACACGTTGAGGTAGCGGCGCGCCATGTCGTAGAGACCGTCACGTTGACGCGCATAGAGGGCCTGGGATTCCAGGATGCGTTCAGCGGGCCGGGGGTGGCCGTAGCTGCGCAGGATCAGCGCCGGAGTCTGATCCTGGTCGCGGCCGAGCCATTCGGCCACGTGCAGCAGATCACCTTCCGCGCAGGCAGCGGCATACATATACAGCGCCAACAACTCCTGGGCGCCGCCGTCGAAATAGCTGTCCACCTTGGCGTTCGCGGCCTGGGTAGCGCTGCCAGAGGCCGCGGAGACGAAGAACCCAGCCAGCTTGCGGGCAGCAGGCAAATTGGTGACCTGGGCGAGCAAGTCCACCCAGAACCCACACTCGACCTTTCCGGTGACCGCTTGCAGGTCGCACAGCCAGACCCGGCCGGCCTGTTCACGCCCATAAACGGTGTGCCGGTAGAGGTCTGGTCGAATGCTGGTAGCCAGGCACGGCCCCCACGCGGCCATCACCGCAGGGATGGCCCAGGCCATGGTTTTGCCGGTGCGGGTGCCCGCGGCGATCGTGACACCGAGCTCGGTGGGTACGTACAGCTCGACCCCGCCGATCACGGTTCTTCCCAGCGGTGGGCCTTTCATCGCTTGGATGGCGGGGCTGGCGTCGCGCAGCAGCCGCCGATTGGCGGCGGCGTTGTCGCGTGCTCGCGCGAGCCGGATCTGGCCGGGCCGTTGCATGGTGCGCGCGGCGGCGTCGATTTCGCTACCGGCCGACAGCGCCCGCCACCCTGCGACCGCCGCAGCGAGACCGGCGGCAAGGAACGCGACCAGCAGCACGCTCGACTGCCAAGGCCAACGATGTTGGCCGGAGATCACCGCCAGCAGCGCGCGGGATGGGTGGGCGATGACAGGTTGTCCCGCCCACCAGCGACCCACGCACAATGCCGCCCACGCCATCAGCGCCACGACGATCACCGCCAACGCCAGCAACAGCAGGGCGGTTTCCTCACCGATCCCGCGTTTGGTGCGGCGGCGCGTTTCCCGGGTCGAGATCATGAACAGAACTCCTTGGTTGTGGGTTGCTTTGGGGTGGGATGGTTTTCACGAGGCGAGATCGACGCCGAGGTCGCGGTGCTCCACCACGGCGGCGTCTTCGGCGTGTTCTGTGGTGCTCCAGTCGGCGACCTCGCCGTCGGGTATCGCGGCCTCGATGGCGGCCTCGATCGCCGCGCCTTCTGGGAGGGGGTCTGGTTCGCTGGGTTGCCGGTCACGGTTGGTCAGCTGGGGGTCGCCGGGTTGTTGGTGCCAGTAGGTGCCCTCACGCCCGGCGAGGTAGACCGCTTCGATATCTGCCAGCGCCACCCCGGCGTCAGCGGCGTTCATTCGCGCGGTGCGCGCGGCGGCGAGCAGGGATTCCAGGCGCGCGATCTGGGCTTGATCGTGTTCTGGTGAGCCCTCCCATGCCTCGACCAGCCGTGCGTGCTCGGCGGTGAAGTCCTGCACCTCGCGCAGCGCGGCGATCTGCGCGGGCTCGCGACCGGGTTCGCCGGCGTAGGTGTCAGCGACCGGCGCCGAGCGCAGCCGCTCGGGCAGCAACGAGGCGTGCTCGTGCTCGCCGCGGTCGAGGTCGCCGAGTTCTTCTTCGGCCGCCAGCAGCCGATCGGTTTCGGCGATGACCGCGTCGACCTCGGCCAGGGTGGTCAACTCGGGTCCCCGCCCACCGAGAGCCCGATCGAACGCGGTCGCGCGGTGTGCCTCGCGGTCACGGGAGCGTTGCGCTGGTTGCCAGCGAGCGCCGTCCTGGTCCGAGCCGGTGACCGTGGCTTCCAGGTGGCCGGTGACTTCGGCGGCCTGGCGCAGGTTGCGCCACGCCAGCTCGTCGACCGGGAGATCACCGGCTGCTTTCGCTTGGTCGAGGCGGGCGAAGAGTTGACGGGTGGTCTCGGGGCGGGCTTCATATCCGGCGACCGCGGCCTGCAGCTGCCCCCACAGTGTGCGAGCCTCGACCGATTCACTCCGGCCCCGCGTGGCGGCCAGCTCGTCGGCGCGGGCGGTGAGTTCTTGTACCTGTTCGGGGGTTTCGCCGTACGGGGCGATCTCCCGCAGCTGGTAGTGGAGCGCGAAATCGGCGCGGACCTCGGCTTCGAGACTGGTGGCGGCGTCGCGGTAGTAGGCGGGGTCGGTGGGTCCGCGCGGCGGATCGGGCCAGCTCATGCCCGAATCCCGGGCTCAGCGCTCACCGATGCGCGTGGATGAGGTGGTGGTGCAGTGGTGGTGGACATCGACGACCTCCGGAGGAGGAGAAGACGTAGTCCGCGGTCCGCGCTGTGGCGGCGGTCCTGCGGTGGATGTCCCGGCGAAACGGTTCGACGTCACGGCTGCTTTGGCCCGTAACCGGACGCCGACGAAAAGCGTTGCAATGGTGGTCGTTTCAGTTCACCTGTCCACAGCGAGCCCTCCTTCGGGTGGTCATATCTCGGTGTCGAGCTCGGTGGCGGGCTGGGGCTCGTGCGGCTCGATCACGTGGTCGGGTTCATCGGCCCAGGCGGCGCCGTCGGGTAGCGCGGCTTCGCCGCCCTCGGGTAGTGCGGCGTCGATGGCGGTGGTGATTGCGGTGCCTTCGACGGGGTCGAATTCGCCGGGATCCCGGACGGCGGCGTCGACGAGGTGTGCGTGCAGCGAGGCGCCTGCGGCGTTGATCATCTGCTGCGGTGTCGGTGGCGTGACGCCAACGCCCGGGGTGGCGGTAGCGACCTCGGGCAGGTAGGGCGGGATCGCCAGTTCCGGGCTGGCGGTGGCGTAGGAGGTCCATTCGGCGGCCAACTTCAGCTCGTCGTAGGTTTCGACGAACACCGCATGCCCACGGCGCGCGCCTTCCGCGCTGGTGCCCCAGAGGGCTTCGGCCTCGACGGCGGTGAGGTCGGCGGCGTGGGCCAGGGCGGTGACACGCTGGTGACGCAGCGCCATGTTGTGGGCGAAGCGTTGTTCGGCGATCGGGTTGGTGCCGAAGCTCCACCGGCCGGTATCGATGCGGTCCGCGCGCGCGGTCACCAGGGAGGCCATGCGCTCGAGGTGCCACAAGTCCAGCCCGAGCATGTCGACATACATTTCTTGGGCGGCGTTCTCGCGCGCGGGTGCCCGGCGCGCCGCGGCTCGCACGGGTGGGTGGACGTCGCGGATGCCGAGTTCGCGGATGTCTTCGATCCAGGTGGGCTCGACCCCCGCCGACAGCGCGGTCTGCTCGGCGTGCTCGCGGGCGGCTTCCAGGGTGTCCAGGTGCGCCAGGTAGGCGCTGCGTCGCTCGTCGTTGAGGTCGGGGTCGTCGGAGGTTTCGTAGCCGACGTCGCGCACGCGGGTGTGTTCGGCCTCGAGCATGCGGATTTGCAGCAGCAGCTGGGCGTGCCAGCCGGCCACGGTGTCCGCCGGTGAGGAATCGGGGCTGCTCATCGCGGTGCTCAGAGCTCGTAGCCGCGCGCTGGACCGGAATCGGTTGCCCGGTGCTCGGTTTCGGTACTGGTTTCGCTGACCCAATCCCGGCCCGTGTCATCGGGGAGTGCGGCCTCGACCGCCGCACCGATCCCCCTGGTGGTGCCCGACAGCGCAGGATCGATGGTGACGATTGCTTGCGTCGCATGGTGGATCAACACATGCGGGGTGGGTGGCGCGAGGTCGAGCTCGGCTTGGGTTTGGTGAGCGAAGACGAGGTGATCACTGCCGCGGCGAGCTTGGTGTTCGATACCGGGCCAGGCGTAGGTGCGCCACCGCTCGTGCAGTTCGGCGTCGTCGTAGCCACGCACGGCCACCGCCAACTGCTGCCACCCCGCGGGGTCGCGCTCCCACAACTCGGCGGCTTCCCCGGTGGTCAGGCCGATGACATGGGCAGTGGTGTTGGCGCGTGCCCACAACGCGACCATGTTCGCATCGAACTGCGCATCGGCCCCGCCATCGCGTGCCACTCGACCGTCGAACCCACGCAGCCGGTGCTCCACCGCGATCACGGCCATGTGCTCGAGCTGCCACACATCCGAGGCAACTGCGTCGACCAGCTGCGCGCGCACCGGGTCCTCACCGTGCCGCAGCGTGGGCGCGGCACGGGAAACCTCCTCCCACTGCAGTCCCCGCTGCCCGGCCGCCCGCGCCTCGGCGATCGCGGTGGCGGGGACTCCGACGGCGGTGGCGTGGATTTCGAGCTCGCCGCGGTCGGCTTCCAACGCGCGCAGATGCGCCCGCCAGGTTTGGATCGCGATGGTGCCCTCACCGTAGTGCGGTTGATATTCCGGATGCCCTTGCAGCAGCACTCGAGCGTGGGTGGCGGAGAGGTTCTGGATGCCTTCGAGCAGCCGCACTTTCCAGCTCGGCAGTCGCTCCAACTCCGATAGCGGTTGATTCATCAGGTGTTCCTTTCGGTGGAAAACGTTTCACAGCAGTGCCTTTCGCGACTCATGGCAGCTCCGCCCCTGCCCCTGGGCCGAGTTCACGCTGATCGGCAGCGGGCTCGACCGCGTCGTCGGCGGAATCGAGTTGCCCCGCACCTGAGGCGTTCACCCCCGTCGCGTCGATCGCGGCGGTGATCGCGGTCGTGGTGTCGTGGTCGCGGCCGGGCGCGGCGACGGCCAACGGAGCGGCGTTCGACGTGGGTTCGGTCAGCGCGGTGGCGGCGAGCTCGACCATGCGATCCGGCGAGGCTGGCATCTGGGCGGTGATGTCTTCCTGGGTGATCCCGGCCCACTGCAACACCAGCACCGGCGCAGCCACCACGGAAAAGTCCGTGCCCGCCACCGTGTTCCAGCGCGTCAGCAGGTCATGGTCGCTGTAGCCGCGCACCCGTGCGGCGACCACGGTCGACCAATGCTGAGAACCGCGACTCCAGACCTGATGGCGTTCCTCTTCGCTCAGCGTCAGTGCATGCGAAACCGCACCCAGGCGTTGCCAGGTCATTCCCATGACCCGCCGGAATGCCGCGACCGCGTCGGCGCTGACCTCCTCGCGACCGACGTGGGCGGCGCCGACTCCGGCCATGTCCTGCAATCCGTGGATCTCCCGGGCCAGCGCCGCGATCACGGTCTCGCGCGGCACGTACCCCGAGCCGAGCATCACCTGCCCCGGCTGCCACAGAACACCGCGCTGCCCAGCCGCGCGGGCGTAATCAATCCACGCCTTGGGCACCCCGATCCCGAGCGCGACGCCTTCGAGCTGCTCACCAGAGCGCTCACCGATATCGAGAGTGCGCACCACCTCCGGCGACGGATCGGCCTCGCTGGCGGCGCGAGCCCGCTCCCGCAGCTGCTGATTGTCATAGGCGAGGTTCTGCACCGCTTTGAGCAGATGCGCCTGCAACGGAGTCGGAGCCGCCATCACCGGCACCCGCCCACACCCAGCAGCAGCGAAACTGTTGGTGTGTTCATCTCTCGACCCCGACGTCTGTCACGGGCCCCAGCGGAATCTCGACCGAATCGCTCTCGATGTCCACGTCGATGACCGCGTCGTAGTCCACACCGGTCAACCCCGCGGCCTCGACGGCTGCCTCGGTGAGCGAGCCATCGAGGGCCCCGGTGTCGACGACCTCGGCTTCGACTACGACGTCGCCGGTTTCGTGCTCGAGCTGCGTTGCGAAGCCCAGCTGTTCGATCAGCCCGGCAACATCATCGAGGGCCCCCATCCACGGTCCCGCCTGCTCCCACGCGGCCGCGAGGTCGGCCAGAGCCTCGAAGTCATCGACATCGAGACCGGCGTCCTCGGCAAGCCGCGCCCGGTAAGCGGCCGCGGCCTGCTGATGCTGATCCGAGAGACCCTCTGCACTCTCGGCGTTGGCGAACGCCGCCGCCGAAGCCATCGCCGTCCCTGAGTCACCGAGATCGGTGAGCGAATCGCTGAAACCGGCCGCGCGACGCTGGATATCGATGAGCAGCTTCTTGTACTCCACCTCCAGGTCGTGCACCTCGACCGCGCGAGCTTCCCTGCTGACGTAGCCGTCGACTTGATGCTGGTGGATCGCGGTCTTCTGCTCGCGCTCCAACTTCCCGGCAGCGTTGCGGCGGGCCAGGTCGGCATCAGCCCTCGCGTTCTGACGGATCTTGTGCCGTGTGTCCAGCTCGTGCAGCTGCCCACCGCGCCAGATACGGGCGCGGACTTCCTGAACCCTGGCGGAATTCAAATCCTGCGTCTGGCGGGCGGATTCGATCGAATCGATTACCCGGATCTGGTGTTCGGTGATCGAGCGTTGTTCCTTGGCGGTGGCGTGGTTCATGCGTTGGTGGTGTTCGGCTTTGGTGCGTGCCTCGCCTCCGCGTCCGCGCATCAGCGCGGCGGTGGTGTGCGCGGTCTGCAACGCTTGGACGAAGCCCTGTCGCATGACTTGGCTGCTTTCCTCGACCGGATCCCCGCTCACGCCGCCACCTCCATCCCCGTCAGCAGCCACGCCGATGCGTCGCTGGCGCGGCTGGCGTGGGCGTAGACAGCGAATTCGATGCCCGGCTGGTCTTCTGGTTGGACGGTGACGGCGAGAACTCGACTGGCGGCGGTGGCGGTGGCGGTGGCGGCCGGATGATCATCAGCAGTGATCCGCACCGTCGTGGCGAGCTCGACGCCCTCGTGCTGCCAGCGCTGGAATTGCTCGGCGGTGATCGGCGACCACACCAACGCGGCCGGTTCGGCACGCTCGGCGAATCGGGGGTCCATCAGCGCAGAGGCAGCGCGGAACGCAGCGCGCGGGTCGGCGTGCTCGCGCGGGCGGTAACCGAAAATCGTGCTCACCGCCGCGGTCAGGACCGCCTCGGCCTGGCACGGATCCAGTTCGTGAAAGGGCGAGGCGAACCGATCGGCGCGGCACGGGGCGGGGGTGGCCAGCGTGGTGTCGACAGGGGTGGACGAGCACGCGGCCAGGCCCAGCGTGACGGCCACGACGAGGACGGAGGCGGTGGTATTCATGCCGATTCCCGGGGTGGATGGATCAGCGTGCCCAGGTCGGTGCGGTGCCAGTCGATGGGATCGGGGCGGGTGCATTGTTCGGCGGCGGGATTGTGTACCGGCTCGGTGACCACATCCAGCACCAGCGCCGCGGTGACGGCCGCGTGATGCAGCGTGATCAGCTCGACGCCACGGCTACGAGCCAAGATCAGGTGCAGTGTCGCCGCTTCAGCGCCCCACTGGACGCGGGCTTGGCCTGCCAGCCAAATCGCCTGCCGTGCCGAGGTTTCCGCAGCCGCAACGCCGGTAGCAACCGGGAACTCGCGCGGAAAGCGGTCGTGCCAGATGACTCGCCCGTCGGCTCGGCAGACGGTGAAGGCTTCCATGGTGGCCGCTGACCACAACATCAATCGCGGACCCCGCCGCGCCATGGCCACCAGTCGTCGGTGCACGCTACGCCGTGCCGCCTCGACTTGACGCAACCCTTCGTAGTCGATCCCGGCGACATCGTGTAACGCGGTCACGAACCGCTCGAAGCTGCGCGAGTCGCTGAAGCCGTGTTGGACCGCGACCTGATCGAATTGCCGTTTCCGGGTGAACTTTCGCAGTTCGGCGGAGCGCACGCGCACGACCATTTCCGGGGTGATCTGGCCACCGGTGACCGATGATCGGGGGTGGGTATTCATGTGCGACCTCCTGGGAGGCTGGTGTCGGGACTCGACGTGGCGGGGACCGAATAGCGGCGCACGTCGATGTGCTCGCCGTCCCACGCCGACAGCGGGGTGAGCGTCACGGTTTGCCCGGACTGCGGGGCATGCAGCAGCAAGTCGCGGCCCTGGTCGTCGCGGCCGTAGTAGATGCCGACATGATGGGAATCGACGTCGCCGGGAGCGGTGAAGAAGATCAGGTCCCCCGGCGCCCGCTCGGCGAACGGGACGATCTGGGCGGTGGAGTGGTCTTGCTGGGCTTGGGTGTAGTGTGGCAACCGGATTCGGCCACCCGAGGCGTGGTAGACCGCGTAGAGGGTCAATCCGCTGCAGTCGAATCCGCCGCCGGTCGGACCGTTCACATCGCCGCCGCCCCAGACGTAGGGGGTGCCCATCCAGCGGGCGGCGTGCTCGATCACCGCGCGCCCGAACTCGCTCACCTCGCCCGGTAGCGGTGTGCCGGATCCGTTCGGCCCGCAACCCGCCGCCGGCGCACCGCCCGGTGTGCGGGGCATCGAAGCAGGGTCGATGTCGGCGAACAACGCATACAGCCGACGCGCCAAATCCAACTGCCCCGCATAGGCGTTGGGAGCCGACCGCTCGATCTCCTGAGCCAGCTCGGCCGGGGACATCACCCCCGCAGCGGCACCTAACTGTTCGGCTTGGTCGTAGAACCAGTTGATCTGATAGACCGGATCCATCAGGGCCGCGATGCCGACCGCCCCCCACACGGCGGCGCGCATCTGGTGCGGGCCAACCGAGTCGTTGTCGTAGCCGAGCCCGTCGTTGGCATAGTTCAACGACTCCGGTACCGCCGGATTGGCCAAGTTCCGGAAGCTGGACTCGGTCGCTTGGGCGGCCAACTCGGCGATGATCACCGACTCCGGCATCCCCCGCTGCTTGCCGATCGCGACCCCGTTGCGGGCCAGCTGCAACTGCCGCTCCGACAAACCGGCCACCGTCTGCCCTGTCGGGCCACTCACCCCCGCCGCACCACCGGAAGCCAGCGGTGTCGTGCAGGTGAGCGTGGGCTCGGCGCCGACGACGATCAGCAACAACAGCAGCAGTACCGCCGGTAGGCCCAGCGCGGTGGCGATCACCGCGCGCGAGGAGGTATCCACCAGCCATCACCTGCTCGCCTCACCGACGGCGGGCAGGTGGTCGAAGCGACGGTTGGTGTTGTGCACATCCGTCTCGCGCTCGCTCGGAGTGAACACCATCCGGAAGGGGATGCCGGGCTCTGCGGCTTCGCCAGTTTTGAGCAGGAAGCAGCCTGTGCCAGGCGGGGTTTCCCGCCGTGATGGGTCCAGGTCGTCATCGGAAGGTGGGCGTGGAGCCGCCCAAGAAGTAACCAGCAGTTTCTCGGTGTCGGTGATACCGACCGCGTTACGGATGCGGTTGATCTCCTCCGGGCCCACCGGGCCGATCAACTTCGCACGCGACCTCTCGAAGAACCCCAGCGCTTTGGCCTGTGCGGCAGCGGAGTCGAAGGCGGCGAGATCTTTGATCGTGTGCGAGCACATGATCAACCCGGTGCCCAGGCCACGGTTGAGACGGGTCAGGGCGTCGACCCGGTCGACCATGAATTCGCCGACCCCGAGGACGCGCCAGATCTCGTCCATGACGACTTCGAACGTGCGCGGCGGGGCCAGACCCGCATCGGCCAGAGCATGCGCTGCCGCCACGGCGCCGAACCCTTCGCTCCAGCAGACCATCAGCACCGCGGCCAGCAGTTTCGTGTCGCCCTCGGGAATGCGGGAGACGTCGATGCACACCGCTGGGCTGGCCAGATCGAGCCGGGTGGCGCTGGGGGCATTGAAGATCGCCCCGAACGGGCCCTCCACCAGCGCACGCAGCGAGCGGCGCAGGGTTTTCGTGCTGGCCCGGTAGGCGGAGCTATCGTCTTCCTCGGCGAACCGGCGCAGTTGCTCGGCCCCGCCGGAGATGACCTCGAGCAGGTCTGACAGCAGCGGCGGGCGCTCGTAGCTGAAACCACTTGTGGGGCTGTAGAGTTTGCGCAATCCGGCGGCGATCAGGACTTCTTCGTAGTCCGCGACCGCCGACCCGCGCACCAGTTCGATGAGTCCGGCGACGATGTTGACCTGCCCGGCTTCGACCCGTGCGGTGACCTGGCGGCGTTGATCGGGGTCGGTGAGCCGTGACACGACCGCGCCCAACGCGCCGACATCAAGCGGGTTCAGGGTGCCGTGCCCATACCCGACATCGACGACCTGACCACCGAGACGCTCCACCAGGTCGCGGTAGTCGGGTTTGGTGTCGCCCATGCACAGCACCGTCTCTCCCGCCGCGACCGCACCGGTCACCATCCGACGAATCAGGCTCGATTTGCCGAAACCGTTGAGCGCCAACACAAACGCGATCGGGGCGGTGATATAGCCGCGCAGGAACCAGGACATGGGGTCGAAATGCACTGGGGCGCCGGTGATGTAGTGCGCACCCACCGGGGTGCCGACCGTGGGAGCACTCGCGCCGACACTGAACGGCCACAACCCAGCGACTTGGACGGTGGTGGCCCGCCATTCCGGGGTGGCCGCGACGACCGCGGCGCGACCGCCTCCCAGCCCGCGATATCCGCGATCGGTCAGAGTGGTCAGCGATCGGTCGAAGCCATCGCCACCGATATCTTCCGCACGGCGAGCGGCGGTGGCACGTCGATGATCATCGCTCGATATCGCCAGCCGCGCCCGCCAACCACGCAGACCAGGCCGGGCGGCGGCGGCCTCGACCGCGGCACGCGCCTGGGAGGTGAGCACACGCACGCCCGCGACGATCTCGATACGGGCAGGACGAGAAGCATTGGCGCGGCGGGCTTTCATGCCGACACCCGCTTCGAGATCGAGATGTGCTCGGGCAGGACCAACCCGATCCCGAGCGAGGCGGCGAAGGCGGCAGCTTGGCTGCCGTAGCAGCGCCGCACCCCCAACCGTGAGGCCGCCGCCATCCCCTTGACCGAGGCTTCGATCCCGGGCAGGTCGGCGTCGAGGTGATCGGTCACCGTCACCAGCACCCCGAACCGCGTCAGCCCGGCGCCGCGGGCTTGCTCTTCGCGAGCGGCTTGGGTGTTGCCGACCCGGATACGTGCGGAGGCGGTAGAGATTCCGCGTTCGGTTTGCTCCGCGGCGATCGCGTCGCGGAAGTCGGAGTCCACGAGGCTGGTGGCCTCGGCGGCCGAGTGCAGCCGGTAGACGATCGCGACCCGCTTGCGCGGCACGTCCGCACGGGGGCGCAACAGCTCCTCGAGCACGGTCTCCATCACCGCCCCACGCGGGGCCGCGTCCATCTCCCAGGTGATCGACCGCGCGCCGTCGTGCACGTAGTGATCCCACCGATCCTGATGGGCGAGTGGACCGACCGAATCCCACGACTGACTCGACGTGATGTCCGCGCCCGCGGATTCGGCATCGCGTTGAGAGGCCAGGTCGTAGCGGCTGCGCACCAACCCCAGCACTTCCCACGCCTGCAACGGGGTCGCCGGAAGCCCGGCGCGGGCAAGCTGGGACAGGACCCCTTGCAGGCGTTGGCCGATCTCGCGGGCCTGCTCGGCTTCGTCGCGGCGGATCCTGCCTTTGCCGATGGCGCGGTAGGTGATCGCGATGCGCGCTTCGATGCGAACCCCGACCCCGCCGATGGCGGCGGCGGCTTCCCGCATCACCGTCTGAGCGAATGCGGGGGCGTCCGGGCGGACCAGGCGGGCGACCTCACGAGCTTGCTTGAGTCGGGTTTCGACGGCGTTCTCCAGCACCGCGGTCACCGCCACGACTTCCCCGCCGCGACTCTGGGTGGCCAGGAACTGCCCGTATCCTTCGACCCACGCGTCGATCTGGGCCTGGTCGACGAGTTCCTTGCCGCGCGGGATCACCCGCAGCACCACTGTGTAGTGGTCGCTGCGGCGGATGTGGAGCATCGCGAACCGCTTTCCACCGGCGGTCTCGTACTCACTGAGCCGCGAATCAGCCAGCAGCCCAGGAAGTTTCGCGATACCGGGGATTCTGGAAAACCGGCCCGCGCGGTAGAGGTGCTCCCCGCGGGCTTGAGCGGCGGCGAACTGCACCCGCAGCAACAGGATTTCCCAGCCGGTGCGACCGTTTCGGGTGATCGCTAATGGCGTGAACATCACCGCCGCGACCGCGATCATCCCACCCGCGACGGTCAGGGATCGGGTGAGCATAAACCCGACCATCACCATGACGATCAGTCCGAGCCCCAGCATCGACACACCCCACGTCAGCCCGTAAAAGCCAGCGGAGCGGGGCCGTTCCCAGCGGCCGTACATGCGCGCGGTCATCGCCGTACCTCACCCGGGCCGAGGGCATCGGGATCCCATCCGGCTTCGCTCGCGTCGCGCACCTGGCTGTCGACAGCCGCGACCCCGTGCTGAGCCGCATTGGCGCCCATCTGCGCACCCATCACCACCGCACCGGCCGCGCCTGCACCGGCAGCAGCACCCGCGCCAGCGCCACCACCGCCAACACCAGCGCCAGCAGCCTTGGCGCCCGCAGACTTCCCCGCCCCTCCGCCGCTAGGCCGCACACCGCCTCCGCCACCCGGCCCGCTCGTGCCGGACTGGGCACCACCGGCGGTACCGAGACCCGAACCTGGCGAACCTCCGCCACCTGACATCGAACGTCCACCACCACCACCACCACCGCTGGCGGTCGGTCCCGGTGCGGAACCGGTTGCTGATGATCCGCTCGGCGCGTTCTCCCCCTCGCTGACCTTGCGGCCTTCCCCGCGTCCGCCGAGGGAAGCCATCGCGACTCCGGCCGCCCCACCGGCCAGCACTGCCGTCGCCCCGCCACCTCCGCCCAGCGTCGCGACCGCGGGGGCGACGAGCCGGATCAGAGCGGGCAGGACGACCACGCTCATCACCAGCAGGATCAGCCCCAGCAGCACCAGCTGCGGATCGCGTTGGTCCTCGTTCCCGATGACCGCGAATGCGACCGCGTACACCAGCGCACCCACGGGCTTCCACAGCACGAAAGCCAGTGACCACGCCAGCAACCGCTTGTAGGCCTGCGACCCAGGACCGGTCCCGGATGCGGCAGCGGCCATCGGGATCACCGCGACAACCACGATCAACAGCGCCTGCCGAATCACCAGCATCACCAGCTGAATCAGAGTGCTGATCAAGCCGAGCACGCCGACCACCACCAGGACGCCGGTCCCGAGGCCCGAACGGGTTTCGGCGTCGAAGTCGGTCAGCCGGTTGACCACCCCTGCCCAGTCTCCGCTGCTGGCATCGAAGATCACCCAGTTGGCGAACGCATCCCCGGCTCGAGTTCCGGCCGCGACCACCGCGGCGAAGCTCATCGACGCGAATACCGCCCGCGCCAGCATCAGGAAGCTTTCTTGAGCCTCGCCGGCGAGACCGCCTCGCTTGGCCAACGCCAAGCGGGCGGCGGCGAACATGATGCCGGTCGTCAGCAACACCACCTGCAGACCACTGGTGTAGCCGCGCACCGCCGACAGCGCCGGGCCCAATTCGCCCCCAGGCCCGGTCAGCTCTGGAGCGGGAAGATCGGTCCACCACGCCATCGCCATCCGAAGGAGCCGACCGAAGGCCTCGAGAAGCATGTCGGCGAGATCATCGAAGGCCGAACTCGCGGCTTCGGAAGCGGTCTGCTGGAGTTCCTCGCACGCTTGCCTCGGACCCAGGGGCAAGTCACACAGATTGGGTCCGGGCAACTGTGTCCGCCAGCTTCCGGATCCGCGGGGGGCGTAGGCGATGAGGCGGTGGGTCATGGCTGTCCCTTCCATGACCCGAATCCGGTCAAGGTTGCTACCGAAGTCCCTGCCCCCCAGAGGGTTTCGATGTTGTCGGTTACGCGGACGCGCCAGTCGCCGTCGATCCAGGTCATCGGCCAAGTCGCGACCGTGTAGCCGATGTCGTCGCGGGTGGCGAACTCGACGACGGCTAAGTCGTCGGCGTAGCCGGGTTGGATCCGCACGCCGTCGGGGACCACGACGTAGCGGGCCGCTCCGATGGTGCGGCGGGATCGGGCGAATCGGTCCAGCAGGTCTTGGCCGCCGCCGTAGTAGCGCTCGCGCACCACCTGCTGCCAGACGCCTTCCGGCGCGGATAGCGCCCGTGCCATCGCGTCGAACGCGGCCAGCGCCGCGCCCTGCGGTGTGCGCGCGAACGCGATCGCGACACCGTCGAAGACCGCGGTGGGGCCGTCGCTGCCCGAGAACGGCAACGCCGCACCGCCCCATCCGCGCTGCCACTGCATCCTCGCCGGTGCCGCGCTCAGGTAGTCGGGGCGCGCCGGGTCGGGCCGGGCAGTGAAGTCCTGGGGCAGTATGACACCGGTTTCAGATGCCGGGGTTTCGAGGCGGTTGCCGAACAGGTCGCTGCTCGGCGGCAGCGGCGGTGTTGGCGTTGGTGTCGGTTCGGGGTAGGTGCGTTCGGTGGGGCCGTGGCCGGGGTCGGTGGGGATGTCGCGGGCGCCGGGGTTGTCGCGGGTGACGGTGAGCACGAACGCGGCGATGACGACGACGGTGATGCTGACGAGCAGGATGATCAGTAGGCGTTGGGATTTCATGATCGCGCGGTTCTCCTCAGCGGGGCGTGAAGGCGACCATGTCGGTCGGCGGGGATGTCACTGCGGTGATTGGGCTGGTGGTCGGGTTCTCGGGCAGGTGCAGTCGCCAGTCCTCGCGCTGCCACAGCACCTGGGTGTCGTGGCAGGTGGCGGAGTTGTCCGGATGCAGGCTGTAGACCTCGATGTCGCTGGCATCGGGGGTGTAGCGGGTTACTCGGTAGCCCAGGAGTTTCGGGGCGCCCTCGGTGATCGGGGCGGTGATCGAGATCTGGGCGCGCGCGGTCGCCCAAGCGTCGCGGCCGGGGCCGGGTGCGAGCATTTGCTGGCCCACCGCGGCCCAGGCGCTGTCGAGGGCGATCGACATCCGCACACTGGCGTGGACTGCGGCCAGCGCGGCACCGGCCGGGGAGCGCTCGAACCCGCGAACAACCGCCCCGTCCGCGTGTTGTGGCCCTTGATCGGTCACCGGCAGTTCCAGGCCCTGGAAGGACTGCCAGTGCAATCCGGTCGGTGCGGTCGCGACCGCGGCCGAGGTCTCTGGGTTCGATGCGGTGGGTTCGGTGCTGCTGCAAGCCAAGAGTCCGGCGGCGGCGATCGGTCCGGTGAAGGCGACCACGGCGAGGACGCCGAGGCGGTATCGGCTGGTGGGGTTCACAATGGGGTTCTCCTGAGGATCGTCAGTTGGGTAGGACGGCGATGGCGATCGAGCTGGCCGCGCCGAGCACGGCGGCACCAAGCAGGGCGCCGAGGAGTCCTTCGAGGCTTTCCTCGCGGTAGCTACGAATGGCCAGCAGGCCACCGACCCAGACCGCGCGCGCGACGCACAGCAGCATCACCAGCCAGGCAAACCAGCTCAGCACCTGCGTCAGCGGTGAGATCACCTGCGGGGGAAGGGGTTCGGCGATCACCACGGGACACCGTCCTGGCGTTGGCTGCGGTAGGCGACTTCGAGGGCGGCCAGGACCGGCGCGGCGGCGCGAACCGGGTCGATGAAGGGCAGGGAATGCCCAGCGTCGGGCACGCTGTCGAAGTCGGCCCAGATCTGTTCGGCCAACCGCGCAGCGCTGCCAGCGGCCACGACCGGGTCTTCTCGACCGGCCAGCACCCAGGTCGGGATGCTTCGCAGCGTGCTGGTCGCGTCTTCGGTGAGGGGCAATCGCCCGTAGGCGGCCAGCACATCCAGTGCGGCGTCGAGGTTGCCTTCGCCCGCGACAGCGTCGGCGATGCCGGAGCTGAGTAGGTCGGCGACGCGCTGGCCGCGGCGGAGAAATCGGCGTCGTGTCGCGCGACCGGCGGACATCACCGACGGCAGCCGCGGCGGGAAGTCGGGGCAGCCGTTGAATAGTACGAGCCCTGCCAGCGTGCGGGCGCGCGGGCGATAGCGCGCGACCCACGCGGTTGCCAGCGATATCGCCACCGAGTGCGCTACCAACACCACCGCACCGGGCGCGTGGGCAACCACCGTATCCAGGTCCTCGAGGAACACCGCCAACCCCATGCCCCCTCCCCCAGTCGGGCGTGGGGAGTGACCGTGACCGCGCTGGTCGTAGACGATCTGGGTGATCGCGCCGTCGAGACGCGCATGCAGGTGTTCGACCAGCGGCGTCCAGTAACGGGAGTCAGCCAGCATGCCGTGGACGTAGACCACGCTCGCCGGTGAGGAGGCCGGGCCGAGGCGTGTCACTGCCAGCGATTCCCCGCCCGAGGTCGATAGCGGTAGCGCGCTGGCGTCTCGATACGCACCGATCGGGCTGGCGGGGTGAATTCCGAACTCGGCCATGGCTATCGGGCGGTGACGACGGCGTTCATGATCGTTCCGGCGCTGGTGGCGATGATGCCGCCGACCAGCGCGGCGAGGATGATCTTGGGTGACTCGACCGCGCCGCCGTGGAATCGTTCCCAGCCGAATTTGCCGCCTGCGTAGATCAGAGCAGCGATGCCGGCGAGCATGACCAGCCAAGACAGGTAGTTGACCAGGTTGGTCAGTGCTGGTGCACCCGGCGGCTCGGTGGGGGTGATCCGTATTTCTTGTGCGAGGACGGTCAGCGTCTCGCCGACCGCGTAGGCGGTGGTCATGACATGGTCTCCGAATCAGGTTGTGCCGCAGAAACTTTCTTTGTGGCGGCGAGATGGGTGATGATCTGTGTGCCCGCGGCGTGCACGTCGGCGGGCACCGCCTCGGTCAGCGCGGGACGCCGACGCCGCGGCGGCGGTGGTGGGTCGAACGGCAGGTACTGCGCCAGCTCGGTCAGCTCGCGGACGATGAGTTCGTCGTGCCAGTCGATCTCGTAGACCGTCTCGGCCAGCTCGGCGACGACGCTGCGATACCGGCGCACCACTGCGGGCACCTTCCCCGGCCGAGCTGCGGTCAGCGCCAGCCCGATTACGGTGACACCAGGGGGTGCGAGTCCGGCGTGGTATTCCCGCAGCCGCTCCGCCGCCGCGGTCAACCCCGGCATGCACAGTCGAGCCGCGATCAGCACACGTTGGGTCGTCAACGGTGAACCCGGCCAGGCCAGCCCGCTGTCGGCGGCCGGAGCCCACCACCGCGCCAAGGTCGAGGCCCCGGCGCCGCCGTGCGCGCCCAGCACCGCCCAAAGCGGCGGATGGGGGCCGGTGATCGGCAACGGTGTCTCACGTACCGGCGCCCTTCGCTCACGCGGGGGAGCGCTGACCGTGGCGGGATCGATGCGGCGGCCCTGGGCCGGGTAGTGCGGGTGGTGGTCGGCGTTGAGTCCAAGCGGTGCGGCCATCGTCAGCCCCGCTTCTGGATGTTGGTGATGACCATGGCGCCGCGGTCTGGGTGGTGCGCGAGGTTGATCAGTTGCAGGTAGTCGATGCGCTGCCCGTTCGGGTGTAGCTCGACCAGGTGCACCTCGGCTGTGCCCGGGGCGATCGGGGTGATCGCCACGCAGTGGGTGGTGCCCGCCGGGATGGAAGCGATCCCGACGGCCAGCGCTTCGGGCACGATCCCGATCTCAGGCGCTACCAGCCGCAGTGCGGCCTCGTGGTCGCGTTGCACGTAGTAGGCGTGTTCGAACGCCGCGATCACCCCTGCCGCACTCCCGGTGTCGCCCGCTCCGTCGGTCACGGTCTGCCCCGACAACCCCGCACACGCACCAACCGCCGAGGTCGAGGTCGCTGCCGGTGGGCTCGCCGTCACGGTCGGGATCACTGCGGCGGTGTAGTCGCGGTCGGCGATCGAGACGATGCCCGCAACCACCAGCACCCCAGCGACACCGAGTGCAGCGACCACGGCGATCCAGGCCCTGCGTGGCAGCCGGGCGCGGCGTGGCGGTGTAGCGGCGGTGTCTATGGCAGCGGGTGGGTGTGCGATCCACTGCCACTCGTTCGTGCTCCCGTGCGCGTGACGTTCGGCGTTGTTCGTTGGAAACGCCTGCAGCACAGCCGGTTCGGCGGTCTCCAACCATCCCCAGCCCTGTTCGGGATGGGGATCAGCTTCCTGGCGGTGGGTGTGGTTGTCGGTCATGTCGGGTGCCCACCTCCTCGGTGTGCGGTTCAAGGTGATCATTTGGGGCCCTTCGGGCGGGAGTGCCGGATCAGTGCTAGACGGGCCCCTAGCTGGCTGAGGCTCCCGCCCGAAGGGGATCAGGGCGCGCCCGGCGGCGTGGCCGTCGCCGCTGGCGCGCTACTGGTTGGAGTGGTTTCTGCGCTCCGCGTCGAAGCCGCAGCGCTCAGGCGCGTCGACGGAGCAGCTGATGAGCGTGTTTCACGCTGACGGGTGAAGTCTCCGGTCTCGGATGGCCCTGCATCCAAGCCCTCCAAAGTCGATGGATTGCAACCACGCTGAGCCGCGCTCGGCCGGGTACAGGTGCAGGGTTGTGTATTCGACATGGGGGATGTTCACCTCCTTGAATTGCGGCAGCGATGCCGGGAATGGCCCTTCGGGCGGATCTGCCCCGGAGAATCAGGCGGCAGGAAGGTTGAATTGGTCGTCTGATTCGGCCTTTCCGCCCGAAGGGGTCTAGGGCCCGCCGGGCGGCGTCGTTGCCGCCGTCGGCGCGGTGCTGGTCACGGTGGCTGTGGTCGGCGGAGTCATGGTCGTAGTGCTGGGGCGGGGCTTGGGCGCACCGGGAGCTGGCCGGGAGGTTGTGGCGGCGAGGTCGTCGGCCACCGCGGCGATCCAGTCGGCGGTCACGGCCAGGACCGAGCGACCATCCGGGGTGGAGGCGACCGTGCGGTAGGAGCCGTGGCGGCCGGTGGTGTCGCTGTATTGGGCCGAGGCAGCCACGGTGTAGAGCTGGCTCGGGTCGGTGATCGTGGAGGTGATCGCCTCGAAGGCGTCGTTGACCCAGCCCACCGCGGTCTGCGGCGGCACCAGCTCCACCACCGCTCCAGCCAGCTTTGCGCCCAGCGCCGCGACCGCCGCCCAGGGGTTGGCCAGCCCGACGGCCGCCAGCTCGGCGACGGTAGCGGGCGTGAACACCTTCTGTGCCACCGACACCACCGCGTTCAGCCCGATCGTGCCGATCTTGAACAGCGCCGCCAGCGCTTCGTGGCCAGCAGGTGCGGTCGCGTTCGGTTGGGAGGCTTCGGCCAGGCGCTGGCCAAGGGGTTTTGCCGGGTCGTAGGAGAGCTGGTCCAGGCTCGTGCCGGTGAGATCTTCGTTGACCACATCCACCGCGGTCGAGTAAATCGTCGTCGACATCGCTTCAGCGACAGTGGAAATCGCCGTGATCGGGTCGCGCAGGTCCGATCGCGCGGCGATGTTGGCCACCGTGGTCGTCAGCGCTGCGCCGACCGGAGCATCGCAGGTGGCATCGCCGGGCACACACAGATCCGCGACCCGACCGGTCAACACCCCGTACCCGACCGAGTGCCGGGCTGCGCTGATTCCCGCCCCCGCCAGGGGCGGGTTGGTCAGGGTGATCGCCGAGACCTTCTCCCCGCCCGTGCCGGGGGCCGGAGCTGGTGTTGTGGCCGGCAGGCCAGGCAGCACCGATGTGCCTGCTGTCCGTGTCGGGTTGGCCAGCAACGCCACTGCCGCGACCTGTTGCGCGTCGACCTCGGCGGTGCCGGTTCCGACGCGGTGGGCGAACTGTGAGACCGCCGGGGCACCATGGGCGTAGCCGACTGCGGCGATCTTGGTGTCCGGGCAGCGGGTCACGACCTCGGCCGCCATCTGCTCGAGCCGCTCGGCCGCCGCAGCCACGGCGTGGTCGTAAGGCAGCTGTTGTCCGTCGGCACTGCGGCCATAGGGGACGTAGGCGCGCTGCACGACCTCTCCGGCCGTGGCGATCAGCGGTCCGAACACCTGCCCCAGCGCACCCGAGTCACTGGTGCTCACCCCGGCCGCCGAGGATTCCTCGCTGCCCTGGACACCGAAGACATACAGGCTCGGACAGTTCGCGGCGATCGGTACGTCGGTGTCCGCGCTGGCGCTCGTTTGCTGCGCCGTCGCGATCGCGGCCACCGTCGCCGTCACCGCCAGAGCACGGCTCATCACCGCCGTGGGAGTGTGAAAGTAGTTGCGCTGCATGGTGGTACCTCGGCGTTGGTGGTGGCTGGTGTGCCTGCCCGCACCCGCGGCGAGGGGTCCTGGGGTGCGGGCAGGCGATTCAGGTGGACTGGGGAGCCGAGCGCGCGGTAGGGCGGCGCATTAGGTAGCTGGCCAGCCGGTTGATGGCTTCTCCGGCGCCAGCTTGGGCGGCACCGCGGTGGCCACAGGGGTATTCACGCCAGTTCAAATCAACGCCGAGGGCGCGGTATTCGGCGAACAGCTGCCTCCCTGTCCCGACCGGGATGAGGGTGTCTTCGGTTCCGTGGTAAAGATGCACTGGCACCTCCGGGGTTTCCCGTGCACCGGTTTCGTTGGCCAGCACATAGCGCCAGATCGGGTCGTTCCAGGGATCCGGGCGTTCGCACCAGCGGGCCAGCGGCAGGTCACGGTAAGTACCCAGCAGCATGAGGACATCAAGGCCGGCCGCCGCGGCCACGGTTTGCTGACCGTCGTCGGTGAGGATGTGCCCGACCGGCAAATGCGCGTACGCGCGGCCCAGTCCGGTAAGACCGGCCAGCGCCAGCCCTGCCCATGCTCCGCCGTCGATCCTGTCGACGAGGGCGCCGGGATCAGCGACCACCGCACCGGCGGCGACACCGCGCAGGTCCAGTTCGGGCGCGTACTGGGGCTGGTGTTCGGCGGCCCAGACCGCGCCGCGCCCGCCGTCTGCATATCCCCACGCCACGATCGGTGCATCAACTGCCTCGGCTTCAGGCAGCAGACGAGTCGCGCGGGCCAAGTCCAAGACTGCGTGGGCAGCGGCGCGCCCGGCAAGGAATTGGTGCGGGCCCAGCCCGGTCATTCCCAAGCCGAGCCCGTCGGGCACCGCGACGGTCCAGCCACGCGTCAGGGCGGCGCTGATGAAGACTGCTTCGGGTTCGACACCGGCGGTGAGCAGGTGGGATGGCGCGCATCGCCCGCCCAGACCGTGAAAGGTCGGGCAGTACACCAGAACCGGATTCGCACCGGCTTCTTTGGTGCTGGCTGGGGTGATCACGGTTCCCGAGGCGGGGATAGGAGCGGAGAATGAGGCGCGGCTGGCGTAGACGAGCTGCCAGGCGCGCCCAGCCGCATCGAGCCCGGTCAGGTCGATGCTTCGCTGGCGCAGTATGTCGCCGGGCTTGGGTTCGAAGCCAATCTGCGCGCCGGTGTAGAACTCGTCGATGCTGGGTTCCGGAGATGATGTCGGGTTGGTCATTATTGGCTTCCTGCGATGTCGTGAGCGAGGGCGACCATCCACGCCACGCCCGAATTCAGTTGCCCGGTCAGCGCGTAACCGTTGTGGCGGGCGACGGTGTCGGCGTAACGCAGCCAGATCGCCGGGTTGACCAGATCGGCGTTGTCGGCAACCAGCTGCCCCCACGCCGCACCCAGCTGTCCGGCAAGCTTCGGTAGCAACCCGATCGGGTTCGCCGCGACGGTGGCGGTGATCTCGTTCCACCGCGCCGCCGCCGCACCAACCTCTTCCGGGGAAGGTTCGGGGATTCGGGGATCGGCGGCGTCGATCAGCCGCCCGGCCAGCGGCAGCTGGGGGGCGTAGTCGACGTTGCCGCCGCCGACCTGAAAGTCATTGAGCACCACCGTCGTCCACGCATCACCGAGTGCGGCGTGGAACAAGCCATTGAGCGAGCCGAGCGCGGCGATCGGGTCGCGCAGGTCGGCTTGGGCGGCGATCTCAGCTCCCACGCGCAGCAGTGCGGCACGGTCCGGTGCCGAGCAGGCCAGGTCACCGTCGGTGCAGATGTCGGCTACCCGCCCGGTCAGCGTGCCGTAGCTGGTCGCACCGTCGGCGATACCGCCACCGGCGGCGGGTGGGTTGGTGATCTGCACCGCCGACACCGCGACCCCGCTGGTTCCCGGTGCGGGGTCGGGCACCATCTGGCCGGGGCGGCCCGGGAAGATCGGGGCCCCGATCGCGCGGTCGGCGTGCGCGTACAACGCAATCCCAGCGATGCGGTCGGGTTCGACCGGTCCGGCTCCGGCGCCGACGTCGGCGGCGAAGGACGACATCGCTTGTGCACCTTGGGAATAGCCGATGCCAGCGATCATGGTGGCGGGGCATTGCTCGGCGATCTGGATGACGGCGGCATCCAGCTGGGCGCGGGCATCGCTCACCGATGCCACGTACGGGTCAGGCCCGCCGCCGGGGACCGCCCCACCGAATCCGGCGCCGTAGGGGATGTAGCTACGCTGCACCAACCCCGGTGCCGCCGACAGCACCGGCGCGATCAGAGCACCGACCACACCGGTGTCAGCCAGCGGATCCGCGGTGGGCGAGGACTGGCCGGTGCCTTGAATGCCAAGCACATACAGTGCCGGGCAGCCCGGCCCGATGGGCACCGCCGAAGCAGGGCCGGTGCCGGTCGTAGCCGCAGCCAAGCCGACGGTGGCCATCACCGAAGCGGCAGCCGCAGCAGCGCGTGCACGGGTGTTGGTCGAGGTGTTCATGGCTGACCGACCCCCACTCCGGCACCGAAACCCGCCCCGACGGTGCCACCGGCGACCGCACCGACGGCCGCGGCCGGGACACCGACCACCACGGCACCCGCCGCGGCACCGGCGGCGGCACCGAGCGCGGTCCCGGCAACCCCCGACGTGACGGTGCCGATCACCGGTACCGGGACGAGGGTGCCGAGCGCGGCTCCGGCGATACCGCCGATGGTGCCGCCGATCAAGCCGCCGACGACCGCGCCGGCGGTGCCGACGGGTACCCCGGCCAGCGTCGCGCCTGCCGCACCACCGATCCCGGCACCAGCCAGAGTGGCGCCACTGACCCGGTCCGAGCGCCCGGCCGGGATACCGATCGAGTCCAGTGCGGTCGCGACCTGCGCCTCGGCACCCGCAGCGGCGTCGTTGATCACGTCCGCGCATTGCGGTGGCACCCATTCCGGGCGCGGGGTCTGCCACTGGCCGATGCGGATCGTGTTCTCCGGCGCTTCGATCGGCGCGACCGGCGCCACCGGCTCGGGCAGATGCAGCTCCTCGACCCGGATCGGCTCGACCGGCGCCTCCGGCGGCGGCGCCGGGCGCGAGGGGGCTTCGTTGCGGACCTGCGGCGGCTGGGAGTAGTACACGACCGGCGGCGGTGATGGTTGCGGCGCGGGCTCCGGGTCGGGTATCGGAGGTGCGGGTGGCACCGGGGGCGGGGTCGTGCCCGGCTGCGCGGGCCCGGTCACCCCGGGCTGGTCTGCGATGACCGCCGGGTTGTCCGCGGCGCTCGCCGCACCGGCGGCGGCGATCACCATGGCCATGGGAACCGCCCCGGCAAGTAGCACGCGGCTGCTGCAAACCACGCTACGGCTCAACATGATTCGCCGACCGAGACCACCGTCGAACCTGTTGACCATTCCCGGGGAAATGGTCTGCGAGGTGCTCAATTTCCTGTATTTGGGCATGCCGAATAACCCTTCGACGCTAAAAGGAGAAGATGGTGAACTAAGTCACGAGAGGGGTGGCCGCTTCGTCGGCCTAGGGTCCCCCAGAGGTGAGATCACCTCTGGGAGAGCGCATCTCAGGCGTACTGGTCAGATGAATGGCAGGACGAGCGTCAGTGCCTGCGCTGCCAAGGTCAGGCCGTTGGACAACACCGATAAACCGGCGTTCACCCAACCTAGAATCACGTACGGGTCCAAGACTGTTTCCCTTCAATCGGTTCGGACTTGCCCTTCTATCCAAACCTTGAAACCCGTTGAAGCGCTAGGGGTTCGACTGTCCGAAATATCGGACATTTTTCGCCGGGTACGCAACCACCCGTGGCACGCAGGGTATTTGCGGATCGTTCGATTACTTGACCGCCCTGGGCGAAACCTTCTGGCGCCGCATGCCGAACGAGTGGGATCGCAGGTCCGAGTATGTCTGGGTCAGCTACCGCCGTGTAGGCCCTTGGTTGGCAACTCCCTTGCCGGGCGCTATCCCATCTGGTAGGAACGAACCATCACCTCGGGGGTAACCGTTCATCGTATATCGACCAGCCCTGCAACGGAAGCAAAATCGCGAAGGGGGGAAGCCTGGCATGAGCCAGAATCCCGCACACCGATCACCGATCAGAAGACCTCAGCCACAGGCCAGAATCCCCACACTCGGCCACACCTGCCGACTCCTGCGCCGTGAGCGGAAGCTCACTTTCGCCAAGGCCTACGATCTCCACAACCTCTCCCGGTCCTACCTCTCCGATATCGAGAAGGACCTCCGCCCGCCCTCGCTGGAAGCTCTCGAGAGGATGATCGACGGTTACGATGTCGACCCCTTGATGGCGCGACACCTCCGTGAATTGCGCGCTCCCGCCGAAGCTCTCCCTCCGACCGACTACCTGCGCCAGTGCGTACGCGAGAGCACAGCCGCGATCGATCATCTGCGCGACCTCGACAACCACGGGGTCCCCGCCGCCTACCTCGACCCCCTGTGGAACATGCTGGCCTGCAACGACTCCTTCCGAGCCGCAACGCCAGGACTCGGCGAAACCGAGCTGATCCCGGCGTGGGTGTTCGAGCCGCCAGCCCGAGACTTCTTCCTCGACTGGCCCAGCGAAGCCCGCCAGGGCGTCGCCTCCCACAAGACCATCCTCGGCCGCTACCGCGACTCCGAGCAAGCCCAGCACTTCATGCAGATTCTGGGACAGAATCCTGAGTTCGTCCGCTTCTGGACCGCCAGCATTCGCGTCGCCTACGGCCGCAACGCCGGCGATCTACTGCATCTACTCGACCCGACAACCGACGAACCCGTGTCCTACAGCCTCAGCATCTCCAACGTCACTCAATCCGAGCATGTGCTACTCGTCACCGCGATTCGCAAGCCCTACTCCGGGCCTCCGCTGCGCCACCGCCCATCCATCTCGCGACACGCTAGCGCGACACACCGATAGCCCTCCGTTCCGCCATGAGCGCTACACCCGGTCCGAGACAGCCCGCGCCAACCCACCGTAGCCATCGAAGCCGGAGCGCAACAGCCAGTAGCAAATTAGTGGCACATCGCAGCAGGGCAACGCCGACGCCCGATCACTGACGACAGGCCTCTTCCTCAATCACCCTCACTCTGATTTGCCTGGCCAGCGATACAAAAATGCAAGCAATTAGACGGAAAGGCAACCATGGCAGGTCTTGAAAAGGTACGTGCGACATGAACATTGCGCCCAACGGAACTCGATTGACCGCTGGTCCGCACCACCCCTCACCCCTCGACAGGCATACCGCGGGGCTCGGCCCCGACCGGCAACGGGCGGTTCCCCCACCGTGGACGCCAACGTGCCACCGGAGCGCGCCGTGGACGACAACCCCGAGCTGCGCGGACACCAGTGGGCCGAATCAGCACCGTCCCCACCGCATGAGCCGACCTACCCGGTGTCAGTGGGCGCCCGCGCACTGCGCAAGTCACGCCGCTGGTACGAGCAGCAACTCAGGTCAGGACGTCTCCCCGGACACAAAGCAGGCAGAAGAAGCTGGGCTGGCGATCACCGGACGAGCTCGAAGCCAGCTACCATCAACAGGTTCCAGCCGGAACCAGATAATCCGCTCTCCGGATTAGCGGGGAACCTCACCCTGCGTTGCGACTGCGATAGACAGCATCGCCAATATCGCCAACCACGCGATCGCGCGTCGGAATATCCAGAAGTAGGGCAGCCAACGCACGCTGGGGCGGCCCTTGCCCTGAATTCTCAGCATTCTCCACATGCCAGCGACACCCGCAAGGGTGTGGCAGTTGGGTGCCGACCTCCGTCGAGCCCGGATCCAGGGCTGCGCAAGGCATCACGACAACACACGGGCGACAATGAATTTCCACTTGCTCGACGAGAAAACGCATCTGTTTTCGCTGGACAACGTTGCTCCTGCTTGTCGGTGGGTCGTGGTAGATGTTCGTGCGCGGCTCGGCGGGTTGCTGGCCGGTCGCGGTTCCACTTCCCCGGTCCGCAAGGGGTCGGGGTCGCATCTGACGTTCAGGAAGGTTTCGACTTGATCGGCATTGGTGTGTTCGTGGTGATGGTGATCGTGGTGGCCGGCCTCGCCGGTGGTGTGGGGTTCATGGTCGGGCGTGGCCGCGCAGCGGTCGCCGAGGAACAGGCGCGGCACGAAAAGAAGGTCGCCGAGCAAATGCGGCAAGAACGTGACGCCGCAGATGAACATGCTCGGCGGGAACGAGACGCGGCCGCCGAGCAGGCGAAGGTGATGCAGCAGCAAGTTCGTGAGGGTGCCGAAGCGCGAGCCGCGCTGGAGGCGGAGCTCGCAGGAGAAAAGCGACGGTTCGACGAGCAGGTCGCCCTGCTGCGCACCGAGCAGGCCGAGGTGCACAGGGTCGTCGAGCAGATGGCATCGCAGGTGATGAAACAGACGATGCCAGAGGTGCTCCAGCGGGTCGCCGAGCAAGCCGACCAACGAGACAAGGCTGCCGCACGTGAGCTGGATCTGCGCCGGGTCGCGATCGATGACGTGGTCAAGCCGTTGACCACCAAGCTGGAGCAGGTCAACGGATTCATGCAGTCGGTGGAGAAGGACCGGGTGCACATGTTCGCCTCGCTCGGCGAGCAGGTGCAGATGATGCGGGCCACCAACGAAATGGTGTGCGCATCCAACGAGTTGGTGCGCAAGGAAACCAGCATGCTGGTCAACGCCCTGCGCCAGCCGATCACTCGCGGGCAATGGGGCGAGCGGCAACTGCGAACCGCCGTGGAAGCAGCCGGGATGCTCAACCAGGTCGATTTCCTCTCACAACCCAGCTTCACCACCGACGAGGAGGGTGTCCTTCGCCCTGACATGGTGGTCAAACTGGGTGCCGGAATGTCGATCGTGGTCGACGCCAAGTCGCCATTCAAAGCGTTCCTCGACGCTCAGGAGGCTCGCGACGACGCCGCGCGGCACCAGCTGCTGTCCGCGCACGCCAAGCACGTCCGCAAGCATGTCGATGACCTCAGACGCAAGGAGTATTGGGAGCAGGTGGAGGGCTCCCCGCAGCTCGTGGTCATGTTCGTGCCCTCAGATGTGTTCTTGTTCGCCGCTCAGGAACAAGATCCGGCGCTGTGGGAGTACGCGTGCAGGCACAACGTCGTCCTGGCCACCCCGACCAGTCTGGTCATGCTCCTGCGCACCGTCGCCCAGCTCCGACAGCAGGAAGCGGCCAGGGAGAACATCGAGACGATGGTCAAGCTCTGCAAGGAGATGACCGATCGGCTGCGTGGCGCCGTCGAGCGCATCGCCAAACTCGGCAAGAACCTCGACTCCACGGTCTCGGCGTACAACGACGCGATCGGGTCGTTGGAACGGCGCGTGCTGGTCACAGCCCGCCGGGTCGACGAGATGCAGGTTTCCGAGAAGACGATCCCCGAACTCGCGCCCATCGACCGCGCCACGCGAGCCCTCGCAATACCTGGCGTTGCCGATGACAGCGTTCTTGTCCCCGATCCTGTGGGATAGCGCGCGCACCTTGCTCCAGTACCTCGGTCTCCTGACCACGTGTGGGAGACCGAGGCTTTCTGCATCGAGGGCGGACTCGATCCCCCGTTGTTGGCTCGAAACGATCTCCTCGTCCTGGTCGAGGGCCGCGAAGTGGGCGCGTCGACCCGACCTCGATGAGGTCCGCGATCGACGTGTGGTGGGGCTGGTTGCTCTGGCGGGTGATCTGAGTCGGCTGGTCCGAGTCGGGTATTGCGGAATCGGTCCTCTGCCGCCGGGGTTGAGACGGTGGCGCCAAAGCTAAGCAGTCTCATGGTCGAGCAGAACCATTCGGCTGGAGAGGACCGCACGGTGGTGTGGTCGCGAGGCCCGAGTCGGAGTGCCCAACACGGAAATGCCTTGTTCGTGAGCGAGTCCGCCGGCGAAAGGGCCCGCTTCCGTCGGCGGCGCGGGTTCGAGCGCTGAGCCAGTCGACCAACGACACGACTTCCGAGCCGGTATCGCGTTTGGTCCCGAGGACCTCGAGCGCCTGGTCGATACCGATCTTGTCGGCGAGGTCGGCCCACCATTGGGCATCGCTGTAGTTGTCGAAGGTCTCCGAGGACTGCTGACGTTGGCCGTCGATGTCGTAGTAGTGGAACGGAACCTGCCAGCTGACCGTGCCGCCCTTGCGCGGTCGTGGACGTGGTGTGGGCATTGTGTAGCCTCCCGGGTCGGCGACGTGTCGACGTGTCGCCTGAGAAGCGCCAAGTGGTGACCGCCGTGGTGACGCGGACCTGCAACAGGACTAATGGCCCCGGTCGTTGACCAGGCCATTTCCGAGTGGAGCTAAGGGGACTCGAACCCCCAACGGGAGGTCGAACATCAGCGGGTAGTGGCGCCAACGCAGAAGTTCAGGTTTCATGGATTGGGGTGATCAGGCTAGACGGGCAGAAAGTGAACGTCCCGTGCCTTCGATCCCTCCAGCCCAGCCACAGCCCGACCCGCACGCGTCCACGCACAACCACAGGCCGCCGAGATCTCGTCCTAAGAGCAAGAAATACGACGACCTTCCCACGGCGTCCACCACGACCCAACCACGGCCTGGCCCGCAGGTGCCGGATCACTTTGCGGTGCAAGACATCCAGTGCGAATCCGACCGTGACAGTGAGCCGGTCCTCCAGTTCGACGGTTTGTTCCATACCCGAAAGCGACACGCCAAGACGGCCGGCACAGTCCCATTTCAGTTTCCTACAGAGCTACCAGCGACACCCATAGATGAGTTAGTCCATACCACCACGACTTTGGACAGTCGTGGGCGTCTCGGCAACAATCACTCTTCCGCCTGCTGTCGTGGACCTCGGCTGATCATCTGCAGATCACCATCGACGGACAGCTCCCGGTCATCCGGCGTTCTCAAACGGGTCGGTTCTTGATTCGCACGAATGGCCACCTCTATCTGCCTGCCGCGGTGCGACGCGACTGCAACCTCACAGCCGGCGAACGAGTCCTTCTTGCGGCAGCACCCGTCTCAGACGTCGTTGTGATATATCCGCAGCAGGCTGTCGCCGGAGCGCTGTGGGCCTACCGTCGTCACGTCTGGGAGCACAAGCCGTGACTACCGACGACGACATCAGCACCGCACTACACCTTTTATCACGTCTCGGGCTGACCGTCGCCGACCTGCAATCGAGTCCTCGAGTGCCAAATCCGATGCCGACCCTCCAGAGCTACATCCACACCGTCTCCGAAAGGGCCAACGACAGCACACTGCGAAACTACGGTCCATATTGGCGGTTCCTCGAAAAGTATTGGGGTGACAGGGTTTTAGATAGTCCGAGCACGAACGAGATCGAGGCAGTAATCGAGAAATATCGTCAGTAAGCGGCGGTTCGCGCCAACACACGGGACGGTCGAGGCGCGGCCCGCATGTTCGTATCCGCGATCCGGCATCTCTATCGACACGCCGAACGAGACGGCTTCATTCATCCGTCCAGCAACCCTGCCGCCGCCGTACGCAAGCCCGCGCAGTTAGCGAGTGCCCGCCATGCCCTCCCTCTCCAACAGATCAACGAACTGGCACGGGTCGCGTCGACCACTGGTGACGACCGCCAACTCGATGCGCTGCTGGTCCGGTTTCACATCGAGACGGCATGCCGCCGCGGTGGTGCGCTACGTCTGCGAGTGGCGGATCTGAACATCGAGCACTGCCTAGTCAGGCTCAGGGAGAAGGGAGGCACTCTTCGATGGCAACCGGTATCACCAACTCTGATGCGGCATCTCGTCCAGCACGTCCACGAGCGAGGCGGCACAACGAAAACCGATCGGGTATTCCGCTACCGCAACGGCCGCGCGATGGGGCGCCGACGCAACGACACGCTCACTCAACGTCTTCGCACCGAATTACGCTGGGCCGCTGCGCTTCAAGTCTCCGCACATTGGTTCCGACATACCACCCTGACCTTCGTGGAACGAGAGTTCGGCGTCGCCGTCGCGCGCGCCTACGCCGGACACACAGGACCCGCTCCCGGATCCGGGACCACACTCATCTACACCAAGGCCGGACTCCCTGAGGTCATCGAAGCCCTTACCGCGCTTACAGGCGAGCCCCATCCTCTGTTGGGAGCCAATGAACCGATCCCAGCGGAACCAACCTGACACCGAAGGCCGAAACGACAATTTCTCGAACCAGAAAGTCTGACCAAACAGGGCTCCGAAGGAGTCGAACCAAGCCTGTTCCCTACCAAACGATTTCTGCCGCTTCATCCTCTGGTGGATCACTCTGCTTGTGCTGCGAACACGATGTCCCGCTTCGCCGACCCTCTGTGAGTGTCGCTTTCAGATCGTTGAGATTCTCGCCGAGCCCGGAGACTCGGCGCTGCCGTCCCCGCCTTCGATGTGAGCGTAGTTTCCGAGCCTGTTGAGACTCTCGCCGAGCCCGGAGGCTCGGCGCTGCCCGGTGACCAGTTCCTGCAGCTGTTCATCATGCCGTTGAGATTCTCGCCGAGCCTGGAGGCTCGGCGCTGCGCGATGGCGGCCGCCGACGACGTCCTGGCTGTCCTGGTTGAGATTCTCGCCGAGCCCGGAGGCTCGGCGCTAGCATCTCGGTCATCAGCAGCCGGATCAGCTGGGCGTTGAGATTCTTGCCGAGCCGGAGGCTCGGCGCTGCACCTTTGCTGCGGACGCACGCACCGATCTACCTGTCGTTGAGATTCTCGCCGAGCCCCAAGGCTCGGCGCTGCCGAGGCGCTCGAGTGCCGGTGCCCATCCCTGTTGCCAGTTGAGATTCTCGCCGAGCCCCAAGGCTCGGCGCTGCTATAGCCGGGATCGCCGTCGACCTCGGTTTCGGTGGCGTTGAGATTCTCGCCGAGCCCGGAGGCTCGGCGCTGCCGCGCGGCCTGGGATCGGTTGCGCCCCTTGCGGTTTGTTGAGATTCTCGCCGAGCCCGGAGGCTCGGCGAGGTTCCAAACGAAGTCAACAGTCGAGACCTCCGTCAGCCGAGGAAGCGCCACCCTCGATGGTGCTGCGCGCCCATCACCATGAATACCGAGAATTCTCTCTGCGCCCGGAGATCTCGCGCTGCCTCGAAGACGCGATTGCCGACCCGACACTCCGGCCGGTTGAGACTCTCGCCGGACCCGAAGGCCCGACGCTGCCGCGACACACTCGACGCCATCGCGATCTGCGAAACCGTTGAGATTCTCGCCGGACCCGGAGATCCGGCGCTGCCGGCGGCGCGCGCTGCCCGGACGAGATCCGCAGGCTCGTTGAGATTCTCGCCGGACCCGCAGGTCCGGCGCTGCCGGTCAGCTGCCGTTCTAAGCGCGCTACCTGACGTTGTTGAGATTCTCGCCGGACCCGGAGGTCCGGCGCTGCGACACGTAGGCGACCGCGCGCGGCGCCCAGGCCACGTTGAGATTCTCGCCGGACCCGGAGGTCCGGCGCTGCGACGGAGGTCACGCATTGATCGCCTCGAAGGGTGAGGTTGAGATTCTCGCCGGACCCGGAGGTCCGGCGCTGCGGCCTCTACCTTGACGGGTACGGCCGAAAGAGACAGTTGAGATTCTCGCCGGACCCGGAGGTCCGGCGCTGCTGGCCGTCCGCGATATCCAATAACCCCCGAGGGATTTTCGTTGAGATTCTCGCCGGACCCGGAGGTCCGGCGCTGCCCTACATGAGCTGCAGTTATGCTCCGCGAGACAGTACACCGATACGTCAAAGACAACTCGCCGACGAGGTCTGCCCACGTCGCCAGCTCGGAACCCTCCTGGAACTTCAGCCGCACCCCAGGTTCCGAACCGAACACACAACCCGGAACAACCACCCCATCACCACCCTGCAACCGCGTACCTCAAGGCTCAGGCGACTCCCAAGTAGAGCGTCCACAGTCCAGACTGGGTCGCGATGCTCTCGGCCTCCCTCATCGAAGCCCATCGCCGCCGTAACGAACTCACTAGCGCCGAACGGGAGACCCTCGACGAGGAAATCGCTTGATCATCGATACGGTCGATCGTAAAAGCGCGGCGATGGTGAACGTCTCCGCCGCGGGTATCGGGATCGGGACGCTGGTATCGGCGATGGTCGCAGTGGCTGACCTATGCCGAGAACCCCGGCGATGAACGTGCCCGCACCGGACTGCTGGCCGCTCAGCGCGCCTACAGCGACCGAGTCGAACAGATGCTGCAGCTGTGGCAGGGGCTGCGGCAGTAGCCAGCCGAACGCCCGCTGCCGCACCAAGCTGAATGCCCAACGCGCGCAGCGTCGACCGCACACGTGCTTACGGCAGCTAAGCGCACACCCTCCTGTGCCCGAGGTTTGGTTCTCGCGATCGCGGCAGGGTGGTTCAGTAGGTCCAGTTCTTGCCCGTGGCTCGGTACTGCTCGACAGGTATGGGTTCGGCTCCGGGGCGCATGTGATCGAGGTAGAGCTTTCCATGCAGGTGGTCCACCTCGTGGGCGACCAGGCGCGCCACCCCTCGTTCGAACTCGGTGATGTGGGTGTTGCCGTCGATGTCGGTGTGTTCGACAGTGATCGACAAGGCGCGCGGCACACGTCCACGCAGGTCGAAGAACGACAAACATCCTTCGTACTGTTCGTCTTCGACCGCACCGGATTCCACGATGCGCGGGTTGAACAGGGTGATGGTGTCCCCGTCGGGGGTGCGCACGATCGCGGCGGCCCTGCCGATACCGATCTGAGGTGCCGCCACACCCATTCCCTTACCGAACACGTGGGCTTGGGCAACGCGTTCGGCGGCCGAATTCAGTTCGGCGACAACACGACGCGCGTCTTCGGCCTCGGTAGGCAGGTCGAACGGGCGCGCGACCTGCCGCAGGATCTCCTCGCCCTCCTGGACGATGCCCAGGCCTGCCATGACTTTGCTCGGCGGGGTGCGTTCGTCGTCGCTACGGCCGCGGAAGTCCCATTCGAGGCGGTACCGTGCGTGCAGCGGTGGGTTGTCGGTGGACCAGGAGTACTGGTGTCGGCCGTCGCTGATCTGGTGGGAAATCGGGGTGCGGAACGGCTGGCCTTCCGCGGTCATCGATGTCTGCAGTCCCCAGACCGTCGGTTCGAGTTCGGTCGGGAAGTCCAACCGCACGGACAAGCGGTTGGTGGGTAGACGGACTGCGCGTTGAAACCAGTTCCCCCAGTGGGTCTCCGAGACGGTGTACTCGTAGTCGATCCAGCAGGACTGGCCCGGGTACAACGGGAAGCGCCGCCCGCCTTCGGGTTCGCTGAACTGCAGCCAGACCTCTTTGAATGCGTCACGGTCGTGGTGGGCAGCCCAAGCCATCGGCTCGCTGCGATCCTCGCCGTACCAGGCGTGCAGTCCGATCTCCTCCCAGGTCAACGGGTTTTCCTGGTAGAGCTGGTTGGATCGTTCGGGATCGCCGGGGTAGCGGTCCACCGAGATCCTGATCAGGTAGCGGGTGATCGGCTCGGACCCGCCGTTGATCAAACGTCGCCTTTGCCTGAGCCGGTAGATGTGCCCGTCGAAGGACAGGCTCGCATCGTCGTGATCGACGACCAGCGACCTGATCGAGTCGTACGACTCGACAGCAACAGGTGCGCGCACCGCGGCCGAGCGGTGCGCGCTGAACTCCGCGTAGGCGGCGCGCAGTGCGCCGCCGGCTTGCAGCGTTGCATCGGCGTGGGCGGCGAACTGACGTGAGGGGTTCTCGGCGCCGGACTCGATCTTGGAAACGTACGGGCGGCTGTAGCCGAGCTTCGTGGCCAGCGCGGTCAGTGACAGGCTCCGGACATCGCGCCAGTGGCGCAGCTCGGCCGCGAAGACGTTGTTCTGCGCGGCCGCCGGGTCGTGGTGAAGCGGCATGTCGGCCTGGGTCACTGTCAAACGCTCCTGTCCGGGTGTGCGTGTGCGTGAGTACACCGTGAGTATGCGCTCACTCTGACGAAACACCCTGCATGCCTGAGGAAATGGATGTGTCTGGGCCCCTCGCCCGTCCGAGGATCGTTGTCAAGGAGGTCTGATGCGCGACCATCATCTTGCACCCGCCGAAATCATCGAACTCGCTTGCCCCGACGCTGCACGTATTCATCGTGCCGCATTGGTGCTGGTCGAGCGGGGCGGCGACCCGATAGACCACGCTGCAGAGCTGGTCACGATGCTTCCTGGAGCCGTGGTCGTGGCACTGCATCGCTACCGCAGTACCGGTTCAACGAACAACGCGATGCTCGTGCGCGGCCTGCTGCCCGCGTTGCCGACGCTGCCGCCGACTCCGGCGACGACGACCCCGCCGCCGGGTCCGGCTGTCATCGACGCGGCGGCGCTGACTTTGCTCGCAGTGACCAGTGTGCTCGGTGAAGCCTTCACCTTCGCCAACCTCTACGAAGGCCGCGTGGTGCAGCACATCGTCCCCGTGCGCGGCCGGGAGGCCGCCCAGACCAGCGAAGGCAGCGCAAACCTGGACTGGCACGTCGAAGACGCCTTCCACGACGCTCGCTGCGACTACTTCGGATTGCTGTGCCTGCGTGGTGATCTCGGCGCATCGACGATTCTTGCCCCCGCACGCAACCTGGCCCTCGATGACAGGGTCACGGTTGTGCTGCGCCAGCCGCGGTTCGTCGTTGTGCCGGATCTGGCACATGGGCTACCCACGCTCAGCGACATCGTCCCTATGCCGGTGCTCTCCGGCGACCCGTCCGACCCCGAGATCTGCTACGACGCGATCTATCAGAGACCCGCCGACCCCACCGACCGCGCCGCCGCCGACGCGCTGGCTGCTCTGGCGCTCGCGATCGACATGGCCGCGCTCGGTCACGAACTTCGCCCGGGTGAGCTTCTGTTGGCCGACAACCGTCGGGTGGTGCACGGGCGCACCCGATTCCAGCCTTGCTACGACGGCGCCGACCGGTGGCTGCTGCGGGTGATGACCTGCGCGTCCGTGCGCGCGCACCGCCGACGCCGAGCGCTGCGCACCATCTCCTGACCCGACACGCACTTCGAGAGAAAGACCCGAAACCTGATGTCGCTCAACACACTTGCCGCCGTGAAGTCCGCCGCCGACGCGACGCCGGCCGAGCTGCCCACGTGCTCGCACGATGAGTTCTCCCCACTGACCGAAGTGGTCATCGGCGTCGCCGCCGACGCGCGGATCCCCGATCCGATGGACCGGTCGGCGTGGCTGAACCTCTACCCGGACCTGTCACCCACCGAACTGGCCGCGGTTCGCGCCGGTGCGTTCCCCGCGCGCATGCTTTCCGAGACCACCGAAGACCTCGACACGCTTGCCCAACTGCTGTCCGGGCTCGGCGTCAGGGTGCACCGTCCGGCACCGATCGATCACGCCGCCGAGTTCGCCACCCCCCATTGGCGTTCGACCGGCTTCTACTCCTACTGCCCACGCGACCTGGCACTCATCGTCGGATCGACCATCCTCGCCACCCCGAGCCCCATGCGTGCCCGCGCGCACGAACTGAGCGGGCTGCGTGGGCTGTTCCAGGCCAAGATGCTGGCCGGATCCACGTGGCTGTCCGCGCCGGTCCCGCAGCTGGCCGATGAGCTGTATCCGCTCGATGCCGACGGGCGCCCGACACTCGGCGATACCGAGCCCGCTTTCGAGGCCGCCAACGTGCTGCGCGACGGACAGAATCTGTACTACTTGGTGTCTGGATCCGGCAACGAACTCGGCCTGCGCTGGCTGCAGACCACCCTGGACGCTCTCGGCGGCGGGCACCGCGTGCATCCGATCCATGGTGTGTACGCAGGAACCCATCTCGACTCCACAATCAGCCTGATCCGTGAGGACCTGGTGCTGGTCAACCCCGCCCGCATCACCGATCTCGACCAGCTGCCTTTCCCTCTGCGCGACCGTGAACTCCTGTGGTGCCCACCAATGGCGCCGACGGCCGTGACCGCACCACACCCGCTGTCATCGGAGTGGATCGGCATGAACCTGCTCATGGTGCGCCCCGACCTCGCCATCGTCGACGCCAGCCAGCGCAATCTCATCGGTGCGCTGGAGCGTCGCGGCGTCGGGGTCATCCCGCACACCCTGCGCCACTCCCGTGCTCTCGGCGGCGGAATCCACTGCGTCACACTCGATCTGCGCCGCACCGCGTCGCCACCGGCAGCCAGCGGTGATTCAGGCACCGCCGGCATCGAGGTGCCCGGGCAATCGCTGGCCGAGAGGTTCGTGCGGCTGCGTGTAGATCCTGCTGCGCGTAGCGGCCTCGAGGCGCGCTCACGCGTGGTGCAGGCATTACGGTCGACGCTCCACGACTGCGGCCACGTCGAGGTCGATACCCCACTGCTGCAACGCGCCAGGCCCGCTCCCGGCAGGTCGTTCCGCACGCTCACCGACGCGGTCGGCCCGCACCTGTACCTGCGGTCCTCCCCACTGCACCTACGCGCCGCAGTGACCGTGTGGCCCCGCGTGTTCGAGATCGGCCGCAGCTTCCGCGACGAGCCCGCCGACGCCACCCACGCCCCGGAATACAGCTTGGTCGAGCTCTATCAGGTCGAAGCGGACTACCACAGCCTGCGCGCACTGGCCCACGAACTCATCACCACCGCAGCCCGCGCCGCCCTGGGCACCACCGTCATCCGCATCTCGGACGGGACCGAGGTCGACCTGGCTGCCGAATGGACTGTGCGCCCGTTCTACACCGCACTCACCGCCGCAGTCGGCCAGTCGATAACCACCGATACCCCAGCCTGCGTGCTGCGAGATGTCGCCCACCGATGCGCGGTGCCGGTGCGGACCGGCGCCGATGCCGACGAGATCGCTCTCGAGCTCTACGACCGGCTGGTCGAACCGACGGTGGTCACGCCCACCCTGCACGTCGACTTCCCGGCCGGGCACTCCCCGTTGGCCCACACTCACCCGCGCAACCCGAGGCTGGCTCAGAAGTGGGATCTGGTCATCGGTGGCCGCGAGATCGCCACCGCCTACACCGAACTCGACGACGCCGTCGAGCTGCGCCGCAGACTCGCGCCGGACGGCGACCGGATCCTGCCCAGCGAGGCCGCCACGCTCGACGACGACTGGCTAGAGGTGTTCGGCAGCGGGATGCCCCCGGCGGGTGGGCTGTGCATTGGCCTCGAACGGCTGCTGCTCACCTTGACCGGCAGCGCCGACCTCGCAGCGATCATCCCGTTTCCCCTGCCGCGCACATGACCAGCCCGACCACCCGCATCACCGCTGACCTGCCCGGTCTGCTGGCCGAAATCGCCCATGCCTACCAACTCGGTGACCTCACCGACTGGCGCGTGCTCAGCACCGGCTATGAGGACTGCAATATCGCCGCCGAGACCAGCGCGTCCGGGGCGGTGGTGATCAAGGTGTTCGGCCCCACCCGACCTCCCGGCATCGCCGCCCGCACTGCGACGCTGATCACCGCCGCCCGCCGGGCTGGAGTTCGACACCCGCGCCTACACCACACCAGAACTGGCGTCCATGAATTCCACCTTCCTGGCCACCAGATACTCGTCATGGACATGGTCGTCGGCACCACGCTCTACGACCACAGTCGTGCACCGTCAGACGCCGAACTGTTCGCCGTGCTCGCCGACGCAGCCCGCATCCATTCCCTCGCCCTGCACCCGAGCCCTGTGGCCGACCCCTGGGCGGTCACGAACCTGAACCGCCTCGCGGCCGAATTATCCGATGTCCTCGACGACGAACAGCGCCACCACGTCACCGCCGCCGTCGACCAGCTCGCTGCGATCGACATGGCCGGGCTACCGCACGCACTCATCCATGGCGACCTCACCAAAGGCAACATCCTCATCGAACCCGACGGACAGGTGACCCTGCTCGACTTCGCCGTCGCCATCCGCGCGCCCCGGATCCAGGAACTCGCGATGGTGGCCGCCAACCTCACCCACGGCGACACCGACCCGCTCCCCCAGCGCGCCGACCGGATCGCCGAGCTCTACTCTCGGACCGCCGTTGCTCCGCTCGATGACCGTGAACGGACGGCGCTGACCGTGTTCACCCGGGCCGCCGCGGCAATGGAGATGCTCGGCGCCCTCGCCGAATGGCACCACCACGACAACCGCAACACCGAGACAGCCTTTCTAATTCGACTGGGGCTGAGTGGGTTACGTGATTTCGGAACGATCAGCTGAGCCTCGCCCGCAGCCACGACAGTGCCGCAGAAGCCTTCGCTGCCTGGTGCGCACGTAGGGTCGGAATGTTGTCCGGCGGCGGCAGCAGCGACTGCAGCGTGAAGTCACCCGCCAGCGCCGCCAGGACCGCATTCACCGCGTCCGGGTCGGCCGCCCGGCCCGGTGCGTATCCAAGCCAGAGGGCTTCGAGGTCTGTCGGGCCACCGTCGGCGGGCACCGACGGCAGAAACAACAACCCGTCGACCCACGCCGCGCCGAGCACCGCGTAGGGCCAGTCCACCACGACCACTTGGCCGTTGGTCGTCAGCAACATGTTGTCGCCACGCAGGTCCGCATGCAGCAACGTCTCGCCGCAGGCTGCGTTGGCCCAGTCTGTTTCGAGATCGACCAACCGAGCCAGATGGGTACGCGCCCAGGGATTTACCCGCGCGGCAAGGTCCGCGGCGGCCGCGATTCTCGCCCACGAACGGAAATTCTCGTCCAGATCATCAGCGATCGGCATCGCGGTGGTCGGTGCCGGGGTCAACGTCGCAGCCATCAGTTCGAGCGCGGTCATCGCGCAGGTGAGGTCTCGGGGCTGCCACGGTGTGCCGGGCATACGGCCGTCGACATCATCGAGGGCCAGCATCACCCAGTCGCCGTCGTCGTAGGACCACTGCAAACGCGGCGCAGGCGCCGCGGCAGGCAGAGCCGCCATCACCTCGATCTCCCGCCGATACAATCCCGGCGCCCGAGAATTCCGACTCCCACTGATCGCCTTCACGAACAGCCGCCGCCCATCCTGCAACTCCAGCCGAGACGCCACACCAGGTGAATACCCACCGGCCATGGACATCTCCGACGCAACGTCAGTACCCCACTGGCCCAATGCCGCTGCTCGCACGCGATCAGGCAGGTCGCGCCACCGAAGTCGATGTGGCGCAGGCCGATCCCCGGCAGGGGCGGCGGCTGGGTGGGCCGCACTGTGCGCCGTCATCGGCTAGTCCCTCCTGATATGGGCGAGGAGTCGTGAGTGCCATTCTCCCACCCGACACAGCGGATCATCGCCTGCGCCAACGCCGAGTTACCGGTTGCGTACACAGATCAGAGGAACCTTCCTGCCGTACAGCCGACACCCTGACTTCGATCCGACCCCTGGCATCACCCGGGGAACGGCCGATCCGCCCGCAGCTTCTCGACGAACTTGGAGTTGAGATTCTCGCCGAGCCCGGAGGCTCGGCGCTGCGTCCAGGTGCGGCAAGTCATCTCCGCGCTAGAGAAGGTTGAGATTCTCGCCGAGCCCGGAGGCTCGGCGCTGCGTGGACACGACATGGGTTAAGCCCGGCCAGCTCGCGTTGAGATTCTCGCCGAGCCCGGAGGCTCGGCGCTGCCACACTCGGCAGCTTCGGCACCGCCCAGACCAACCTGTTGAGATTCTCGCCGAGCCCGGAGGCTCGGCGCTGCGACCCCACCTGGAATCCGATCACGTTCCGCGACGTGTTGAGATTCTCGCCGAGCCCGGAGGCTCGGCGCTGCACGCGGCCAAGTACATAGTCCGCGCTGGTGAGAAGTTGAGATTCTCGCCGAGCCCGGAGGCTCGGCGCTGCTCTCACGCACCCGCCCCACCCCGCGGGGACCATAGTTGAGATTCTCGCCGAGCCCGGAGGCTCGGCGCTGCTCGAGCGGATGCGCCAGGGCGACGGGGTGGAAATGTTGAGATTCTCGCCGAGCCCGGAGGCTCGGCGCTGCCCTTTACCGGCCAGCTCTAGAAGATCGCCGAAGCGGTTGAGATTCTCGCCGAGCCCGGAGGCTCGGCGCTGCCGCTGCCAGTTCGGTGACGGGGTGGGCACATACAAGTTGAGATTCTCGCCGAGCCCGGAGGCTCGGCGCTGCCCGCACCCCTGCCGGTCGAGGTCGTCGCACCGGTGACCGTTGAGATTCTCGCCGAGCCCGGAGGCTCGGCGCTGCCCGCACTTGAGTGCTGACGCCGAACGTATTGGTCAACTGTTGAGATTCTCGCCGAGCCCGGAGGCTCGGCGCTGCTTGCTCGCGAGTCGGTTGGTACTTGTCCCATCCGATGTTGAGATTCTCGCCGAGCCCGGAGGCTCGGCGCTGTCAGCTGCGCGCCCAGCTCGACGCCGTGCGCGCCGAGGCGTTGAGATTCTCGCCGAGCCCGGAGGCTCGGCGCTGCTGCCGCGAGCAGATCTCGTCCTGCACCTCCGACTGTGTTGAGATTCTCGCCGAGCCCGGAGGCTCGGCGCTGCCAGCCGTCGCGATAGCCCAGCACCATTCCGCCCATTGGTTGAGATTCTCGCCGAGCCCGGAGGCTCGGCGCTGCCTCCCCATCAAGGCGTCCACCTCGGCGTCAGCAGCACGTTGAGATTCTCGCCGAGCCCGGAGGCTCGGCGCTGCCCCCTAGTGTGTGCAGAAGTCCCAGCAGCTGCCGTTGAGATTCTCGCCGAGCCCGGAGGCTCGGCGCTGCCACGCCGCTGCGAACAGCAGCGCGCCGTAGATGGTCCAGTTGAGATTCTCGCCGAGCCCGGAGGCTCGGCGCTGCGTGGGGGTGACCCCTGTGTCATTTGTCGTCCGACTGGGTTGAGATTCTCGCCGAGCCCGGAGGCTCGGCGCTGCTTTTCCTTTCGGTAGTTGGTGTCCGTGGGGGGCGTGTTGAGATTCTCGCCGAGCCCGGAGGCTCGGCGCTGCCCCCCGGGCATGGGCCTGTTCGCAGGAGTACTGAAAGTTGAGATTCTCGCCGAGCCCGGAGGCTCGGCGCTGCGTGTAGGCGCGGGCCAGTTCGGGGTGTTCACGGCGGTTGAGATTCTCGCCGAGCCCGGAGGCTCGGCGCTGCCGACTGCGGCACCCCGAAGAACATCGAGTTCAGATACAGTTGAGATTCTCGCCGAGCCCGGAGGCTCGGCGCTGCTGGGGACCTGGCCGGTCCTCTGATCGCGCCCGTGATTGTTGAGATTCTCGCCGAGCCCGGAGGCTCGGCGCTGCCTCCACCCCTGAGCACACCACCCCTACCGAGGACGTTGAGATTCTCGCCGAGCCCGGAGGCTCGGCGCTGCCCTGCGTCAGGTGGAGGCGATACGGCGACTGATCACCCTGTTGAGATTCTCGCCGAGCCCGGAGGCTCGGCGCTGCCTGTGCGATCGAGGCGATCTGGCGGACCTGATCGGGCGGGTTGAGATTCTCGCCGAGCCCGGAGGCTCGGCGCTGCCTGGATTCACACCCATGGGTGGCACACACCCGGCATCGTTGAGATTCTCGCCGAGCCCGGAGGCTCGGCGCTGCCTCCGGAGGACTTGTACGCGCCGTTGACGTAGCCGATGTTGAGATTCTCGCCGAGCCCGGAGGCTCGGCGCTGCACCTTGTAGGCGTTGTGGTTGGCCGCCATGATCGTGGTGTTGAGATTCTCGCCGAGCCCGGAGGCTCGGCGCTGCTCCGCGAGGGTTTTCGCGGACGTCTCTGGACATTCGTTGAGATTCTCGCCGAGCCCGGAGGCTCGGCGCTGCCCTGGATGACCTGCGGTGTTGTCCGCACGCTCCAGTTTTGGTGTGTGGTGCGCCGTTGGTGGGTGTCTGTTCACCCAGGTCGGTACTGCGGAACCTTCCAGGGAATTCGGTCGCACCTGGGGTTCCGAAGCGACTCGACACCGCTTACAGGACCAGCGGCCCGTCGTGGGGAGGGTTCACTGACGCACCGCGGTGCCGGGCGTTAGCGAAGGTGCCTTGATCGAGGTGATAGATGCGAATGCTATCTCGGCTGCGGTCGATAGCGGCGTCGAGCGCAGCTTCGAGTCGAAGCCTGGTCACGGGTGTGCACGTGACTTCGAAGACTGATTTCTGCACTCGGTGGCCGTAGCCTTCGCATATTCGGGCGACCTTGCGCAGCCTTGCGGCGCCTTCGGGGGTGATGGTTTCGACGTCGTAGGTGATGAGCAGTTCCATCAGGACACCGTCCAGGGTATGTAGCTGTCGGTGTCGCCGCGGAGGTGACGCGCGAGTAGCCGCGCCTGCACGAGAGGTATTGCCGCGGCTGGTATTTCGCGATCGAGATAGCAGTGGTGCCAGTTGCGTTCACGCGCAAGCGACCATTGTTCGAGGAAGTACTTACGTCCGGTGTCGGTGAGCTGAACTTGTCCACCCGGCAGGGTTTCGGTGTAGGTCGATTTGATTTGCCCTCGGTTGATGAGGGTGAGGACAAGCCGGTCGACCAGCAACGGTCGTAGCTCTTCCATCATGTCCAGAGCCAGCGCGGGTTTGGCGGGACGTATGCCGTGCAGGTAGCCGATATACGGGTCCAGCCCGACGTGTTCGAGGGCACCGTGGACCGCGCTGCGAAGCATGCCGTACCCGAAGGACAGCAGGCAGTTCAGCGGGTCGGTGGGTGGGCGCCGATTCCGACCTGGCTGGGCGGAAGGCGCCAGGGCCGGTAAGGATTGGAAATAGTCGCGAGCGGCCCGGCCTTCGATACCACGGGTTTCATCCAGCGTCTCCGCGTCGCGGAGCAAGGTCAGTGCGGTTGCGTGGCGGTCCGCGACATCACGCAGGGTGGTGTGGCGTTGCCCGGAAAGATCGCGGGCGCTGCGCAGCAGGAGTTGGCGATAGTTGTGAAGCTTGCCGGCCACCATCGCTTTGGACAGTTCGAGGCGTGCGGTCGGGTTGTCGTGAGCGCGGACTTGTGCGATGCGCAGGTGTGGGTTTCCGCTGACGGGTCCGGACACCCGAGCGAGGAATCTGCCGTTGCGAGTCAGCCACGTCACGCCTCGGCCGTCGGCTGCGCACCGGTGCATCAGGTCGTCGGTGACGGTGACACCGTTGAACACGACGATCTCATCGAGCCTGACCAACGGTAGGAGGTGTCGTCCTGGACGGTCCGGGTGATACACCCGCAGAGCGTCGCCGTCGAGGTGAAGACTGGTCCCTGCTGTGGTGACGTACAGGGTCTTCAAGACTTCGCTCATGGACAGTCTCCCGAGTCTCGCGGAGTGAAGAGATCGACCGCGCTCCGCGGGTGTGTTTCTGGAATGCAGCCGGGGCGCAGTGAGCAACGAAGGCAGCGCCGATCGTTGACCGGCTTGGGCACGGTGCCCTCGAGAACCGCCCGACGAAGGTCATCGACAGCGGACCGTACTGCGCATTCCATCTCGTCATCGACGACTACGATGTGGTGTTTTCGATCCCGGCCAGCGAATATCTCTCCGTGGGGCACACGGTCGTCGAACATTTCCCGAAGGCATAGAACCTGTGCAGCGACTTGGAGATCAGCAGGACCACCCGGTCGGTAGGTCCCTGACTTGTGTTCGACGGGTACAGGCCCTTCGGCGGTCCAGTGCACGGTGTCGCAGATTCCGTGGATCGCCAAGCGCTGGCTGTGCACGGGCAGCGACCGCCAGATGCGCGCGCCGTTCCGTCCGGTGAGCACACCGCCACGGTCGACTGCTTCGTGGGCTAGATCCCCGCGAACGGTGTCGACGTTGGATTCGAAATACGATTCCTGCCAAATGAGTACCGCTTGCCGAGGACAGTAGGCGTGATGTTCCAGAGCTGAGATCGGCACGCTCCACCGCTCCTCGGCAGCGGACTCAAGAGGCATGTCAGTTGAAGACCTGGTGATAGGTGATGCCTTCGGGAAGGTCGTTGGTGTCGACAGTCACGGTGTAGTCGCTGAACCGTCGAGGGCTGCGCTCTTCCTCTGCATCGCCCGCAGGCACCACTCGTACGCGTTCGACGAGTTTCTGGGCCGGGGCGTTGCCGAAGGTGTTGTCGTGGCTGAAGACATGCAGTCCTCGGGCGGTCATGCGGCCGCGGGCGGCGGAGGCGTCGTGGTCGAACATCATCTCCATCACCTGATACAGCAGTTCGAAGTCTTTGGTGTCGACGCCGGTTTGGGCGCCGCGTGCGGCCGAGTAGCTGATCTCGACCCGGTACAGCGCATACGGAACCGTCCACTTCGAGCCCATCTCGGTGGATTCACCGCGAGCGATGTCGTCCTCGCGGGTCTGGGTAACCCGGGTGATGGCGTGTGTCGCGGGCAGGATCGGATCGATGGAGCGGGCCATCCCGAATTGCAGTGGACCGCGGATACTTCCGAGGGCGTTGGTCTCGCCGGTGGACAGGACCGCACCGAACCACCGGATGTCGGCGTAGCGGTCACACAACCACCGTCGCGCTGTGTCGGCTTGCTCCTTGGTGAGCTTGCCTTTGAGTTTGAGTCCGTTGGCGGTGTAGGACTCGGCCAGGCGCGTGTTCAACGCGTGACCGGCTTCGACGAAGATCCCGTATCGCGGGTTGTCCGCGGCGGCCAGTGCGAGGGTGTCACGGATCTTTCGCTTCAACGCCACATCGGTCACCAGCCCGTGTCCGGACTCGATGTCCATGCGGGGCTGATTGCCCGCGTCGGGATCACCGTTGGGATTGCCGTCGGTCACGTCGAACAGAAACACCAGATCATGGCGCACAGCGGGATTCAGATGCGCAGGTGTAGTCATTGCAGGCCCCTTCAGGTAGGTGAGGTCAGTTGTCGGATTTGCTGCTGGAGTGGCCGAGTTGGTGGTAGTAGCCGAGGACGAACCACTCCTGCTGCCGCAGCCCGTTGCGCAATGGGCATCCGATCGGCCACTCGAGGATCTGACACAGCTGCTCCACACGCTGCTTGTGCCAGTGCGCCAAGCCATCTCCGTCGCGACGGCGGATCTTGCTCAGCCACGCCGAGGACAATCGATGGCCCTGAATCAGTGCCGGGCGTGGGCTCGTCACCGCGCTGCGGAAGTACTTGTCCGCATAGGTCGAATTGAGCGAGGTTCGCGAATTCTCATCTCCTGTGTCCTCGCTGTTGTCGCCCTTCTTTCGCGGCGGTTGGTGCGCGGCGCGTTGTACCTGTTCGAACACCGCGAACAGACGTCCGGCGACGTAGGAGGGGTCGGTGCAGGATTCGTCCAGACCCATCGGTACGGACATGGTTCTCCTTCGGTCAGGGCTGCGGGTGGCGCTCAGACGGATCAATGCCGCTCGCACGTCATCGACGCGGCCGTCGCTACAGACGCGGTGGATCAAATGAGCGCGGATTGCCGTCGGGACCGGACGATTGAGCACGGCGACGTCGAGCATGTGGCGCATCGCGCTGTCGGGCCGGTCAGGGTTCGGGCCGGAGTTCTTGGAGTTTTTCCCCACGAACGGCAGATACCGGTTGCGGTCCGGATCCCATCGCCCGAGGCTTGCCGCCATCGCGCCCACGCTGTGCCAGCGCCGCCCGGCCGGGACCTGTGTGCCGTCGGGGAGGGTGAACGCTTCCCTGCGCCGGGGAACGATCTCGTGGTCGGCGAACCAGGCCGCGATGTTGGCGTCGTGGTTGACGATGTCGGGATCGTCGGCGGCCAGTGGCATGTCGACCCACTCGCGAACCATGATCCTGGCGACATGCCCCCCAACGGCCAGCCAGCAGAACCGCCCAGCTAGACGTTCCGACGCCGGCGGCGAACCGGTATGTAGCGATCTGAACAGCTCGTTCACGTCCTGCGGGTCCGGCTGGAAAACCAAGGACATGTAGTCCGACTCGCTGGTTCCAGTGGTCCACCACGCCAATCTGGTGTCCTGGCCGCTGTAGGCCCTGGTGTGCTCCGACGACAGCGCCCCGGTCAGTCCGACCATCACATCGTCGGCACAGGTCATACAGATCGGAGTATGGGTCAACTGGGTGGTCAAGTCGTAGCCGAAGCTGCGTTCGTTGATACTCACCAGCGCGGCATCGTTACTGGCTCCCGGAACCAGCGAGGCCGGAACCTTCCCCGGGATGGTGTTCGCCAGCGGCGCCTCCAAACGGCATACCAGGCACAGCCCGCTGCGACCGCTGCCCTTCGTCGAAGCCACCCGATCGCACCAGAACCGAGCCGCGCTCGTACTGCGATGCGCCAGCCCACCATCGACGGTGGTGAGGACACCGTCCTTGGCCTGCAGTCCCTCGACCTCGGGTACACGCTCACACCCGCCGTCGCGGTAGAACGCGGCCAACACATGAGGGATCCGATCCTCCTCATAGGCAACCGACTCCGCCCACGCCCGGATCAGATCCGCATACGCCGCGTGGCACTGAGCCACCCGGGACGGATGGGTCTTCTCGTCACCACGCCCCAACACATACTGGGCGTCATCGGCTGCCAGGTTCGCAGAAACCCCGACCGTGCGGGTCGCCGCGGGAACCGTATGCACCACACCGCGCAGAGGCTTGTCGACATCTCGCAACGGCAGCAGCGACACCGCCCGGACCCCGACGCCGCCGTCAGTCTGGATGTCCAAGCTCCACCGGAACTCCCGGTCACGATGAAACGGCGCCACCGCACCGCGATGGTCGTTGGCGTAGGCGGCCAGACGTTCCAGCAGCATTCACGCCTCCCCGTCGGAGATGCCGTGTCGGGGTACCTGCAGGATCCCGCGGTCGAGCCTGGCTCGGAACCACCGCGACCGCCGCGGCGTAGTCGAATAGTCGATACTGTGCAGCACCATGCCCAGATCGGCGGACACACCGATCGGCGGGCGATCATCCGCCTCACCGAAATATGCTGCGAATTCACGCGTCCCCAGATACGGCTGGCTGAAGCACTGCCCCTTCGCCACACGACGGCGGAACTGATCGCGATAGGCCGCCTCCGGCTTGTCAGCATGGGAATTCAGGTCGATATGGGCCAGGATCCGATACTCGACATCCCTCAGGCACAGGGCATTCCGTTGCGCACGATGCGCCGCGGTATCCACCCTCCGCTGGCCGGTCACCGCCTCGGCCAACGACACGACATCGGTTGTCTCGTTACGGCGCAACGTGAACTGACGGATCGGCCGCAGCACTTCGATGCGCTCGATCCGATACTCGAACTCCGGCTTCCAGTACACCGCCTTCAACACACCCATCGCAGCCGTCGGAGTCATCACCGGGTAGCTCACCCGCTCGGCCGACAACCCCGGCTGCGTGAAACACGCCCCCGGCCCCCGCACCTGAATCACCACTGGCACAAAACACCCCTCCTATCCGAATCAGACCGAACACCCCTGCGCCCCAATACAGAACCAAGAGACGACGCGAAGCATGATGCCCCACACCACCGACAAGAACGGGCCGAATCCAACTTCTGACCCGCAGCGAAGCGTCGCGCGTATCGAGGACATGCCGGAGTGAGCGGCCACTCCGGGCCAGCCTGAACCGGCATCTCCAGACGCCACAGGTGTACCGACCTGCATGGGAAGCCAGTACCACGAGAACTGGCGACCGGCATCGGTCTGGCTCGATTCAGGTCGGCCGATCCACTTCCCGCGCCAGCTTGGCCACGGCCACCCGCGTCGCATCCCGCTCCCTGCGCAGTGCCTGTACCTCACGTCGCAGCCGAAGCACTTCGGCCTCAGCCCCTACCCCGGAAGCACTTGCCTGCCGACAGCCGTGGCCCTCACCTACTGCGGGAGCGGCCCAGCGTCGCAATGTCGTCTCCGAGACCGGCAGGGCCCGCGCCAGCTGCCGGATCGAAATCTCGCCGCCGCGTATGAGCATGACCGCACACTCCCGGAACCCAGGGGGATACGCCGAGATCATCCAATTCTCCTTGAGCAGATTCATCTAAACCGAGGGGCAGTGAACTTTTTCCACGGTATCGCCCGCCGTCACGACAGCGCAAGAGCCTGAATTTGAAAGATGTTGCGCAGGAAAAGATTCCGTACGGTCTGCTCGAAAATTTCTGCGCGCTCGACGCGGGAAGAGAGGACACGCGAACGCGCTACACCGTCAGCAGAAGGGACTCAGGCGTGCGCTGCAGTCGGGCAACACACTGGGTGTTGCCCGACTGAGGACTACCTAGCCCGTCGGTATAGATGTTGAGATTCTCGCCTGGAAACGGATCATCGCCGCGCCAGACGCTGCTTGTTCAGGATGCTTCGATCATCCACTCTGATGCAAACGTCCGACGCTCTCAGAAAACCGTCTCCGGCATCGTTGTCACGATGCCGGAGCCGCGACAGGTCGACGGGTTCCAGTCGTAGGTACCTTTCCATCGGCCGAGGTCACCGACAACATTGTCGATCAGCCCCGCGATCTCCGGTCGTGCAGCGGTGGAGCGGCGCAGCTGGACGATCCACGGCTGAAGCTCACGCAGAGCCGCCGCGGCAGCGACGGTTCCGGCCGCGAGTTCTGCCAGCCAGCTTTCGATTCTGTGCTGGTGTTGGTCGTCGACGACAACGATGGGGACGGTGTCGTCGGTGATCATGCGGAACGCTCGTTTCGGGTCGCGGTGTCCGCTGCCTGCCTCGGGGCCGTCGGCGACTGCCAAGTAGTCCATCTTCGCGCGATTGTTCTGAATCGTTTGGCCGACAGTCTCTTTCGATCTATTCACCGTCTGGTTGTCGAGTCCGAGCCGGTCGTACAGTTGCCGGTAATAGCCAGCGAGGGCGTCCTGATCGTCCAAGTCGGGACCGGCAGGACCAAAGCAGGACACAGCCAGTTCGCTGGGGGTGGCGTAGTCGGCTGGGGCTCGCCCGCCTGCCGGATCGAAGATCACCACCAAGCCGCCGTCAGGGTATTCGCCGCCACGGTTGGCGCGACCACCGGCCTGTTGCAGCGAGTCCGCAGGGGCGATCGCGCGCCACACCACGGGGAAACTGAGATCGACTCCGGCTTCGATCAGGGGCGTCGACACGACGATGATGGGCTGACCGGTCCGTATTCGTTCGGTGATGCGTTCGAGGGCTCCCCGGCGATGCTGAGGGCACATCATCGTCGACAGGTGCCACACGTCCGCACGCCGATCCGCCAGCAGGCGATACAACTCCCCCGCGTCGGCGATCGAATTGACTACGACCAGCGCCTGGCCGAGACCACCTACTTCATCCGCGACCTCCTGCCAAGTCGGCTTGGGATCCAGCCGCCACTCATAGCGGACTCGACGCGCCCTGGTGAACAACGATTGCGGTTCGCTGATCACTTCCCGGATATTCAGCCGCGCGCCAGATCTGCCTGCCTCGTTCCACACCGACAGCGATTCGAAATCCGGTTGGGTCGCCGAGGTCAGAAGGACAGTCGTGTTGAACTGTTCGGTCAGCACCCGCAGGCCATCGAGGATCGGCAGCAGCAGGCGAGCAGGTAGCGCCTGGACCTCGTCCAGGATCAACACCGCGTTCGCCAGTCGATGCAGCTTGCGCACCTGAGTTGGCTTGCGCCCGAATAGCGATTCGAAAAGCTGTACCGTCGTCGTCACGACGAATGGGGCATCCCAGTTCTCCGCGGCCAGCCGCGCCCAGCGATCCGCAGCGTCTTCCGATCGTCCGTCCTCATCGTGCTCGCGGAAACGCACCCCGGAGTGGTGCTCCAGAACCACCGATCGCCCTTCAGTGTCGAGCATCTCGCGATACACCGCGGCGTTCTGCTCGGTGATCGTGATGAACGGAACCGCGATGACAACACGAGACTTCCCATGCGCGCGCGCATGGTGCAATCCAAAACCCGCCTGCGCGAGTGTCTTCCCCAAACCAGTAGGGGCCGCAAGCCGGAAAATGCCCGGCTCCCTACCCGCCGCCGCCACCGCTGCCTGATAGACCTCCGAACGCAGGCCACCGATCTCGGTAGCCTTCCCACTGATACGCTCGTGCCGCCGCGCTTCGAACAACGCGACCAAGCCATCCATATCCGTCGGCGCAGCTACTTGCGGCCCGGCAAGCCCCGCACGGTGCGCGGCGGTATCCAAGTGATCAGCGTCGACGAGCGCGGAGAACAGCATCCGCACCCGCATCTCCCGCACCCACGCATCCTCCCCATCCCAGGCCGAAGGCAGCAGGCTTCTCCCGGACAACACCGCCGTCGCCTCAGGAACCGCACGCCAGAATCGCTCGGCGGTCTGCGCATCGGCCACATCCATCGGCGACCTCAGCACATCCCGCATCCGCGAGACGTTCGTCAAACCACCATGATGTCCCAACACCGTAAGCGCAGCAGCACCTGCAACAGGAGCCAGCAGCCGAGAACCGAACTCCTTGTGCGGTATACCAACCCGCGCCCGCGTACCGTCGACCAGAGCCAACCGATCCTGCCACTCACACGACGCCTTCCCCGCGTCGTGAAACAACCCCACTGCGTATGCCAGCTCACCGGCACCGAACGAATCCGCAAACCGCGCAGCCCACCACGCCGTCGACCGGCAATGATCGGCCAACCCATGCCGCACCCCAGATATCTCACTACGGCTATGCGCCCAGAGATCCACTACGCCAGCCTATTACAGGCGCAAGGTGCCGAAGGACGAACATCAGACCAAAGTCCCTCTCCGCCACAGCTCCCGACCTGCAGGTTCGAACGAAGTTACAGTCAAGAGCTTCCGTCAGACCAGGAAGTCGCCCGCTGACTGGATACGTCCAGCACGCACGGCACCATGAATACAAAACACTGCTCGCGGGTCCCGGAGATCGAGCGCTGCCTCGACGACGCATCCGTCAACCCGGTACTCCGACCGGCTGAGCCCTCGCCGGACCCGAATGCCCTGCGCTGCATGGGTGCCTGCTTGCACCAGGCGGGCACGGCGGTGTTGAGATTCTCGCTGGACCCGAAGGTCGGCGCTGCCTTGTCCGACAGCGAGTTCAGCCCCAGCGGTTCGGTGTTGAGATTCTCGCCGGACCCGAAGGTCCGGCGCTGCGACGGTCCATCGCCCGCATCCTCGCCTCCCGCTCCACGTTGAGATTCTCGCCGGACCCGATGGTCCAGCGCTGCCGCCCGCCGCTGACCTTCCCGCCCTGCGGGCAGGACATCGTTGAGGTTCTCGCCGGACCCGGAGGTCCGGCGCTGCGGTCTGCCGCCTGATGGACAAGGCCGCCACGCACCTGTTGAGATTCTCGCCGGACCCGGAGGCCCGGCGCTGCCCTGAGACCGTCGGCCAAGTGCTTCAGCTGCTACGCGTTGAGATTCTCGCCGGACCCGGAGGTCCGGCGCTGCAGATGCCGGTGGCGATTCCCTTGATCTTGTCCCAGTTGAGATTCTCGCCGGACCCGGAGGTCCGGCGCTGCACGGCCGCGGAGTGGGCGGTGTGGTCGCGATGAAGTTGAGATTCTCGCCGGACCCGGAGGTCCGGCGCTGCCTTCGCCAGGTTGAGCACTTCGTCGCGGTCGACGTGTTGAGATTCTCGCCGGACCCGGAGGTCCGGCGCTTCTTCGAAGCATCGGTGTGGGACCTGCGGTCGCGGGCCGCGGACCTCGCAGTCACCCCAGAAAATAACGGAGGTGTAATCTCGCTCGACATGAACACATTCGCGTTGCACGCTTGCAGCGCGCCGTGGACTCTTACAGATGCAGTAACGTAAAGAACCGCTGTTTTCGACCTCCTCGCTGCGTCCTACTTCACTTCCTGCGCTACAACCCCAATCACGCAGCTAGGACGCGTTCCGGCCCGCAAACTGGGCTGAGTCCCCATAAGTAAGGGGCTTTCCTTCCGCCTAGACAGCGGACGCTTCGTTTAACCGGCCAGCAGCCCGAGCCAGTACGTCCGCCGAGCGCCCAAGGTGTCCACCGAACCGCCTACCCGCGAGGCCACCGGGCGGTCGATGGCATCCGCAAAGCGGATGGTTCCCCCGGCTGATCGAGGCGCGGACGTCGCCGCGATGCGATCTGGAGCAAGCACGCACGGTCTGCTCCCGGAACTCGCCGACTGAGCAGCAGTGACGGCACCGCAGCAGATTGTGGTTGGACACACTAAGTTTGACGGTCGCTTCTGCTATCGAGGTTGCATCGCAGTCGCCATCACTAGCGCAGAAGCAGAAAATGAGGTTTCATGTAGGCGGGTGAATCAGGCTAGACGGGCCAGAATGTGGTGTCCCATGCCTTTGATTCACAACAAGCGGTTTGTCGCTCACTTCGGCAACAGCACGCCAGATACCTGGAATGCCGATCGCATATGCGCCCCGGACTTAGACCGCCCTCATCAGTCACATCGAAACGTCGATGACCAACCAGCCCAAGGGACTACCGAGTCGACCGGCTTTCGACTTGCCGCGCTGGCCTTACCCTGTGGCCGTGAGCGCTGAAGCCGATGGTTGCGCATCCTTCTCGCAGACGCCCCGCTGGATCAATCGAGGTTGTCTGCCCAGACGAGCCCCCGGAGTTGTCCCCTGCCGCAGCTAGGCTGCTGCTTCAGCTGCTTCTTCGACATGCCCGTGACGGTTCTGGTGAGAGGAAGAAAGACGATGCCGACCGAGTCCAACGAATGGGCCGTACTCGACGAACTTCTCGGGCTCGCCCCCGAAACCGTTGAGCCGAGTACGGATCGGCGGTTCGCCTTCTACGGGCGATGCTCCACCGAGGACAACCAAGACCCCGAAACCTCGTACCGGTGGCAGCGCGGCAACGCGGAGAAGTTCGTAGCAGACGGCTCGATCGTCGAGGACTACTTCGATGTGGGCCAGTCGCGCTCGGTGCCGTGGCATCGCCGCGAGGAGGCCGCGCGTCTGCTGTCGGACCTGAAGAGTCACACCCGCGGCTGGTCGGCGATCGTGGTTGGCGAGGGAACGCGCTGCTGGTTCGGCAATCAGTTCAGCCTTGTAGCACCGCGCATTCAAGCGCACGGGGTCGAAGTGTGGGTCCCAGAGCTAGGTGGACGCTTCGATCCACGCAACGTGACCCACTCGATGATGATGAGCATGCTCGGCGGCCTGAGCGAGTCCGAACGCCAACACGTCCAACAGCGCACCCGAGCCAGCATGGACGCCCAAGTCCTCAACGAAGGCCGCCACCAAGGCGGCCGAGCACCCTATGGATACATGGTCGTCGACGGTCCACCGCATCCGAACCCCAATCGCGCATCCGACGGCCTCAGACTGCGGATACTGTCACTCGACGTGGCCACCGCACCGGTAGTCCAACGAATCTTCCGCGACTACATCGCCGGCCGAGGCGACAAGGCCATCGCCCACGAACTCAACCGCGAGGCC
>NZ_BDBP01000026.1 GCF_001613045.1 Nocardia lijiangensis NBRC 108240 | reverse complement strand
GCTCGGGTAGCGGCCGAGGTCGGCGAGCCGGGCGGCGAGGCGTTCGCGCAACCACGGCGGCGGCGCGCTGCCCTGCACGTTGACCGCGAAATCGAGCATGCCCGGGCGCGCGTCGACGTCGCCGTGATGGCGCAGCAGCGCGTGGTCGACTGTGTCGGAGGGCACGGGATCACACCCTACGTGGCGGGCGAGCACGTCGACCGGCCAGAATGGCTGTCGTGGGTGACCTGCACGTGTCGTTCGTCTGTACTGGCAATATCTGCCGATCGCCGATGGCGGAGAAGATGTTCGCGCACCATCTGCGCCTCGCCGGCCTGGCCGACCGGGTGCGGGTGACCAGCGCGGGCACCGGCTCCTGGCACATCGGCGACGACGCCGACCCGCGCACCACCGAGACGCTGCGGAAGCACGGCTACCCCACGGGGCACGTGGCCGCCGTCGTCGGCGCCGATCACCGCGACGCCGACCTGCTCGTCGCCCTGGACACCGGCCACGAGCGAGCGCTGGCCAGGCTGGGCGTACCGTCCGATCGCCGAAGGCTGCTGCGCAGCTTCGATCCCGGTGCGGACGGACCGGACGTGCCCGACCCGTATTACGGCTCCACCGCCGATTTCGAACTCGTCCGCGCGCAGATCGAGGCGGCGATCCCCGGCCTGCTGGACTGGGTTCGCACGGCCCTGGCCCCGGTGCCCGTCGCGGACGGACTGCCGTGATGCGCCGCCTGACGTTCCTGCTGCGCCCCAGCTGGCTGATCCTCGCCGCGCTGGTGGCCGCCTTCGCCTACCTGTGCTTCACCGTGCTCGCGCCCTGGCAGCTCGGCAAGAACACCGACACCGAGCACCGCAACCAGTTGATCGCCGATTCGGTGCGCGCCGATCCGGTGGACGTGACCACGGTGCTCGACGACGCGGGTGACGAGCACACCGAGTGGCGCCGCGTCACCGCCACCGGCAGCTACCTGCCCGACTCGACGGTGCTGGTGCGCCTGCGCCATTTGGACGGTGCACCCGGTTACGCGGTGCTCGCGGCGTTCCGCTTGACGGACGGGCGCACACTGCTCGTCGATCGCGGTCTCGTCGCGGGCGTCGACGGCAGCACGCGGCCGCCGCAGATCCCGGAAGCACCCGAGGGAACGCAGCGCGTCGAGGGCCGAATCCGCATGTCGGAGGGCGTGAGCGCGGACAAGACGCCGCTCACCCAGGACGGCTACCGGCAGGTGTACTCGATCGACACCGCACAGGAATCCGAGGTGCTCGGCCAGCCGCTCACCCCGATTCCCACCGGCGAGCGCGCCGGCTATCTGCAGCTCTCGGAGAACCAGCCGGGCGCGTTCACGCCGACCCCGCTTCCTCAGCTCGACGCGGGACCGTACCTCTCCTATGGGTTGCAGTGGCTGGCCTTCGGAATCATGGCGCCGCTGGGGCTCGGCTACTTCGTCTACGCCGAAATGCGCGAACGCCGCAGGGAGAAAGCGGCGGCCACCCAGCAGGCGCCTACGGAACCGACGCCGACCGAACCCACTGCGACCGAGCCCGTCGCCACCACCCCGGCGCCGCCGACGACCGAGGCCAGGCTCGCCGACCGATACGGACGCAACCGCACCTGACCCGCGCTCGCCTCGCGCCCACGGCGGCCCGCGGAGCGGATGCCCCAACCCGACCGACCATCGTGTCCACCGCGCTACCGACGACCGCCCGCGACGGAGACCAGCCGACCGATCCCGGCGGCATCGCACCTGATCCGCGCTCGCCTCGCGCCCACGGCCGACGCGGAGCAAAAGCCCGAACCAGACCGCCGATCGCATGGCACCGCACTTCCGACGACCGCCCGCTACCGAGGCCAGCCGACCGATCCCGGCGCAACCGCACCTGACCCGCGCTCGCCTCGCCCATGGCCAGCTGCGGAGCGGATGCCCGAACGGACCGCAACGTGCTGACGACCGCCGCGATCATCTCTGCGGTCGCAGGAGGGTGTCGATGCTGTCCTCTTGGATGGCTGGCCGACCGCCGACGAGGAGGGTGAGCGCCCGTCGGGCACGTCGAAGATGCGTAGACAGCCGATGGTCGGTCCCGCGTCTTTCCCGTCGAGTTCACCCGGCTTCGACAACCCGCCGACGGTCGCCTATCACTCGGCGGGCGCCCACCCGGGCCCGCGGAACAGGTGCCCGAACCGAACCCGCGAACTGCGGGCCGCCCGCACGTCCCGCCAGATCGCGGCGAATTCATGGGTGGCGACGCGGACCGGGTTGAAGGTGGTGATGTTCTTCGTGAGCCCGTAGCGCACTCGCTCACCCTCGGGTTCGAAGGTGCCGAACAGCCGGTCCCAGACGATGAGGATGCCGCCGTAGTTCGTGTCGAGGTAGGCCTCGTTGGACCCGTGGTGCACACGGTGGTGTGAGGGCGTGTTGAAGACGAATTCGATCGGCCGCCACAGGGTCCCGACCCGTTCGGTGTGGATGAAGAACTGGTAGACGAGGCTGATCGACTGCTGGAGCAGGATCATCCAGGGCGGGAAGCCGAGCAGCGCCAGCGGGAGCCAGTAGGGCAGCGAACTGAACGGCGTCCACGTCTGACGCAGCGCTGTCGAGAGGTTGTAGAACTCGCTCGAGTGGTGCACGACATGCGAGGCCCAGAACACGCGCACGGTGTGGTGGGTGCGGTGATACCAGTAGTAGACGAAATCGTCGGCGAAGAACAGCGCGATCCAGGTGAGCGGGTGGTCGACCGGTAGCTGCACCGGCGCAACGAGGTATGCGGCCGCGTAGACCGCGACGACGACGAGCTTCCAGCCGATGTTCACCACCACGTTGCCCAGGCCCATGAGCAGGCTGGTCCTGGTGTCGCGCAGCTGGTAGCCGAGTTCGTCGTCGTCTGGCAGCAGATAGAACGAGGCGGCTTCGAGCACGAGGCAGAGCACGAACACCGGAATCGCATGGGCGATGAGATCGAACACGGGTCAAGCTTTCGGAACATCCAGCGCGTCGACGAGACGGCTGAGCAGGTGGTGGGCGTCGGTGTAGGCGCCCTCGACGTCGCGGGCGGCGATGCGGACGGCGAGTTCACGGTGCACGTCGCGGTCGACGTACTCCTTGTTCAGGCCGAGCCGGGCGATGGTCTCCCAGCCGATGTCGGCGTACCCGGCGACCAGGGTGTTGAGCGCGAGCCGGTAGGCCAGGTTGCCCGAGCCCTCGATCACGGTGATCCAGAACGCCTGATCGGCGGCGATGACGGTGGGCAGGTCGGCGGTGGCGTCCGGGTAGTTCGCCGCGGCGCGCAGGATCGCGGCCAGCTGATCCGGATCGGCCCGCTGCGCGCACAGCCGGGCCGAGTCCGCGCCGACCGACCTGCGCATGACGGCGATGTCGTAGAGCACGCGCTGCGGCGGCACGGTTCCCGAACGCGCCAGCGCCGACAGAATGTCGAGTCCCCCGTTCTCCCTCCAATCCAGCACCCGAGTCTTACCACCTTGCGCGACCCGCACCAGCCCGCTCTGCTGCACCCGCTTGAGCGCCTCACGCACCGCATGCCGGTTCACCTGAAACGTTTCGGCCAGCTCCCGCTCCGAGGGCAGCGCTTCGTCGGGCGCGATCCGTCCGGCGAGTATCGCGTCGACCAGCTGGCCGAAGACGGCATCGGAGACGGCGGCCCGGTCGACGGCGGCGAATTCCATGAAGGCAGTGTGCCGCGTCACACGTCAGTGGTCAACTGGTTGGACCAGTTTGCCTCGAACGGATGACGTCAGCCCGATGCGGTCAGCGGTCCACTCGCCATTGCTCGGCGTTTCGTCGCATCGACCAGCAGCCGATCTCGCCCACTCGCCGACGTCATTTGCCCCATCGCCGTCGGTAGCCGCGCCAGCCTGCGATCACTCGCCGTTGACGCCGAGCGCGCCCCGCACCGCGGCGACAGCCGGGCCGAGAGTCGTACTGGCAGCGCGTGCTCCACAGCGTCAATACCGAAACAACACCGCAGGAGCGGGCCGGACACGCCAGGACACTCGACCAGTATCGTGCCGCCAGTGAGCACCGAAAGCCGGTACGACGCATACGAAGCCGACCTATGGAACCGCCTGGCATCCCTGCTGCCTTCGGCCGAGGACGCCGAGAACTTCCGCGACTGCCGCGAGATCGGTGAACAGGAAGCTGGGCTGTGGTTGTTGACGCAACGCCTCCTCGAGCACCGGATACCCATTGGCGACACCACGCGCGCCGAAATCGAAGTGCTCGCCGAACAATGGGGTGAACGTTTGGCACGCCACGACGAAATTGCCTCGTGTGTCGGGGATTCCGGCCAGGACGCATCCGTGCGCTTGCTATCGCACGATCGCGCACAGCCGACCGATCCGGCCGCCGTCGGCATCACCAATGCCGTATTGGAGGGACTGCTCGTAGTCCCGTGGATCGAATGCCCGCGATGCGGGCGTGTTCTCGCGCGAGTCCACGCGCTGGAACCATGGGGCGACCTGCGCTACCTGGCTTCGTATTACATCGTCTGGCTCCCACACGATGCCGTCGGCAGCGAGCCCGAATTATTCGCGGAAACCGACCTGCACAGCGCGTTCGACCTGTTGCTGACCTGTCCCTGATCCTCCGCCATCCCGGACGGCTCAGGTACCCGCGTGGGTCACGCTTCGACCGGAGTTGCTGATGAGAATCGTTGACCAGCAGCGCCCGGCCGGCAGCGCCGCAGACGAAGACCTCGGCGCACGCTCGCTCAGCGGCAGCCGACTCCCTACGTGGCACGAGCCGGGCCCTCTAACCGACGTGGATCAGCGCGAGATCGCCAACTGCCGACGCAGCGACGGTAGAGCGAACGCAGCACCGGCGGCGAGGACCGCGGCCCCCAGCTGAACTGCCTCCGACATCCGGACGGCCCGCCGCAGATCGGGAACCGTGGGCGCGGGCCCGTCGCCGAGGGTGGGCCGCAGTTCCGTTCCGTACCGGTACTGGGTGCGGCCGCCCAGCCGAACACCCAGCGCGCCCGCCATCGACGCCTCGACGACACCCGCGTTCGGGCTGGGATGTTTCGCCGCGTCGCGCCGCCAAGCGCGCAGGACCGCCGCGGGCCGGCCGCCGACCAGCGGCGCGCAGGCCGCGGTGAGCAGTCCGGTGAGGCGAGCGGGCGCCAGGTTCGCGACGTCGTCCAGGCGGGCGGCCGCCCAGCCGAAGCGGCGGTAGCGGTCGTTCCGGTAGCCGATCATCGCGTCGAGGGTGTTGATCGCGCGATAGGCGAGCAGACCGGGAACGCCCGCCGCCGCACCCCAGAAGAGCGGCGCGACGGTCGCGTCGGAGGTGTTCTCCGCGATGGATTCCAGTGCGGCGCGGGCCAATCCGTCGGCGTCGAGCACCTCGGGATCCCGCCCGCACAGCGAAGGCAGCAGCGCGCGAGCCCCGGCCAGGTCGCCCGACTCCAGGTGATCGGCCATGGCGCGACCGGCGCGGGCCAGGCTGCGCCCACCGAGCACGGTCCAGGTGGCGAGCGCCGTGGCCGCCATGCCGCCCCGGCGCGCCGCGAGACCGAGACCGAGCACGGCGCCGACCGCCACCGTCTCGTGCACGACCCCCGCCATCCGCCGGTCGGCGTAGGTCAGCGATTCGAGCGCGCTTGCCGCCGAACCGAATCCGGCCACCGGATGCCATCGGCGCGGATCGCCGAACGCGCGATCCAGCGCGAAGCCGAGCAGCAGACCGCCGCCCGCCGAGATCCCCGTGTGCACCCGGCGAGAGTAGCGGGCGCGCGGGCGCCGGGAGTGTCCGGATGTCACACTCTGTGGTCGCGCCTCGTCATACCGACGACGCACGCTCCGACCCCGCCCGGGGTCCGCACGACCGAACGGTGGTTCCAGTGACATCCGAGAAGCCAGGACCCGAACCTCGCGACACCGCCGAGCTGGCACGCCGCTTCGAGGAGCACCGGCCGTACCTGCGCAGGCTCGCTTACAGCACGCTGGGCAGTCTCGCCGACGCGGACGACGTGGTGCAGGAGGCCTGGCTCCGGTTGCAGCGCCAGCACGAGGCGGGCACCGCGACCGGGATCGAGAACCTTCGCGCCTGGCTGACCACCGTGACGGGCCGGTTGGCGCTCGACCACCTCGGTTCGGCCCGCGCCCGCCGCGAACAGTACGTCGGCGACTGGCTGCCCGAGCCGGAGGTCACCACCGTGGACGATCCGGCCGACCGCATCACCCAGGACGAGCGGGTCACCACCGCGCTGCTCGTCGTGCTGGAATCCCTCTCCCCCGCCGAGCGCACCGCATTCGTGCTGCAAGACGTGTTCGGCATGACCGGACCGGAGGTCGCCGAGGTGGTCGGCAGGACTCCGGCGGCGGTGCGCCAGCTCGCCTCGCGCGCCCGCAAACGGGTCGAGGACGGTACGCCCCGCTTCCCCGCCTCACCCGACGAGCAGGAGAAGGTGGTGTCGGCGTTCGCGGTGGCGTGGCGGTCGGGAGATCTCAGCGCGCTGCTCGGCGTGCTCGACGCCAACGTCAGCCTGACCGCCGACGGCGGCGGCAAGGTGCCCGCCCTCCGTCAGAGCGTGAGTGGCGCCGAGCTGGTGGCGAAGCTGCTGCTCGGTTGGTACAACGCGCCGTCGTCACACGGAGCGTGGGGCCGCTCGGTGCTGGTCAACGGACAGCCCGGCCTCGTCGTCTTCGACGGCAACCACACCGGCGTCTTCTCCTTCACCGTCGACGCGGGCCGCATCGTCGCGATGCAGATCGTCCGCAACCCGGACAAGCTGCGCGAACTGCCCGAGACCGACGCCCCGGACTGGTTCCTGAACGAGGGACCCGCGTAACCCATCCACCGACGCCGATCCCACACACTGCACACAGACATCGACGTTGTGCGGCGTGCGAAGCGGCTGTGATCCCACCGATCAACCGGCGAGACCGACCGACCCGGCAAGCGGATAGCCGTGGGCGGCGGCGACCTCGGCGGAGAGCAGCCGTCCCCGGTCCGCGGTGAGCCCGTGGGCGAGGTCCGGGTGGGTCATGCACGCCTCGCGCCATCCGAGATCGGCGATGGCGCGCACGTACGGGAGGGTGGCGTTGGTGAGGGCGACGGTGGCGGTGTGCGGGACCGCGCCCGGCATGTTGGCCACGCAGTAATACAGCGAATTCGCCACGCGGAAGGTCGGATTCGCGTGCGTGGTCGGCCGCGAACCGGCGAAACAGCCACCCTGGTCGATGGCGATGTCGACCAGCACCGAGCCGGGCCGCATCGCCGCGACCATCTCCTCGCTGACCAGTTTCGGGGCCCGCGCCCCCGGCACCAGCACCGACCCGATGACGAGATCGGCGGCGAGCACCGCGCGCTCGATCTCGGCGGTGTTGGACGCCACCGTCGTGACGCGGCCCTCGAACCGCGCGTCGAGCTCGCGCAGCTTCTCCAGGTTGGTGTCGAGCACGCTGACCCGCGCACCCATCCCCGCCGCCATGGTCGCGGCGTTCGACCCCGCCACGCCGCCGCCGAGCACCACCACCTCGCCGGGCCGCACGCCCGGCACCCCGCCGAGCAAGACGCCGGACCCGCCGAGCGGCGCCATCAGGTGGTAGGCGCCGACCTGCGGCCCGAGCCTGCCCGCGACCTCGCTCATCGGCGCGAGCAACGGCAACGAGCCGTCGGCCGCGCGCACCATCTCGTAGGCGAGGGCGGTGATGCCGGATTTCAGGATGGCCTCGGTGCATTCCCTCGAGGCGGCCAAGTGCAGGTAGGTGAACAACACCTGGCCGCGGTGCATCCGCGGGTATTCCCGCGCGATCGGCTCTTTCACCTTCAACACCAGCTCGGCGTCCGCCCAAACCGCGTCGGGGCCGTCCACCAGGGCGACCCCCGCGTCGGCGTAGTGGCGATCGGCGAATCCCGACCCGGCACCCGCACCCGACTCGATCAGCACCCGGTGCCCGTGCCGAACCAGCTCCCCGGCGCCCGCGGGGGTGAGCGCGACCCGGAACTCCTGCTCCTTGATCTCCCGTGGCACTCCGATCCTCATATCGCCATCGTGAACCACCCGCGGCCGGTTCGCTACGACGGCGCGCATGTACTTTCGCCGTAAACTTCCGATCGATCCGCCCGGCCCCTGTTCGTTCCGGCTGTCCCACACCCCACGACCGGAAATTGTTCGTGTGTACCGGGCTACCCGACGGCCACCTCGACGACCTCCCCCGCGGGCGGAATACGCAGCCGATCGGCCAGGCCCGCGTAGCCGAAGACGCGGGCCAGGTGGTCCAGCGTCTCGGTGAAGTGCGCCCACCCTTCCGCGTGCACCGGAACGATGACCGCCCCGCCGAGCGCCTCGGCGGGCTGCACCGCGGTACGGGCGTTCAACGTCACGTCGATGTCCCCGAACCGTCCCACGTTCCCCGCCCCGACGTTCAGCAACGCGACATCGATCCGCTCGAACCGCCCGGCGATCTCACCGACCAGCTCGACCGAGGCATTGTCACCGGACACGTACACCGTCGGCTCCCCCTCGGCCTCCAGCACGAAACCCGTGACCGCTCCGCTGAACGGCTCGCACCCCTCGGGCCCGTGCAGCGCGGGCACCGCGGTGACGGTGACCGCGCCGACCTGGGCGCTCTCCCACACACGCAGTCCCCGAACGCCGTCCACCCTGGTGGCGGCGTCGGTCGTGGAGAACACCGTGTCGACGGTGGTGAGGAAGGCGCGGCCCGCGGTGTCGAGGTTGTCGGCGTGCTGATCGTGCGAGAGCAGCACGACGTCGACCGCGCCGACCTCCTCGATCGAAATCGCGGGTCCGGTCAGCTTGTGCAGGGTGATCGGGCCCGGATAGTCGCCGGGCGCGTCGAAGGTGGGATCGGTCAGCCAGGTGCTGCCGCCGTAGCGGAAGCGGACGGTGGGGCCGCCGATGTGCAGGACTTCCAGCGCGGTGCGTTCGATCGTTTCGCTCATGACGTCGATCGTCGCCGTCGCCCGCTCGCGCGAATAGTGGCCCGCGAGCCGCGTATCGCTAATATCGGGCCATGCATGCGGTGACCGTCCTCGCCTACGACGGGATCAGCCCGTTCCACCTCTCCGTGCCCGGCTTGGTCTTCGGCCGCGTCGGCGCGGGTGGGCACGCACCGTACACGGTGGGCGTCTGCGCCGAACGTCCTGGAACCCTGCGCACCCCAGCCGGTTTCGACATCCACGTCGCCGACGGCCTCGCCGCCTTCGAGCGCGCCGACACCGTCGTGGTGCCCAGCTGGACGCGCGGCGCCGGGATCTCCGATGAACTGCGCGACGCGCTCCGGCAGGCGCACGCGCGCGGCGCCAGGATCGTCGGCCTGTGCCTCGGCGCCTGGGCCATCGCGGCCAGCGGTCTCGTCGATGGCCGGGAGATCACCACGCACTGGTCGACGGCGGACGATCTGGCCCGCGCCTATCCCGCGGTGCGGGTGCGCGCCGACACGCTGTGGTCCGACCTCGGCGACGTCATCACCTCCGCGGGCGTCGCCGCGGCGCTGGACTGCTGCCTGCACCTGGTCCGCGAGGACCACGGCAGCCGCGCGGCGACCGAGCTGGCCAGGGCACTGGTCACCGCGCCGCACCGCAGCGGATCGCAGGCGCAGTACATCCCGGTGGCCGTGCCCGACCAAGCAGACGACGACCCGATCGAGCGCGCCATGGTCTGGGCGCGAACGCATCTCGGCGACCCGATCGACCTGGACGCCTGGGCCGCGGTCGCGGTGATGGCCCGGCGAACCTTCACCCGCCGCTTCCGGGAACGCACCGGAAGCAGTCCGCAGCAGTGGCTGCTGCATCAGCGCGCCGCCCGCGCCCGGCTACTGCTCGAGTCCACCGACGACACGGTGGACCGGATCGCCACCGAGACCGGCTTCGGCACCGCGGTGAGCCTGCGCCACCACTTCCGGCGGCTGCTCGGCACCAGTCCCGCCGCGCACCGTGCCCTCTTCCGCACCGCGGGCTGACGCCCCAGCGCGCGCGAACCTGCGCCGCGCGGCTACGTTGCCACCATGAGGATTGAGGTCGGCGGTTTCGCGCCGGAGATCGATGAGAGTGCGTGGCTCGCCCCGAACGCGACGGTGATCGGGCGCGTGGAACTCGGCGCCGAGGTGAGCGTGTGGTACAGCGCGGTGCTGCGCGGCGACCTGGAGCAGATCACCGTCGGCGCGCGCACCAACATCCAGGACGGCTGCGTGCTGCACGCCGACCCCGGCTTCCCGCTGACCGTCGGCAGCGGAGTGTCGGTGGGGCACAACGCGATTCTGCACGGATGCAGCATCGGCGACGACGTGCTCGTCGGTATGGGCGCCACGGTGCTGAACGGCGCGGTGATCGGCGCGGGCAGCCTGATCGCGGCCAACGCCCTGATTCCCGAGGGCGCGCAGATCCCGCCGGGCTCGCTGGTGGCCGGGGTGCCCGGCAAGGTGCGACGGGAATTGAGCGAGGCCGAGCAGGACGGAATCCGGCTCAACGGCGCGGTGTATTTACACAACATGGCCAACCACCGCAGCGCGAAAGTAGTGTGATACGTCGCACACTGGTCAAATGTCCAGCACAAATGGCTGATAGCATTTTGCCTGCATGACCGGCGCCCTGCGGCTCGACGAGACCATCAGGGCGCCGAGCATGATGCGTCGCAGGCAGGAGGTATCACGGTGTCGTACCGGGATTCGAGTATGCACCGGCCGAAGGGGCGGATCAGCGTGGCCGATATCGCGGCCCAGCCGGGCGGGATCGAGGCGCTCCAGCGTCGCGTTCACGAATTGCGGTCCCGCGGTGTCGATTTCGCCGCGAACGCGATCGAAAAGGAAATGGCGGATCTGGACCTGCCCCGGCCGTGACCCCGGCAGGCGATCTCAGCGCATGACCAGGTCGAGCACCCGTTCGTGATAGGTCCCGGCGTACCGGGTGACCAGGTCGACCAGCTGCGCATCGAGCCCGACGAGCACCTTGGCGTGCCCGCGCGCCGCACCGCGCAGGATGGTGCGGGCCGCCACCTCCGGGCTGGTGCGTGCGACCTGATCCTCGAATCGCCTGGCCACCGCCGCGCCATCGATGCCGGGTGCGAACTGCGCCGTGCGGGCGATGGTGGTGAGCACGCCGCCGGGATAGACGCCGGTCACCCGCACCCGCCCGCCCGCGGCGCGCATGTCCTGGCGCAGCGATTCGGTGAACCCGCGCACCGCGAACTTGGCCGAGTTGTACGGCCCGTGCCCGGCCACCGCGACCAGGCCGAACGCCGAGGACACATTGACCACATTGGCGCGCTCGGCCGCCTGTAGGTACGGCAGAAAGGCCTTGGTGCCGTTGACGACTCCCCAGAAGTCGACGTCCATGACCCGCTCGAAGTGCGCGAACGGGGATTCCGCGACACCGCCGACGTGCAGGATCCCGGCATTGTTGAACAGCGCCTCCACCCGCCCGTAGCGCGCGGCGGTCCGTTCGGCATAGGCCAGCATCGCGTCCCGGTCGGTGACATCGAGGACGGTCACCGTCGGCGTGAAACCGATTGCGGCGCAGAGCTTTCCCGTCGTCGCCACGGCATGATCGGACTTGTCGGAGAGCGCGAGCCGCGCGCCGCGGTGGGCCAGCGCCAGCGCCAGTTCTCGCCCGATCCCCGACCCCGCTCCGGTGACGACCACCACCCGATCGGCGAAATACCCCACGGTCCAGCCCCTTTCACCCCATACCCCAATCGGGCACCCGACCAGGTTATCCACAATGGAGGCGCCCCGGAAAGATCAATTACCGGTTCCGGCCCGCCCGATCACCCGCCGTACACCGCATCGCCGCGAGTCCACACCGAGAAAGTGAGAGTTTCCATGGCGCGCTATTTCACGGCTTCCGGGATCTCCGACCGGCAGCCCGCGCGCTGGTGAAATAATGAACGTCCATCACCCGGACCGTCGCGGCGCCGCTCTCTTGCGCACCGGCTTCCGCGCCAACGACTGGAGATCCGATGCCCACCGTCCCGTCCATGCTCCAGCGCATCCTCGACAAGCCCGTCACCGACGGCGAGAAACTCCTGGAAAGCGCCCTCTCGGCGTTCCTGGACTTCGGGATCAAGCGCACCAGCATGGGCGAGATCGCGCGCCGGGCGGGCATCAGTCCGGCCACCCTCTACCGGCGCTTCGAATCCAAGAACGACCTGGTCGAGGCGGTGAGCGTGCGGGAGGCGCAGCGGTTCGTCGCTGAGATCGACAAGCGGGTGCGGACCGTCGAGGGCACCGAGAACCAGCTGGTGGAGATCTTCGTCGCGTTCATCACGGCGATCGCGGGCAACGAGCTGCTGCGCAGATTGCTGCGTACCGAGCCCGACCTGATCCTGCCCCGCCTCACCACCGAGGGCGGTCCTATCCTCGCCGTCGGCCGCGCCTACCTGGCGGAGAAGCTGCGCGAACTACGCGCCGGGGACACCGACTTCGACGCCGACCTGGTCGCCGAGATCATGGCCCGGCTGGCGCTGTCCCTGGCGCTCACCCCCGACGGGCTCATCCCGCTGAGTGACGCCGAGGCCGGTCGCGCGTTCGCCCGGCGCACCCTGCTGCCGATGGTCGGCGTCCGCGCCACCGCGTGAGCCCAACCCGAACGCCGCGTCCACCAACTCGTCGAGCCTGAGGCGCGCGGCCTCGTCGGGCGCGCGGTCGCCCTCGACCAGCTCGGCTACGAGCGCCGCGATCTCCGCGGACGCCGTGCGGTCCGGGTCCGGCAGCGGCAGCCGGGACACGTACTGGGTGATCCACCGCCGCCGCCCCGAGTACAGGCGGTTACCGCACACCGCGTCGTAGTAGCGCAGTCCCAGCGCCGAATTGGCCACGCCCATCAAGAGATACGCCAGGCGCTGCGCCCGCTCGGTGCCGCCGCCGAGGTCATCGAGCGAGATCCAGTAGCAGTCGCCGTTCACCACCGCACCGGAACGGTCCAGCGCGAAACGTGGCCGTTCGCTGATATCGGGGAACACCAATTTCGGCACCCGCCACAGGTTGGGCCGCTGCGGCACCCAGATCTCGAACCATTCCCGGCCGCTCTCGGTGAGGTATTTGCGCGCGGCAAGCGTCGGCTGGTGACGGCGCAGATACGCTGCGGCGCGGGGGAATTCGCGCAGATTCACCGGGACCCGGCGCGGGGCGGCGGTGTCGTAGGGATAGAGCACCCTGGTGTCGGCGGCCCGCTCGATCCGCCACGGCGCCAGATCGTGGTGGGTGATCAGCTCCAGCAGCAGTTCGTCCTCCGGACGCGGGCGCACCTGGGCCCAGCGGTCGGAGATGAACACCCGGTCGGCGGTCGTCTTGATGCCCACCCTGATGCGGGCCACCTCGCCGAAACTCCGCCAGGTGCCGTCGCCGACGCGGGCGAGCCAGAGGTCCAGGCTCGGTCGCGACATCCTCCATGCGGTGTGCGTACCTGCGCCTGCGCCTTTGCTCCGGCCGTGCGCGAGGTCGACGGACTCAGTCAGGGTGCGCCCACTCGACGTACCTGCGCCTTCGCTCCGGCCATGCGCGAGGTCGACGGACTCAGTCAGGGTGCGTCCACTCGGCGTACCTGCGCCTTCGCTCCGGCCATGCGCAAGGTCGTCGGAATCGGTCCGGCTGCGCCCGCTCGACGTACCCGCACCATCGCTCCGGCCATGGGCAAGGTCG
>NZ_BDBP01000025.1 GCF_001613045.1 Nocardia lijiangensis NBRC 108240 | reverse complement strand
TCGGATTCCGTCCGGCTGCGTCCACTCGACGGACCTGCGCCTTCGCTCCGGCCGTGCGCGAGGTCGTCGGGCTCCGTCCGGCTGCGTCCACTCGACGGACCTGCGCCTTCGCTCCCGCCATGCGCGAGGTCGTCGGATTCCGTCCGGCTGCGCCCACTCGGCGTACCTGCGCCATCGTTCCGGCCGGGCGCAGGTTCGGTGGCGCTCGCGGGCCGGGAGGCGGGGATTGCAGGCACACCCGTCGAGAGGGTGCCGACCTCGACGGCGAAGGTCCGCCCGTTGTGCCGGACGAGGGAACCGGACTCCGCTATCAGCGCCTCGAAAAGGTCTCCGGGGCAGGGGGATTCATCGACCGGCACCTCGTAGGCCGAGACGTGGCGGCACACCGCGCCGCGGCCGCCACGGGTCGCGATGGTGACGGCGGGCAGCACCGCGGCCGCGAACAGCTTGGTGTCGCCGAGGTCGTACAGCTCGACCGGTGACAGTTCGCCGAGCAGGATGGTGCGAATGTTCGCGCCCGCCTTGGTCGTCAGGAACCGGTTGGCGCACAACAGACCGAGTGCGCCGCCCGGGATCAGCAGCCGCGGCGCCACCGCGACGAAGGGGTGGGTGAGATCGATGCGACCGCGCAGACCGTACTGCCTGCTGAGCAGCTGCGCGGTGTCGCCGCCGAGCTGTTGGGTACGCACGTAGGGCGGGTTGGTGATGATCGCGTCGAACGAGCCGTCACCGAGGCCCGCGGCGTCGGCGAGGAAATCGCCCGCGCGCCAGTCGACCTCGACGCCCTCCGCCGCCGCCCGCGTCCGCGCCGCGGCGAGCCCGGATTCGTCCAGGTCGTACCCGGTCAGCCGGAGCCGGAGGCCGGGCAGGCACACCGCGGCTTCCCGGTGCAGGGCGAGCAGGAGTTCTCCGTCGCCGCACGCCGGGTCCAGCACGCGCAGCGCACCGCCGGGGCCGGGACGTGGCACGTGCGCGAGCAGCCGCCGCGCGAGGAAGCGTGCCAGCGCGGGCGGGGTGTAGTGCCGCCCATGCCGTTTGCGCTCCCGCCTGGCGCGGGTGTGCGAACCCATGGGGGGATTGTGCCTCGTCAGAGTGCCGCGGGCGTGCTGATGCCGCGAACCGGCGTGCGCGTCGCCCGCGCCGGTTCGCCCGTGCGCCGCCCAGCGAACCTGCGCATCAGCGGTGCGTCGACCCAGTGGTAGATGGCCGCCGCGGCCGCGGTCGAGAGCACCAGGCACAGTGCGGCGAACCCGAGCCAGCCGACCGGCCCGAACTGGCGCCCGCCGATGAACAGCCTCGTCACCAGCACCATCACCGGGAACTGAATCAGATAGAAGGCGAAGGAGATATTGCCGAACCACACCATCCGCGGCGAGGCGTTGACGCCGCGGATGCCGGCCAGATCCCGCGCGGCCAGCGTCGCGACCACCGCGGTCATCGGCGCGAGCAACAGCGCCGACATCTTGTAGTTCACCGGGACGACCCAGGTCGCCGCGTACGCCACCGCGAGCGCGAGCAGCGGCGGCGCCAGCCGGGTGTTGCGCCAGCGGCCTTCGAGCACCAGCCGCGCCGCCAGCACCCCGAGGAAGAATTCGGGCAGCCGCGAGAGCGGGAAGATGTAACTGAGCCAATAGGACTGCGCCACGGGGATATCCGGCTGCGCGAACCACGCGGGCGAGGCATGCAACTCGAAGAACGGGGACGCCTCGCCCGGCACCAGCCGCGGGGCGAAGGCGTTCTCGATGCCCTTGGGCCCTGGCGCACCCAGGTAGTAGGCGGTGTGCAGCGCGACGATCGCCACCAGCAGTCCGGCAAGCACCCACAGCACCCGCTCCCCTCGCACCCGCCGCACCAGCGGCAGCGCCAGCGGAAAGCACAGGTAGAACAGCATTTCCGCGCCCAGCGACCAGGACGGCACATTCAGTCCGCCCACCGTCGACCACTTCGGCACCCAGGTGTGCACCAGCGCCAGGTTCGGCGCCCACACCACCGGCCGCGTCAGCGGCACACTCGCCACCAGCACGAACGCGACCGCGGCCACCAGGTGCGTGGGATAGATCTTCAGCACCCGCCGCCAATAGAACCGGCGCACCGAACTTCCCGGCCGGAACGACCAGTAGATGATGAACCCGGACAGCACGAAGAAGAAGGTCACGCCCGCCGCGCCGAGCTGCATCGGCATCACCTGGTGCAGCTGCCGGAAAAGCTCCGACTTCTGGAACGGATACACCGGCAGGAACACCAGGGCGTGCAACAGGAACACCGCGAACGCCGCCCACCAGCGCGCGCCGGTCAGCGAAGGCAGGGCAGGGCGGGTGCGCGCCGCCTCGGCCACGCTGCGCTCGGGCGAACTCGCCGAGCCGTTGCCAGTCCGGCTTCTTTCGGCCGACCCACCACCGACCGACCTGCTCGCGGTCATCGGCCGAACCGCTCGTGCAACGCCCGCGCGACCACAGCGTCGCCGTGCGCCGACGGATGGAAGGGCAACCCGATCAGATCCGCGCGCGGATCGAGCGCGCCGTTCACCCACGGGTCGGCCGAGCAGAGTCCGTGCCCGGCGGTCAGCGCCCTGGTGTCGAAGAAGTCGATACCGAGCAACCCGGCCGCTTCTCGCTGCGCGGCGTCGATGCGGTCGAGGTATTCGACCACCGCGCGGCCCCGCGGCTGCACGTACTGGCCGACACCGAGCACGTTCATACACGCGGTGTCCTGCCCCGCGGGGAACAGCTCCGGATAGCCGACCAGCACAATGCGCGCCCGAGGCGCGAAGTAGCGCAGGTACTCCACCACCGCCCGCATCCGTTCGGCGAAGCGCGCACCGGAAACGCCGCGATAGTCGGTGATCCGGCCCTGTTCGGCGGCCTCCAGCCCGCAGCCCTCGGCGAGGTTGAACACACAGGGCAGCAGCGAGGTCCACAGCGTGGTCTCGGACGCGCCCCACTCGTCGTTGAGCCCGAATTGCAGGGCGATCAACCGGGTCTCGGGCCCGAAAGCGCCGATCTTGTCCGCCTCGATCGCCTCGTGCGAGAGGGTGTAGCCGGGTCCGGTATCGATCGAGGCACCCGAACAGGAGACATCGAGGAACTCCTCGGTCCCCGCCACTCCCATTGACGCGCTCAGCTGCGTCGGCCACGAACTCGGCCCACGCAAACACTCCTTCGCCTTGGCATCCCACCGAAAGCCGTTGGCGGTGAACGAATCCCCGAGCACCACCAGCTCCCTACCCGCGGCGGCCGCACCGGCGACGGGGTCGGCCACCATGCGAACGGTCCCGGCGGAGTCGCCCGACGCGTGCGTAGTCCCGGCGGCCCCGACGGCAGCAGCTTCGGCGGAGTCGAACGTGGCGGGCGCAGTCCCCATGTGTGCTGTGGCGGCGGGTGCCGATACGGCGGTCGCGACGGCAAGTGCGAGCGCAGTCGCGCCGAACCAGCGGCGGCGCATGCTCTTTCGGAACGAAAACATCGGAGGCCGCCGTCAGTAGCCCGCGCGGGGTTCGAAGCCGGGTGCGGTGAGGGTCGGGGCGGATTGCGGAGCGGGAGCGGGAGCGGGTTGCGGAGCAGGGGCGGGCTGCTGGACCGGTGCGGGCTTCGGGGCAGGGGCCAGTTGCGGCGCGGGCACGGGTTCCGCGGCGGGTTCAGGGGCTGGGGCCTGTGTTTCGGGAGCGGGCGGTGCCGTCGACTCGGGGGCCGGGGCGCTCTCCTGGACCGTGGTGGTCGCCGCCGGTGTGGTCGCCGGGGCGTGGTCGACGTGCGTTTCGGTCTCGCCGCCGCAGCCGACCGCACCGAGTAGCACCACACCGCTGGCGAGGGCGGTCGCGAGACAACGCTTCATGATCGTTTCCGTTCTCAAATCAGGAGCACATATATTTCACTTCAGCCGGAGACTACAAGTCGGCACGAAAGCACCCGCCCGTTTCGCGCAAACTCCCCGCAGCGCCCGCGCCCCCAATTTCGACGTCTCGCCAATTCACGCCGCACCAATCCGCCCGCAACGACCTCCACCGGGCCCACCCGCCGGTTCCAAAAAGAGACCACAGCCGCTAGCATTCAGTCTCGAAATAGAACCAAACAAAGGAGGCCGGTCCATGAGCCCGACCACTGCGCCCACCGACGCGTTCGCGACCCTGACCCGGATCCTCGATGAGCGGTGGACCTGCCGGCAGTTCCGGTCCGACCAGGTCCCGCGGCCCACCATCGAAGCGCTACTACACGCAGCCCAGCGCACCCCCTCCTGGTGCAACACCCAGCCGTGGCAGGTCGCCGTCACCGAAGGCGCAGCCACCGACCGGTTCCGCAAAGAGCTGCTGGAGCACGTCCAAAGTTCCGCGCCCACACCCGATTTCGACTTCCCCGCGCAGTACACCGGGGTCTACCGGGACCGCAGGCGCGAGTGCGGGCTGCAACTGTACGAGAGCGTCGGCATCGTCAAGGGCGACCAGGCGGGCACCTTGCGCCAGGCGATGCGCAATTTCGAACTCTTCGACGCCCCGCACGTCGCGATCGTCAGCACCGAGGCTGATCTCGGCGTCTACGGCGCCGTCGACTGCGGGCTCTACCTCGGCACGTTCTTGCTCGCAGCCCAGAGCCTCGGCCTCGGCGCCGCACCGCAGGCGGCCCTCGCCTCCTACTCCCCTTTTCTGCGCGAGTATTTCGGGCTCTCCGAGAATCGCCGCGTGGTGGCGGCCATCTCCTTCGGCTATCCCGACACCGACCACCCGGTGAACGGCTTCCGCACCCGCCGCGAACACACCGACCAGGTCGCCGCCTGGTTCACCGACTGATCCAGGGAACCCGCACCGCACCAACGCTTCTCACGCGAGCGGACGGATCAGCCGACCTGACGCTCCACTCCCGTCAGCCCCGGCCCCGGCTCGGGGCTGACGTCACGGGCGGTGAGTTCGCTTCCGCAGACGTCGCATTCGAGCCGGACGTGCGCCTCGCCGGTGCAGTCGCGATGGCGGTAGTGCACAGGCGGCCCGTCCGGCGCCATATAGGCGTCGCCCCAATCCCGGATCGCCATCAGGATCGGGTAGATGTCGTGCCCCTTCTGGGTGAGCCGATACTCCTCGTGCGCGCCGACCGCGGCAGGCTGCTTCACCAGGATGCCGTGCTCGATCAGCCGGTCCAGCCGATCCTGCAGCCTGCTGCGCGAAATGCCGAGCGCGCTCTGGAAGGCATTGAACCGGCGAATCCCGGAGAACGCGTACTTGAGGATGACCAGCGTCCACCGGTCACCGAGAACCACCAGCGGCCGCGTGATCGAACACGGCTCGTCGGCAAGATCCTCGTAACGCACCCCTCGATGCTACTCAGCACCGCTTTCCCCGCGGCCGAGTCCGGCGTCCTCGCGTCGATGGATGACGTACTCGAAGTGCCCGTCCTCCGGATCGGCGCGCAACGGCCACGGCTCCGCAGGCAGCACACGACGCCACTCCAGCGTCCGGTGCGCGTCCTGTTCGGCGAGCGACTGCGCGTCCGCAATGTCGGCGCAGGAGCCGATCACCTGTTCCTCGGTGCCGCAGAACTCGCAGCTGTGCAGCTTGCCGACCTCGTAACGTTCCGGCACGGCCATCTCCTTCGGACGAAAAAAAGCGTGGGCCCCGGGAGAGTTCCCGGGGCCCACGCGGAGTCCTCACATCACAGCGGGATGTTCTTGTGGTGACTCTTGCGCGCGGGCGCGGAGGCCAGCGCGGCGGCGATCACGCTGCGAGTCTTGGCCGGGTCGATGACCTCGTCCACCACGCCGATCGCGATGGCGCGCTCGACGCCGCCCGCGATCTTCTCGTGCTCGAGGGTGAGCCGCTCGTGCAGCGCCTCGCGCTCCTCCTCGGGAGCGGCGGCGAGTGCCTTCTTGTGCAGGATGCCGACCGCGGCCTTGGCGCCCATCACGGCCACCTCGGAACCCGGCCAGGCGTACACCGCGGTCGCGCCCAGCGAGCGGGCGTTCATGGCGATGTAGGCGCCGCCGTAGATCTTGCGGGTGACCAGGGTGACGCGCGGCACGCGGGCCTCGGCGAAGGCGTGCAGCAGCTTCGCGCCGCGGCGCACCACGCCCTCCCACTCCTGACCGACACCGGGCAGGTAGCCGGGCACGTCGGTGACGACGATCAGCGGAATGCCGAACGCGTCGCACAGCCGCACGAACCGAGCCGCCTTCTCGGCGCTCTCCGAGTTCAGGCAGCCGCCGAGGCGCAGCGGGTTGTTGGCCAGCACGCCGACGGTGCGTCCGCCGAGGCGGCCGAGACCGACCACCATGCTGCGGGCGTATCCGGCCTGCAGCTCCTCGAAGGAGGATTCGCCGTCGACGTTGTCGAGCAGCTCGTGCACGACCGGCTTGACGTCGTAGGCGCGCTTGGGAGATTCCGGCAGCATCGCCTTCAGGTCGACGTCACCGTGCGCGGCCGCGGAGAGATCGAACTCGCCCTGCTCGGCGAACATCGACACCAGCCTGCGGGCACGGTGCATGGCGTCGGCCTCGTCGTCGGCGACGATGTGGCACACGCCGGACTTCTTGCCGTGGGTCTCCGGGCCGCCGAGGGTGGCCATGTCGACCTGCTCGCCGGTCACGCTGCGCACCACGTCGGGGCCGGTGACGAAGACCCGGCCCTCGGGGGCCATGATCACGATGTCGGTGAGGGCGGGACCGTAGGCGGCGCCACCCGCGGCGAAGCCGAGCACCACGGAGATCTGCGGGACCAGGCCGGACGCGCGGACCATAGCCTCGAAGACCAGGCCGACCGCGTGCAGCGCCTCGACGCCCTCGGCGAGCCTGGCGCCACCGGAGTGCCAGAGGCCGACGACCGGGACGCCGGAATCGATGGCGGTGTCGATCGCGTCGACGATGTGCTTGCAGCCCTCGACGCCCATCGCGCCGCCCATGACGGTCGCGTCGGAGCAGTAGGCCACGGTGCGGACGCCGTCCACCTCGCCGATGGCGGCGAGGACACCGGACTTGTCACGCGGGTGCAGCGGGAGAACGGTGCCGGGATCGAAGAAACGCTGGAGTCGGCCCAGCGGGTCACGCGGATCGGTCGCTGTTTCTGGTTGAAACGCGGGTGCCATGATTGTCATCGCGTTTTCTCCTCAATCAAGAGAGTGCCGCTACAGCGGCTGCGTATGTCGAACCACCGGTGGGGTCGAGCCAGTTCTGTTGGCCGACCCCACCGGGGATCGTTGTTGCAGTCAGTCGTGCGGCTATGCGCGACCGAAGGCGAGCGCAACATTGTGCCCACCGAAACCGAAGGAGTTGTTGATCGCGTACTCGATCTCCTGGCGGCGGGCTTCGCCCTTCACCACGTCGAGGTCGATCTCTGGGTCCTGGTTCTCCAAGTTCAGCGTCGGCGGGACGATGCCGTCCCGGATGCTGAGCACGGTCAGCACGGACTCGAGCGCACCGACGGCGCCGATCGAGTGGCCGAGCGCCGACTTGGGCGCGTACACCGACGGGTGGTTGCCGACGGCCTTGTGAATCGCGTTCGCTTCCGCGGTGTCGCCGATCGGCGTCGCGGTGGCGTGCGCGTTGATGTGGGTGATGTCCTGCTTGGACAGGCCCGCGGTCTGCATCGCGCGGGTCATCGCGCGGCCGGCGCCGGTGCCCTCGGGATCCGGAGCCACCAGGTGGTAGCCGTCCGAGGTGATGCCTGCGCCGAGCAGACGGGCGTGGATCGTGGCACCGCGCGCCTTGGCGTGCTCCTCGGTCTCGAGGGTCATCAGCGCACCGGCCTCGCCGAAGACGAAGCCGTCGCGGTCCTTGTCGAACGGACGCGACGCACCCTTGGGGTCGTCGTTGCGCGTGCTCATTGCGCGCATCATGGAGAACGCCGCGATCGGCACCGAGTCGATGAAACCCTCGACGCCGCCGGTGACGACCATGTCGGCGTCACCCATCACGATCATCCGCCACGCGTTGGCGATGGCTTCCGATCCGGACGAGCACGCCGAGACCGGAGTGACCACTCCTGCCCGGGCCTTCAGCTCGAGGCCGACACAAGCCGACGGGCCGTTCGGCATGACCATCTGAACAGCGAGCGGCGAGATCTTGCGGTAGCCGCCGTTCTTCAGCTTGTCGACCGAGTCGATGAGCGCGTCGCCGCCACCGAGACCGGTGCCGATCGCCACACCCAGACGGTCGAGGTCGACCTCCGGGCTGCCCGCGTTCTTCCACACCTCGCGACCGAGGACGGTCGCGAGTCGCTCGACATAGGCCATGCGACGGATCTCGACCCTGGTCAGCAGGGTGTCGGGGTTGACCTTCAGGTGGCCGCCGATGCGGACCGGCAGGTCGTATTCCTCGACGAAGGAATCCTCGAGAACGTCGATGCCGCTCTCGCCGTTGAGGAGTCCCTTCCACGTCGCATCGACGTCGCCCGCGATCGACGTGGTCGCCGCCATGCTCGTTACGACGACGTTGGGGAAGTTCCCGTTCAAGGTGGAAGGAGTGGTCACTTTTTCGGCCCTACTCGGCGTCGAACTTGGCCTTGAGCTCAGCCGCCGCCTCAGCGTTCTCGGCCTCGAGCTTCTGGATGTAGCTGACAGCGTCACCGACCGTCTTCAAGCTGGCCAGATCCTCGTCCGGGATCTTCACACCGTACTTGTCCTCGGTCTGCACAGCGATTTCGACCATGGACAGCGAGTCGATGTCCAGGTCATCGACGAAGGACTTCTCGATCGTCACCTCGGAGGGCTCGATGCCCGTGACCTCTTCGATGATCTTGCCGAGTTCCTCGACGATTTGTTCCTGGGTCAGAGCGGCCACTTGGTGGCTCCCTTCTTGATTACTTTGTAGGGCTTCTTCTTGTTGTTTTTCGGACCGAGCACGCCGGTAGTTACCGTTGGTTCGGTCACGACCTCGCATTATTTCGATGCACGGTCGCGGAGAAAGCTAGCTGGAAGCCGACAGTTCGGCCAACGCGGGGAGGTCTTCGGGGGTTTTCAGCGCCAGTGTCGGCGTGCCCTTCAGCTCTCGTTTCGCGATGCCGACCAGGGTTCCGGCCGGTGGCAACTCCGCCACCGCCGAGACGACGGCCTGTCGGACGGTCTCGGTGCACAGGTCCCAGCGCACGGGTCGGGTGACCTGCGCGGCGAGCTTGTCGATCGCGTCCTGGCCCGAGGCGACCGGTTGCCCGTCGAAGTTCGACAGCAGCACCCGGGTCGGGTCGTTGGGCGTGATCTTGGCGATGGCCTTCGCGACCGCGTCCTGGGCCGGAGCCATGAACGCGGTGTGGAAGGCGCCCGCCACGGGGAGCGCCCGAACCCGCGCCTTTTCCGGCGGATTCGCGGCGAGCTCCGCGAGGGCGTCCAGCTTGCCTGCGGCCACGATCTGGCCCACCGCGTTGCGGTTGGCCGGAACGAGGTCCAGTTCTGCGAGTCGCGCCAGGACGGCGGCTTCGTCGCCGCCGAGCACAGCGGACATCCCGGTCGGCTCCAGCGCGCACGCCTTGGCCATCTCCGCACCGCGGATAGCGGCCAGGGTGACCGCCTCGTCGGCGCTGATCACACCGGCGACGGCGGCGGCGGCGAACTCACCGACCGAATGTCCGGCCACGATAGTAGCGGCCGGAAGCGAATCCTGGTCGATCTCGGCGTAAGCCAGCAGCGCGGCGGCAACCACCAGCGGCTGGGTCACGGCGGTGTCGACGATCTCCTCGGCCGTCGCGGTGGTGCCGAGACGGACCAAATCGAGGCCTGAGGCCTTGGACCACAGGGCGAGGCGATCATTCGCGCCGGGAAGGTCGAGCCAAGGCGCGAGCATGCCGGGTGTCTGGGACCCCTGTCCAGGGGCGAACAACGCGATCACGTCTCTAAGAAAACACTGTGAGCCCCGCCGCACGAGATGTCGGCGCGAATGAAGCTTTCCGACGGGTTTTGTGGGGGTCCCACAAAATCCCACGTGGACGGTGCCGATCGACCGACCCGCCTTCGGCGTTACAGCCCTTCGTGACCGATCGGAATGGGAGTTGCCTCTGGGCTTGGTGTTGACGATTCGTTACGTGTTCGTGTCAAACGACCCACCGTTGCTGCGATACGGAGTACGTATGCGTCCCGCGGATTCATCGGATCACGACCGGTGATCTCCGCGATCCGTTTGAGTCGGTAGCGAACCGTATTTGGATGGACGTACAGCTGACGAGCACACGTCTCGACCGCTCCCCCGCAATCCAGGTAGGCGTCGAGCGTGTCCGCCAGCGCCGAACCAGCGGCGGCCAACGGGAGCACAAGATACTCGTTCAGAGCGTCGACCGCACCTCGATCGCCCAACAAGGCGCGTTCGGGTAACAACTCGGTCGCGTGCACCGGCCGCGGCGCTCCCCGCCAACCGACCACGGCCTCCATGCCCGCCAGCGCCTCCACGGCGCTCGCGTGCGCCGCGCCAAGGGTCCTGGTGGTCGGCCCGATGACCACCGGACCGTCGGAGAACACCTCGGCGAGCAGATCGGCGAGGAACGGTGAGACGTAGCCCGCGTCGCCGAGATGCCCGCTCACCACCATGACCAGCCGGGTGCCCTGCACGACCGCCAGCGCCGCACGCCCGTGCCGGGCCGCGATGGCGTGCACCGAGCCGACCGACGAGACGCCCTGCTCCCCCGGCGGGGTGCCGACCAGGACGGTGGCGGGCGCGGTGGCGTCCCAGTTCAGCGTGGCGGCCCTGGACAGCATGTCCGGGCCGGTGTCGCCGCGCACCACCGCGTCCACCACCAGCGCCTCGAGGCGGGTGTCCCACGCGCCGCGCGATTCCGCGGCGCTGGCGTACACCGAGGCGGCCGCGAAACCGAGCTCGCGCCCGTATCGCAGCACCGCCTCGGTGAGCGCGACCAGCTGCCGGTCGTTGCGCGCCAGCGCGGGCAGCCACTGTTCGAAGAACTCCATGGCCACGCGGACCATGTCGACGGTCTGGCGCAGCGTCAGCCGCCGCGCCAGATCCTGCGGAATCACCTGGAAGGCGTCCAGGCTGAAGCGGATGTCGCTGTCGGGATCCTGCAGCCACTCCAGGAAGTTCACCACCGCGGTCTGCACCAGCATCTGGACGCCCGCGCGCTGCGCGGCGTCCAGATCGGCGAAGAACGGCAACCGATCCTGCATCGACCCGACCGCCTCGGTGGACAGTCGCCCGGAGAACTGCTTCACCCGTTTGAGCAGCGTGTCCGGGAGTGGGTCGCGATTCTGCCGGTTCGGAGAGAGCGCGCCGGTCGGCAGATACACCTCGTGCTCGGAGGAGCCTTCGGTGATCCGACGGGGCCGCGGCGGTTTACGTTCCACCATCCAATATTCCGCTATGCGAGATCTTCATCCGAACTCACGGCTGCCTTCGGCGCGGCGTCCACGTTGTCGATGCCGTATTTCGCGGCGGCTTCGACGGCCTTGGCCGGGTCGATCTTGCCCGTTCGTCCCAGCCCGGCCAGTGCCGCGACCGCGATCGACTGGGCGTCGACGTTGAAGACGCGCCGCGCGGCGGGGCGGGTGTCGGAGAAGCCGAACCCGTCCGTGCCCAGCGTGGTGAAGTCGCCGGGCACCCACTTGCGCACCTGATCGGGCACAGCGCGCATCCAGTCGGTCGCGGCGACGTACGGGCCGTCGACCCGCGACAACGCCTCGGTGACGTACGGGACGCCGGGATCCACGCCCGGCTTGCGCAGCGCCGCGATCTCCTTGGCCAGCGCCTCCTTGCGGAGCTCGCCCCACGAGGTCACCGACCAGACATCCGCCTGCACGCCCCATTCCTCGGCGAGCAGCGCCTGCGCGCGCAAGCCGTCGGGCACCGTGACGCCGGAGACCAGGATCTGGGCGCGCACGTCACCCTCGCCACCGCGCCGGTACAGGTAGATGCCCTTCAGCAGGCCTGCCACGTCCAGGTCGTCCGGCTCGGCGGGCTGCTGGTACGGCTCGTTGTAGAGGGTGATGTAGTAGAAGATGTCCTCGCCGCCGAACGTGTCGGTGTCGGGCCGCTCCATGGGCTCGGTGCCCGGCAGCGCGGTCTGATGCGGCGGCGTCGTGCCGCCGCCGTACATCCGGCGCAGACCGTCGCGCACGATGTGGGCGATCTCGAAGGCGAAGGCCGGGTCGTAGGTCACCACCGCGGGATTGGTGGACGCCAGCAGCAGCGAGTGGCCGTCGTTGTGCTGCAGACCCTCACCGGTCAGCGTGGTTCGCCCGGCGGTCGCTCCGAGCACGAACCCGCGGGCCAACTGGTCCGCGGCCGCCCACAGTCCGTCGCCGGTGCGCTGGAAGCCGAACATCGAGTAGAAGATGTACAGCGGGATCATCGGCTCGCCGTGGGTCGCGTAGGAGGTGCCCGCCGCGGTGAACGACGCCGTCGAACCGGCCTCGTTGATGCCCTCGTGCAGAATCTGCCCGATCGTGCTCTCTTTGTAGGCAAGCATCAATTCCGCGTCGACCGATGTGTACAACTGGCCGTTGCGGTTGTAGATCTTCAACGAAGGGAACCACGAGTCCATACCGAAGGTACGGGCCTCGTCGGGGATGATCGGCACGATCCGCTTGCCGATCTCCTTGTCCCGCAGCAGCTCCTTCATCAGCCGCACGAGCGCCATCGTGGTGGCCACGTTCTGCTTGCCCGATCCCTTGCGCACCGAGCGGTACGCCTCGTCGCCGGGCAGTTGCAGCGGCTTTGCCATACTGCGCCGCTCGGGCAGGAAGCCGCCGAGCGCCTGGCGCCGATCCAGCATGTACTGGATCTCGCGGGCCTCCATGCCGGGATGGTAGTACGGCGGCAGGTACGGATCCTTCTCCAACTGGGCGTCGGTGATCGGGATCCGCTGCAGGTCGCGGAAGTCCTTGAGGTCCTGCAACGTCAGCTTCTTCATCTGGTGCGTCGCGTTGCGGCCCTCGAAGTGCTTGCCGAGGGTGTAGCCCTTGATGGTCTTGGCCAGGATGACCGTCGGCTGACCCTTGTGCGCCATCGCGGCGGCGTAGGCGGCGTACACCTTGCGGTAGTCGTGACCGCCGCGCTTGAGATTCCAGATGTCCTGATCGGACATGTTCTGCACGAGCGCCTTGGTGCGCGGATCGCGGCCGAAGAAGTGGTCGCGGACGTAGGCGCCGTCGTTGGCCTTGTAGGTCTGGAAATCACCGTCGGGCGTGGTGTTCATCAGGTTGACCAGCGCGCCGTCGCGATCGGCGCCGAGCAGCGCGTCCCACTCGCGGCCCCAGATCACCTTGATGACGTTCCAGCCCGCGCCGCGGAAGAACGACTCCAGCTCCTGGATGATCTTGCCGTTGCCGCGCACCGGACCGTCCAGCCGCTGCAGGTTGCAGTTCACCACGAAGGTCAGGTTGTCCAGGCCCTCCATGGCCGCCACGTGCGCGAGGCCGCGCGACTCCGGCTCGTCCATCTCGCCGTCGCCGAGGAACGCCCAGACGTGCTGGTCGGAGGTGTCCTTGATACCGCGGTCGTTCAGGTAGTGGTTGAACCGCGCCTGGTAGATGGCGTTCATCGGGCCGAGGCCCATGGATACCGTCGGGAACTCCCAGAAGTCGTTCAGCAGCCGCGGGTGCGGGTAGGACGGCAGCCCGTGGCCGAGGCCGCCGTGGCTGTACTCCTGCCGGAATCCGTCGAGCTTGTCGGTGCTGAGCCTGCCTTCCAGGAAGGCACGCGCGTAGATGCCGGGCGAGGCGTGACCCTGGATGAAGATCTGGTCGCCGCCGCCGGAATGGTTCTTGCCGCGGAAGAAGTGGTTGAAGCCCACCTCGTACAACGCCGCCGAAGAGGCGTAGGTCGAGATGTGGCCGCCGACGCCGATCCCGGGCCGCTGTGCGCGGTGCACCATGATCGCCGCGTTCCAGCGGATCCAGGCGCGGTAGCGCCGCTCCACCTCTTCGTCGCCGGGGAACCACGGCTCGTTCTCGGTGGGAATGGTGTTGACGTAGTCGGTGGAGGTCAGCGACGGGATGGCAACCCGGCGCTCACCGGCCCGCTCCAGCATGCGAAGCATGAGGTAGCGGGCCCGGCCCGGGCCCTCGCGGTCGAGCATTTCGTCGAAGGACTCGAGCCATTCGCTCGTCTCCTCCGGGTCGATGTCGGGCAGGTAGGAGGCCACCCCTTCGCGGATCACCCGCACACGACCACCCGACTGCGGGTGCGAACCGTTCGATTCGCGTCCGGAGGTGGGGGCGGGGGCGGCATTGGTTCCAGCGGATTTCGCTGAAACGGAAGAGTCGACAAGGTCGGTCAAATCTGCTCCTCGTACAGGGGTGGACAAGCTGTGGCGTCTGTTTCCCCGGGCGGGCGCGCTGGTGGGCGGACCACCCGTTTGCGTAAGGTTCGGGCGCACCCTCCATCCTTGCCGAGGATGCGTCCCAGGTCATCATGTCAGCAGGAAATCCAGTACCGTTTGCAGGAAACGGGTTACTCCCCAGTTGCCCCGGCACGTGCCGGGAACCGGGTGCCGCCCAGTTGGCCTGACCACCTGTTTTTCGATGACCGCCGATGGATGACACAAGAGCGGGGAGGACGATGAAGCTGCTGAACCCACGCGGGTTCGGACTGGTATGCGCGACCGCGGCCGTCGTGGCCGGATCGGCGGTCGCAGGCTGCGCCGAGCGAGTGGAGGGCACCGCCCACCCGAACACCTCGGAGCTGGCCGCGTACAAGACCGAGGCGGCAGCCTCGTCCGCCGCCGCCACCTCCTCGCGGCGGGCCGCGGCGCAATCCCAGGCGATCGACGACAACTGCGCGCAGTTCCCCGCCACCACCGGTCTCGGCGTGACGAGCTACAACGACTTCGTCGACGCGCACGATTCCAACGCCCCCGACTACGCCGCGAAGCGCGATGCGGCCGCGCAGACCCTCGAGGACGCCGCGGTGAAGGTCGAAACCGGGGTGAACACCGCTGCGGAGTCGCTGCCCCCGGATTTGGCGGCGAAATTCAACGAGTACATCGCCGCCGCACGAGCGTTGGCGGCGGCGACCCGCGGCATGACCTATACCGCGCCTGTCGGTCCGCTCAACGAGGCGAGCAAGCGAGTCAACGACGCGCGCAACGCGGTCCGCGATGCGTGCCCGAAACGCTGACGACACGGCGAGCGACGCGACATTCGGTGATCATTTCGGCCGATCGGCTTGCGTTCGAGCCGATAACCATGTTCGCTTGCAACTATCTACTGTCGGGAGTTGAGGAGGACACCACCGTGGTCGCCGCGGCGGACGCGCAGAACTACGCTCAGAAGCTTGGCATTACACACGGCTTGGTTGTCCAGGAGTTGGGCTGGGACGAGGACACCGACGACGACCTGAGGGCCGATGTCGAGGACGCCAGCGGCGGGGAAATGGTCGACGAGGACTCCGACGAGGTCGTCGATGCCGTGCTGCTGTGGTGGCGAGACGGCGACGGCGATCTGGCCGACGAACTGATGGAGGTCATCAGCCCACTGGCTGACGACGGCTTCATCTGGGTCCTCACCCCCAAGACCGGCCAACCTGGCCATGTCGATCCGAGCGAGATCGCAGAAGCAGCGCCGACCGCAGGTCTGACCCAGACCTCGGCGATCAGCTTGGGCGCCTGGATCGGTAGCAGGCTGGTGCAGCCGAAGGCGCCGTCGAAGCAGCGCTGACCTTTTCGCTATGGTTTCGCCGGGCGGTGTTACCGCCGCCCGGTGGAGACCCGACCCGATGGAGGATTCGCGTATGCCGCTCGAGGTGGGCACCCTCGCGCCGGATTTCACGCTGCGGGACCAGAACAACCAGGACGTCAGGCTGTCGGACTACCGCGGCAAGAAGAACGTCCTGATCGTGTTCTATCCGCTGGCGTTCACCGGCATCTGCCAGGGCGAGCTGTGCAAGGTGCGCGACGAGCTGCCCAAGTTCCAGAACGAGAACGCCGAGATCCTCGCCGTCTCCGTCGGCCCGCCGCCCACCCACAAGATCTGGGCCGCCGAACAGGGCTACACCTTCCCCCTGCTCTCCGACTTCTGGCCGCACGGCGCCATCGCCCAGGCGTACGGCGTCTTCAACGAGAAGTCCGGCTACCCCAACCGCGGCACCTTCGTCGTCGACCGCGACGGATACATCCGCTTCTCCGAAATGAACGGCCCGGGAGAGCCCCGTGACCAGGCGGCTTGGGAGAACGCGCTCGCCGCGCTAGATTCATAGACCGTCGCCGCCGGACTCCCGGCAGCGGACGGGCGTATAGCTCAGCGGTAGAGCACTGGTTTTACACACCAGCGGTCGGGGGTTCGATCCCCTCTGCGCCCACTTCACTCGATGCGAGGCCTATGCCCACGAAGGGCGTGGGCCTCGTCTCGTTTCGTCCGGGTATCGGTCCGACCGGATCAGGACGGCAGGGTGCCCATGCTCCAGAGGGGTGCGGTTTCCACGCGGGAGAATCGCCAGCCTTCGGAGGTGCGGACGGCGTCGAATCGGTAGCCCCCTCCGGCTGTGAACAGGGGTTCCGGGGCCAGCCTGCCTTCCACGGCGGATGTCGGACCAATGGCGAAGATTGCGTTCGCCCGGACCGCCGCGCGGTCGCCCGCCAAGTCGATCTGCACGTTGCTCATGTAGTGCGGGGAGCGCTGTTCGTCCGAATGGTTCCGGCTGGCCAGCGCGATCACGGCATCACGTCCTTGCGCCTCGCCGCCGGGGGACTTGGCCTTCACATCGGCGGTGTAGATCGTGTCGAACGCGTCGAATCGACCTTCCTCGAGGGCAGTTGCGAGACGGTCGATCAAGGCATGGATCTCGCTACGGTCCAGCAGTTCTCGCAATTGCCGCCGGGTGGAGTCGTCCTCGGTCGCGTTGGCGCCGGTCGAGCACGCAGCGGCCAGCAGCGCCAACGGCAACGGCAAGGATCGGGAGTGTGCGGCGGAACTTGTTCATCGGACGACCCTTTCGACGTTATCATTGGTCACCCCAACGTAGGTGAAGCCAACAGTAACAGTTGTTGGTGACGCCAACAAATGTTGGTGGATTTGCCCTACGGAGATGGCGCATGACGCCGCGGCGAGCAGGTTGCACAGCTTGCCGCCGGCCGGTCGAGGAGTTCAGCTCGACGTCGTAGTCGAACAGCGGAGACAGCAGGAAGGGAGTGCCTCAGCGACCCCCGCCCACCGAGGCCAACCCGCCCTCCTACGAGGCCGCCCACCGCCTTTGGCAAAAGTATTGTGCCGCGGCCGAAGTCATCAGCCCGTCGATACGCATTCGTCCACACCCAACGGCATCGGTCACACCGAACGACGGGCCCTGGGATAGCGGCTGCGGCATGCACGACACGACAGCGGCCTGCTGCGCGCTTCTCGATCGCCCTCGCGAGTATTGCTGCCGCCCGATCGAGTTCCCGGCGAGTCATTGCCGGTGCGGCGGGTCAGTCGCTGTGCACCAGATCGTCGACGGCACGCACAACATCGGGTGGGGCGGTTGCGATGACGGTATCGAGGGCGCGGCGGGCGGTTTCGAGGTCGCGGATGCCCGCGTCGATGCGGTCGCGTTCGCGGTACAGGTCGACCAGGAGTTCGGGGCAGTCGGCGATGAGTTGTCCGTCGCCGGAGGACAGGCAGGGCAGCAGGTCGGCGATGGTGGCGGTGGACAAGCCAGCGGCGAGCAGGCTGCGGATGTGCAGCACGGTCTCGACGTCGGATTCGCTGTACTCCCGATACCCCGACGGCTGCCGGTGCGGCCGCAGCAGCCCCTGCTCCTCGTAGTAACGCAGTAGTCGCTGGCTGACTCCGGTGCGTCGCTGCAATGTCCCGATTCGCATCACAACCTCCGGTACGGACTTGACTCTCACATTGATGTGAAACTTTAGCCTAGCGGCATGTCCGACCCAAATCTCGTGCACGACAACCGAACCACCACAGTGTCCGCCGGTCCCCGCGAATGGCTCGGCCTCGCCGTGCTCGCCCTGCCCACCCTCTTGCTCGCGATGGACGTCACCGTCCTGTATTTGGCTGTGCCGCACCTGACGGCGGATCTGCGGCCGACCGGCATCGAACAGCTGTGGATCGCCGACATCTACGGCTTCATGATCGCCGGGTTCCTGATCACCATGGGCACCGTCGGCGACCGCATCGGCCGACGCAAACTGCTCGTGCTCGGCGCGAGCGCGTTCACCGCAGCGTCGTTGCTCGCCGCCTTTGCCACCAGCCCACTGCTGCTGATCATCGCCCGCGCGCTGCTCGGGATCGCGGGCGCCACCCTGATGCCGTCGACACTCGCGTTGATCAGCAACATGTTCCGCGACGTCGGACAGCGCGCGATGGCGATCGGGGTGTGGGCCACCTGCATGTCGGCGGGCATGGCGGCAGGCCCGATCATTGGCGGCTTGATGCTGGCGTCGTTCTGGTGGGGTTCGGTGTTCCTGCTCGCTGTGCCGGTGATGGCTCTGCTGCTGATCACGGCTCCGGTACTGCTGCCGGAATACCGCGATGCCAATGCGGGCCGCATCGACCTGCCGAGTGTGCTGCTGTCCCTGGCGACCATCCTGCCCGTGATCTTCGGTATCAAAAAGGCGGCCGAAGCGGGGCTTTCCGCGCTGCCGATCGCGGCGATCATCATCGGCACCGGCTTCGGCTGGCTGTTCGTCCGCAGGCAAGGAGCACTCACCGACCCGCTGCTCGATCTCCGGCTGTTCGGCAATCCGACATTCCGCGCGGCGCTGCTGATCCTGCTCTTCGGTCTCGGCACTGTCGGTGGCATCTACCTGTTCATCACGCAATACCTGCAGCTGGTGCGCGGCCTCACGCCGCTGGGGGCAGGTCTGTGGCTGCTGCCTCCCGCCGGGGCGTTGATTCTCGCGTCGACGCTGACGCCGATCATCGCGCGCAAGGTCGAACCCAGGTTCGTCGTCGCCGCCGCGCTGGCCCTCGCGACGCTCGGCTACCTGACACTCGGCTTCGTAGACGCCGTCGGTGGGGTCCCGGTGCTGGTATCGGGCTTCGTGCTGGTCTATGCCGGCATCAGCCCGCTCATGGTCCTGGGCACCGATCTGGTCATCAGGACCGCACCGCCGGAGAAAGCGGGTTCGGCAGCAGCGATGTCGGAGACCAGTATGGAGTTCGGTGTCGCCACCGGCATCGCCGTCCTCGGCGTCATCGGTACCGCGGTTTACCGGGCGGACGTCGCGGGTGCCCCGGTGCCGGGTGTGCAGGCCGGCGCGCAAGAGGCAGCGAAGGATTCACTCGGCGCCGCCGATGCTGCCGCGACGGATCTGCCCGCGCACCTCGGCGACGCGGTGCTCAACGCGGCTCGCGATGCGTTCACGAACGGCCTCAACACAACGGCCCTCGTGTGCGCGGCGATCACGGCTGCGCTCACCGCTCTGGCACTGACCTTGCTGCGGCCGACCGCGGACGAGGCGTCCACGTCTCGGTGACGCCGATGGGGATCGGAGTGGATTCTGCGCCCGCGCCGGTCCCATCGCGGTCAGGCCCCGTACACGCCCGTGATGTACCGCGCGGTTCCGAGGCCACCTACCCGGCACCGCGCTTCGTCCCCCGGACCCCGCCCAGGTCCGCCGATCTCGATGCCGCCGGCCTCCCACCTGAACTCGCCTCCGGTGTCACACTCCGCGCATCCCGCCTCGGACTCGCCATTCACACTGGCACGCTCGGACCCCGCCCCTGGCCCACCTGGTGCCGCGCGAGGTCCGCCGATCCCCCGCTGCGGCCTCGTCGGCTGTTTGTGCTCGACGCCGATGGTCTCGCGGTTCCGAAGCCCTCGCCGCTAGCACGGTGTGACAACGATCGCAAGGGCAGTTTGGAGCCTTTGAACTTGAAATTTAGGTGACCCGAAATTTATCATTCGCCTTGTGAAGGTTTTGTTCCACCCGTTGTTCCGCGTTCCCGCTCGCGCGTTCGTCGCGCTGCTCGGCGCCGTCGCACTGACCGCAACGCTCGCCGCCTGCGGCGAGTCCGCGAACCGGAACGAGAAACCGGTGGTGCTGACCACGTTCACCGTGCTCGCCGATATCGCCCGCCAGGTCGCGGGTGAGCATCTCACCGTTGAATCGATTACGAAGGTGGGCGCGGAGATTCACGGCTACGAGCCGACTCCGGGAGATGTGCGCCGGGCCTCGACCGCCGATCTCATCCTCGACAACGGCATGAACCTCGAGGCATGGTTCGCGCAGTTCGTCGAGGATGTCGACGTCGAGCATGTGGTCGTCAGCGAGGGTGTGACGCCGATGTCGATCACCGAGGACGCGTACCAGGGCAAGCCGAATCCGCACGCGTGGATGTCTGCACTGAACGTGAAGGTCTACGTGGACAACATGATTCGCGCCTTCAGCGAACTCGATCCCGAACATGCCGCCGATTTCCGCGCCGCAGGCGCGGCCTACCAGGCCGAACTGCAGAAGATCCACGACGAACTGGTAGGCACTCTCGCCAAGCTGCCGCCCAACGAGCGCGCACTGGTCAGCTGCGAGGGCGCGTTCTCCTACCTGGCTCGCGATGCCGGGCTCACCGAGAAGTACATCTGGGCGGTCAATGCCGAACAGCAGGCCACACCACAGCAGATCACCTCGGCCATCGATTTCGTCCGCGCGAACCGGGTGCCCGCCGTGTTCTGCGAGTCGACCGTGTCCGATGCCCCCATGCAGCGGGTGGTCGAGGCGAGCGGTGCGCGGTTCGGCGGTGTGCTCTACGTGGACTCGCTGTCGGAGGCGGACGGGCCGGTGCCCACCTACCTCGACCTCATCCGGCACGACGCCAAGACCATCAGTGCCGCGCTGACGGGTGCTCGGTCATGACTCCCAGCATCGAAATCCGCAATGTCACAGTGCACTACGGCGAGGTGCAGGCGCTCGACGGCGTCGATCTGACCTTGCACTCGGGACGCGTGTGCGGACTCATCGGCATGAACGGCTCCGGCAAGTCGACGCTGTTCAAGACGATCATGGGTCTGGTGCGCCCCGATCGGGGCACGGTGCGCATCGACGGGGCCGACCCGGCGGGCGCGCGTCGCGCGGGCACGCTCGGCTACGTGCCGCAGAGCGAGGCCGTCGACTGGAGTTTCCCGCTGTCGGTGCGCGATGTGGTGATGACCGGCCGCTACGGCCACATGGGTTTCACCCGCCGCCCCCGTCGCGCGGACCGCGAGGCCGTCGCACACGCCCTCGAGCGAGTGGAACTGACCGACCTGGCCGACCGCCAAATCGGGCAATTGTCCGGCGGACAGCGCAAACGCGCCTTCGTGGCGCGCGGAATCGCCCAGGGCGCAACGATTCTGCTGCTCGACGAACCGTTCGCCGGAGTGGACAAGCGTTCCGAAGCCACCATCACCACGCTGCTGCGTGAACTCGCCGCCGACGGCGCCACCATCCTGGTGTCCACTCACGACCTGCACGCCCTGCCCGACCTCGCCGACGAATCGGTATTGCTCATGCGAAAAGTGCTCGCGCACGGCGACACCCACGAAATCCTTCGCCCGGAGAAACTGGCACTGGCGTTCGGACTCGATGTGCTGGAGCGCGATTCGCTCCCGAAGGCAGGTTGAGATGTCCCTCGTCGAGTTCTTCATCGATCCGCTGCGCTACGAGTTCATGGTCCGGGCGCTGGCCACCACCCTCGTCACCGCCGTGGTGTGCGCGACCCTGTCCTGCTGGCTGGTGTTGATCGGGTGGTCACTGATGGGCGATGCGGTGTCGCATGCGGTGCTCCCCGGTGTCGTCCTCGCCTATATCGTCGGCGCGCCCTTCGCGGTGGGCGCGGTCGTCTTCGGCTTTCTCGCCGTCGCGCTCATCGGCGTCGTCCGCGATACCAGCCGGGTCAAGGAAGACGCGGCCATCGGCATCGTCTTCACCACCCTGTTCGCCTTCGGCCTGGTCCTGGTCTCGGTGACGCCGAGTCAAACCGACTTGAACCACATCATCTTCGGCAACCTGCTGGGCGTGAGCAAAAGCGAACTCACCCAAATCGCCATCCTCGCCGTCATCGTCCTCGCCGCCCTCATCCTGAAACGACGCGACTTCACCCTCTACGCCTTCGACACCACCCACGCCCACGCCATCGGCCTGCGACCGCGCCTGCTCGGCACCGCGCTCCTCGCGCTGCTCGCCCTGACCGCGGTCCTCGCGCTCCAGGCGGTCGGGGTCATCCTGGTCGTGGCCATGCTGATCATTCCCGGAGCCACGGCTTACCTGCTCACCGATCGCTTCGGCCGCATGCTGCTGATCGCCCCCTCGATCTCCGCTCTGTGCTCGGTGATCGGCCTGTACGTCAGCTACCACCTCGACACCGCGCCGGGCGGCATGGTGGTCGTGGTCCAGGGCGTCGCCTTCACGCTCGTGTACCTGTTCGCTCCACGTCAGGGCGTCATCGGCCGCCGCATCGCCGCGGCTCGCCGTCGCACCGCGGTTGCGGCCTGATCGACGCGATCGTGGAACCGCGCTGACCTGACCAGGTGAACGGATCAGCGGGAGGCTTCAACGCGCTCGTGGTCGGTGACGCGCCCCGCTCCGCGTCCACAAAATCCATGCCGCTACACCACTAAACTGGGTAGGTGGACGCACCCACGGCGCAGCGGGAGTTCTCCGCATACGGGCTGTCGCACTTGATTGTGCTGGCCTTGTTCGCGGTGGGTGCGGTGCTGGTCGTCGTGATCGGACGAACGCACCGAAACGACTCCACCGCACGCCGTTTCAGCCGGACGTTCGGGGCGGTGACGCTGGGGATATATCTGGCCATCTACATCTCCACCTTGTTCCCTCCGACCCTCGGCCGCTCGGTGCCGCTGCGCCTGACCGATCTCGCGACCATCGTCGCCGGCTACGCGCTGTTGACACACCAGCGCTGGGCATACGCGCTCACCTACTACTGGTGCCTCACTTTGAGCACACAGGCGCTCATTTCACCGGCGCTGGAGAGCCCCGACTTTCCGAACAAGGTGTTCCTGGCCTTCTGGGCGATCCACTTGGCCGTGGTCTGGGCCGCGATCTACCTGACCTGGGGCATAGGTATGCGCCCGACCTGGCACAGCTACTGGTTCACCGTGGCGGTCACCGTGGTGTGGGTCGCGATCACCTTCGTCTTCAACTCCCTCGCCGACACCAACTACGGTTTCGTCAACCGAAAGCCCTCGACGCTATCGCTGCTCGACGTGCTCGGACCGTGGCCCTGGTACCTGGGGACCGTCGCTGTCGTGTTGCTTGTCGTGTGGGCCTTGATGACCTGGCCCTGGGTCCGATCCGCGGCGACGCCGACGTTGCCCGGACCGACCGAGCCGACGAGCGCGTCACGCACCGAAGACAGCTGATTCGCTGGGCGATTCACGGCTGGGACCTCACCCGCCGGAAATCATGGGGTTGGCGTGCCTACCCAGGTACGGACATACCGCAATGCCGGTCGAGCGAGCGTCGATCGGATATCAGAGGATCCGCATCTTCCACCGCTCGCGAAACGCGGCCTGCTCCTCGGCGGTACCGATTTTCGAGATAGGCGCCGACGCGAAGACGTACCGGAGTGAACCTCTTCGGGACACGACATCGGCGAGGTCGTGGATGAGCCGCTGCAGCGCCGAGTTGTAGTGCACATAGACCTGCTGTCCGCCATCCATCTGACTGCGCATGCTCGATGGCCAGCAGTCCGGTCTCGCCCCTACGACCAGGAAGCGGAACCCCCGCGACTCAGGCTTACTGCGCACGACCGCGAATGCGTCGAATACATCGCAACCGTCGCCTTCCCACTCCCCATCGCCGCTATCGCTCAGTCGCACACGCCAATCACCGTGGCCGTTCATGCTCGCCCGCAAAGACCATGCCTGTACGTCACCATCAGGGGCGCGTACCGAAATCTCTTCGCCGAACATATCGCTGTACTGCTCGAGGTTCATGTCCATCGCCCCACTACCTACTGACACGGCTGCGGGGCATAGTAGCTGCTTGTCGAGTTGGGTACCGCCGCTTCAGCGCCGAAACCGATGCATTCGCAATCGCAGCCGGGAAACTACCCCACGTCCCGCCGCAACCACGTCACCTCCGCACCGGCGCCACACTCCCCGGAGCGGAAGATCTCCAGATCCTCGTCCCACGCCGTCCCCAGCGCTCGATCGATCTCGGAGGCCAGATCGTAGGCCGAGTACTTGCCGAGTTCCTGTGCAGCTTGGAGCATCGCGCGCAACCGCATCTCCCCCAGCGTCACATCACCATTGGCGCTGGTGGATCCGTGCCAGAGTCCGAGGGAGGGGACGAAACTGTAGCGCTCCCCGTCGACTCCGTCGCTGGGATCCTCGGTGACTTCGAACCGCAGCACCGGCCAGGATCGCAACGACTGGGCAATTCGGGCGGCCGTGCCGACGGGTCCGATCCAGTCGCTGGTGGCGCGCAGCTGACCGTCGGCGGGTTGGGTGGTCCAGCGCAGTTTGGCGGGGGAACCGAGTGCCGAGGTGAGTGCCCACTCGACGTGTGGGCACAACGCGGCGGGCGACGAGTGGATCCACACCACACCCGCCGTCGCGTCCGCGAACTGACTCGATGCGCGCACCACTACCTCCAGCTCAGACGAGGGACGTCTTCCCCAACGACCTGTCCAGCTGGCGTTGCCTGAGTGTACTGGAGTGCCCGAAGTTACGTATGTTACTTCGCGAGCGTGTTGCCCGCGAGTCTTGCTTCGGCGATCACCGCGTCACTCAGGACCGGCCACACCTCCCGTGCCCAGTCGCCGAAATTCTCGTCCGCCAACGCCGAACACGCCACCCCGATTTCCGGATCGACCCACAGGAAGGTGCCCGACTGGCCGAAATGGCCAAAGGTGCGTGGGGAGTTCGCGCCGCCGGTCCAGTGCGGGGATTTCCCATCGCGGATTTCGAATCCGAGTCCCCAGTCGTTGGGCCGCTTCGAACCGTAGCCGGGCAGAATGCCGTTCACGCCGGGGAATTGCACGCTGGTTGCCTCGGCGTGGGTCTGCGCGGAGATCAGTCGCGGGTTCAGCAGTTCGGCGGCGAACCGCAGCAGGTCCGCGATGGTGGACCGGCAGGCGTGTCCGGCGGATCCGGACAGCACGGACGATGTCATGCCGAGCGGTTCGAAGACCGCGTCCCGCAGGTATTCGTCGAAGGCGATACCGGTCTGTTCGGCGACGAATCCGGCGAGCACCTCGAATCCGGAACTCGAATAGATGCGGCGGGCACCGGGTTCGGCGAGCACGTCGGTGGTGTCGAAGGCGAGGCCGGAGGTGTGCGCGAGCAGATGCCGGACGGTTGCTCCGGGCGGGCCCGCGGGTTGGTCGAGCTCGATCGCGCCCTCTTCCACCGCGACGAGCACAGCATAGGCGACCAGCGGCTTGGTCACCGAGGCCAGCGGGAAGACGCGCTCGGCATCGCCCTGCGATACCGCGCCCGCGGCGGTGACCACACCGGCCGCCGCGTGTCGAACCGGCCAATCCTGGATCTGCTCGAGTGAACGCACGAAACGAGCCTACGAGACCGCGGCGGCGCGGGAGTACCGCGACCGGAAATCGATCGGGGTGCGCGGGAGCCCCGGGAAAGATCTCGGTACCGCCGGTACCATCGGCTCACCATGAGCGAACTCACGATCCACGGCGAGGTGGCCCCCGGCTTCGGCCCGGTCGCCGACGCGTTCCGTCGCAATTTCTCCCGGCACGGCGAAATCGGCGCGGCCGTATCCGTTTTCGCGGGCGATCGGCCCGTGGTCGACCTGTGGGCCGGTTACCGCGACCGGCGCCGCACCCAGCCGTGGGAGCAGGACACGATCGTGCCGGTCTTCTCCTCGACGAAGGGCATGGCGGCGTTCGTGGTCGCGACGGCCGTGTCGAAGGGCGTCCTGGAGTACGAGAAGCCGGTCGCCGACTACTGGCCGGAGTTCGCCGCGCACGACAAGGGCGCGATCACGGTGCGCCAGCTCATCGATCACCAGGCGGGACTCTCCGGACTCGACACCGTGGTGAAGCTTCCGCAGATCGCCGACCTGGACGGGCTCGCGACGATCCTCGCGGCGCAGAAACCCGCGTGGCAGCCCGGCACCCGGCACGGCTATCACGCGATCACCCTGGGGCTGTATCAGGGCGAGCTGGTGCGCCGCGTCGATCCCCAAAGCCGCACGCTCGGGCGCATCTTCGCCGAGGACATCGCGAAGCCGCTCGGCCTGGACTTCTTCATCGGCCTGCCCGCCGAGGAGCCGATCGAGCGCGTCGCCGTGCTCTCGGCCACCAAGGGCTTGGACATCCTGCGCTACGAGCGCGACCTGCCGCTGCGGATCGGTGCCGAGATCTTCCTGGAGCGCGGGCATTCCCATGCGGCCCTGACCAATCCGCGCTGCGGTGCGCCCGCGCGTGCGGCTCGCCGCGAGTTCCTCGGTGTGGAATTGCCGGGCCACGGCGGCGTGGGCAATGCCCGCTCGCTGGCCAAGGTCTACGGCGCGGCCGCGGCACGCACCGGCGCGCTGCCCATCACCGACGACCTGCTCGAACGGCTCGCCGCCGCCGACACCGCCGACGACGTGCCCGCCGAGGACCTGGTGCTGCACACCAAGAGCCGCTACCACCTCGGCTTCCGCAAGTCCCGCGGTTCGTTCCGGTTCGGCTCCGACAAGCGCGCCTACGGCACGACGGGCCTCGGCGGCTCCTTCGGCTTCGCCGATCCCGGCACCGGCCTCGGCTTCGGCTACAGCATGAACCGCCTCGGTATGGCCGTCCTCGACGACGTGCGCAGCCGCACTTTGCGCGAGGCCCTGCTGCGCTGCAAGGTCTGACCCGCCACGCGGTCGCGTACCCGCCCGGAGCGCCTCGGCTGCGTACACTGACGAGGCAACTCGCCGGACTCATCCATCGATCGCCGATCGGAGGACCTCGTGGCAGGGCATCCCGCGACCATCGACGCCTACATCTCGGGCTTCCCCGAAGACGTGCGCGCCGTCCTGACCGAGCTGCGCAAGACCATCCACACCGCGCTGCCCGGTGCGGTCGAGACGATCAGCTACGACATCCCGACCTTCGAGCTGCACGGTCGCAATGTCGTGCACTTCGCGGGATGGAAGGAGCACGTGAGCCTCTACCCGATCCCGGAGGGCGACACGGCCTTCGAGCACGCGATCGAGCCCTACCGGGCGGGCAAGGGGACGTTGAAGTTCCCGCTCGGCGCGCCGATCCCGCACGATCTGGTCGCCCAGGTCGCGGTCCGGCTCGCCGAGCGGGTCGGCTGACGATCTACCAGTCGGCTTCGGTGTAGCGGATGATGCCGCGAATGTTCTTGCCGTCCAACATGTCCTGGTAGCCCTGGTTGATCTCCTCCAGCTTGTAGCTGCGGGTCACCATGTCGTCCAGGTTGAGCTGGCCTGCCTTGTACATCGCGAGCAGGCGCGGCGCGTCCTGGCGGGCGTTGCCGCCGCCGAAGATGCAGCCCTTCACCGTCTTCTGCAGCATGGACAGCAGGAAGCTGTTCATCTTCACCTCGCCCGCGTCCATGCGGCCCATGGAGGTGACCACCAGGGTGCCCGCCTTGCCGGTGAGGATCAGGCCCTCTTCGATGTAGTCGCCGTGCATTTCACCCATGGTGAGGATGACCTTCTCGGCCATCCGTCCCTCGGTGGCGTCCATCAGCGGCATGATGGCCTCGGTCATGCTGGCGTAGGTGTGGGTGGCGCCGAACTTCTGCGCCTGCTCGCGCTTCCACGGGTTGGGGTCGATGGCGACGACCTTGGACGCGCCGGAGAGCACCGCGCCCTGCAGCGCGCTCATGCCGACGCCGCCGATGCCCGCGATCACCACGGTCTCACCGGGCATCACGTTGGCCACGTGGGTCGAGGAGCCGAAGCCGGTCGGCACACCGCACCCGACCAGGCAGGCCACCTCGAACGGGATAGCGGGGTCGATCTTCACGACCGAGGTGTGGTGCACCGTCATGTACGGCGCGAAGGTGCCGAGCAGGCACATCGGGATGACGTTCTGGCCGCGCGCCTGGATGCGGTAGGTGCCGTCGCTGATCGCCTGGCCGAGCAGCAGGCCCGCGCCGAGGTCGCACAGCGCCATGTTGCCCGAGACGCAGGCCGGACAGCGACCGCAGGCGGGGATGAACGACAGGATGACGTGGTCGCCGACCTGGAGATCGCCCGGCACGTTCGGCCCGAGCTTGGTGATCACGCCCGCGCCTTCGTGGCCGCCCATCACGGGGAAGGCGGGCATCGGTGTCGCACCGGTGACGATGTGGTGATCCGAATGGCACATGCCGGCGGTTTCCATCCGGATCTGCACCTCGCCGGCGACCGGATCGCCGACCTCGATCTCCTCCACCGACCACGGCTCGTCGATCCCCCACAGGATCGCGCCCTTCGTCTTCATTCCTGTCGACCTCTCGCGTGCACAGTGCTTCAATGTGACTGCACCCACAGTACGAGAAAAGTGGAACGCGTTCTAGTACCGATGGGAAAATTCATCGGTGCGGAGCGGCGCGATGGCCGAACACGTTCTAGAATTGGGACTCGTTTTCACCCGCGCACATCGTGGACGTGATGGACGAGGTCGTGCACGAAGTACTTCGCCAGCGAATCGACGGTGAACATCGACCCGTCGCTGCGCCGGGCCTGCGCACCGCGATCCGCGACCGCCACCGCTTCGAAGGCCCGCGCCGCCGCCTCGGCCGCCAGCGCCAGCTCCCCCGAGACCGCGCCGGTCTCCTGCGCGTCGTAGCGTGCGGCGATCGCGGTCGCGTCCTGGTCCCAGTCCGAGAAGACGGGCAGCCCGTCCGCCGTCTCTTCCGGGGTGAGTCCGCGCGCGTCGAAGGCGGGCACCCGTGGGTCCACGGCGGCGGTGCGCGCGATCACCGCGGCGCGGTAGGCGAAGATCCAGCACACATCGCGCACGTGGGCCGCGTACTCCAGCGGCGACCAAGTCGACTCGTCCGGCCGCCGCCGGGCATCGGGACGTTCGAGCGCGGCGCGCAGCCGATCGGCGCTCGCGCGCGCCAGGGCGGGCACTTGCTCGTAAGTGGTGGCGGCGGCGTCGAATCCGCATTCGGGGCAGGCGCGCTCCAGGACCCAGGTCCAGTTCTTCACATCGGGAACGATCGGCATGCGTCGAAACTAATCTGGCCGCATATGGATCTCCATCCATATGCGGCCAGACTTCGTCGAGATACGGTCCGTCACTCCATCAGGCGATGCGCCCGCTCGAACAGCTCCAGGGTGATGGCATGCAGGAAGTCGCCGACCTCCTTGGGCGCCTTGCCCGCGAAGGCGCGCGCGTGCGTGCCCTCCAGCACGATGCCCAGCTTGAAGCAGGCCAGCACGGTGTACCAGGTGACGTGGCTCAGATCGCGATCGGAGAACCGGCCGTAGTGCTCGATCATCTCCTCCGGGGTCGGCAGACCGCCGACGGCGCCCAGCTTGCCGACCAGCGCCGCACCCGTCGTGCCGGGCTCGGGCCGGGTCGCGATCTGCCAGCCCAGGTCGAGCAGCGGATCGCCGATGGTGGACATCTCCCAGTCCACCATCGCCGCGACCTGCGGGCCCTCGTAGGAGAACATCATGTTGGCCAGGTGACAGTCGCCGTGCAGGATGCCCGGCGTCCAGTTCGCGGGCCGGTTGCGGTCCAGCCAGTCCCCGACCTGCTGCACGCCGGGAATCTCCGGGCCCGGGTAACCCTCGTTGGCCGAATACGATTCGAGCTCGCCGAGCCAGCGCGGCACCTGGCGTTCCAGGAACCCTTCGGGCTTGCCGTAGTCCGACAGGCCGAGCTCCCGGTAGTCGAGCGCGCCGAGCCGGGCGATCGCCTCGGCCGCGGACAGGCCCATCTGCCGCCGGATCTCGGGGTCGTTCGCGTGCAGCTCGGGCAGCTCGTTCTGCGGATTGAAGCCGACGATCGGCTCCATCAGGTAGAAGACCGCGCCGATCACCGACTCGTCGGTGCAGGCGGCGATGACCTCGGGCGCACGCACGCCGGTCCCGCTGAGCGCGCCGAGCAGACGCGCCTCGCGCCGGATGACCTCGTTGCTCTTGGCGCGCAGGTGCTTCGGCCCGCGCCGCAGCACGTAGTCCCGGCCGCCGCGATGGAACCGCAGCATGATGTTCTGCGTGCCGCCACCGAGCGAGGTCACCCCCTCGAACGCGCCGCCGGGCAGGCCCTGCTCTTCCATCCATTTCCCGACGATCGCGAAATCGACGACTTCGCGATCCACTTCGACCGGTTGCGCAACAGACATGCCCCACATTCTGCACCACCCGCCCACGACAACTGAAGGCATGTGACAACAGTTTGCTCGGCCGGGCCAGGCGTAGGGTTTGGCACACCATGCACACGCTGTTGATCGACAACTACGACTCGTTCACCTACAACCTGTATCAACTGGTCAGCGAGGTGAACGGCGTCGAGCCGACGGTCGTGCGCAACGACGCGGTCGACGATCCGGCACTGCTCGGTCTGCATCGCTTCGCCAATGTCGTCGTCTCCCCCGGTCCCGGACGCCCCGATGTGATCCGCGATGTGGGCATTTCCGCCGCTGTCATCGCGACCACCGAGCTCCCGTTGCTCGGGGTGTGCCTCGGTCACCAGGGCATTGTCGTGGCGGCGGGCGGTCTCGTCGCTCCCGCCCCCATCGCGCGGCACGGGTACCTCGACAGGGTCGGCCACGACAACCGCGACCTGTTCGCCGGTCTCCCACAAGATTTCACCGCCGTCCGCTACCACTCCCTGTGCGCGATCCGGCCGTTGCCCGACGACCTGGAGATCACCGCGAGCACGCCCGACGGCGTGATCATGGGCGTGCGCCACCGCGTCAGGCCGCAGTGGGGCGTGCAGTTCCACCCCGAGTCCATCGCCGGCGAGCACGGCGCCGCGCTGCTGCGCAATTTCGCCGATCTCACCGCGGCGCACCACGCTCGAGCAACCCACGCCACCGGCAACCGAGTCAGACCCTCCGGCGCGCAGGCCAGGCGCGGCAGCACGGCGGTCGCCGAACTCCCGCCGCCGACCGAAGCGGACCGCACCGTGGCTCGACTCCCGGCAGCGACACCTCTTGCGTCCACCGCGACCCGGCACCGACCGGCTCGAGCGAGCGACGCACCCGCCGAGTCCACCGGCTTCACCACCGAACGCACGGTGATCGACCTCGGCCCCGGCGCGGTCAAAACCTCGGGCAGAATGCCGCAGGAATCCGATCCGGCGACCGAAAGTCCTTACCGCACCGGTGAACCCGAGCGTCCGTGGCAGCTGCGCCACGAGATCATCGATCGGGCCGTCGACACCGAGGCCGCGTTCCTCCGCCTCTACCGTGATTCGCCGACCGCATTCTGGCTGGACAGCGAGCACATCGAACCCGGCCTCGATCGCTTCTCGTTCCTCGGCGACGCGAGCGGGCCGCTAGCCGAGGTGGTCCGGTACCGCGTCGGCGACGGGTCCGTGGTGGTGGAGACCGCGGACGGCGGCCGCCGCACCGTCGCGGGCGACGTGCTCGACTACCTGGCCGCCGAATTGCGCTGGCGCACCGCCGAAATCCCGGACCTCCCGTTCGACTTCGCGTGCGGGTACGTCGGCTACCTCGGGTACGAGGTGAAGGCCGACTGCGGCGCGAACGCGGCGCACCGCGCCCCGACGCCCGACGCGCAGTGGATCTTCGCCGACCGGCTGGTCGTGGTCGACCACGTCGCCGGACGCACCCATCTGCTCGCCCTCACCGATCCCGCCGCCGATACCGCGCGCGCGGCCGCGGACTGGCTGCGCGACACCGCCGAGGCGCTCGCCACCCTGCCGACCTGGTCGAATCCGCCTGCGCTCGAGGTCGATTCGGATATCGCGGCGGTCGAGGGGCTGCTCAGCCGCGGCCGCAAGCGGTACCTCGCCGACATCGATGTCTGCCTGGATCGCCTGCACGCGGGCGAGTCCTACGAGATCTGCCTGACCGACAACCTCACCGTCGCCGCCGATACCGCGGGCCTCGACTTCTACCGCACCCTGCGCCGCTGCAACCCGGCGCCGTACGCGGCCTTCCTGCGCTTCGACGACCTCGAGATCGCCTGCTCCTCGCCGGAGCGCTTCCTCAAGATCGACCGGGCCCGCACCGTGGAGAGCAAGCCGATCAAGGGCACCGCGCCGCGTGGCGCGACCCCCGCCGAGGACGAGCGCCTGCGCCGCGAACTCGCCGACAGCCCCAAGACCAGGGCCGAGAACCTGATGATCGTGGACCTGTTGCGCAACGATCTCGGCCGCGTCTGCCAGATCGGCAGCGTGCACGTGCCGAAGCTGATGGCCACCGAGACGTACACGACACTGCACCAACTGGTTTCGACGGTGCGCGGGACGCTGCGCCCGGATGTCGACGTGGTCGACTGCCTGCGCGCCTGCTTTCCCGGCGGCTCCATGACCGGCGCGCCGAAGCTGCGCACCATGGAGATCATCGACGAACTGGAGACCGAGGCCCGCGGCGTCTACTCCGGCACCATCGGCTTCCTCGGGCTCGGCGGCACGGCGGATCTGAACATCGTCATCCGCACCGCCGTGCGGCAAGGCGGCGAATGGCGCATCGGTGCGGGCGGCGCGATCGTCCTGGACTCCGATCCGGACGAGGAGTACCGCGAGGTGCTGTTGAAGGCGGCGGCCACCTACCGCGCCGCCGCCCGCTGAATCCCGGTCAGCGCCGCCGTTTCCGCGGCTCCGGCGGCGGCTCCTCCTCGTCGGGCCGCCTGCCGCCGAATCCGGTCACCTTGCCGAGCATCGAAATGCCGGGCAGCCTGGCGAGCCTGCCGAGCACGTCCTCGCCGAGGGAGATCATCGCCTCCAGCCGTGGCAGCAGCCGGTCGTAGGCGGCGAAGGCCGGATCGGCCAGCGCCAGCGTCCGGTCCAGCCGGTCGATGGTCGCGTTGAGCCGGTCGATGGCGAGCGAGAGATTTTCGATCAGATCGGGCAGCTGCGCGACCAGCTGGGCCGAGGCCGGTGGCAGCCGGACCGCGGCGTCGAAGGCATGTCCCGCGGTCAGCTGCGCCGACTCCAGCGCCTGACCCGCGGCCGACTGGGCCGCCTCGACCGCCGTCTGCGCGGCCGCCAAGATCTCCGCGGGGCCGGGGACGCGACGCGGTCCCGCTGTTTTCGGGGTCTGCTTCTTGCGGCCCGACCCCTTCGGGGTACTCATAGCAATACTGTGCCCGACCGAGCCCCCGAACACGGGTAAATCCCCGACCGCCCGGTCTGTGTCGCCTCGGCGCGCCCGCACACGAACCGGACGAATTCGGCGTGTCGGAGGGGCGTGGCAATATTCGAGCACGATGAAACTCAGCAAGGGCGCGCACGCGCCGGTACCGACATCCCTTCTAGCCGTGGTCGTTTCATGGCGGTCGGAGCATGTCATCGATGCGCACGCGCTATTGCTGGACGGGACGGGCGCGGTGCGCACGGACCGGGATCTGGTGTTCTACAACGCACCTCGGCACATATCCCAGGCGGTGACCCTGGACCAGGAGCCCGCACCGGGGACCGCGCGGCTGAGCGTCTCGCTGCCGCGCACCGAGACCGACGTGGAACGGATCGTGGTCAGCGGCTCGCTCGATCACGGAACATTCGGCGACATAGCGAGTTTGACGGTGACGGTCTTCGCCGCCGACGGCCCGATCGCCCGCTTCGACATCGAGGACGCCGACGCGGTGGCCGCCATGATGTTCGGCGAGTTCTACCGCCGCGAGGGGCGCTGGCGGTTCCGCGCCGTCGGTCAGGGCTGGAGCAGCGGCCTGGCCGGGCTGGTCACCGAGTTCGGCGTCGCAGTCGACGATTCGTCGCGCCGGGCCCGCACGCCACGCCCCGCGGATCCGTTCGCCCGGCCGCACCCCGACGGTGCGCGGGATGCCGGGAGCGCGCGAGCGCAGCCCGCCGCGCAGCCGTCATCGCCGCAGGACCGGCATCTGCCCTCGGGAGCCCCGTACCCGACGCGGTCGGTCCCGGAAAGCTCGCCGCTCGGAGCGGCCGAGCGGACGGACGCCACAGGACCCTCCGCGCACCGTGGGCCCCGTTACGCCGACTTCCCGGCTGCTTCGCGGCAGGCGCCGCCGCGCGGTGAATCCGCCGGAGCCGCTCCCGCGGCCAGCCCGGTCGACTCCACGCCCTCCGAGCCTTCCACCGGCGGCCCGCCGCGCACCCCCCAGCACGTCGACCTGACGCGGCGCATCAGCCAACCGGCACCGCCACCGCCGCCGCCGAATCCCGAACGCGCCGACTGGCATTCGGACCCGGAGGACGCGTCGCGGCTGCGCTGGTGGGACGGAACCGAATGGACCTCGGCGACCTACCACCGCACCCCGCCCGGTCCACGCGCCTGCGTGCGCTGCGGAAACCCGCTGCGGCGCAAGCTGTTCGGCGGCGCGGCACCGTGCCAGTTCTGCGAGGCCGAGATCGAGGAGTTCCTCACCCACTGGCACACCAGGGCCTGGCGGGTGCTGATCGCTTCGGGCCCGCAGGGCGAGCCGTGGGAAGCGCTGTGGGCGTCGCTGCGCTACCAGCGCATCGACGAGAACATCGGCCGCACCGCGCTGCGCGAAGTCGGGCTCAGCTACGTCGAGCGGCTGGTCACCTTCGCGTTCGCGGACGGTGCGATCCAGCAGAACGAATACGACACCTTCGAACGCGCCATCGGCGAATTGGCGCTGACCGGACCGCTCATCGAGGATCTGCGCAGGCGGATGCACCGCGGGCGCACACTGTGCCGATTGCGCGAGGGCGATCTGCCGGTGGTCCGCACGCCGGGCCTGCACCTGGATTCGGAAGAGAAGGTGCATCTCGACCTGGTCGCCACGCACGTGCGGCAGCTGGCCCGCGGACCGAAGATCACCGAGGGCAGGCTGATCGCGAGCAACAAGAAACTCCGCTTCGTCGGCAGCGGCGCGGGGGTGGAGATGCCGTGGTCGCGGGTCGTCTCGGTGCACATCGAGGCCGGCGTCGTGATGATCGCGGCGACCTCGGCCCGCGGCGGCGCGAGCTTCGAGGTCGCCGACCCCGAGTACGTCGCGGCCGCGTTGGAAGGCGCGCTGCGGGTCGCGAAACGCCTGGTGCTCACGCCGGGGCAGCGCGACTCACGCAGCATCCCGCAGGAGGTGAAAGCCGAAGTGTGGCAGCGCGACGGCGGCAAGTGCGTCGAGTGCGGCAGCGGCCACTACCTCGAGTTCGACCACGTCATCCCGCTCAGTCGCGGCGGCGCGACGAGCGCGAGCAACTTGCAGATTCTCTGCCGCGCCTGCAATCGCGCGAAGGGCGCGCGGATCTGAGGGTTGCGGCGTCGGCACCGGGCGTCCGAAGGCAGCGATCGCCGAGGCTCACGCGACCGATGGCGTACGCACAGAACCCGAATCAGCTGACGGCCGGACCGATGTTCGCCCCGGCCGTCGCCCGCTACTGGTTCGCGCGCGCCCGTTCCGTCCGCCAGCGCACGTAGTTACCGAACAACCGCACCACCGGCCCCTCGCCCGGCACCGGACGCACCCGCGTGTTGTGGAACGCGGCGACCTGCCAGCCGTCCGCGGTGCGCACCAGCACCCACGTGTTGCGGGAGCGCCTCCCCTTGGGCACCTCGCGCTGCCAGGCGAACACCACCGACCCGGTGCCGTGCACGACGGCGACGTCATCGGTGAGGAAGCGGATCGATTCGATCGCGCCGTCCATCCTGGTGCCGTACAGCACGCCGTCGAACAGCCCGGCGTGCAGAGCGCGGTTCGCCTCACGTCCGCGCAGCAGCGTCCCGTCGAACGCCACGTAGTCGCTGTCCTCGGTGAACTCGGCCGCGTAGGCCGTCGCGTCGTTGTCGTCCCACGCCTGCGCGGCGTGCGCCACCACCTCGCGGATCAGCGCCTCGTCCTTCGTCCGGTCTGTCATCTCTGCTCCTCGACTCGATACCTGCTGTATCGATCCTGCGATCGGGACGCACGCCTGAATATCGGGAATCACCCTGAGAAATCACGGATTTCGAGGTGCGCTCTCCGCGAAACCGGCCGCATGATCCGGCGCGTGGGCCTCTAATGGGTAGCGCAGCCACACCGAGCCGGGAGGTCCCGATGACGAGCATGTACGAACACGCCGGAGGCGAGGAGGTGCTGCGCCACGTGGAGTCCGTCTTCTACGACAAGGTGCTCGCCGATCCGGTACTGAAGTCGCTGTTCCCCGAGCGACGCCCACACCACGTCGATCACCTGACCTGGTTCACCGCGGAATCGTTCGGCGGCCCGGACCGCTTCAGCCGCGAACTGGGGTTCGACTACCTCATCTCGGTGCACCGGCACCTGAAGATCACCGACGAACAGCGCGAGCGCTTCGCCGAGCTGTACATGGCGTCGTTCGAGGAGGCGGGCCTGCTGGAGTCGGAGGCGTTCCGGGACGCGGTCCGCTCGCACGTGGAGTTCGGTGCGGAAGTGGCACAGCAGAACTCGCACGCGAGCACCGATGAGGAACTGCACCCGATCCGTGAGGTGCCGCGCTGGACTTGGGAGGGCTGAACGGCCGCCGGCCCGAGGGTCAGCTGCCGATGACGGTGTTCATGATGGTGCCCGCGCTGGTCGCCACGACACCGCCGAGCATGGCGCCCGCCACCATCTTCGGCGACTGCAGCGCCCCGCCGGACCATTTCTCCCAGGCGAACCGGCCGCCCGCGTAGATGATGCTCGCCGTGCCGGACAGCAGCGCGAACCAGGTTCCGTACTGGACGAACTGCATTATCTCGTCCGACAACGGCGGCGCCTCGGGAGTCGGGTTTCCCATCTGCGCCAGGGTGGAATACGTGTCCCCGACCGACATCAAGATCATGCTCATTGCTGGCTACCTCGGGATTCACTGGTTTCGTGGGAGCCGGGGGTCGACAACCACGTCCCACCCATGATCCGGGCGGACCCCGTTGCTCGCAAGCCGCTGTGCCACAACGGTGTCCGGGGCGCAGAGACAAGGTCGTCTGCGCCGGCGACAAGAGTGTCTGCGCCACGGCCACATGGTGTCTGCGCCGCACCGAAGAACCGGATACCATCCTCTCAGTGATTCTCCTTGTCCCGAACCCGGAATGAGCAGCACAACGATGATCCTGGCCATCGCATACGACACCCTGGCGCAGCTCGGCAATCCGACGCCCGAGGCGCCGCCGGTGTCCGATGAGATCCTGCGGCTCGTCCGCTACCTGACCTGGTTCGTTCTCCTGTCGGGTGTCTGCGCCATCATCTACGCGGGCGGCCGCTTCGCCTGGGAGAAGTGGACGGGTGGCGGTCTGGAGTCGCCGAAGATGGTGGCGGGCGCCATGATCGGCGGCGTGGTCGCCACCAGCGCGGGCACCATCATGAACGCCGTCATCGGCTGAGCGTTTTCATCGGGTCAGTTGGTCACACCCGCGGCCCGCGCGGCGCGTAGCCACTGCGGGAACTCGCCGAGCAGCCTGGTGTACAGCTGCGCGTCGTCGACGGCGTCGATGTCGTCGAGTGCGAAGAATCCGGCGTTGTCGACCAGCCTGCCGTCCATCTCGTCGATGGTGCGCAGCAGTCCGTAGTTGGCCTGGCCGAGCCCGACGAACTGCCAGAACGCGGGCAGCCGAGACGCTTCCCGCATCAGAGCGGCGATCTCCGGTTTCTTGGCGAACCCGCCGTCGGTGAAGAACAGCACCAGCGTCGGCGGGCCGCCGGGCCGCAGCGTCTCGATGACGGCGCGCATGATCGGCAACTCGTCGTTGCGACCGCCGAGCCCGCTGTAGTCGATGCCCGCGTGCGTGCCGTTGAGGTGCAGGAAGGTCTCCGACCAGCGATCACCCTCGGCCACTTCGATATCGGGCAGCTTGGTGTACGACAGCGCGTACAGGTAGGCCTCGAGCGTTCCGTCGTCGTCGAGCTGGGTGGCGATCGGGATCATCCGCTCCACCACGCGGTGCACGACCTTCTTCCGGTACTGCTTGACCATGCTGCCGGTCTTGTCGATGACCAGCACCACCCGCGCCCGGACGCCCAGCGCCTCCCGGTCGATCAGCACCTTGGCGACCTCGCGCTTGCGCAGATCCAGCACGGCGCGCTTCTCGAAGGAGAGCTTCGCCTCGCCCGGAACGGTGCGCACGTCCGGTGCCTGCGAGCGGTTCGGTCCGGATTGCTCCGCGGCCGCGGACATCGAGACGGCCTCGGACGCCAGGACAGTCGCCGATGGCACCGCTCCGGTCGGTCTGGCCGTCGGTATGGCGTGGGAGCTCGGCGTGGCCGTCGAGTCGGCTGAAGCCATCGGAGGCGTTGGCGCGGGCCGTGAAGCAGCCGGTCGGGCGGTCGAGCCGGCGGAAGCCAACGGAGGCGTTGTTGTGGGCGCGGGCCGTGGCCGGGTCGTTGCGGGGTCGGCGCTGGGCGACGGCTCGGGTTCGTCGTCGACGACGACTCCGTGATCGGTGACGAGCGCGGCGAACCCGCCCGCGTACCCTTGCCCGACCGCACGCACCTTCCACTGCGCACCGCGCCGGTAGAGCTCGAGGGCGATCACTACCGATTCGGTGCCGAGCCCCTCGATCATGTACTCGTACAGCACGTTTCCCGCGTCATCCGCGACGGTGGCGACGGGCGGCGTGAAGCGCCCGAAGGTGTCGGCGGGATCATCCAGCGTGAGCACCGCGCGCACCTGCGCGATCTCGCCGGGCAGCGCGGCAGGGGATATCGCCAGTGCCGCGGGCGCACCCGAGGTCAGCTCCACACCGGGCGCGACGGGCTGGTTGAAGAACACGAAGTCCGCGTCGGAGCGCACCGTGCCCGATTCGGTGACCAGCAGCGCCGACAAGTCGACCGCCGCCTCGGTGCGTACCGACACCGTGACCCGCGCCGCCGCCACGGGCCCGTTCTGACCCTTGACCAAGGATGTGCCCACCGATAACTCCTGCCGTCGCGACCGGCCCAGCGTACGACAGGCGTTCCGACGCCCGGGTCGTTCTCAGCGCCCAGGCCGATCTCGACCCCTCGGATTGTCCCTGCACCCGAGGCGTTCCCAGCGTCCTGGCCGTTCTCAGCGCCCGGGTCGTTCCCCGCACCCGGGGTCGTTCTCAGCCGTCCGATCGTCCCTGCGCCCGGGCCGTTCTCACCCCTCGGATCGTTCCCTGAGCTCGAGTCGTTCTCAGCGCCCGGGTTTCTCAGCGCTCCGGCGTGCTGTCGAGAGACTCCCGGTACGCGGCGAGCACCTGTTCGCGCAGGCTCTTCTCGGTGTGCCGGATGGCCGGGCCGACGAACGTCTGAAGGATCTTGTCCAGCGCCCGTCCGGCCAGTCCGCCGGGTACCCGGTAGTCGACCACCACGCCGATCTCGGTGGTCTCCTGATCGACGGCCTCGAACCTCCAGTGCACCGTGCCTTCGATGCCTTTGATCGCGTGCAGCGAAATCTTCGAGCCGTCTTCCCATTCGACGATTTCGACACGCAGATGCAGGGTGGTCGGGCCCAGCTGCACGGCCGTGTCGAATACCGCGCCGACACCGGAGGTCTGCGGCCCTACCGGTGTGTAATGCCGAATCCCGAACAGCCACTTCGGCACATTGCGGTAGTCGGCCACGTACTGGAACGCGAAGTCCACCGGCGCGCCGCCGGTCGCCGAGTGCTCGACATGCCCCATGATTACTCCCCTTCCGACGGTCCGACCCGCCGATGTCGAGAGTAGGCGGTACCGGCGACTACCGCCGACCGAGAAGGGCGCAGCGGCCGATCGGTGCGGCGGTAGGCACGGTCAGCTCTCCCGTCCTCGAATCACTCGACGTACCAACGGAAGTGGTCGGGACCCTCGGCATGGGCGTCGATCATCTCGCGCAGATAGTTGGCCGACTCGACCAGCACGCCGCCGGATTCCAGGGTGCCGATCACGATGCCGAGGAAGGCCGCTCGTCCCTCCGGTGTCGGGAAATAGACGATGCCGCCCGAGTCCCCCTTGTCCACAGCGAAATCCGCGAGGAAGAAGGTGTCACCGACCTCGGTGACGCGGCCACAGGTCCAGTTGGTCGCCCACCCGATGTGGCAGACCTCCTGTCCCACTTGGGCATCTGTGTAGGTGGACTCGATCCCGAAGTTGCCCAGCGAAGCCGAGACGCCCACCCCGGCGGCCAGCCGGATGAGCGCGAAACCGATCCCGCCGATGGTGGCGTCGTCACCGTGGCTCTGCTCGTACCAGCCGATCAAGCTGCCGTTCTCGTCGTAGACGCGCCGTCCTTCTTGGAAGCAGTGCGCGGCGGTCACCGCGTACTGCGCGCCACCCATATGCCCGGTCGCGCCGACCGAGCAGATGCTGTTGCCCGTCGTGATGGTCATGCCGGGATAGGCCAGCCCCTGCGCCTGCGCGGCAGCGGGGAACGCCGCGATCGGACCCGTCGCCAACGCCGTCGCCAGCAGGAGCTGCGTCAGCTTGTTGCGGTAGTTCATGTTCACGCTTCCTCGTGCGCGGCCGAGGCGCGGTCGGCCGGTGTAACTCGATGCGCCCGATCGGCGGAAGGCTCGCCACCCATCCGCGGACGGCCGACCGCCGCACGCCCCGACACGCACGACGACCAGCTACCCCGAAACTCGGAAACACGCGGCGGACTCGCCACTCCCCCTCACCCCGTACGAACGACCTTTCGCCGTTCGCGCCGTAACGTACCACGCACCGGCGACAGCGCGTCCGGACCGTCGAATCCGCAGTGCCCCTTGCGGAATCAGGCCCCGCGGATGCACTCCGGCGTCGGCTCGCCGGGCTTCGCCTCGACGGTCGGCACGTACGGCCGCCCACCCGAACTGCCCGCCGGGCACAGCCGGACGACCGCCGGGCCGGGACCGGCCCGGTTGCCGCTGTTGTCGAAGACGATCGGTCCGCCAGCGCCCGCCACGGCGAGTTCGGGCGAGGTGAAACCACCGATGGTGATGTTGACCTGACTCCGCTGGACCGTCGACGCGGCCGGGAGCGCCCGCACCGCGGCGACGACGGTACTCAGCGCGTCGTAGGCGTTGACCGCCCAGCCGTCGCCGATGTGCGCGAGATCGAATCCGGCTGCGGCGTAGGCCTCTTCGAAGGCGGCCCACTGCGGGTTGCCCTGGTCGGGTCCGTCGGCGCCCGCGACGCGGGTGAACAGCAGCCGCACACGTCCTCCGGTGAAGCTCGGCGAACTCAGCGCCTTGCTGCGCAGGTCTTCCAGCGTGGGGTCGGATTCCACAGTGCGCAGCCGATTTCCGTCGGAAGTGCTCAGCACGGTGATGGAGGTGGCCGCGCACTGCCCGTTGGTGTAGGCCTCGTCCATGCTGTAGAGCAAGCGGCCGAGGTCGCGACCGCGCGCCAGATAGGCGATGGTCACGTCTTTCGCGGTCGCGCAGACTCGCCGGGCGGTCTGAGCCACGGTGGTCGGCTCCTCGGCGTCGAATTTCACCTCCAGCAGGTCGTTGCCGTACTGCCGGTGCAGGAAGGGCAGCGTCGTGCAGGTGTACGGGTCCGACCCGCCAGTGGGGACCATGATGAAATCCGGCCTGGCCGGCGCCACCACACCGAGCGCGCGGACCTGCACCGCGACCCGGAAGGCGACACGGTAGAAGTAGTCCTTGCCGACACCCTGCGGGTAGGTGATGTCCTCGTCGCACCGGGTGAAATCGGGATCGTCGCCCGCGGAGCCCGCCTGGTCGAAGCCCTCGGCGGTGACCAGGTCCGACACCATCGGAATCTTCGCGGCGGCAAGCAGATCGGCGACTTCCGCGGTGGTCTGGTCGCTCAGCCCGACGCCCGCGACGGCGACCACATCGCCGCGCTCGGCCAGTTTCCGCGCGACCGCCGTCGCGGCGCCGTCGCGTCCGTAGTCGCCGAGATTGCCGACGACGAGCCGCATCGGGTGCACGCATCCGGTGTCGTTCGCCCGGCGCTGACCGACGGCCATGCCCTCCAGTTCGTGCACCGCACGGCTGCCCGCCAACCGGTCGGTCATGGTCAGCAGCACGCCGACGGTCACCGGCGTGCCCGGACATCCGCCCGCCGCGGCGCGGTTCTGCTCGTCGATCACGCGCATCACGTGTTCGAAGGCGGGAAGCCCGAAAGCGTAAGGGCCTTCGGACAATCCGACGCACTCGTCGCCCGCGGACCACGCCGCCGTGCTCGGCCACCCGTCGTTGCAGGTGGCCAGCCGCCGCAGCGGCTCACGGGCGGCGATCCCGATCGACGCACCGACCAGCAGGATCACCACCACACCCAGCCGCACCCAGTCCGTCCACGGCCGCGGCATCGGCCGGTGTCGCTTCGGAACTATGCCTGCCCAGTAACGCGACTCCACAGCGGGCTCCTCATCGAGGTCTGGTCAACGGGATCGGCGCGCACAATCGTGATACTCGTTGGCGCGCACGAGGATCGGGCTACGGTCGGTGGCGTGGTCGGCGAGCCGGTCGAAGCTGTGCGCCGCCCGCGCGCACAGGATCTCCCTGCGCTGCACCGTGGTGACCCGCAGGTCCGACTCGAGCGCGGGCACCACCGCGAGCAGCACCGCGATGTGCTCGCGGGGAGTGGCGGCGTGATCGCTGCCGTCGATGAGGCCCGCATCCGGCCTGCGCGGATCGGAGACCGCCACGATCGCGTCGAACAGCAATAACCATTCGCTCGCGTCCCAGGTCGACAGCAGCTCGGCGAGTTCGTTCGTGACCGCGGCGCCGCCGTGCAGCAGGCGGGTGTAGTGCAGCCTGCTCATGTGATCGCCGGAAGGCACGGTGTCGAGCAGCAGGCCGAACACGCGATCCCAGCCGGGAGGTGCGTCGTCCGTTCGCTCGGCCAGCTCGCGCAGCCCCATGCGACGCGCGAAGGGGGGCAGCACCCCGTCGTCGGTCGCCTTGCTCCACAGCATCGGGGACCGGAACAGCGGCGAACGGTCCCCGATCCCGGACGGCAACAGGCCGTGCAACCGGTTCGCGTCGCCTTTGGTGCGCGCCGCGGACACCGTGACGAGCGCATCGAGCACGCTTTCGTCGAGTTGCTTGCGCGGATGCAGGTCCTTGGCGAAGAGCCCGAGCAGATGGCGTTGGACTGTGGTCCCGGGGCCCGCGTGGTTGCCGCGCAGCAGGTCGTCCAGGTTGTCGACCCGCTGGCGCGGCTGCCTGAGCCGTTCCAGCACATAGCCGGTCGCGGCGGGGTGCCCGGCGGTCAGCCGGTACACCTGGGCCCCGATCCGATCCGCCTCGATCGAGGTGACCTCTTTGGCCAGGGTCTTGACCTCGAATTCCGACAGGTCGCTCACGCGCAACCGCGCCCACGCTTCGCGCGACGACGGGTCGGCGCGTTGCCGCGGCGTCCACACCGCGGCGGCGGAGACCTGCCCGTCGAGTTCTTCCGCCAGCACGCCGGAACTGGTGGTGACCAGCGTCAGCGGATCCGTCAGCGCGGATCCTGCCGCGGCCATCGCCTTGCGCGAACGCAACAGCGCGCTGGTGAACGCGACCGCCGCCGGGGCATCGCCGTCGTCCAGCAGCACAACGACATTCGACGGTCGGCCCACCACCCGCGCCGCGCTGCCGCGCAGGTCGGCGAGGAAGGCGCTGATCAGCAGGTCGTCCACGCCGCGGCGGATCTCCGGATCCTCGCTGGCCGCCTTGATGGCGAGTTCGATGAGCACGGTCTCGGCATCGGCCCGCAGCCCGAGGTCCTGGTGTCCGTACCACGAGACCGCCGAACCCCAGGTGATCTTGGTGATCAGCCTGCCGCGGGTGAGCCTGCCGACCACGAGATTGGACAGGTGCTGGCTCAGCGTCGGCGCGATGATGCCGGCGCCGGGCAGTTTGATATTGGCGGCCTGCGCGCCGACCAGCCCGACCAGATCACCGATGAACGCGACCAGCGCCGCGCGGTCCCGGTACCGATTCAAGACCGTGCGCAATCGCTCCCGATGCTCGGTCGCGGGGATGTCGGTGAAGTTCTCGCTGATCGCGAGCTGCGCCACCACGATCCGCGGAAACGCGATCGGGAAACCGGGCAGATCCATGCTCAAGCCGAGCATGGCCGCGGCGAGTACCGGACGGGCCGGATTGTATTGGTCGTAAGGACGTTCCAACGGCCGGACCAACACGGTCGGCGTCCGGCGCTGCCACCGGTCCAAGACCTGCTCGAGCACAGTGGTGCGCCCCGCGCCACCGTACCCTTCCAGCACCAGCACGGGATTCCCGGTCGCCTCGGCATTCCCCCTCGGAACCCGCACCAGGGTGTCGATCAGTTCCAGCAGCTCGGCGCGCCCCACGATCACCAAGCCTCACCTCCCTCAGGCTCGGCCGCGACTCTAGCAGCGCGCCCCCGATCCCGCTGCGAGACAACGACATCGCCCCCCGGCGGCAACCTCGCATAGCGTTCATACGCTTCGCACAGGTTGCAACCCCTGCGAAGCGTATGAACGGCCTGTGAGGACTCCGCCTGCGATTGGGGCGCAGGCGACGCACCGCCTCATCCGACGACGGCCAGGTATTCGCCGTAGAAGAGCATGAGGCCGATGGCCGCGGCAATTCCGGCCAGCAACCAGAAGCGGATGATCACCGTGGTTTCGGCCCAGTTGCTGAGTTCGAAATGGTGGTGGAACGGCGCCATCTTGAAGAAGCGGCGGCCCGTCGTGCGGAAGACGACGATCTGGAGCAGCACCGAGAGGATCTCGGCGCAGAACAGCGCGCCGACCACCGCCATCAGCACCTCGGTGCGGGTCGTGATCGAGAGCCCGGCCAGCAGGCCGCCCAGCGCCAGCGAACCGGTGTCGCCCATGAAGATCTTCGCCGGTGCGGCGTTCCACCAGAGGAACCCGATGCACGCGCCGACGCCCGCGGCGCACACCATCGCCAGATCGAGCGGGTCGCGCACCTCGTAGCAGCCGGGGGCGGGCGCGGTCGCGCACGCGTTGGTGTACTGCCAGAACGTGATGATCACGTAGGCGCCGAGCGCGAAGCTCATCGATCCGGCCGCGAGCCCGTCGAGGCCGTCGGTGATGTTCACGGCGTTGGACCAGGCCACCACGAGAAAGCAGACGACGAGCAGAAAGACGATCAGCCCCAACGACACCGCGGTGAAATCCCGGACATAGGACAGGTGCCTGCTGGCAGGCGTCAGCCCGGTGCTGTCGGGGAAGCGCAGCGCCAGCACGCCGAAGAGCACGGCGGCGCTGAGCTGGCCGACGTACTTGCCCGCGGCGGTCAAGCCGAGATTGCGCTGTTTGCGCAGCTTGATGGAGTCGTCCAGGAACCCGACGACACCCAGCGCCGTCGCCAGCCCGAGGACGAGCAGCGCGGAGGCCGACGGACTGTCCACGCCGTCGCGGCCGACGAACAGATGCGAGCCCAGGTACCCCGCCCACAGACCGGCGAGGATGGCGATGCCACCCATCGTCGGGGTGCCGCGCTTGGCCTGATGGCTGGCAGGCCCGTCGACCCGGATCTCCTGACCGAAGTTCCTGGTGGCGAACGCCTGGATCAGGAACGGCGTCACCATGATCGAGACCACCAGCGCGATCATCGCCGAGAACAAGATCTGTTTCATGGGCCCCCGTACCGCCGCTGAGATTCCGCCCGCACACCGAACGCGCACGTTTCGGTCAGATGCTAACCAACGCGTGCCTCGCACGCCGGAATTGGCACTACCCGCAGGTGACGACCTGCGGCGGTCCGCGGGCAGGTTCCGATCTTCAGCCGAATACCGGAATCGGCTTTAATCTGAGATAGCAAGGGGCACACAGTGATACAGGGGAGGATACGCCATGCGCAGTCTGGAAGACCGATTCGGCGACGCCATCGACGAGCTCGAGAACTTGGACGAGCAGCCGACGCTCGCGCGAATCGAGGAGCTACACCACCTGATCGACGATCTCGACTACGAGCTGCAGACCACCACGAGCCTCGGTGCTCGCCGCTACGAGCTGACCAAACGCAGCAGGCACTCCCACGCCCTGCTCGCCGAGGCCCGAGACCGCGCCCAGAACGCCTTCGCCATCACCGACGAATGGGAGGTCACCGAGGCCATCGACCGGCACCACTGACCTCTCCGCGATCCGGCAACGCCGGGTGGGTTCCGCGGCGGCGCACCGGCATCCGGCCGCCGGTACGGACCGGATCGATCACACCTACGCGTCCGGTTGCGGGCGGACGGTGAGGATCTGCTGCGCCTGGCCGACGGGCCCGCGGATGTCGTGCCGGTGAGGCCGGGGCCCGCCTCGACTCAGTTCGCGGCGGAATCCACGGTGGCGCGGACGACGGCTTCCAAAGCGTCGGCGGTCCGATCGAGCGCCTCGATGCTGCGCTGGGCCCGGCACATCGCGACGGTGCCCTCGAGGGCGGCGACGATCAAGGTGGCGGTCTGCTCGGCGACGGTCGCTGTCGCGCCGTGCGCGCGGAGGGAATCGGCCAGCAACCCGGTCCACCCCTCGAAGGCCGCCGCCGCCGCACGGCGCGGTTCGTCGTCCTCGTCGGGCTGGTCTTCCACCGAGACCGCCAGGACCGGACATCCGGCCCGGAAGTCACTGTCCAGCACGGTCTTTCGCCACATGTCCACGAATGCCCGTAGCCCGGCGACCGGCCCGGCCTGCAGTTCCCTGGCCAGCCGGCGCGTGGTGAGGGCGTCGGCGAAGCGGACCGCCTCGGCGGCCAGCTGCGCTTTGCCGCCGGGAAAGTAGTGGTAGGTGGAGCCCAGCGGGGCGCCTGAGTGTTTGGCGAGTTCCCGCACGCTGGTCGCGTTCAGCCCACGCCGCCGAAGCATGTCGGCCGCACCCGCCACCATCCGATCCCGCGCCTCCGACTGCGCCATCACACACCTCCCTTGCCCATAACGACCGTTATAGCGTACCGTCCATGACTTATAACAGTCGTTATAACGGAGGTGTTCCCATGCCGATGATCCAGCTCACCCTGCCCAGCGGCGTCCTGTCCGCCGACGCCCGCACCGGGCTGCAGAAGACCCTCGCCGCCACCCTGCTGCACTGGGAAAGCGCGCCCGATACGGCGTTCTTCCGCGCGCAGGCCTGGTGTCTGATCGACGAGACGCCCGAGGGCGCGTTCGTCAACGCGGAGGACGACCTGCCGCGCTTCCGGGTGGATGTCACCGTGCCCGAAGGCGCACTGTCCGATCGCCGCAAGCAGGGCCTCATCGAGCAGGTCACCGCGGAGGTACTGGCCGCCGCCGGCCTCGACGCCACCGCCGCGTTGCGGGTGTGGGTGCTCATCCACGAACAGCCCGAGGGCACCTGGGGCGCAGCGGGCAATATCGTCCGCTTTGCCGAACTGAAGGCCTTGGCGCAGGGGCAGCGCGGCTGATGCGGGAACTCCAGCTCATCCGCGCGCACCACCTCGAGTGGCGGGACCGGCCCGATCCGGTGCTGCAAGGACCGCGGGATGCGATCGTTCGCCCGTTCGTCGCGGGCCGCTGCGACGGGGACACCCTGCCGATCCACCGCCACGTCTCACGCGTCATGCAGATCGGTATGCGCGTCGGCATGATCGACCCGGTGGTCGCGACCATCTGCGGACCGGTCCCGTTCCAAGGGCCGTTCGGCATCGGTCACGAATGCATCGCCGAGGTGCTCGAGGTCGGCGCGGACGTCACCGGCCTCGCGCCCGGCGACTTCGTCGTCGTGCCGTGGGCGGTGTCGTGCGGAGACTGCCTCGAATGCCGGCGCGGCCTCACCGCCAAGTGCGCCACCACCCGCGCCGGCACGCTCGCCGCGTTCGGTTTCGGACCCGCGAGCGGCCCGTGGGGCGGCATGGTCGCCGACCGATTGCGTATCCCCTACGCCGACCACATGCTGGTGCGCCTGCCGGAAGGTCTCGATCCGCTGCGGGTGGCCGCCGCCAGCGACAACCTCGCCGACGCGTGGCGCTGCATCGTCCCGGCACTGACCGAACGCCCGGGCGGGTCGGTGCTCATCCTCGGCGGCGCCGCCCAGAGCATCGGGCTCTACGCCGCCGGGCTGGCCGTCGCGCACGGCGCCGAGGTCGTCGACTACGTCGATCATCGCCCGGAGCGGCTCGCGATCGCCGAAAAGCTCGGCGCCCGAGCGCATCCGGTCCGCAAAGGCAAGCTCCGCCGCACGGATCTGCCCGCGCGCCGCTACGACGTGGCCGTGGAAGGCACCTCCACCGCCGCCGGTGTCGACGTCGCGCTGCGCGCACTGCAACCGGGTGGAATCTGCGCGCCGGTCGGCTACTACCTGCCGCCCGGGACCAAGGTGCCGCTGATGCACATGTACGCCAACGACGCGACGCTGAAAATCGGCGTCTCGAACGTACGTCCGGTCCTGCCGGACCTGCTCGGCTTCGTCGCTCGCACGGGCTTCGCCGCCGAGGAGGTCACCACGCTGCTCGCCGACTGGGAGGACGCACCCGAGGCGTATCGGGCGCACACCACCAAGCTCGTCTTGCACCGGCCGCCGCTAGGCGCCGCCTGAGCCGCGGGATCGCAGAGGCGTCGTTCGGTCCACCGGCCGCCCGGGGGAACCTCGCGCCCCTGCGATCCGACGATAATGGTGAACATGGCGAGCGAGGACGCGGCGGGCGTCGGCAACCCCGCCGACCTGGGCGACATTCAACGTCGGCACTGGCAGTCGACCTACGACGCCAATCCGAGCATGTACGGCGAGGCGCCCTCGGCGCCCGCGATACACGCTGCAGAGATCTTCGCAGCAGCCGGCGCTCGCACGATCCTCGAACTGGGCGCGGGCCACGGCCGGGACGCACTGCATTTCGCCCGGGCCGGATTCACCGTCCACGCCACCGATTTCAGCAACGCCGGCCTCCGCCAGTTGCGCGAGCGCGCCGACAGCGAAGCCCTCGAGGGGCTGACAGCCGGGATCGTCGACGTCCGCGACCCGCTGCCACTACCCGACGAGTCGTTCGACGCTGTGTACGCCCACATGCTGCTGTGCATGGCGCTGTCGAGCGAACAGATCGTCGCCCTCGTTCGCGAGATTCACCGCGTGCTGCGGCCGGGTGGCATCTTCTTCTACACGGTGCGCCACACTGGCGACGCGCACTACGGCGCGGGCGTCGACCACGGTGACGACATCTTCGAACAAGACGGGTTCGCGGTGCACTTCTTTCCGCGCAGCCTCGTCGACCGTCTCGCCGAGGGATGGGAGCTGCGGCAGGTCGACGACTTCGAAGAAGGCGCTTTGCCGCGGAGGTTGTGGAGCGTGGTTCAGGCCCGCCGTTGAGCCTCGCCACACCCACGGCGAGAATCACAGAGCGGCTCGCCAAGTCTTCCGAGCGCGGATCTCCCACCGTTCCTTGTGCATTCGCACGCCGCCTCTTACTCCTCCGGCCGCGACGCAGATGTGCCGACGGAAAGATCGCCCGATCGGCTCGCGATGGTGATGTCGCCGCCGGCACTCGTGTGGCTGATCATGATGTCGGCAGTAGTGCTGGACAGCTCGTCAGCCCGGGTGAGGAAGGCTGCCAGCACGCGTCCGACCGGATACAGGTGCGGAATGGTCAGAAGCAGGAGAACCAATCGCACCAGACCACTGATAGCTTCACCCAGCTCGTAGGACGGCAACACCGGCACCAAGAAGCTCAGCAGGACATACGTCAGCAAGGGGCGAACATGGGACGCGTCCTCGCGCTCCGCGGTCCGCCCCTTCGGGTTCAGCTCGACATCGCCCTCGTCGTTGTGGCCGAAAAGCTGCGGCGCTGTAGCCGTCGGGCCCGCAACGAGGAAACCGAAGCTCACCGACTGGCGACGCTCCAAATGCGCTACCACCCACCGCTGGTCGACATCTGCCTGACCTTCGAGCGGGGCCTCCTTGATCCCGTACTCCAGCGGCGGGTCTCCGAGTACGTACGCCTCCAGAATCTGGCAGCGTTCGGGAAAGCTGAACCTCAGATACTCCTCTTTCACGACCAAGTGGCCGGTGTTCTCGACACGGCACGTGACCTCGTAGACCTGACCTTCCACCGGCAGGCCACCGAACCGCACGGATACCTTCTGCGCCAACTTCTGCGGGACATCGGTCAACGTCGAACCGACGTTCATGCTGTAGGTCAGGCGCTTGACCTTCTTGCGATCACGCAGCTGATCGGCGACTTCCTTCAGCACGAATCCGACGATCACAGCCACCACGGCGATGATGGCGCGCCACCAATTGTCGCTCAATACAACCTCATCGGCTGCTACTACCACTCTGTCTCCCCGGTGCAGATGCCGTACGCCGATCGTCGCGGCGAGGACTCAGGTGTACATCATTGCCACTCGGACCGACGCTCGCGCACGTTTCCGAATTCCGGCGGCCGCCCTGTCAGGCCTTCCCGTCAGCGGTCCACAGCCCCGATAAGTCGGTGGTCGCGTTGTGTAGTCGGTGCTATCGTTCCGACGCGGCCGGACCAACGGGTCCGTCCGAACTGCATCGGGGGGGTCCCATGTTCAATTGGTATGTCGGTCTGCTCGCTATCAGTGGTATCGCCATGATCGCGATGGCACTGATGGAGAACGGGCAGAGCAGTGCTTCACGCACCATGAACGGCATCTTCGGTCCGCTCTACCTCGGCTACGCCGTCTACCTCGCTTTCCTTTTCGACGGCAGCTCGTACCTGATCTTCTTCCACGCGTTCATCCTGCCGGTGCTGATGGTGGTGAACTACTTCCGGAACCGCACCCCGCGCGCGAAATTGACCGAGACCCAAAAGGCTTGGCGCGCATACCAACGTTCCGAACAGCAGCGGTAGGACGAGTCCGAGCAGCGCGGACAGTCCGATGTCGGTATCGCGGCCGCCCAACTCGGCAGTTAGCCAGAGCCGTAGGCCGCGCTCAGCCATTCGGCGAGGGCGACGAAGTCCGCGTCGGTGAGGCCACGTCGGGGGTCGACGCGATGGAGCAAAGCTCGTCCTCGATGATGCGCCGACACCCAGGCGCGATCGGAGTCGGTGATCTCGTCGTCGACCCATACGAACGAGCGCCCGGCTGCCCAACCGACCAAGTCGCGGGTCTTCCAGTGCAGCCACTGACCTTCGTCCATATCCTGGTCACTGGACTCCTGCCAGACCACCACTGGAAGCTCCGGCAAGCCGATCAGCGGCGAGATCACCTCGTTCGCGTCGGCCATCCATGTCGTGGCCCACACCAGATCGCATGGCAACGCCGTCAATTGAGGCCCGTGCTCGGGATTGAGTCTCACCAGCAGCGGGTTCGACTCGACCTGCCATGGTTCGAGATGCAGCTGATGTCTGGGATATCCGTCCGGATACTGCTGCGGCGTCGCTCCGAACGGAATGAGTGGTCCATCGACATCGAGGAATAGCAGTGGACGCTCTGAAGAACCGGTCACCGCTGCACGATAAAGGGGTCAGGCGGGGGCACGGACCTGCCGATGCGACGTGACCGGTCGTGCCACACGTCGATGAGGTGTCACCGATCGATCTGATCGACAGGTTCGAGCTGGATGCCGGTATGCACGTTGCTCGTCGGTGAGAATTTTCAACCGACTGCCCGGGTCGCGCCAGGCAGAAATCCGCATGCATCCAAGCGGACAGGGTACGTACTCTGACCTCCGGTGCTGGGACGGGAGGAGTGGTAGATCGGTGGTCCGGCAGAGGAGTCCACAAGAGAAGAAGGCGCTCAGCTATGTGCGAGACCGCCGCAACGACTACGGCGAGAACGACAAGAGCTCCCGTAAGAACATTCCGCGTACCAAGCGAATACTCAACCGTGTCGATCGCCGCTGCGACCGTGAAATCATCACTGCCACCGGTGGGCACGTCGACCTTGAAACTGCTGAGCAAGTCGAGTTCGAACTGCGGGCGAGAAGATCGAAGTGGTTGGCGACTGGATGGAGGAAGCGGCCCGACGCGCCACTCGGCGAGGTCGTAGCCCGCACGCTGCGAGGGCGGGGCGTCGGTAAATCGAGTGACGGCTTGCCCGTAGGGTCATAGCCTTACCGGCATCGGATCGCGACGCAGTCCGGTTGGACCGTTGAGGACGCCCGAATGATCACCGAAACGATTCCCATGTGGACCCCCCGGCGAACGCTGGTGTCCCTGCGCGATGTCCTCCAGTTGTTCCCGCCGAACAACTGGCGGTGGACGGTCGAGGACTTCGACGGGGTGTTCGGACGATCACCCACTGGCATCACCTGGGCCCAGTTCCAGGAGAGGGTGGCCGCCGGGGCAGTGGCATTCGACTGGAACGGAATCCAACAGTTCGCCTACGGTGTCGATCAGATGATCGAGGGCCGGATCGTCGCGACCGATGAGAACGACACCACCGTGGTACAGCTGGACGCGTTCGACAGCACTGAATACGAGATCGCCGTCGATCCCGCCCGGAGCGACGCGGCTGCGTTCGCTTCCGCTGTTTATTCCAGACGCCAAACACCGTAGGGCAGGCAATTTGGTCTTTGACCTCATCCATTGACACAACAGTGCCCACACGCTCGCGATCAGCTCGCCCGCGGATCCTGGTGCGCACCAGGATCCGCGGGCAGTCAGCCGGATTTGGCGCTAGCCGATCGGCAGCAGGGTCAGGATCGGGTCATAGGCCCAGTTCAGCATGCGCTCGGCGTCGTTCTTTGCGGCGACGGCGCTGTCGGGTGAGCTGTGCAGGACCACACCGATCAGCGGTATTCCCGCCCGGACCGTCTCGAACAGCAGGCAGTTTCCCGCGGCGTCGGTCCATCCGGTTTTGATGCCGATAGTGCCGGGATAGTCGCGCAGCAGCAGGTTCGTGGTCCGCCAGAAGTGATCGCGGTTGCCCGGTCCTGCGGGCAGGTGATAGCTCTCCGAGCTGGCGATCGCGCGGAACACCGGTAGGCTCATCGCGCGCAGGCCGAGGGTCACCAGGTCCGCCGGTGTGGAGTAGGTGGAGTGGTCGTCGGGGACGGGCAGTCCGCTGGGGTCGGCGAAATGTGTTCCCGCCATGTGCATTCGGTGCGCAGTGTCGTTCATTCTGGCGATGAAGCCGTCTTGGCCTGGCCCGTATGCCTCGGCAAGGGTATAGGCGGCGTCGCAGCCCGACGGCAGCATCAGCGCGTAGAGGAGCTGTCGCGCGGTGAGCACCTCGCCGGGGACCAGGCCTGCGGTGCTTCCGTCGTGCCTGACGCAGTAGGCGATGGCTTCTTGCGGCACGGTAATGGTCCGGTCGAGGTCGCCGGCGTCGACCACGACCAGTGCCGTCATCACCTTTGCGATGCTGGCTATCGGGATCGGGGTGTTCGCCTGTCGCGACCACAGCGCCGTGCCGGTGATTCCCTCTGCCAGCACCGCCCCCGTCGCCTGCACTCCGGCTGGCTCAGTAGTCAGCCAGGGCAGCTGGATATGGGGGATGCTCGTGGCGGGGGCGGCCGTGAGGCCATGGCTGACTGCCACGACCAGCGCACCGGCGACGGTCGCCTGCAACAATCTGGCAAATGTATGCATGGCGCACATTGTGCCGTTGAAATCCGTCAACCAGCGGGATTTCACCGCCCGGAATTCCCCGCAGCCCCGGGGCAGCGTGCAAACCGGCTAATTTCGGATGCTCCGAGCCCAATGTTTCTCGCGTGCGACCGCGCGCCCAGCGACGTTGCAGGATGTCCTGAGCCACAGCGGGTCGCGTGATCGCTGTCGCAAGCTGGCCTCGTTCGCTGGCGCCCAGCGCAGCCATCTCGAAAATGCGAGTCAGCTGGCGCGTTGATGGCCGATCGCGGTGTCAGTGGAGATGTCAGGTGTGTGTCAGGCCGGTGTCAGTCAGCCCGGCGAGAGTGTGTACATCGAACAAAACGACCGGCACCGACACGGTTCCAGTCGGTGCCACAACCGATTTCGAGGAGTACACGACATGTCCATCACCATCACCCTGACCGACCAGGACAAGGCCACCCTGCGCACCGCCGCCTACGGTGCGGTGTCGCTGATGGCCGCCGCCGGTGCACCGCACAAGGGCATCACGCACGGCTGCATCGCCCTGACCTCGGCGACCGGGCTGGTCGGGCACGTGCTCGCCGCCAAGTCCAAAGACATCCACCTGCAAGGCAAGTCCGTCGCCGAACTCGCCGATCAGGTGCTGCCTGCCCTGACCGCGGCCATGAGCCTGCTCGGTGAGCAGCATCCGGGCGAGGCCGACAACTTCCGCGGCACCGTCCTGGTCGCTGTCGAAGCCGCCGCCGGGCTCGCCAAGGGCGAACCCAGCCCTGCCGTGGCTGCGATGGCCCGCAAGATCACCGCGGCCCTCGACGCCGCCTGAGGGATGCGTGGTCGGCGCAACACAGCTGGTAGCTGGTCGCGGGGTCCTCTCCGGACCCCGCGACACGGCCACCTACGGTCGAACTCCGGGTACGGCCCTGGCCATTGGGAACCGCGCGGCCGGCGGCGGCACGATGGCGCGTTCGATCACCGCGTCCGTGACAGATTCCTACAGAACAGCCACGTCGTGTTCGATCCCGGAGATACTCCCCAGTCGGATCAGGAAAACGTCGCGTCGCGCTGACTCCAGGAGCTCCGGGACTTGCGCGACCGGAACGAACGTCACCGCATAGCTGTCCGACTCGGTATCGATACCCACCAATGCCGCCCCCACCTCATAGCTGCGCTCACCAACCAAATCCAGGAAACGCTCGTAGATTTCGGCTGAATCGAGGTCCGGCACTTCGCGCAGGTAGGACTCATACCACGTCCAACTCATGTCGCCGGGATAGATACAGAGCCATTCCAGATGCTTTCGAACCTGCTCGCTGTCCGACTTCCAGTCGAACCATGCCACCAGCTGCGCATCCTCCAGCCGTTCCAGCAGAACGATTCGAGCATCCACGAGGTGGCGCGAGTCGCCCGGGTGCTTGTCCGCTGCTGCACGCACGGCTTCTGCGATCTCTGCCTGATCAGGCGCGATGGCCTTCGCCACCGCGATCAGAGCATCTCGCTGCAACTCCCAATCCATCCCAAACCCCTCCGTGCGAATCGCGGCCGTACGCGGGCGACTGTATATCGGCCTTACGACATGCCACGCGCACCATCGCGATTTCGCATCCGATGGTATTGCGGCGACAGAAGTTTCGCCGAAAGTCGGGTGGATATCTGCTGCAAGCCGCCGGTCAGCACACCGCCGCCTCGATGTATGGGGCCCGGCTTCTACCTCTGGTGACCCGCCACAGTGCCGCAGCTCATCACAGGGATTGCTGTTCCCACACGATCGCATCGAGTCGCTGCCAGTCGTTCTCCAGCCAGTCCCAGATCAGCTGCCCGACCACGTTTACGTCGTGCACCGTGGTGGTGGAGAAGTATTCGGCGTCAGCAGCTCCGGAGTGCACCTCGACCTGGTAGTCGGTGTCGCTGTTGCGGTAGGTCTGAATGAACGTCGCCGCATTGGCTCTCGAGACCGTCATGAATGAATGGCCGCCAAGTGGACGCGGTCGGCTGGCGAAATCCGCGCCAAGGGCGACCTGCTTCGGTAGCGGCATCGACTCGTACAGCCGACGCTGGTTTGGCCGCCGAACAGGGACGCATCGACGGCGAAACCATCGCCGACGGCGCCCAGCGCGGGATGCGGCTTCGTTATCCGACGATCGTCCGCTTGCGTTGATTCGTGGATGGCGCAGCTCGGTGGCGAGGTCCTCCACAGGCTCCCCGATCGGCCGGCTCCGCGGCTGGAATCCATTGCTGTTGGAGCGCCAGTTTGAGCCAGCCAAGCTAACGAAAGCAGCGTTTCCCCTGGTAGAAAGTGGTTTGTGGGGCGGGCGGGGCTCGAACCCGCGACCAATGGATTATGAGTCCACGGCTCTAACCGACTGAGCTACCGCCCCGCATGCGCGGTGGAACCGCGACTGTCAAGGATGCTACCGGGCGCGGCGGTGAGGGCACCAGTTGACTCCCCGGGCGGACGGCCACACGCGGAGTTTCGTACGGCGTTCGTCCGTCGAGGTCCGTTAGTGTGGGCCCAAAACCGAAACTTACTGGAGGGTCAGATATGGCCAGTGTGTTCGCGAATGTGCTGCGGGTTCATCAGTGGGTGTACGAGAACAGCGGTGGGCTGGTCGGCCACAAGCTGCTGTTCGGGAATCCGACCCTGTTGTTGCGGACGGTCGGGCGGAAGACGAGGCAGGAGCGCACCTCGGCGCTGACCTACGGGCGCGATGGCGAGGTGTACTTGGTGACCGCCTCGAACGGCGGCTCGCCGCGGCCTCCGGGGTGGCTGGCGAATGTGAAGGCGACGCCCGAGTGTGAGATTCAGGTCGGGCGTCGCCGGATGAAAGTGGTTGCGCAAGCGACATATCCGGATGATGCGGACTACGCACGACGGTGGGCGATCGTCGACAAAGTTAACAAGGGTCGCTACAGCGCCTATCAAAAGATGACCAAACGACCCATCGCAGTAGTGGTTTTGACGCAGACGAAGTGAACCGTCAGTCGCCGTCGTCCCCCCACTGCCCCTTGTTCACCGGCACGCTGTCATCCCACCGGCTCTCCATTCTCGGTGGGCGACTTGCGAATTGGACGACGGCGAAAACGAGGAAGAGGACGACGGCGACAACACCGATAACGATCAGAGTCTGCACGGCAGGCACCTTAGCCTTGCCTCAAACGCGCTGCACAGAAAGCCGTGACAAGTCACAAAGTGAGCAGCGTTCGTCCAAGAGATTTCCTGGATTCGATTGCGGCATGGGCGCTGTCGGCGTCTTCTAGGGTGAAGGTCTGGCCGATCACGACCTCGATCTCACCGGCGACAACGGCCGCTTGGATGCGGCGTGAGAGCGCGTTCCAGTCGATGTCGGCGCCGGTGAGGTCGAACAGACCGAGGACGGCGATGTCGCGCGCGGCCAGCGCGTCGCGGTCGAGTGTGGCGAAATCGCCTGCCGCGGCGCCATATCCGAGGAACCGGCCGTGGTCGGTGATGGCTTCCGCGGCGGCCGCGCCGAGGTCGCCGCCCGCGCCGTCGAGCACGATGTCGACCCCGTCTCCGCCGGTCGCGGCGCACGCCTTTGCCGGCCAGTCCGGTTCGGAGTAGTCGACGACGGCGTTTGCGCCGAGCCGCTCGGCCAGCTCGAGCTTGGCGTGTCCGCGGGCCGCCGCGACGACGTATGCCCCTTCGGCACGCGCCAATTGGATGAGCAGCGTGCCGAGACCACCGCCCGCCGCGGTGATGAGTACCCGCTCCCCCGGCTGGATCGAGGCACGGTCGAACACCGCGAGTGCGGTCTTGCCGTCATGGCTGAGCGCGACGGCCTGGTTCAGCGAAAGTCCGTCCGGTACTTCGATGAGGGTCTCGGCCTTGGCGAGCGCCTTCTCGGCGTAGCCACCGGTGGGCTGCCCGCCGCCGATCCCGCTCGCGGCGGTGCTGGTGGCGACGTGCTTGCCGATCCACGTCGGGTCGACGTCCGCGCCGACCTCGACGACCACGCCGGAGATCGCTCCGCCCGGCACGTAAGGGGTTTCCATGTTGAAGTATTCGCTGCCCCAGCCCCCGCGCAGCCGGGTGTCGAGGAACATCACGTCGGCCGCGGCGACCTGGACGACCACCTGCCCCGGACCGGGCGTCGGATCGGGTACTTCCCGCACCGCGAGCACCTCTGGTCCACCGAATTCCGTTGCCTGCACAGCTCGCATCACTGACCTCCTGACGACACCTGGTCTGACGGAGCCCAGCATGAAACCTGAAGTTCAGTAGAGGTCAAGCGCCGGGAGCGAGATCACTCCCCCGCGCAACAGAGCATGACGCGCGGTTCAGGAGCCCCCGCCGCCACAGCTACTGCCGCCGCCACAGCTACTGCTGCTCCCGCCGCCGCAACTACTGCCGCTCCCTCCACCGCAACTACTGCTGCCACCCCCGCCGCACCCGCTGTCGCCGCCGCTACCGCCCGAACAGCTACTTCCGGAGTCCAAGGCACCGCCGCCGCACCCGCTGCCGTGGCTGTGGCCGTGATGTCCCATCCCTGCGCCGCCCGCGAACCAGGGCCCACGGTTCTGGTTCGGCCCCCACCCCGGCTGCCGCGGCGGCGGGCTGACCGCCTTGACCAGACCCACCACGAACGCCACGACGCCGCCCACGATCAGCAGGGTCACGAGGAGAATCAGGACGATGAGCGCAGCCGTCATGCCGGAATGGTAACGGCACGCCGCCGTACAGTGAATCGTGCAGTTTTTCCGTTCCCGACAGCGCCTCCGCCGCCAGGTCGACCTGCGCGACGTCGAGCAGGCGGTGGCCGCACTGGAACTTCCCGAGGCCGTCTTCAAGACTTGCCCCTGGCAGCCGCGCGAGCTGGTGGAGACCGGGCTGCGCCAGTGGTTGCGCTGCTGCGGCGCGGCGATGCGCGACGGTCAGGTCATCGGCATGCCCTCGCACGCGGTGGACGAGGCATGGCACGGGCTGATTCTGTGCACGGAGCGCTACGCCGCGTTCTGCACGGCCGCCTACGGCCGCTTCCTGCACCACTACCCGGACGGGGTCGCGCCGCGTAAGCACGCCGCGCACGGCTCGATGGCCGAGCAGCTGGGGCGCACGGTGGTGGCGTGGTCGATGGTCGCGCGACCCGGCGAGACCTGCGTGCTGTGGGATCTCGACAGCAAGGTCGGTGTCGCCGAGCCGTGGGGCATCGACGCCCGGCGCGTCGCGGCGATCGAGGCCGAACTGCACCGGGCGCCGGACGTGCCTTAGGTGAGCTTCACCCGTGCCGCGAAGAACCGCACCACCGCGGGTGCGAAGCGGTTGAACTGGTACTGCAACCGCGCCTCCGGGGTGACCGGCACGATGCTGCGGTTGCGCCGGACGGCCCGCACGATCTGATCGGCGACCTTGTCCGGCGTGTAGTGGCGCCTGCGGTACAGGTCGTCGTACTTGGCCTGCTTGCGCTTCTCCTCCTCGGCGCTGACGCCCGAAAAGGTGGTGGTCGCAACGATATTGGTGTGCACGATGCCCGGGCAGACGGTGTGCACCGAGACGCCGCGCCCGGCCAGCTCGGCGCGCAGGCAGTCGGAGAACATGAACACCGCCGACTTGCTGGTGGAGTACGCGCTGAATCCCTGCTGCGGGCTGTAGGCCGCCATGCTGGACAGATTGACGATGTGCCCGCCGAGGCCGCGTTCGGCCATGGCGGCGCCGAAGGCGCGACAGCCGTTCACCACGCCGCCGAGGTTGATCCGCAGCACGCGATCGAATTCCGCCGAAGGCGTGTCGAAGAACCCGCCCGCCTGGCCGATGCCCGCGTTGTTGATCAAGATGTCCGGCACGCCGTGCGCCTCGAGCACCTCGGCCGCGTGCGCCGTCACCTCGGCCTCGTCGGAGACGTCGAGCCGATAGGCATGCGCCGCACCGCCTTCCGCGGTGATCAGCTCCGCGGTGTGCTTGGCGGCGTCCAGATTGATGTCCGAGAGCACGATTTCGGCGCCGAGGCGGGCGAACGCCAGCGCGGTCTCGCGGCCGATGCCGCTGCCGCCGCCGGTGATCACCACCAGCTGGTCGTCGAATTCCTTTCGGGTCCTGCCGGTTTCGGCGCGGCGCAGGCCACGGGGCGGCGCACCGCCGTCGAGGGTGTCGATCAGCTCCGTGGTGGCGGTGGCCAGCAGTTCGGGGTGCGAGAACGGCATCCAGTGCCCGGCGGGCACGTCGCGCCGCCACAGTCGCGAGACCCACTTGCGCTCGTCGTCGTAGCCCGCGGGGCGCACCGCCACGTCGCGGCCCGCCACGATCAGCTGAACCGGCACCTCGGTGCGCCGTTCGCGCGGGTCGAGCAGCCGCTGCACGATGTTCGCGCGGTAGATGAGCAGACCGTCCACGATGTCGCGCCGGAAGGACGGGGCGAGGGTGACGGTCGAGGTCGGCGTGTCGTTCATCAGGGACACCACACGCTGCCACCGCTCTTCGGTGCCGAGCGCACCGAAGGCGGCCCGCGGCAGTCCCGGCGCCATGAAGAAGAACGTGTAGGCCGAGGACAGCAACTGGGTGAACGGCTGCCACACATTGCGTGGGGTGGGCCGGGACAGCCTGGCGCGCACCCACTTTCCGATGTGGTCGAGATTCGGGCCGGACACCGAGGTGAACGAGGCGATCCGAGCGGCGGCGCGCGGTTCGCACACCGCCTCCCACACCTGGACCGAACCCCAGTCGTGGGCGAGCACGTGCACCGGCGCGTCCGGGCTCACCGCGTCGGCGACGGCGAAGAAGTCGGCCGCGAGCGCGTCGAGCCGGAAGTCGGCGGTCCGCCGGGTGCGGGTGGACCGGCCGTGCCCGCGAGTGTCGTAGGTGACGACGTGGAATCGCTGCGCCAGCAGCGGCACCACGGCGTCCCAGAGGTGGTGGGTGTCCGGCCAGCCGTGCACGAGAACCACGGTCGGGGCCGCGGGATCGCCGTATTCGTAGACAGCGAGCTCGAATTCACCTTTGCGCACTATCCGCTCGGTCGCCGCCGAGTCGATATCCGTCGTCATCGATGTCTCCTTGTGGTCGGAGGGCCTTCACTACAGGTCGAGCACGAGACGCCCGCCGTCGCAGCGCGATACGCAGGCCAGCATCTCGCCGTCGGCGCGTTCGTCCTCGGTGAGCACGGTGTCGCGATGGTCCGGCTCGCCGACCAGTACGCGCACCTTGCAGGTCCGGCAGAAGCCCTGCCGACATGAATAGGGTTGATCCGGACGGGATTTCAGCAGTGCCGCCAGCGCCGACTCGTCGGCGGGCACCTGCAGCACCTCGCCGGTGGAGGCGAGCTGGATCTCGAACGGCTGCCCGTTCACGATGGGCGGTGGCGAGAAACGCTCGGAATGCAGTTCCACACCGCGCATCCGGCGCACCGCGTCGGCGACGGTGTCGGTCATCGGCACCGGGCCGCAGCAGTAGACCGCGGTGCCCGTGGTGACGCCGGGCAGCAGCGCGGCCGCGTCCGGCAGTCCGTGTTCGTCGTCGGTGCGCACGGTGACGCGGTCACCGAACGTCTCGATCTCGTCGAGGAACGGGATGGTCTCGCGACTGCGGCCGACGTACACCATGGACCAGTCGAGGCCGAGCCGCATCGCCAGCCGTGCCATGGGCAGGATCGGCGTGATCCCGATGCCGCCCGCGATGAAGTGCAGGTGCACCGCGGGCGAACCGTAGCCGGGCACCGCAAACGGGAAGGCGTTGCGCGGACCGCGCACCACGATCGGTGTGCCGACGGGCAGGGCGTCGTGCACCTCCACCGAACCGCCACCCCCGTCGGGGATGCGGCGCACCGCGACACGGTAGGCACGGGTGTCCGCCGGATCGCCGCACAGCGAGTACTGCCGCAGCCTGCCGGAGGGCAGTTCCAAATCCAGGTGTGCGCCCGGCCGCCATGCGGGCAGTGCGTGCCCGTCCGGCGCCTCGAGCCGCAGGCTCACCACGTCCTGGTCGTGCGCCTCGACCCGGCGCTCGGTGACAACGAGCGCGAGTCTGCGGTCATCGACCTTCGGGCGCAGATCCCGCCGGTTGACCAGTGCGGCCCAGCGTATCCGGGCTGTGGCGAGCGCGTCGAACACCCGTACCGCCCGGTCCCGATCGCGTTTGCCGAACAGATCGGCGGGCAGCTGCTCGGGAACGACTCGAGGGCTCACGAGGCGACCGCGCGCGCCGCGGGGGACGCGGCCAGGTACGCGACCGCCTGCGCGGTGGAACCGACCGTCTCCGGGTTGTAGCCGGGCTTGAAGGTGGACAGCGCGCTCCACAGCAGCGAGGGTACGCCGGGCAGGGAGCCGCGCCACATGGCGCCGAAAACGCGCTTGATCAGCCGCGGGTATCCCAGATCGGGCAGCGCCGGATCCTGCTGGACCATGAACTTGGTGCCGCGGACGACCAGCGAGATGAAGATCGGGAACACCAGCACCATCAGCGCCGACCTGCGGACGTATCCCGCGCCGAAGTACACCGCGACATCGTGGGCGACGTGCCGGTGCTCCACTTCCTCCGCGCCGTGCCACCGGAACAGGTCGGCGACCCTCGGGTCCGCGTCGAACTTCTCCAGGTCGGCGTTGAGCACCCAGTCGCCGAGGAAGGCGAAGAAATGCTCGAGGCAGGCGATGAAGGCCAGCCGCTCGACCATGATCTGACGCTGCGCGATGCCCTCGACGTCCTTGGGCCCGAGCGTCTTGCGGAACAGATACTCGGCTTGGCGCACATAGGGCGCCGGGTCGATGCTGTTCGCCGCGAGCACCTCGTGCAGCACCTTGTCGTGGGTCTCGGCGTGCATCGATTCCTGGCCGATGAAGCCGAGCATCGCCTCGCGGAGCTTCTCGTCCTTGACGTAGGGCAATGCCTCGGCGTAGGCCGCGCAGAACATGCGCTCGCCCTCGGGGAGCAGCAGGTTGAGCGAATTGATCAGGTGCGACGCGATCGGCTCCTCCGGCATCCAGTGCAGCGGAGTGTCGGCCCAGTCGAACTGGACGTTGCGTGCGTGGAGCGCCACCTCGCCCGGATCGGTATCCGGCCGCCGGTGAGCCCCGCGAAGTAGCTTCATCGGTACTCCCTCGATCCTCATACGTGCACCTCGGCAGCGAATCGGCACGGCGGTGCGCCGGTTCCTGCGCGGGTGTAGCAATGATCATACACGTATATGGAACTAGCAGTAACACACATGTTCGTTGCGGGGGGGAGACGAACGAAATCGGGCCACAGCGACCGCGCGGCCACAATCAGTCATCCGATGAATTTCGTTCTCCAAGTTGATAATAGAGATCACTACTGTGACTCACCTCCCGCCGATCTCCCCCAAATTTAGAACACGTTCTAGTAGGCTTCTGCTATGGAACGATTGACCGGATTGGACGCCAGTTTCCTCTATCTCGAGACCGGGACCCAGCATCTACACGTGTGCGCGCTGCTCATCCTGGATCCGACGGCGGAAGGCGCGAGGTACTCCTTCGACTCCTTCAAAGCCGAACTCGGACGCCGGGTGCCCCTGATTCCGCAGATGCGCAGGCGACTACACGAAGTGCCGTTCAACCTGGACCACCCGGTCTGGGTGGAGGACCCCGACTTCGATCTCGACTACCACATCCGCCGCATCGGCATCCCGACCCCGGGCGGCCGGCGCGAGCTGGCCGAACTGGTCGGCGACATCGCCAGCAGGCCGATGGATCGTGACCGGCCGCTGTGGCAGATGAACGTGGTCGAAGGCATCGACGGCGACAAGGTCGCGGTGATCTGTAAGTACCACCACGCCGCCGTGGACGGCATCACCGGCACGAACATGATGATGCACCTGTGCGACATGGAGCCCGGCCTCACGCGACCGGAGCCGACCGAGGAATGGCAGCCCGAGTCCACGCCGAACGACTGGAAACTGCTGGCGGAGGCTGTCGTTCGGCTGCCCGACAAGGCGGGCATCGTCGGCATGGTGCCCAAGACCGTCGGCATGCTGGCCGGTTTCGCGCAGCGGCGGCGAAACAACCAGGCGGGCATGGCGCTTCCGCTCACCGCCCCGCGCACCCCGTTCAACAAGGCGATCACGCCGCACCGCGCGGTGGCCTTCGCCGAAGCGGATCTGGCCGACATCAAAGAGATCAAGACCGCCTTCGACGTGAAGGTCAACGACGTGGTGCTGACCGTGGTCGGCGGCGTGCTGCGCGCCTACCTGGACAAGCACGGTGAGCTGCCCGACCGTTCGCTCATCGCCTCGGTGCCGGTCTCGGTGCACGAACAGTCGCGGCACACCGAAGGAATCAACAAGGTCTCCTCACTGTTCTCCGAGCTCGGCACCGATATCGCCGACCCGGTCGAGCGGCTGCGGTCGGTGGCCGCGGCGAATCGGAACGCCAAGGAGGAACACGATCTGATCGGCGCCGACTTCCTCCAGGACTGGTCGAAGTACGCCCCGCCCAACACCTTTCAGCTCGCCGCTCGGGTCTATTCGTCGCTGAAGCTGGCCGAGCACCATCCGGTGGTGCACAACCTCGTGGTCTCGAACGTGCCCGGACCGCCGATGCCGCTGTACTTCCTCGGCATCAAGGTGGACGCGATGTATCCGTTCGGGCCGGTCTTCCACGGTGCCGGGCTCACCGTCACGGTGCTGTCCAACAACGGCGATCTCGATATCGGGTTCATCGCCTGCAAGGAACTCGTGCCCGATGTCGCCACGATGGCCGACGCGGTGCCAGGCATCATCGACGAATTGCGCACCGCGGCACGCGAAGTGGAGTGATCCACGCCGCCCTGTTCGCCACCGACGCCGAACAGGGTCACCCGCCGCGGCTTGCGCCGGGTCAGTGCCGTGCGGCGACCGCCGCGCAGCCCTCCAGCAGCGCCGGAACGAAACGCTCCGCGCCGAAAACACATCCCGCATGCCCCGTCCCGGCCAAGTGAATGGTCGCGCCGGGAATCATCGTCGCCATCTCCAACTGCCGATACACCGGAATCGCCCGGTCGCGGGTCGTGATGACCACCGCCGTCGGCGCCGTGATCGCGTCGAGCCAGGCCGACGCGTCGAAGCGCCCGACCTCCGCGATCACCTGAGCCAGCGCCCACCCGCTGGTGCTGCGGAACTCGCCGAGCGCCCAGCGCTCGAAACCGCCCGGCGGCCATTTATGCTCCGGCAATTCGGACAGCCTGCTCGCGAACTCGTCGATGCGCCGCAGCGAATACGGACCGATGGCGTCGGCGAAAGCGCCGAATACCTGATGGAACGCCCGCTCGCGCCACTTCTCCCTGAATCGATACGGTGTCGCGCACAGCACCAGCCCGCCGATCCGGTCCGGATGACGATGGGCCGCCGTCAACGTGACCACGCCGCCGAGTGAATAGCCCGCGCACAGCGGGCGTTCGACGTTCATGGCATCGGCGATCGCTACGACGTCGTCGGCGCAGTCGTCCACCGAGAAGCGCGAGGACCGGATGCCGCGCCCGTGCCAGCGCTGGTCGAAAAGGATCACCCGATAGCGCTCGGCGAGCGCCGCCAGCGCGGGAAACCAGGTGAGGTACGCGGTGCTGGCGGTGCCGTGCAGCAGGATCAGGGTCGACGCGCCCTCCGGCCCCGGCATGTCGACCACGTAGGTGCGGCCACGGCCCGCCAGCTCGACCATGCGACCGCCCGGCACCTCGGCGATGTCGGGAACGCCCGCGCGGCGGACCCAGCGTCCGACCCGGTCGGGATTCGCCATCCTCGGACTCCTCCCGACGAACCTACACTGGAACACGTTCTATTCGATGATGCCACAGGACGGTGAGCCGGTCTGCGCTGTGCCGTCGAATCTTCGCTTCGCGTAGCCGCTGAACTCCGCGGACGTTATGTAACGTGTTCACGTCGGCTACCGCCGACGCTGTTTCCGCGACGGACGGAGGTACCGCAATGGGGCGGCTGACCGGCAAGGTGGCCTTGATCAGCGGTGGAGCCCGCGGCATGGGCGCCGCGCACGCGAGAAAGTTCGTGGCCGAGGACGCGCGCGTCGTGCTCGGCGACATCCTCGACGACGAGGGCAAGGCGCTGGCCGAGGAACTCGGTGACCACGCCGTCTACGTGCACCTCGACGTGCGCGACAAGCAGGACTGGCAGGCTGCCGCCGGCGAAGCCGTGCGACGGTTCGGCGCGCTGAACGTCCTGGTGAACAATGCGGGCATCGTCAACGGGAACCTGCTGGTGGACTTCGCGCTCGAAGAGTGGCAGCGCATCATCGACATCAACCTCACCGGCACTTTCCTCGGCATGCAGGCGGCGACCCCCGCGATGATCGAGGCGGGCGGGGGTTCCATCGTCAACATCTCCTCCGTGGAGGGCATGCGCGGCAGCCCCGGCCTGCACGGCTATACCGCGACCAAGTTCGCGGTCCGCGGGCTCACGAAATCCACCGCGCTGGAGCTGGCGCAGTACGGAATCCGGGTGAACTCGGTACACCCCGGCTTGATCAGCACGCCGATGACCGAGGGCATTCCGCCGGATTTCCTGCAGATTCCGCTGGGACGTGCGGCCGATCCCGCGGAGGTCTCGAATCTGGTGACGTATCTGGCGAGCGATGAATCGTCGTATTCGACGGGGGCCGAGTTCGTCATCGACGGCGGGTTGACCGTGGGGGTACCGCACAAGACGTTCTAACGGAGAGCCTGAACAGGCTCTCAGCGGGACTGGTCTGCGGCCGCGCACCTCAGCTCGAGAGAACCAGTCCCGCCGCAAGGGCGAACATCACCAGCGCGATCGCCGAATCCAGTACCCGCCAGGCCGTCGGGCGGGCGAACAGCGGACCCAGGAGGCGGGCGCCGAACCCGAGCGCAACGAACCAGAGGATGCTGGCCAGCATCGCGCCCGCGCCGAGGAACCAGCGTTCCGGCGGCGCATAGGTGTTGGCGAAGGAGCCGAGCAGCAGGACCGTGTCCAGGTAGACGTGCGGGTTCAGCCAGGTCAGCGCCAGACCGGTGAGGACGGTCGCACCGAGCGCCACCGACGTGCCCGCGCCGTCGGCGGTGAGTGTGCCGCCGGACAGCGCGCGCCGCGCCGCGAGCACGCCGTAGCCGACGAGGAACGCCGCACCTGCGTAGCGCACCACCGTCACCACCGAGGGCAGCGATTCCACCAGCGCCCCGAAACCGGCGATGCCCGCGGCGATCAGCACCATGTCCGACAGCACGCACACCGCGACCACCGCGGCGACGTGCTGCCCGCGCACGCCTTGGCGCAGCACGAAGGCATTCTGCGCGCCGATCGCGACGATCAGCGACAGCCCGAAACCCAGACCGGAGAGTGCGGCGAAGCCCGCGGAGGAAAACGTCACGTCCATCGACGTTAAGCCGGGTCATCTAACCAGACAAGCTAAAGATTCTGAAGCATCATTAGACTTTCTTAACATGGATCTGCAGCTCGATCAGCTCAAGGCGCTCAACGCGGCCGTCACGGAAGGAACCTTCGAAGCCGCCGCGCGCAGGCTCCGGGTCACACCCTCCGCGGTCAGCCAGCGCATCAAGGCGCTCGAAGACGCGGCGGGTCGCATTCTGCTGCAACGCACCAAACCTGTGCGCGCCACCGAATCCGGGCTCGCCGTGCTGCGTCTCGCCCGCCAGATCGACCTGCTCACCGGCGACACCGCCCGCGAACTCGGCGACGCCGACCACCCGGTCGACCGCCCGATTCGCCTCCCCATCGCCGTAAACGCCGATTCCCTGGAGACCTGGGTCATGCCCGCCCTCCGCGACGCACCGCCCGGCGTGTGCTTCGAAATCCATCGCGAGGACGAGGAACACACCACCGCGCTGCTGCACGACGGCACCGTCATGGCGGCCATCACCGCCACCGCGAAGCCGGTGCAGGGCTGCAAGGTCGACAAGCTCGGCGCCATGCGGTACCGCCCGATGGCCAGCCCCGCGTTCGCCCGCACCTGGTTCGCCGACGGGCCCACCGCCAAGGCCTACTCCGTCGCGCCCGTCGTCATGTTCGACCGAAAGGACGACCTCCAGGATCGCCACCTCCGCCGCCGCACCCGTCAACCGATCGACCCGCCCCGCCACTACGTTCCGTCGTCCACCGCCTACGGCACGGCGGTGCGCCTCGGCCTCGGCTGGGGCATGCTGCCGGACCTGCAGACCGCCGGTGACCCGCCGACGAGTTTGGTTCCAATAGACGGGGATTCGTTCATCGACGTGCCACTGTACTGGCAGCAGTGGAAGTTGCATTCGCCCGCGCTGAGCGCGATCGCGGGCGCGATCGCCGAGGCGGCCGCGGCGGCGTTGCGCTGAGTGTGCCCGTTGCTCGGCTTTCTGGGATTCGCCAGGGTCAGTTCATAGTGCCCTGCATAGGGATGTAGATTTCGGCGGCTTCGACGAAGGCCGAGCCGGTCAGTTCGGCGAGGGCCAGGGCTTCGTCGATCTTGCGGAGGGCCTTGCGGACGTAGGGGCGGTCGTCCCATTGGTCGCCCACCGCGGTGAGCGGTTCGGCATTGCGGGACAGCCAGTCTCGCAAGGGCCGGATGTCCGAAGGCGCGGCGTAACCGCCGATCGCGTAGTTGGCGGGGATGGTCCAGTGGGATTCCCAGTCCAGCGAAGGGAATTCGGTGGGGAGGGACCCGAACAGCGGCGCGTTGTCGGAAAGCGGTGCGTAGCCGTCGGTTGTGGCGTGTTCGGCCAATTCGGTGGGCCAGACCTTGCCGCGCTCGATCCAGCCGGGGAGCAGGGCGGCAAGGAATTCGACCAGGCAGAACTGGGCGTTGCCGGTCAGCGCGTCACCGGCGGGGATCTCGTCGCCATCGCCGTTACGGATGGTCGGGCGGCCCGCGCGGACGGCCGACGCCGCCCCGCGGAGCAGGTCGAGCTTCCAGCGGAAGCCGGTGGCGAGGTGCTCGTCGGCGGGCAGGGTGCCGTTCATATCGGGTTCGACATGTTTCACCAAGGCCGGATCGAGGAGCGCGATCTGGCTGCGTGCCAGGTCATCAACCTCGTCGACGGTGGAATTGCAGTAGCGGACAACGGTTTCCGCGACGGTCGCCGGGTCGTCGGCCGTGACGAAGAAGGGGCGGCCCCAGATGTAGAGGAACGTGTCGAAAGCGCTGCCTTCGTAGGCCTTCCGGACGCCCAGTCCCCATGCATTCGCGCGGAAGCGGACCTTCGCCTGCCGTACCGCGTCGGCGATCAGATCGTCCAGATCGTCGTCGCCGCCGTGGCCGGCCAGGAACGGCGTGATCCGCTCCTCGACCAAGCGCATGTCGACAGGGTGAAAGCTGATGTCGTAACCCATATTTGACCCCCGGTGTTGATTCTGTAGCAGTCACTGTAGCGGCCGGGTCGGACAGGTTGCGGTGGTGGTATCCCGGTGGGCGGCCGCACGCCGAAAGCCTCGGCCATGCGCGCCCCAGGCGTCATCGAGAGCGTTTGCGCACGTAGAGTTCCTGGCTCGTCCGGGCGACCAGCTCGCCATCGGGGCCGACGAGATCGGCGGAGTGGTTGGTGCGGGAGACGCCGTCCGCCTCCAGATTTCGGCGGATGGCCGCCATCTCCTCGGGCGGCATTGCCATCGTCACCCGCACCAGTCCGCGACCGGGGCGGACGAATTCCGTTGTGGCCGTGGTGTTCCAGACTCGGTGTCCGTCACCCAGCTGCCACAGTGCCATCAGACCGAAGAACGGGTCGGTCATCATGGACAGGATGCCGCCGAACGCCACCCCTGCGTGGTTCTTGTTCCAGCCGCTCACCTTGTGTCGCACGGTGATGCTGGACCAATCGTCGGCGACGTGCTCGATGCGAACGCCACCCATCACAAAGACCGGATACGCGTTCGTCATCAGCCGAAACTGCCCGGCCGACAACTTCCGCAAAGTATTCGCCATGACCATGTGCTCCCCCTCGGTTCGCGATCACCCGATCGAGACAGTACCCACCGCGGGCACACGCAAACCTCTTGCGGAAACTCTCCGCGGCACCAGAAGCGAGGGAGAGAAATGGCGGGCTACTGTGCCGCCGACCTGACCGACGGGACGGTGACAGGTCGACTGCGGCCACTAGACGACTGCGGCCCGGGACGACAACTCCCGGCGAAACCGATCGGACGCTCCGTCCTCCGAGCGAGGTCCGGAACTCAGCCGAAGTGGCAGACGTAGTGCACCGTGTCGAGAACCTCGATCTGGAACGAGCTGTCGCCGGGCACGTTGAACGACTCGCCACCCTTGTAGGTGACGGCTTCGGTCGCACCCGCGAGAGTGACCTTGCACTCCCCCTCGATGAGCTCCATGATCTCCGGCGCACCCGTGGTGAAGGTCAGGGTCGCGGGCAGGATGACGCCCACCGACTTGGCGGTACCGTCGGCCAGCTCGATGCTGTGGCTGACGCACTTCCCGTCGAAGTAGACATTGGCCTTCTTCGTGACGCTGACATTCTCGAACTGCGACATGGTCTCTTTCCCGTGCTGAAGTGGAGCCGTCAGCCTACTGCAGCGACACCGTGACGCCCACGCCCACCTGGGAGAACGGCCGCGAGGGGCAAGATCCGCCCGGTCAGTCGTCCGCCTCCGGGAACACCGCCGCCCATCGCTGCGACCACTCCCACACCGGACGCAGCGCCTCGCCGAGTTCCCTTCCGGCCGTGGTCAATTCGTACGACTTATCGGGCTTCTTGACGATCAGCCCCGCCGCCTGAAGGTGCTGCAATCGCACCGACAGCATGCTCGACGAGCACTGCCCCATCCGGCGCCGCAGTTCGAGAAAGCCCAGCGTGCCGGGCTCCAACTCCCACACGATGCGCAGCATCCACCGCTGGCCGAGCAGTTCCATGGCGGCCAGCATCGGTTCGTTCGCGGAGTCGGCCTCGCCCCGCGACGGCTTCGCACCGCTTGCGCTTCTCATTTCGAACCACGATAGTGATTCTGTTTTAGAAGCAGTGGCGCGGGCGGCGGTCCGCCGAGGGAAAGGAACGTGGTGCACGAACAGGACATCTCGACCGACCGGCGAATCGCCCTCATCACCGGCGCCTCCCGCGGTATCGGCGCCGACACGGCCCGCATCCTCGCGGCCCGCGGCGACCACGTGATCGTCAACTACCGCGAGAAGCACCGCCGCGCCCAGACAATCGCCGACGAGATCACGGCCGCGGGCGGCAGCGCATCGATCGCGGGCGCGGATGTCTCCGACGAAGCCGCAGCCAGCGCACTGATCGCCGACATCACCGACCGCTTCGGCCGCCTGGATGTCTTGGTACTCAACGCATCCGGCGGCCTCGAACGCGACGCCGCCCCCGACTACGCCATGTCGATCAACCGCGATGCACAGCTACGCCTGACCCGACTCGCGTTGCCCCTCATGCCATCCGGGGCGCGAATCGTCTTCGTCACCAGTCACCAGGCCCACTTCCACGGCCGCAAACCCGTCCCCGCCGACTACGAACCCATCGCCGCCAGCAAACGCGCGGGCGAGGACGCCCTCCGCGCCCTCGTCCCCGAACTCGCCACCCGCGGCATCACCCTCACCGTCGTCTCCGGCGACATGATCGACGGCACCATCATCGTCCGACTCCTCGAACGCCGGAACCCCGACGCCGTCACCACCCGCCGCGACCACGGCCCCCTCCCCACCATCGAAGAATTCGCCACTGCCATCGCCGACGCCACCACGGGCTCATACGAATCCGGGCACACGGTCTACATCGGCGGCGACGACTACCTCGCGGGGGCGTCGATCAACTAGCGGCGCGCAAGCTTCGATGAGCCGGTTGGCGGTCGAGAAGGTGCTCCTGTCCAACCGGCTTGCCGCCTCCCGACAGCATGGTCGACGCGGGGCTCGACACGCGTTGTGCGGCGAGGTGCTTCTCGACGAACGAGTCCGGAAGCACCTGTACCGCTTCACCTTTCGCCTCCGCAATCCGCGCGGCACCCGCCTGCTCGACCAACTTCCCGAAACCCTCCGGGTCCGGCACGCGGAAGAAGCCAGGTGGCGTCGGCGTCGCTGACGGCGGGTTGACCTGTTGGAACTTGTTGGATGGAACGTGATGTGCGTCCGGCCCCGACTGTGATTTGTCCCGAGTATCCGGTTCAATGACGCATTCCGCGTCGATACCGCTTAACGTCGCGACGGCACAACAGTTGGTTTGGAAGGTGGCAGCGAGCGTGGCAGGTACCCAGGCGAAGATCGATGAACTGGCCAAGATCCTGACGATCGCTGAAGAACCGGCAGGTGAGGCCGGTGTCGCCAAGCGGGAGAAGAAGGGCATTCCGAGCGTTCGCCAGCGGGTGGACATGCTGCTCGACCGCGGGACGTTCATCGAGACCGGTGCGTTGGCTCGTCAGCCCGGCCAATCGGATGCTCTCTACGGTGACGGGTTGGTCACCGGTCGCGGGCTGATCGGGGGCCGTCCGGTGGTCGTGATCGCCCACGATCAGACCGTGTACGGCGGGTCGGTCGGTATCACCTCCGCCCGCAAGTTCATGCGGGCGCTGCAACTCGCGTTCGACAACGCGTGCCCGGTGGTGACGATCAACGATTCCGGCGGTGCGCGTATCCAGGACGCGGTGGGCTCGATCGCTTCGTTCGGTGATATTTCCCGGGTGTTGGAGAAGCTGTCCGGGTATGTGCCGCAGGTGTCGATCATTCTCGGCAAGTGCGCCGCGGGTTCGGTGTACGGGCCGATCAACACCGACGTGCTCATCGGTACCAAGGATTCCTACATGTTCGTCACCGGGCCGGAGGTGATCAAAGCCGTCAACGGTGAGGACATCAGCGCCGAGGACCTCGGTGGCGCCAAGGTCCAGGCCGAACGCGGCACCCTGCATCACGTGGCCGAGACCGAACAGGAAGCCTACGACTGGGCCCGCAACTACCTGAGCTACATGCCGACGAGCTGCCTCGAGCAACCGCCGATCGTGAACCCCGGCCTGGAGCCGGAGATCACCGCTTCCGATCGGGAGCTCGACAAGATCATCCCGGATTCCGATCGCTCCGGTTACGACATGCACGAGATCCTGCTGCGGATCTTCGACGACGGTGAATTTCACGAGATCCGCGCCGCGTTCGCCCCGAATCTGATCACCGGGTTCGCCAGAGTCGACGGATATCCGGTCGGTGTGATCGCCAACCAGCCGTTGGTGCTGGGCGGTTCCATCGACGCCGCCTGCTCGGACAAGTCGACCTACTTCATCCGGCTCTGCGACGCGTTCAATATCCCGCTGGTGTTCGTCGCCGACACCCCGGGCGTGCTGCCGGGGCTCGAGCAGGAAGCCAACGGTGTGATCATCCGCGGCGGCCGGGTCCCGCGGGCAATCATCGAGGCGACGGTCCCGATCATCAACCTGGTCGTGCGCAAGTCCTACGGCGGCGCCTACGGCATGATGGCGGCCCGGCAGGTGGGTGCCGATATCAGTTTCGCCTGGCCGACGGCCCGGATCGCGGTGATCGGCGCCGACAGCGCGGTCGACCTCATCGGCAGGCGGCAGTTGGCGGCGGTTCCGGAGGAGCATCGGGCAGCGGCGCGCGAGTTCATGGTCAACCAGTACAACGAGACGATCGCGACCCCGTGGATCGCCGCCGAACGCGGCTACATCGACGCGGTTATCGAACCGGCGCGCACCCGCCTGGAGATCCGGAGCGCGCTGCGCCTGTTGCGCGACAAGCCGCCGGTCAAGCCGGAATTCAACCCGCGCAAGCACCCGGTGTACCCGATGTGATCTTCCCGGACCATTCGGCATCCGCCGTTCGCTCCGGCCAGACCGGAGCGAACGGACAGTCATAGGGTCTTCCACGTCGTATCGAGGCGAGTCCTGCTCCGTCGGGTAGCGCGGATGAAGTTGGCGAGGTTATGTCGTGCCGGTGCCGACGCATCCGGTGAGTTGAGACAGGACTGCCGCGGTGTCGAGGAAGACGCGCTCGCCGATGACGTAGCCCTCGTCGTCGAAGGTGACGACGGCGACCATCTCGATGGCAATCGTGTTTCCGCTCGGCGCTATTCCCGCGTAGTGCCCGTCGTGGGTACCGTCGAAGCGAACCAGCGCGACACCAGTGGAATCTACTTGCCCGAGAGGCTGGATAGTGGCGGTGAGGTCGCTGAAACCGTCGAACAGCGCGGACTCTCGGGCAGCCAGCGCCGCAAGCCCTTGCTGCGGACCGGTCAGGGGTGAGTCGTAGGCGGCGGGCTCTCGCCACAGACCAACGACCTCATCGACGCTGTGCTTGTTCACTGCGGCCGCGGCCGCTCTGGCGAACTGCTGGACGAACATGTCGAACTCTTTCCGATTCGATCAATTGGTTTGGGATACAGGCGATTCCGGCCGGACGGAACGCTCGGCGAGCGCGATTGCCCACTTGGCGGGAATTCGGCCGGCGATGCGCGCCAGCACCGCGTTCGCCGTGCCGTCGACGATGTCCGGGCGGTTCGACCCGAGCGCGCACAAGGCCGCTTCGACGACCTGTTCGGGAGCACGCCGACTGCCGACCGAGGCGTCCTCGCCGGCGATCTCGAAGAATGCGGTGTCGGTGGCACCCGGGCTCACGGCAAGTACCTGGACCCCGGTGCCGCGGGTCTCGGACCAGAGCGCGCGGGTGAAGGACAGCACGTACGCCTTGGTCGCCGCGTACACCGCCATGTGCGGAACCGGCTGAAACGCGGCGGTGCTGGCCACATTGACAACGGCTCCGCGTCCGCGAGCGATCATGCCGGGCAACAGGATTGCGGTGAGCTCGGTCAAAGCGGTGATGTTCACCGCGATCTGACTCGAGACCGCCCCGAGGTCGGCATCGGCGAGGTCGCCGTGGATTCCGAGTCCCGCATTGTTGACGAGCGCATCGACGATGATCGCACGCTCGGCGAGCAGTTCGGCGACGCCCGCCGCGGCGCTCGGGGCGCTGAGGTCCGCGGGGATGACCTCCACGCTCGAACCGAATCGCGCGTGCAGTTCGTCGGCCTGTGCTCGCAATACCGCCTCCCTGCGGGCGACCAGAACGAGGTCACCACCGTCTGCGGCGACACGCGCGGCGAACGCGCGCCCGATACCCGATGACGCCCCGGTCACCAATACTCGCTGTCGGTCGAAATATCCGGCCACCACTACCTCCTTAATTAAACCTGCATGCCGGTCTAATTAATACCGCTATGCTGAGGCCATGGCAAGCCCCCACCGCAGCACGCCGGCCCGGCGACGCGTCGGCCGCCCGTCCGGCCCCACCGAACACGGAGCGGCATCCCGCGAGCGGATCCTCGATGCCGCCGCCGCTGTGTTCGCGCAGGTCGGTTACGACCGGGCACGCATGGCCGACGTCGTCGAAGCGAGCGGAATGACCAAGGGCTCGGTCTACTTTCATTTCGAGAGCAAGGAAGCCCTCGCCGTTGCCGTGCTCACCGAGAAGCACGCGCAATGGCTCGATCGGGTACAAGCACGACTGGCCACGGCACCCCCCGGGCTCCAACGGATGGAAGCGCTGCTGCCCGCCATGCTGGATCTCCACCGTGACGACCCCGACGCCTGGGTCATCTCGCGTCTTGCCCAGAACCTCGCCGAGGTGCCCGCGACCCGAATCCTCGCCACGGAACTGACCCGCCGATGGATCGACCGCGTCGCCGACCTCATTCGCGACGCCCAGCACATCGGTGAGGTATCAGACGGAGTCGACCCGGAACTGCTCGCCACCGTCCTCGTCGGCGCCTTCGACGGCCTGAAGATGACCATCGAGACAGTAAGCGACGACCCCCGCGCCGCCGATCAACAGCTCGAGGCCTGCGGCGCCCTCCTGCTGGCGATGATGCAGTCGGTCGCCCTGTCACGCTGATCGACTTCGAGAGTCCGCTGGCATGGAAAGCGCCGACCCCGGCATCGCCGTCCGACAACTGCCGGAGCCGCTGTTTCCTCGGCTCTTGCCCGCATGCCATCCCCCGAGCTGCAAGGAGCGCCTCGGCGGTGCTTGTCAGGGTCGTGCGCGCCACGGTGGCACGGCATGATGGCGGCCCGGCAGGTAGGTACCGATATCAGTTTCGCCTGGCCGACGGCCCGGATATGCCAGCTACGTATGTGCAAGTCGCCCACGGCAACTCGACTCGGCTTGTCCACGAACCCTGGCAAGTTGGGGTCGGCCGTCGTACTCGTCCCCGATCTCTGCGGACGGTTCCACTCAGCAGGAACTCCTCGCTTACACGTTGACGTTCAGTGTCGATTTGTAACATACTCGCCCGGTTCGGCGAGCATGAGCAGGGAGGTGCGTCGGTGACCGAGAACGGCCGAGCGGCGCTCGGAAGTCTTCGCGATGCGGATCGGTTCGATCTGCCGACCGTGCGAGCTGAGACGCTGGGCGTCGGTCTCGACACCGTCATGTTCGGACCGGCGGAGTGGCTGTGATGTTCCGGCACACCATCGGTCGAACTGCCGTCATCGTCGCGACCGGGCTGGTATTCACCGGCATGACAACGCATTCCGTGACCGTCGCCGACCCGGGCTGTGCACCGGTCGGCACCGTCGGCACCCCGGAGGTGACGGTCGACGAATCCACCGCCGGGCTGGAGACGTTGGCCCCGGCCGCCGCCGATCTGCCCACACAGGTCTACTTCCGCACCACCGCCGAGTCGTTCAACCGGCGCTGGGCATTCGCCACCCGCGACGGCCACGTCTACGTGAAAGAGTCGGCCGCCCACGGCGGTTGGCGCACCGTCGAACTTCCGGGCTGTTTGGCGGGCCGCGTCGTCGGTGTCTCCGCCGACGACGACGAGGTGATGGCCATCGACCGCGACGGCCGGTTCTTCACCATGGACCATGCGCTGAGCGCACCCCGCGACTGGAACTGGAGCAGCCGCTACGGCACCCCGTTGTGGACCGGACCCGGAAACAACCTTCCCCCAGGCACACTCGCCTGGTCCTGGTCAGTGCTCTCCCCCACCGAAGACCACGTCTGGCGGGACACGGCGGGCAATGACCACCCGGTCGGCGGGGCCAAGGTATCGCATGTCTTCGCGCTCACCCATGGCGGTCAGCGCATCCAGTACATCGACCCGTGGCTGCCGGTGGATCACAGCTACGAGATGTCCACCCCGTACGGCGGCCGCTTCCAGGCGGTCGCGCTGTCCACGGCCGCATCGACCTCCCTCATCGTCAACCGTTTCGGCGACTTCTACACGCGCCTCTACGATTTCGACATCTCCGGCGCCGACAAGGTGTTCTTCCGCTACGCCTACGACGATCAGCGCGGACTGCCCGAGGCACCGGACATGCTGGCCGAACGGGTGGACAGCCGCTACGCCGCCATCCAATTGCCCGCACCGGAGTGGGCGCAACAGCCGAAAGTGCCGGGCGAGATCACCGACCGCATCTCGATTCACAAGACCGGGCCCGGCTCGTCGGCGCGAGAACTGCGGGTCGAGGGCCGCGACGGTGGCCGAAACGGCTTCTGGACAAAGCAACTCACCGACGAGGCGTGGACGTTCGTCCCGACCGACCAGCCCCTCGTGGGGACCCCGCTGGACAATCCGCCGACGAACCGTTCACTGGACACGCTGGCGGCCCCCTCACCGTACGACTACCAGGGCGTCTCGCCGCGGGGCTGGAGCGCGCAGGTGCGCGAGTTCGATGTGGCTGCCACCCCCACTCCGCTCCGGATCGAGCTCAACGACGGCAGTGGAGTGGACCTGATACTGCACACCGTCGACGGATTGCGCCAGACACCGCAACGGCCGGGCATCACCAGCCAGCCAAGGCATTTCGACGGGACCATCGAACTGTCACCGGAACTGCTGGCCAGTCTGGACGCGCAATCAGAGGCGGTACGCGACTTCGTTCGAAACGTCCTGGGCGGGAACCGTTTCACCGACACCGCTGTCGTCGTCACCGATACCGGGTTCCACATCGCGCGGTTGGATCTGACCTTGAACCGATCCTGAGGGTGTGTGGGCCGTACCCGCGGTCCAGTCCTCACCTCGCTCCGGTCCGTATGGTCGACGGGTCATGCCGTCGAACGGCTCGCTGATCCTGTGACGGATCCTCGGTCCCGCACCGGTTTCGGGGTACGAGTTGAGCAGTTGCGGATGTGCGACGACCACTCACAGGTTCCAGCGTTGCCGCGCGGACCTGCCAGCCGGCTGGTTCGGCAGACCCGCGCCCCAGCCTTCCGACAGCTTCAGCGCGATGAGTACGGAGTCCGCAGCCGTCAGGACGTGGCGTCGACCCGAGCTCGCAGCCCTTCGGCGAACCTGCGCGCCGCCTCCAGATCCGTGGCGTCCGGCCGCTCCTTCCTGATACCGCCGACGAGCTTGAACGGAAGATAGGTGTCGAACGCACGACACGAGAAGGTATCGACCACCTCGAACCCCTTCTGCTCGAGCAGCCGCACGAGGGGGCGAGAGAAACGCTGGAACCGCACCTCGGGAAATCCGCTGGTGGCGAACACGAACGCCTTGCCGCGCCGCTCCCCTGGAAGCGCGCGAACGAATTCGCGCAACTGTGCGTGGAACGACCCCAGAAAGATCCCCGAACCGAATCCCACCAGGTCATAGTTGGCGAGCTCGGCCGCATCGACCTCATCGGGGCCAACGACGCGGGCCTCCAGAACCTCACCGATGACGTCGGCGACCCTCTTGGTGTTGCCATGCGACACCGAGGTGCACACGATGATGGCTTTCATGGCGATGTCCCCCTTCGCATCCCGCGTCGAGTGTGGCGCTCGTCGGATCGGGCCGCGGGATCTTGCCCGTCCAGCCCCGAGCCTAGCGGTTACGGTAATGCGCTCCGCCGCCGGAAGATCCATACGTTGCCGCGAATTCGAGCGTAGGCGGCATCACATCGACTTGCGGTCGACCTCGAGCCAGCCGGCCCTCCACTCATGTTGTTCTAGCGACGAGAGATCCTGGCGGCCGACTCGATGGCCGTTCGACGGTCCGGTTCTTGCGATGGTGACCGCTTGTTCTGACGAAGTTGTCTGACTACCCGACTTCACAGCGGACTTAGGCCACCTTGCCGAGTGGGGGCGTGTCGCTCGACCCCGAAAACCAGAAAAACCAGGGTCGAACTGGTAAGTTCGCCCTGGTCACTGCTCCCCCATCTGGACTCGAACCAGAAACCTGCCGATTAACAGTCGGCTGCTCTGCCAATTGAGCTATAGGGGACTATCCTGGGTGGCTCTCCCATACTGGGCGGGCCGAGGTGAAACTTTAGCGTATAGCCGGGCGGGTTCCCAAATCGCGCTTCTACCTGGGGTAACGCCGGGGTGCGTGTGGGGCGGGTGAGGCGTCGGGTGTCTCATGGGTAATGAGATACCGGATCGACAGGTGGACCGGGCGTCGGGCAGGATGGTAGCCGCGCACAGGCGATTGGGAGGAGCTCGAGGAATGCTGCGGTTGATCATCGGCGTCGCGGCCGGTTATGTGCTCGGCACTAAGGCCGGGCGGGCTCGCTACGAACAGATCAGCGCGGCCACGCGCGCGGTCACCTCGAGTCCGGTGACCCGAAAGCTGGTGCAGGTGGGGCGGCAGAGGCTGTCGGACAAGTTGAGCACACGTCCGCAGCTGGAGCCGATGGTGCCGTTGGACGAGCGCACCACCGTGCTCGTGCCGCACGATCAGTTGCGCCGCTGAGGGCCGCGCGCATCGAACGAACAGACGTACCACGACTCCGATCGGGTCGGCGGCTGTCGTTTCGAGTCAGTGCCTCGAGCCTCGATCAGCCGGCCGACTGTGCGGCAACCGACTCGGAAGCGTCTGAGCGACAGCTGCCCTGAGATCACCCAGCGGCGAAATCGTCGGAGTTCCCCATTGCCTGAGCCTCCAGGCTCTTCCGATACTGCTCCAGCGCGACGAGGTCGCCGAACAGCGCCATGTAGGCCTCGGTCTGTTCGCTGGCGGACAGCCGTTGCAGCTTGGATTTCAGTGTCGCGATCTGACGGCCGACCCATGCCTCCTGGGCCCGGGCGAGCACACCGGTGATGAAACGCGGGATGTCGTTGACGGATTTCACCGGCAGCGGCGCGTTGGCGAGTTCGGAGACCAGAGCGCGCAGGGTGAGGTCGTCGGTGGCGTCGGTGACGGCGTTGACCCATTCCGCGCCGCCCATTCCGGCGGACGCGCCGCCCGCTTCGGCGATCATGGTGCGGACCGCGACGTAGGCGGGGTGGGTGAACGCTTCGGTCTCCAGCGCGTCGAACACGGTGCCCGCGATCGCCGGGTATTGCAAAGCGGCGCAGAGGACTTGGCGTTGCGGCAGCAGCACCGGGTCGTTCGGATTGGGCCGGGCGGCGGGGTGCTCGGTGACCTTGGTGGTCGGCGCGGGCGTCTCGGCGCGGCGTGGACCGCCGAGGCGGTTGCGTTTGGCTTCCTCGCCGACGCGGCGCACCACGGTCTGGATGTCGTCCCAGCCGACCCAGCCCGCGAGGCGGGTGGCGTAGGCCTTGCGGGTGGCGTTGTCCTTGATCTGCGCGACCACGGGGATGGCGCGGCGCAGCGACTCCACCTGACCCTCGACCGTGTCCAGGTTGTGTTCGGCGAGCAGGCCGCGAATCACGAACTCGTACAGGGGGGTTCGCCGCGCGATCAGGTCGCGGACCGCGCCGTCGCCGGAGCGCTGGCGCAGATCGCACGGATCCTGGCCGTCGGGCGCGACGGCGATGTAGGTCTGGCCCGCCAGCTTCTGGTCGCCCGCGAAGGCCTTCAGCGCCGCCGCCTGCCCCGCCGCGTCGCCGTCGAAGGTGTAGATGATCTCGCCGCGCCAGAAGTTGTCGTCCATCAGCAGGCGGCGCAGGATCGCCATGTGCTCGTCGCCGAAGGCGGTGCCGCAGGAGGCGACAGCGGTCTTCACGCCCGCGAGGTGCATGGCCATGACGTCGGTGTAGCCCTCGACGACGACGGCTTGGCGGCCCTTGGCAATCTCGCGCTTGGCATGGTCGAGGCCGAACAGCACCTGAGATTTCTTGTACAGCAAGGTTTCCGGCGTGTTGACGTACTTGCCGGGCATGGTGTCGTCGTCGAAGATCTTGCGGGCGCCGAAGCCGATGACCTCGCCGCCGAGGTTGCGGATCGGCCACAGCAGGCGGCGGTGGAAGCGGTCGATGGGGCCGCGCTTGCCCTGTTTGGACAGGCCCGCCGCCTCCAGCTCCTTGAAGTCGAAGCCCTTGCGGAGCAGATACTTGGTGAGCACGTCCCAGCCGTCCGGGGCGTAGCCGCAGCCGAACTGGAGGGCCGCGTTGCCGTCGAAGTTGCGGTCGGTGAGGTATTTGCGCGCCGCCTCGGCCTCCGGCTCGCGCAGCCGGGCCATGTAGAACTCGTGCGCGGCCGCGTTGGCCGCGACCAGTCGGGCGCGGGTGCCGCGGTCGCGCTGCACCGAGGTGCCGCCGCCCTCGTAGTTGATCTGGTAGCCGATCCGGTCGGCCATCTGCTCGACGGCCTCGACGAAGCCGATGTGCTCGATCTTCTGCAGGAACTTGTAGACGTCCCCGCCCTCGCCGCAGCCGAAGCAGTGGAAAAGGCCGTGGTTGGGCCGCACATGGAACGACGGCGACTTCTCGTCGTGGAACGGGCATAGCCCCTTCATGGAGTCCGCCCCGGCCCGCTTCAGCGCGACGTACTCCCCCACCACGTCTTCGATCCGGACGCGTTCGCGTATTGCCGCGATATCGCGATCAGGGAGTCGTCCGGCCACGCGACGAGTCTAGCCAGTCCGGGCGGTACCGAGGCAGCGGCATCGGTTCTCGCGTCGGCGCGCTGCGTAGGCCGACCGGGAACTTCGGCGCGGCCGAACCAGGCCCCGGTGGGCCAGCGACGCGATGACGTAATGACGTAATGATTACGTCAACAGCCGAAGTAGTCGGCTAGGCGTTCGAGGCGGCTTTCGGTGTAGGAGGCGATCTGGTCGACGACGACGCGGATCTGGGCGGTGGGGGTGGTGGCGGCGTTCCACCACGGGAGGAGTTGGGGGTCGAGGTGGCGGGGGGCTTCGGCGTGCAGGCGGGCGGCTACGGCGAGGATGCGTTCGCGCTGGGCGGCCTGCCTGCGGCGGTGGTCGGGGTCGGACATGACGTAGCGGAGGGCGACGGTTTTGAGCATGGCCACTTCGGCGGCGGCGACCGGCGGGATCTCGAGGTCGGCGGCGTAGCGGGACAGCGGTTCGGGGCCCGCGATGGTGCGGGTGGCCATGATGGCGGCGGTGGCGAAGCGGCCGACGAGCTCGCTGGTGAGGCGTTTCAGGGCGACCGAGGCGGTGAGGGTGCCGTCGTAGCGGAAGACCGCGGCGACCACCGGAAGCTCCGACAGCCGCTGGGCGGCCTCGATCAGTTCGTCGGTGGAGAGGGTGCGGTGCTGGGCGTGGCCCATCCTGGCGAGTTCCTGCTGTTCGGACGGGTCGGCGAGGGCGCGCAGGTCGATGCGGCCCGCGATGATGCCGTCCTCGACGTCGTGCACCGAGTAGGCGACGTCGTCGGACCAGTCCATGACCTGGCATTCCAGGCTGCGCCTGCGGTCCGGCGCGCCCTTGCGTATCCACGCCAGCCGATCGACGTCGATGTCGTAGGCGCCGAACTTGGTGCCGGATCCCGTTCTGCCCCACGGGTATTTGATCGCCGCGTCGAGGGCGGCGCGGGTCAGGTTGAGCCCGGCGCTCGCACCGTCGGGGGCGAGCACCTTGGGTTCGAGGCGGGTGAGGATGCGGAGGTTCTGCGCGTTGCCCTCGAATCCGCCGTGCGCGTCGGCGAACTGGTCGAGCGCTGTCTCACCGTTGTGGCCGTAGGGCGGGTGGCCGATGTCGTGCGCGAGCCCGGCCAGATCGACCAGGTCGGGATCGCAGCGCAGACCGTCGGCGATGCTGCGGCCGATCTGGGCGACCTCCAGCGAGTGGGTGAGCCGGGTGCGCGGGGTGTCGCCGTCGCGCGGACCCATCACCTGGGTCTTGTCCGCGAGCCTGCGCAGCGCCGCGGAGTGCAGCACGCGGGCACGATCGCGAGCGAATTCGGTGCGGTGGCCGTTCTCGAACTCGCTGCGGGGCGGGGCGAGGCCCGCGGTCTTGGCGCTCTCGGCGACCATCCGTTCCCGGTCGTGGTCGGTGTAGCTGTGCATCGGCGTCACTGCCCCGCGGTGTAGGGGAAGTCGGCGGAGAAGTGCGTCAGCTGATACCACAGCAGCGCGAACGTTTCCCTGGCGATGCCGTGTGCCTGGGATTCGCGGGTGTAGACGGCGGGGCCGGTGCGGGTGGGCGCGGTCCACGCGTGCAGCCCGGCATCGCGGGCCATGGTGCGGGTGCGCAGGGAATGCCACGGGTCGCTGACCAGCACCGCGGAGGACATGTCGCGCGCCTTCATGGCGAGGGCGACGGCCTCGACGCTGCGCAGCGTGTCCGAGCCGGTCTCGACGGCGAGGATGCGGTCGGCCGGTACGCCGCGCCGCTGGAGATAGTTCTTCCCGGAGGCCGCCTCGGTGTAGAGATCGCCCTCCTGCTTACCGCCGACGGTGATCACTCGCGGCGCGACGCCGGCCCGAAACAGCTGGTAGGCCTGGTCGAGGCGAGCCTCGAATACCGAGGACGGCGTCCCGGAATACTGTGCGGCGCCCAGCACCACGATCGCGTCGGCCTTGGTGTAGTCGTCGATCCGCGCGACCTGCCAGACCCGAAAAGCGGTGCCGCCGACCAACACCAGGCCCATCAGCACCGCGGCGATCAGGATTCGCCGTGTCCAGCGCAGCACACCGGCGCCGGCCCCGCGCGCGAGGCCGGATTCGTGCGCCGAGGCCGCCGTGCTGCGCTGGGGTGCCGAAATCACTCCACCAAGTTTGCCAGGTCACCCCGGCACGCGGAGGGGCTCCACGGCTGACGTGGCCGCATCGATACGCGAAGGGCTCCGGCCCGCGGCCCGCATCCGGCGGCGCCGCGCCGACCCATAAGCGAATCCGCCCGGATCGGCCGCGGCGAATCGCACTGCCGCCCTGACGAATCCGTATTCGCCTGCAAGTCGAGGTGAAAAGACCGCGCCGCAGCACCGAAAGACGCGCGGTCTCCCTCCTCATCTCGTCCGGTCGACGAGATCGAGGTCACTTCGTCCGGTCGACGAGATCGAGGAGATCGCTCCGTTCCCCAGGCTCGAGCGACTCGCCGACTGCGTGCAGTGTGCGCCGAGCCTCCGGCGTGGTCGCCTGTTCAGACAGCGCGCCGACCACACCGGCGTCGCCTTGGCGCAACCGGTCGGCAATCGAGCGCAGGTGGCGCTGGTCCACCGCGGACAGCACGGTGAGCAGCTCCACCACCGCCTCACCGCGGGTGGCGACGGCGAGCAGCCGATCGAGCCCCGTCGCGTCGAGATCGTCGAGGAACCGGTCGCCGAGTTCGCGGCGCAGCTCGGGCTCCAGCCGAGACAGCACCGAGATCCCGGCGATCAACGTCTCGTCCGAGCTCGCCGATGCGGCCAGGATGATGGCGACGCGGCGCTCAGGTGGCAGCACCCGGACGACGTCGTTCAGCCGGTCGGCGGACGGCGTCAGCGCCGCGGTGCGCAGCAGCCCTTCGTCGTCGGCGATGCCGCGCTCGAAACCGCGGACCAGCTCGTCGGTGGCGTGCTCGACGAAGCGCGCGGAGGTGACGTAGTCGCGCCGGCGCAGCAGCTCGTTCGAGGCGGGCACCAGCACCTCCGCGGGCACCCTCGGGGCGAGCACCGGGATGGCCCTCGGGTCGAGGAAGGGCGCAGCGTCGGCCATGTACTCCGGTGTGAGCTTGGCGAGCAGCCCCGCCGCTCGGTCGGGATGATCGAGCCCGATCGCTCCCCCGGCGCGACCGCCGACCTCGGCGGGCACCGCCTCCAACACCACCTTGGCGGCGAGCGCGTTGGGCACCAGCGGCGCGAGTTTGCTCACCCTGGCGAAGGTGGCGGCGTGCGCGTCGAATAGACGATCGGAGATGCGTTCCCGTAGTTCCCGCAGGTTCTGTGCGCCGAGCCTGGTCAGTCCGGCGAGATCGGCGGGGTCGGCGTTCAGCGTCTGGGCCAGCATCTCCAGCTGGCCGCGGGTCAGCAGATCGGTCATCGTGTCGCCTACTTTCCGAACAGGATCTTGCGGGCCGGGATGCGCACGAGTCTCGGCAGCACCTCGAGCGCGTCGTCGATGGCCGCGTCGAGGCTGCCCCGCTGCTGTTGTTCGGCGCGGCGCAGGAGGATCAACAGTGTCGTCGCCTCCTCGTCGGTGAGCTGGTCGAGGATCTCGCGCGGCTCGGCCAGTTCGGCGAGCAGCTCGGTTTTCGAATCGGTCATCCCGGTGGGGCTCCTGGGTGTCGTAAAACGTTGACTGGTCGAGGTGTTCGCGATCAGGCGGTGCGGCGCTCGGCCTGCTGCCAGAGCGTGCGGTCGAGGAAGCCGCCGATCTCGCGGACGGCCTCGGCGGCTTCCGGCACGATCGAGGCCGCGGCCTGGAAGACGTGCACCTGCCCTGGCCAGATCTGGAGTTCACAGGGCACGCCGTGGGCGGCCAGGCGTTCCACCATGAGTTCGGCGTCGGGGTAGACGAATTCGGTAGAGCTGGCCTGAATCAGGGTGGGCGGCAAGCCGGTCAGGTCGGCGTGCGCAGGCGACATCAAAGGCGTTGTTCCGCCGGTGCGCTCGGCGAGAAGGCCGAAGATCGGCACGGCGCGGACCGGGAAGACCGCGCAGACACCGCCGGTCGGCGCGGCGAGCTTCGCGGTGAAATCCCAGTCGGTGAGCGGCGACATGGCGACGATCGCGGCGGGCATCGGCAGACCCTGCCGCCGGATCTCCAACGCTGTCGCGAAGACGAGGTACCCGCCAGCGGAATCGCCCATCAGGGTGATGTGCTCCGGCGCGACACCCCTCTCCAGCGCGTACCGATACCCGTCGACGCAATCCGACACCGCCTCGGCGATACCGGTTTTGGGCATCTTGCGGTAACCGACCGCGAGGATCCGCGCCGCGAGCGTGTCGGCGAAGCGGCCGACCATCTGGTGGTGCAGGGTCCGGTTCCCGACGAGGAACGCGCCGCCGTGCAGGTAGAGCACGAACCGGGATGCGTCGACGGTGCGCGGTGTGGTGAGCTCGGCTCCGCAGTGCGGCAACGCAATACGCCGCCGGGTCAGGCCGGGCGCGTTGCGCAGTACCCGCCCGAGATGGTCGACCACGCCGTACGGCCACGGCAGGTCCGGGTAGCGCGACCAGAGGGTGATGAACGGCCGCACGGAGTACCTGATGGCCGCGTCGAGAACGCGGGATCGGAAACTGCCGCCCGCGAAGTCCGTGCGCAGCGGATTCGGTTGGGGGCGTGAGGCGGAACGGTCCACGTCGACCGAATTCATGGTGGCAGCCCTTCTCGTGCTCGGGGTCCCCGGCCCGCACGAGCACTTCGAGCCCGTGCCAACGCCGATGACCACGTTGTGATCTCGTCACAAGTATCGGCAACCGTCTGAGTCGGTGTCACTGCATCGATGCGAGAATACGACCTGCCGCGTTAGTCACGCGGAACGAATCACGGTCAGATCGGGTCGGCTGCCGCGGGGGGTGTCGGCGGGTAGAGGCGGTAGACCATCAATGCCGCCGCGAGCAGGCGGGATTCGGTGGGATCGGAGGGGTCGAAGCCGGTCAGTTCGGCGACGCGGCGCAGGCGGTAGCTGAAGCTGTTGGGGTGCAGGTGCACTTCGGCCGCCGCCGCCTTGCGATCGGCCCCGTGCCGCATGTGCGCGTCCAGCGCCTCCAGCAGATGCGGGTACGGCTCGAGCGGAATGATGCGCTGCGCCAATCGTTCCCGGGACCGCCCCGGCCGGGTCAGCTGGTACTCCAGCATCAGGTCGTCCAGCACGTAGGTGCCGGTCGGCAGACCGAGTGCCCTGGCGAGGTCGCCGAGTTCGGCCGCCTCGCTCGCCGCTGCCACCAGTTCGCCGCGCGGCACCGATCCGGCGTCGATGACGACGACCGCGCTGCCGAGCCGCGCCGCGAGCGCCGCACCCAGTTCCGTGTACGGGGAATCGATCGACGGGTCGGCGGCCGTCGGCAGCAGCGCGATACCGGTCGTGCCGTCGAAGGTGTTGAGCGCCGTGGTCGCGGCGAGTGTGTCGAGTACCTGCTGCACCAAGCGGATTCGGCGTCGGGCCACCACGGTGTCGACCCTCGGATCCGCCTGCTCGAGCGGGACGACGTGGATGGCGAGCACGTCGTAGCGATCGGCCAGTGCGATGTCGGCGCGCGCGGCCAGTTCGGCGGTCTCGACGCCGCGAAGCAGGGCGGCGCACAGCAACCTGCGCGCCTCTCGTTCGCTGCCGTAGATGGATTGCTCCACGTCGCTGTGCGTCTCGGACATGGACACGGTCATGTTGGCCAGCAATTCCAGCAGCAGGTCGGAGAAGGCCAAGAGGTCCCGCAGGTCGTCGGGTCCGGCGAGCGACCCGGCCTCCGCCCAGAGGTGACGCACAGAACCGAACAGGGCAAGGATCAAGGCCCGCAACGGAATTCGATCCTCGGCGTGGCGCTGCACGACCGGTACGACGAACTCGGCGACCTCTTCGGGAGTGCAGGCCCGCCCCGCGTCGAGCGCCGCGAGGAAGGCCCCGGTCCCGGCGACGATCGCCGGGACGACCTCGTCGTTGAAATGCCCGGCGGGCAGCGCCTCTGCGCCGGGGATCGCCGCGATTCCGGCGTCGAGCAGTTCGGTGAAAAGATCGGTGAGGCGCGGCAGGAGCCGGGTGATGATCGGGGCGTCGATCGAGAGCTGAGGCAGCACTGCGGGCATTGCGGCATTCTGACCGCACGCTCATGTTGCTGCAAGTTCCCCCGAAGGCGCAGATCGGCTCACGCGACAAAGCACGGCGCAGTGCGGTCCGAACCGGCCCTCCGCACCGGCCGGTGAGCTGGGGCGAAACGGCCCGAGCGCCACGCGTTTAGTCTCTCGAAACTAATCGGCATAGTCGATCTTCTCGCCGATGTGCAGTGACAAGGTTCGCGGCATCCCCCTAGATTCGGACACCGGCCGGGCTATGGCTCGAGTCACAAGCCGAGCACGGCGGAAAGGAAGCGGCGAACTTGGTGGGGACCTTCCGCGATATTTCGCGAGCGGCCGCGCGGGACGGGGGTGGTCCGGCAATGTTGCGCACAGTT